>JAYUED010000183.1:0-3240 GCA_043739385.1 Betaproteobacteria bacterium | reverse complement strand
TCCCTAAGTTCCTGACTGGGCAGAATCTCATCGGCATTGAAGACATGCACCGTGGTTGCCTGCAAGGCATCAAAGCTATTTGCAACTTAATGGGCATTCGTCCAACCTCAGCAGAGCGTGCCGCGATTGAATCTGGTGGCTACCGTCTTACCCGTGTGGACCTGGCTAAGCACATTGATTGCGGAACAGAAGAGCGTGCGGCAGCAATGATGTTCGCCATCCGCAACCACTTGGTGGGTAAGGCCAAAGACATCGCGTTTTACGATGACAACACGTTCTATGTGGGGCAGCATTCCAAGCGCCGTAGCCTCAAAATTTACCGCAAAGACGTTGAGCTTCAAGCCCGCCCTATGCCGGATAACGTTTACGGTCGTATTTTCCTGATGGGTATGTCTGAAGGGTTTGTCCGCACCGAATTGACGCTTCGCCGTGAAGAACTGACTGAGCGCGGACTTGACAACCCGCTGGCTTGGACATCGGCAAAGGTTCGTTCGTTACTGGCTGCATGGGATAACCGTTTGCGTCTGACCGATGGAAAAGTGCCTGATGTCGCCGCAGTGGATGAACTCACCCCAACGTTGCAGCAGAAATTCCGCGCTTGGATTTTGGGCGACGGGACCGCATTTACTCGTGGTGTCACGCACGAAACCTACCGTGAAAGCCGCCGTCGCGTCTTCGATCAGACTGGGGTTGATGTCGGCAACCACTTGACTCCAGCGGAGCAACGCAAAGCCACGCTGACCATCCGCAAGATGTTTAACGCGGGATCAGGCTACAGCTCGTATGAAGGCGAGTGGGACCGCATGGTCAAACACACGAAGTAAATAGGAGTGAGCCCACGACAACTTGCGCAGCGAATACTTATGTCGTTCTATGCTGTGCAAGCAGTCGTGGTGATCGCACAAAAATTGACGTGTTCAAACCGCCATTTTCACAATGTGGATTCTCTGTGCTTGGCGATTTGGCGCGTTTTCCGCATCGAAGCCACTCCGGTATGTCGTAGCCACTGAAAGCTGCCAAAACCGCTTATTTCCGGCGTCTGGCACTGGTTTTGATGATGACTCAGCGGCTGATTGCAGTTGCCAGTCACCACCATCAATTCCGCATGTTTGTGGCTACTAACATTGATGGTTTCAACTGAGCCACTGTAGTGCTAGAGACTGCTGTTACAAGCCACTGTGTACCACTTCGGAAAGCTGTTTACATTGCTGAGCCTATTTGGATACTCGGTTCCAGTCTTTGGCAAGCTCGTAAACATCCGGCATCCAGCTTTCCACGTTGGAGAAGGTGATAACCATCCGATTGTTGTTCGGGTCGGTATTCCAGCCAATGCGCTGACCACCCCAGCCAGAAGCCCATGCAGTATTGGGAACGATGCTGTTCTCTGTCCATGTGAAGTAGCCGTAGCCACCAAACAGCTTGCCCATCTTGCGGGTACTGGGGTTACTTCCGTTGGAAATCTGAGTGCTGGTGGCTGCACGCACGTAGTCACCAAAGCAGCCCTGTTCTTTGGAACTGCGCTTGACCCAAACGGCGAACCGCATCCAGTCATCTAAACGCATACGCAAACCGCTGTCGGCCAGTCCGTTTTGTTGACGGTCTTGAACGTACAGACCCGGTTTGGCGGCACCCATTGGGTTCAAGATTTGTTCCTGAATCCATTGGCTCCACACTGTGCCCGTGGCGCGGCTGACCATGATGCCCAGCACGTAGGGGTCTGTACTCTTATATGTGGACACTTCACCCGGTTTGAAGTCTGAGAACACGCCCTTGGCGGCTTTGGCAATACGATCCTCCGTCACCAAGTTAACCAGATTCAGATTGCCACGCCCCCACTCTTTGAACTGGTCAGGTGTCCAGACTGAACTGTCCGGGTTGGGATCAGCCGCACCGGATGCCATTCGTAGTAGATCGCGCACAGTGGCATTGCCCAGTGCTTTGCCATTTAGTTCCGGCATAACCTCGTTGGCCTTGGTTTCCAGCTTGAGCTTTCCGGCGCAGATGGCCTGACCAACGGCCATAGCTGTGACCGTCTTGCCCATGGAGAAGCCAAAGAAGACGGAATCAGCGTCCGCTGGCGCTTTTGTCTCTGAGTACAGTACCGTGTCACCATCCATCAAAACAAACGCTTTGGCGGGCCGATTGGCGACCAATGCGCGTGCTCTTTCAATGATGGCTTGCTCTGCTGCCGTTGGCGTGCGCTTTTGAAGCTGAACTGGCGTCGGACTCGGCTTGGTTTCATACCACCACGGGTTACCTTTCTTGACCAACAACCATTCGTCGGGCGCGGCGGCATTGCCATCAGCATAGGGGTTGCTGGATTGAGCCAACGCAAAGGTGGTGTGCGCAATAGTGCCAGTACATGCCAGGATAGATACAGTCCAAATACGATTGATGATGTGCTTCACAATTTACCGCCTTTGTCTTGAAACCATTGAAGTAAAGGAGCTGGCAACTCGCGCATGTTTGCCACCCCAAATGCGTTGAACGTCTTGCCATCGGTGAAAAGCACCGCGTAATACTTGCCTGTGGCTGTGTTGACGGCGAACATGGCTTCATTGGTGCCACCGTCGTGGGGTGCGTTTCCGCTGCCAACGATCAAATTGCCGTCCTCGGCATGAAGCTCTCCGGCGACCTCCATGTTGGTTTGGAATACCGGGTACTTGTCACCAAGCAGAGTCTTGAACTGACTGCTGACGACCGCATCACTCAGTGCTACCGACGCGGATTGACCCAGAAAACTGCTCCAGTTCACCGTTGAGGCCGACGGTTTGGTGGCGGCCTCTGGTGTGGTCGGTACACCCTTGTCCCAGACTCTGAACATCGCCACGTCATGGAGATAGCTCATGACTGGCATATGCCCCACCAGTGAAACAAGCAATTCGCCTTTGTCTTCGGTGCGTTGAGCCGTGTACGTCACTTGTCCCTTGATGGCCGTGCCGTCCATGCTGACACCCTGAGATTCATAGATGGAACGCAACTGGTTCTTCAATTCGGGAACGGTGGGGACTGCATCTGCCGGAACCGTGGCTATCAACTGCGCGTCACAGGTTCGTTTGCCAACCGCATCGTCGGCACTAGCCGTTCTGATGGATTCCACCGAAATCTTCGTGTCTTTGGCGGTGTACTGAACCCGTTGCATGCGCTCGTCGCTCATGGCCGCCAGCTCCTTATCGAAGCTTTGCTGGTAGATCGTTTTCACCAGATCGACTGCTGCCGGGTCCGTACATGAGGGTGTCT
>JAYUED010000182.1:0-9749 GCA_043739385.1 Betaproteobacteria bacterium | reverse complement strand
CCTGAACCAACGCGTTCCTACCGGCTGCGACACGCCAACAGCTTCGGCCGCTCTCTCACTCGTGATCCCGGTCGCAATCTGCTCCCAAAACCTTCGCTTCACCTCGCGACGAAGCGACGGCGCACCCGGCGACCGCATCGCTCCTCGCCCCGTCAACTTCTGCATCCACCCTGCGGGTCGTCCCATAAACACCTCCATGATTAGGGTGTTGCGACGGCCGGTTGAATCCGCCCTGAATGCCTCTGTCCGAATGGTGGATCAATCGCTGGTGGCTTTGCCGATGCTTGAGTGCTGCCTTCAGCAGCCTGACTGACCTGCTCAGTGTGCAAACTGTCATGAACGTGGTGTCCTACGACCTTTCGGGAGTACGCATCGGTTACCAAACTCAGGTAAACAAACCCACTGTGAGTGGGCACAATGTTGGCGACCATGCTTACGCAACCACCCCAAAACGGTGGATAGGCCCTGAATGCCGTAGCGGCGCTGCGCCTCTTTGTAGGTCAATTCGCCTTTTTCTATTTGATCTACAACACTGAGTTTAAAAGCCAGCGTGTAGTCGCACTGGGTGCGCTTGAGGCCTGGTTCCATTTGACTTGCCCTTTCTTAAGCGAAAAGGTGTCAACTCATTTCAGGACGGGTCAGGCACATTAAAAAAGCCCGTCAAGCTAATGCCTGATGGGCTTTTTTTCGAAAGCCACTGAATAAATCCAGTGGCTTTCAGTAATTCAATTTACTTCTTAGGAGCGGCAGCTTCAGCAGCTTTCTTAGCAGCGTCAGCGGCAGCATCAGCAGCAGCGGTTGCAGCACTGGCAGCAGCAGCGTCAACGGCAGCAGTTGCGGCACCAGCAGCAGCGTCAACAGCAGAAGCGACAGCAGCAACAGCTGGAGCAGCTTCGGGTGCTGGAGCAGCAGCAGGAGCTGGAGCTGGTGCTGGAGCTGGTTCTTCTTTTTTACCGCAGGCAACGAGAGCAGCAGCAGCGATAACGACTGCCAAAACGAGGGACTTATTCATTTCAGATATCCTATTTGTTACGGGAGAGTAGGTAGACAACAATTTCCGGAAATTGTCAAAACAAGGCTCCAAATCGCGGCATAGCTGCTCACAGGGGCTCATCTTGACCGAGCGAAAGGACTCGAGCTCTTTCGTCTCAGCCTACGATTATAAACCGGATTACGCCCGACTTACAACGCTTACAAACATGCAGAGCGTGGTGCAATACCCACAAACCCAGGGGTAAATTGCCCTTAATCAGCGCTGAGCAAGCACCTCAATATTGGCATGCAACCACCCCGCTTCACACCAATCCCGGAGCAAAGATTGTGCATCAGCACTCGGTTTTTTGAGTTGTTTGGCATCTAGCGAACGTTGATCGGCCAAGGCCCGCATCAACACTGCATCCCTGCCCGCAGCAAGGTAACTCTCTCCGTTAATAAACACATGTTTGGCGTCATACATCATGCGGGTGCTACGGTCTAGCGCCACGCTCGTGAAGACATCCGGGGCACTACCCGCATCAAACCAAGTGCTAGTTTTTGGCTCCGTCAGACTCTCCCCCAGGAGTCGGAGCAAGCTGTCCGCATCTGCAATGGCACGCTGCACCTCGGCTACAGCAAAGGCTTGCAGCGTTTCGGGGATTGCAGCTGGGCCTGAAACTGCGAATTGCAAAGGGTCTTGGTAAAGTATTTTCAGGGCTGGTGCAAACAACTCGCCATCTTCTTCGTCTTCGTCTTCGCCATTTGCTTCGTCCGCCGCATCCTCAACCAGTTCGTCCACCATATGCTGTAGTAATTCCAAAGCTAATCCACGGCCTTCTGGGGCCCGAAAACCAATCGAATACGTCATGCACTCGTTCATCGCAACGCCATCGTGGGCGTAGCGCGGCGGCAGGTAAAGCATGTCACCAGGGTTGAGAATGAATTCTTCTTCGTATTCAAAATTTTCTAGTACCTTCAGCGGTACATCGTCACGCAACGTTAAATCTTTTTGCTGACCGATACGCCAGCGACGCTGGCCGTGAGCTTGCAGCAAAAAAACGTCGTAACTGTCGAAATGGGGGCCTACGCCGCCCCCTTCAGACGCGTAACTGACCATCACATCGTCCAAGCGCGCATCCGGGACAAAGCGAAACTGTTGTAGTAAACGATGAAACTCATCATCATGAGTGTCCACGCCTTGCACTAACAGCGTCCATTGTTTTTGCGTAAGGGCAGGCAACGCGCGGCGCTTGAATGGCCCGTGGGTCAGCTGCCAACCCTCTGCAGCCTCTTCGCTAGCCGCTTCTTGAACAATCAAGCGCGATTCAACTTCTTCACGGCCTGCCAACGCAAACAGCGCGCTACGGTCGAGCAGCGCGGTAAGGCCAGGTATAGCCTGACGAATCAGCAACGGTTTTTTCTGCCAATGTTGTTGCATGAATTGCTGAGGGCTGAGGCCAGCAAGAAGAGGGAGTGCGGTGTGAATATCCATAGTGCGACAATTCTCCTATGGAAATCAATCAACAATGTGTGGTCGGGCTCACCTGGACCATGAAAGACACTGTCGGCGAAGTCTTAGACGTGCTAGACGATCCGGTGGAGTTTTTAGTGGGTGGCGACGATTTGTTCGCCACCATTGAAGCGGCTTTGCAGGGCCATGAAGCGGGCGCAAAGCTCGACTTGCACCTGGAGCCAGAACAAGCTTTTGGCGATTACGACGAAAATTTGGTGTTTTTAGACCCGCGCGAACTGTTTCCCGCCGATGTCGAAGAAGGTATGACCTTTGAAGGCCATGGTCTACCTACGGGTTGCAGCCCGGACGCGCCCAAAGACGCGCTCTACACCGTTACCGAAATCTACCCTGAACACGTGGTGATTGACGCCAACCACCCGCTGGCCGGTATCGCTCTGCGACTAAGCCTGAAGGTGGAATCGGTGCGCGAAGCCACTGAGCAGGAAATTGGAGATGGAACGGCGGGCACCGGGTTTTTCAGAATTCACCCCACTGTGGCAGACCAAGACCACACATTCAACAACCCCAGCGAGGATGAAGACGACGAAGACGGCCATAACGACAGAACCTCACGCGCCACTGAGCAAGACTGACCCAACTTAACTCAACCTTTCCCCGTGGACCCATACCCGCCCTCGCCCCGTGCGCTGGGAGGGAAGTCATCCACCACGTTGAATTGCGCTTGCACCACCGGCACGATGATGAGCTGCGCAATGCGCTCCATCGGCGCTATTGTGAACGCGGTGCTGCTGCGGTTCCAGGCACTGACCATCAGCTGGCCTTGGTAGTCACTGTCAATTAACCCCACCAAATTGCCCAGCACAATGCCGTGTTTGTGACCCAAACCCGATCGCGGCAAAATCATCGCCGCGTAGCCGGGATCCTCTAAGAATATAGCGATACCTGTGGGTACAAGTTGCCAAGCGTTGGGCTCCAGCGTTAACGGAACATCCAGACAAGCCCGCAGATCCAAACCAGCGCTACCTGGGGTTGCGTAGGCGGGCAAATGGTCGCACATGCGTGCATCGGTGATTTTCAGGTCGATTTTCATAATTCGGAAATTTTTATGCGTTATCCAGCCGTAGTGCTTATTCGACGAGCGATATCAGCTATCAACTGTATAGCAAGAAGGCGCTTGGAGGCATGCGGCAGTTCGCGTGCACCGTGGACGTCCACCAGCAGCAACGCGTTGTCGTCCAGACCAAAAGTGGCGGGGCCAATATTCCCCACCAATAGCGGCACGCCTTTACGGATGCGTTTGGCGGTGGCGTTGACTAGAAGGTCGTGGCTTTCGGCGGCAAAACCCACGCAGAACAACTCGCCATTTTGTGCGCGGGGCGACTTGGCAACCGCAGCGAGGATATCGATGGTCTCGGTGAACACCAGCGTCGGGGCTTGACCTGAGCCGTCTTTCTTCAACTTGTGCGTTGAGGCGTTGGCAGGACGCCAATCAGCCACTGCTGCAGTCGCTATAAAAATATGTGCACCTGAGGCATGTTCAGAAACCGCGTTCAGCATATTTTGTGCCGAACTCACATTCACACGCGTCACGCCACGAGGCGTCGGCAAGCTGACAGGCCCCGCAACCAATGTGACCTGAGCGCCAGCCTCTTGTGCTGCTCGCGCGATGGCAAAACCCATCTTGCCGCTGGACAGGTTGGTGATGCCGCGCACTGGGTCAATCGCCTCGAACGTGGGCCCCGCCGTCACCAGCACCCGCTTGACAGCCAGTAATTTGGGGGAGAGAAACGAAATCACATCGGCCAGTAGCTCTTGCGGCTCCAGCATACGACCATCGCCGGTCTCGCCACAGGCTTGGTCGCCCTGACCTACGCCAAGCACAGTAGTGCCATCAGCTGCCAACTGTTTGAGGTTACGCTGGGTAGCGGGATGTGCCCACATTTCGCGGTTCATTGCTGGGGCCAGCAGTAAAGGCACCTTATCGATCGGACGGGCCAGGCACATCAAACTCAGCAAATCACCTGCACCGCCATGCACCAGTTGTGCCATGAAATCAGCGCTACATGGGGCAATCACGATGGCGTCAGCCTCACGGCTGAGGTTGATGTGCGGCATATTGTTCGCCTCGCGGGTATCCCACTGCGAGCTGTAAACGGAACGACCAGAGAGCGCCTGCATCGTGACTGGGGTGATGAACTGCTCAGCCGCAGCAGTCATCACCACCTGTACCGTTGCGCCCTCTTTGACCAAGGCGCGGCAGAAGTCAGCCGCCTTGTAGCAGGCGATGCCGCCCGTGAGACCTAAAACAATGTGTTTGCCTGTCAGTTCATTCATGGGCGGCAATGTAGCAGAGAGTGAGCAGAGAATTGAAAACGCCTTTAGGCGTCAATCAGATCCCTGCACGCCTCTTCGGCCTGGGTCAACCACGATTGCAGTGCGTCTGGGTAAACTTCATCCTCTGACAGCGCCCATTTACGCCGTACCCGGCGAATCAGAGTGCGCATCTGCCATGCCAATTCACGGGTAATCAGCGAGAGCTCCGTGTTCAGCGCATCGTCAGACGGCAAGGTACTGAGCAAGGTACTGAGCAAGGTAAGTTGCTCCACAGTAGCTCCGGTTTCAGCAAAGATACGCCGCATATGAACGCACTGCTCGCCAATGAGCGCCATGCCCTCACGCCGCACCAGTGCGAAATCGGGGTTGTGGGCAAATTCACCAGGCCAAGCCGTCAGCGCCATGTCAATGCAAATCAGCCGCTCCAACGGGTTGGTCACAGAAGTAAGGGTCGGGCCCGGGGCAACCTGCAAGCCCGCACTTTCTACAACCTCATCCGTAGCAGCAGGAAGAACTGGGCAAGGCGCACTACCTTGCAGCACCTCGTGCAATATCACTGGCACGCGCTGACCCAATACCGAGTCGAAGTGGTGGCGATTGGTACGCAGCAGCAGAGATAAGCGCAGCATCCCCAAAGGACGCTCTGGCCGAATCAACGCGGACACCACTTGCGACACCGCTAGTATTCGCCCCCAGGGGCTGATCTTGTTGCCTTTCAGGCCTGCGGGATAGCCCTAACCGTCCAGCATTTCGTGGTGCTCACGCACGGCACGAATCAATTCAGTAGGGTACTCATGGTGGCGTTGCAACAACAACTCGGAAACCAGCGGGTGTGAGTACAACTGACGGCGCTGCTCGCGGCTGAGCGGCGCGTCGGGCGTCAACAAGATAGGGTCAATGTGCAGCATGCCCAAATCGTGCAATAGCCCAGCAGCAACGAGCATCGAAATATCAAACCGCGACGTGGTTTGGCCGCTAGCCAGCCACCCGGCAACCAATGCCGTGCAGACCAAATGTCGGTAAAGCCCGGGTTGAGTGTCGCGCGCTACTGTCAACTGAAATACGATGGGGGCAGGCAGCGGCAAAGTCTCTAGCGCTTGCAACAGCAGTGCCTGCATGGCGGGCGTTTCAATCAAACGAACTAATACCGGCATTTGCGAAAGCAGCAACTCTGCCGTGGATCGCAAACTTTTTCCAGTCACACTGTCTTGGACTTGCAGCGAATCTTGCAGGGGTGCAGATAGACGGTGCTGTGTGATTCGCTCGTAGATGCTCGGCCTCACCACCGCGCCCTTTTCAATAAGTTTGATACCTTGCGCGCTGTAAATAGCAGCGACAGCGGTAGGGGGCTGCTTGGCGACCAGCTGTGAGACAGCAGCAGAAAAAGGATCCAATAGAGTGTCAGCGGGCATGATCCCTCAGTTTTACCATAGCTGTTACAAGAATGACACACTGTGGCGGATGAGCGCCCCCCCGCACTGTAAAAATAAACATTTCAAGCCACAGACCCGTTCATTGCCGTAAACCCAGCGAGAAGCCAAGAGCAACCTTTTATAATCTTCGTTTACCACCTCTCGTGACTCGCGTCTCGGATCTGATATGACCAAATTTGTATTCGTCACCGGCGGTGTGGTGTCTTCCCTGGGTAAGGGAATCGCCGCAGCCTCCCTCGCGGCGATCCTGGAATCGCGCGGCCTGACAGTCACCCTTATCAAGCTCGACCCCTACATCAACGTAGACCCTGGCACCATGTCGCCGTTTCAGCATGGTGAAGTGTTTGTCACCGATGACGGCGCTGAAACCGATCTGGACTTGGGCCACTACGAGCGCTTCATCACCACACGGATGCGCCGTACCAATAACTTCACCACGGGACGCATTTACCAATCGGTGCTCGAAAAAGAACGCCGCGGCGACTACCTCGGCAAAACCGTGCAGGTGATTCCCCATGTCACCAATGAGATTCAAGATTACATCAAACGTGGCGCCCGCTTTGGTGAACCTGACGCCGTGGATGTAGCGATTGTGGAAATTGGCGGCACGGTGGGCGACATCGAATCGCTGCCGTTCCTGGAAGCCGTGCGCCAACTCAGCTTGCGTTTAGGCCCCAACAACACCGCGTTTGTGCACCTGACCTATGTGCCTTGGCTGCCCACTGCAGGCGAGCTCAAAACCAAACCGACCCAACACACCGTTCAAAAGCTGCGCGAAATCGGTATCCAGCCTGACGCTCTTATCTGTCGTGCTGACCGCCCTATTCCTGACGATGAGCGCGACAAAATATCGCTCTTCACCAACGTGCAGACTTGGGGTGTGATCTCCATGTGGGACGTGGACACTATCTACAAAGTGCCCCGCATCCTGCATGAGCAAGGCTTGGACGGCCTGATTTGCGACAAGCTGCGTCTGAACACTCCACCGGCCAATTTGAAGCGTTGGGACGATTTGGTCTATGAAACCGAACACCCTCAAGGCGAGGTCAGCATTGCCATGGTCGGCAAGTACGTTGATTTAAGCGATAGCTACAAGTCCCTCAACGAAGCCTTGAAGCACGCGGGTATGAAAAACCATGTGCGCACCAAAATCACCTACATCGACTCGGAAACACTGGACGCCAGCAACGTCGACCAGCTCGCTGCATTCGATGCCGTACTGGTACCCGGCGGCTTCGGCATTCGTGGTGTGGAAGGCAAAATCACCGCAGCCCGGTTCGCCCGCGAAAGCTTGGTGCCTTATCTCGGTATCTGCTTAGGCATGCAGGTCGCCACCATCGAATTCGCTCGCAACGTGGCAGGTTTGACCCAAGCCAACAGCACCGAGTTCGCGCCCGACAGTCCACACCCCGTCATCGCCCTCATTACCGAGTGGAAAGATTCGGACGGCAGCATCCAGCAACGCGACGCTAACTCTGATTTGGGCGGCACCATGCGCTTGGGAGCTCAAAGCTCAGACGTATCCAAGGGCACACTGGCACACGACATCTACGGCGACGTGGTCACAGAACGCCACCGCCATAGGTACGAGGCCAATGTGAATTACCTTGACCGCCTGCGCGAAGCTGGGTTGGTCATCTCGGCCTTAACTCAGCGCGAGCAGCTGACAGAAATGGTAGAGCTACCTGCAAGCGTCCATCCCTGGTTTGTTGGCGTGCAGTTTCACCCCGAATTCAAGTCCACGCCGTGGGATGGCCATCCGCTGTTCAATGCATTTATCAAGGCAGCGCTAAACCACCAGGCGGAAGGTAAATCAGGCAAAGCACGGAAAACATTGGCATGAAACTCTGTAACTTCGACATCGGCCTTGATCGGCCCTTCTTCCTGATCGCCGGCCCCTGTGTCGTCGAGTCCGAGCAATTGCAGATGGACACCGCAGGCACGCTGAAAGAAATCACCGCGTCACTTGGTATTCCCTTCATCTTTAAAAGCAGTTTTGACAAAGCCAACCGCTCGTCAGGCACCAGCTTTCGTGGTCCAGGGCGTGAGAAAGGCTTGGAGATCATGGCCAAGGTGAAGCGTGAGTTGAATTTATTCACGCTGACCGATGTGCACTCGGAAGACGACATTACTGCCGCCGCCGCAGTAGTGGATGTACTGCAAACCCCAGCCTTCCTGTGCCGCCAGACCGACTTCATTCGCGCTGTGGCCCAGAGCGGTAAACCGGTGAACATCAAAAAGGGCCAGTTTCTTAGCCCCCATGACATGAAAAATGTCATCGACAAAGCCCGTGCTGCAGCCCGCGATGCGGGTTTGCCTGAAGACAACTTCATGGCCTGCGAACGCGGTGCCAGCTTTGGCTATAACAATTTGGTCAGCGACATGCGCAGCCTTGCCATCATGCGCGAAACGCTCGCCCCAGTTGTGTTTGATGCCACCCACTCGGTGCAACTGCCTGGCGGCAACGGCACCAGCAGCGGCGGTATGCGCGAAATGGTGCCTGTACTGGCCCGTGCCGCAGTGGCGGTGGGCGTGGCCGGCCTGTTCATGGAAACCCACCCAGACCCCGCCAATGCATTGAGCGATGGCCCCAACGCTGTTCCTCTGAAACACATGAAGGCATTGTTAGAGACCCTCTTGGCACTCGACCGCGTGACCAAGGCCAATGGCTACCTTGAAGAAAGATTTGCACCATGACCAGCGCTTACATCATTGCCGACGTGACTGTTACGAACGCAGAACAAATGGCCGCCTACCGCGTCTGGAGCACCCAGGCCATGCAAGAATTCGGAGTTGAGGTGCTGGTGCGCGGCGGGGCTATCGAAGTGCTAGAGGGAGATTGGTCACCAACCCGAATCGTAGTGCTGAAATTCCCCAGTATTGCTGCAGCCCGCACCTACTACGACAGCGCCACCTACACCCATGCCCGTCAAGTACGTGAAGGTGCAGGCGTGATGCGCATGGTGGTGGTGGAAGGTATTTGAAGGTGTTTCAAGGTATTTGAGCCTTACATAACTGTTTTTAAACTTAAAGAGAAGCTAAGCCATGAGTGCAATTGTTGACATCGTCGCCCGGGAAATTCTGGATTCACGCGGCAACCCTACCGTGGAATGCGACGTACTGCTGGAGTCCGGCACGATGGGTCGCGCAGCGGTACCGTCCGGCGCATCAACTGGTTCACGCGAAGCCATTGAGCTGCGCGATGGCGACAAGAAACGCTACCTAGGCAAGGGAGTACTGAAGGCCGTCAACCACATCAACACCGAAATCAGCGAAGCCATCTTAGGTTTGGACGCCAGCGAACAAGCCTTCCTAGACAAGACGATGATCGACTTGGACGGCACAAACAACAAGTCCCGCCTCGGTGCCAACGCCATCCTCGCTGTCAGCATGGCCGTGGCCCGCGCTGCGGCTGAAGAGTCTGGCCTGCCGCTGTACCGCTACTTTGGTGGCATGGGCGGGATGCAAATGCCCGTACCCATGATGAACGTGGTGAACGGTGGTGCGCACGCCAACAACAATCTCGACCTGCA
>JAYUED010000181.1:0-29223 GCA_043739385.1 Betaproteobacteria bacterium | reverse complement strand
GTTGTTGATTACCAGAGCGTAGCGCCTGCCGTCGTTTGCCCTAGCGAGCGCTTCGACGGCCTTCAAATGCCATCGGACGTCATACGTCGCCACTGCGGGTGGAACGAAGATCGGCACTCCTATGCGCAGTAACGTCTGCAAACGAGCACCTTCTGTGCCTGGTAAGCCTGGTAAGGCCCGCTCGAGCGGTATCTGCTGCAGGAAGATCCGATAACTGCGCTCTTTGGCTTCCCTAGGGATACGCAACCCAATGCGCACGATCTGCTGACTGTCGCCTGCCAGCCGAAAGATGGAGGGATTGACCAGCACATCTTGTGTCGCGAAATAGACATCCTGACCGTCCACTTGCGACCATTCAAGCACTTCCGCTTGAACTGCAATTTCAGTCTGTTCGTTGTTCCCAACTGTCATGGCGGCTATGGGGCGAAGCGATGTTGATACCAGGCGGATCGGCGCCACCTGCATGCTGGTGGCTTGTGCCAGGACGGGCACGACAAAAGCTATCGAAACAGCCCAGTGTCGCCACGCGTACAACGAAAAAATTGTGTGTGCCATGGCAGTGTGCAAGCCTTGGTCGCTTAGTAGGTCAGGGTGAGCGTGATGGTGTCCGCGTAGTCGATGGCGGTAGTCGCGCCGTACTGATTGGCTGGAATTGAGCCATAGACGGTGTAAAGCTGTGATAACCCGGTGCCGGAATAGCCAATGGCAGAAATGCTGTTATCCCAATTGGTTGAAAGGCTAGCATCCTTGAACAAGCCGTAAGCGAGCACATTGCTACCGGCAGTAGCTGTTGGGCTCGTCATTTTTCGCGTAGTCACGGTCGCGCCGGTGTGGAGGCCAGCGCTCATACCCAGCGAATAGGGCGTTCCGATACTACAAATGACGGTGAATGATGTGGTGCTGACAAGCGCCGTAGCAGCCGAGGGGTTGTAAATACCGAGGGCCAGTGTGAGAGGGGTCGACACGCCACACGCGCTAAGTACAGTTGCCGTCACCTGAAACGATGTGGTGGAAGTGGCTGCTTGAGCGGCTGGTAATTCAAGTGCCGTGATACCGAAAATGGCTATATGTAACAAAATGCGAAAACGATTTAGACAAGAGTAACGCATGTAGACCGCCTTTGATAAAAAATTTCCCAACCCGCGTAAGAGGGTTTACACGAACTCATTGCGAACAATATTTTCAAATTGTTTTAAATATAACTTTGTTAAACCATGTTGCTAAGTGTGATGTTTCGAAGCGTCGCGAAGTAATATAGCCATCTCATGTGACGGTCATTTCATACCGGATTCGTAACCCGACATCCAATCTTAGTTGTCACTTTTGCAGGCGGATCTCCAGAAATTCGTGAGAACGTGCGAGTGCACGGCGAGGGTCGGGCAGATACTTCAGAACCCGCGTATTCTTAAATCGTTCCCCTTTGTTTTTTCCTAATTGCAGTAACCGCCATGGACGCTAAACCCCCACTGCCTCCCTTCACCCTTGAGACCGCCGCGCAAAAAGTCCGCATAGCCGAAGATGCTTGGAACAGCCGCGACCCTGACCGCGTGGTGCAGGTCTACACGGAAGACACGCTCTGGCGCAACCGTGTAGAGTTCCCTGTAGGTCATGCCCAAGTCCATCAGCTGCTCACCCGCAAATGGGCTAAAGAGCTGGACTATCGCCTCATCAAGGAACTGTGGGCCTTCACCGACAACCGCATTGCGGTGCGCTTTGCCTACGAATCGCATGACGACACAGGCCAGTGGTTTCGCAGCTACGGCAATGAGAACTGGGAATTCAACGCCCAGGGCTATATGCAGCGGCGCTTTGCCAGCATCAACGATTTGCCCATCAAGCCTGAAGACCGCAAGTTCTTTTGGCCCCTGGGGCGTCGGCCTGACGACCACCCAGGTTTGAGCGATTTAGGCTTGTAAGCCCGCAAGCTTGGGCGCTTGTGGCTACCATCTCGGCTATGCACGCCCATCATCTGCACACCCTGAGCGCCGTCCCACCGGCCGTGAATGCTGTCATTGATCTTGCCGCTGATTCTGTTTGGCAGCACCAGCTCAGCCTGTTGTTGGAATCCACCGGCGAGGGGATTTTTGGCATTGATCTTGACGGTTTGTGCATGTTCATCAACCGGGCGGGCGCGACGATGCTGGGTTTTGAGCCGGTGCAGGTGTTGGGCCAAAACATGCACTGGCTGACCCACCATTCCCATGCGGATGGTTCGCACTACGCCGATACCGATTGCCCCATCTTCAACGCCTTTCGCCAAGGCCTGCCTTGTCGCATTGACACCGAGGTGTTCTGGCGACGTGACCATCAGCCGATTGCGGTGGAGTATTCCAGTTACCCCATTTTGGATGGCAGCCAAGTACGTGGCGCAGTGATCACTTTTGTGGATATCACCGAACGCAAGCGCACGGCCGACGCCCTGCATCGCGCTAAGGCAGAACTGGAGCAGCGGGTAGCTGAACGTACGGGTGAGTTGTCTGCTGCTCTCACCCAGTTGCGCGAGTTATCCGCCTACCTAACCCAGGTGCGTGAAGACGAGCGTACCCGTATTGCCCGTGAAGTTCATGACGAGCTGGGAAGCCTGCTGGTAGCGTTGAAGATGGATGTGAACTGGATGGACAAGCGTCTCAGCGAGCAACAAGCCCGTGACTCCGAAGCGGCGCAAGGCATGCGTCAGCGTATGCGCCGCAAGTGCCAAAACATGAGCGGGCTGATCGAAGGCGCGGTGGACAACGTGGGTCGCATCATTACCGACCTGCGACCTAGCATCCTCGATCACCAAGGCCTGTGGGCAGCGTTGGAATGGCAGGCACACGAGTTTGAACAGGCTGCAGAATTGACCTTGGACTGGCAGATTCAGGTGGCAGAAGGTCTGGTGCTACCTGATACGACCGCCATCGCCGTGTTCCGTATCTTTCAGGAAATGCTGTCCAATGTGGGTCGACATGCGCAGGCCAGCCATTTGGACATTCGCATCACTGCTTCAGTCCAGCAGCTTGACATCTACGTCATCGACAACGGCGTGGGAGCTGCACCGCAGGCCTTCGAGGCCAGCACCGCTTATGGGGTGCAGGGGATGCGCGAGCGGGCACGTCAGTGTGGTGGTTTTATCGAGATCTCAAGCAAAATCGGCAAAGGGGCACTGTTCCATATGCATATGAAGCTATCAAATGAGTAGCGAACATCCTGAAATTCGCCTTCTGATCGGTGACGACCACCGCATCGTGCGTGAAGGCCTGAAGCAGATTCTGGCCGACGCGCCCGAGGTGCGGGTGCTGGCTGAAGCTGCGACAGGCCCTGAGGTGTTAGCGAAAGTGCAAGCACTTGGCGGTAGGGCAGGTCTAGAGTTGGTGTTGCTCGACATCGCCTTGCCAGAGCGCGATGGGTTGGACGTGTTGCAGCAGCTCAAGCGAGATGACCCGGCGCTCCCCGTGCTGATGCTCTCTACCTACCCCGAACGCCAGTACGCCGTGCGCTGCATCCAGCTGGGTGCAGCCGGCTACCTGAACAAAAGTGCAGACCCTGACGACATGCTGGCCGCGGTGCGCAAGGCGGCAGGAGGTGGCCTGTATGTCAGCGCCAACGCTGCCGAGGCACTGGCGGAGGCCATGGGACGTAAGTCAGGGGCCGAGGCGTTGTCACACCGCGAACACCAGGTGTTTCGCCTCCTCAGTTTGGGGCACAGCGTGAGCGAAATTGGTGCGCAACTCAAGCTCGCCCCCAACACGGTAAGCACTTACCGGGCACGCATCCTGGAAAAAACCAATACCAAGAACGACGTGGAGCTGGCCTTGTACGCCCAGCGCCAGTCCAAGCCTGGCTAATGCGGCATAGAACATCCTAAAGCGGTGGCGCTTACCCCCAATTGCTGTCTCTTTTGTAGTGCTACCCCTACAGGGCTTAGACGAAGCATGAGCGACTTTGCCAGAGACGGCTGAACAGGCGTGGCGCTTGCAAGTTAACCGCATCTTCAAACGAGGTGCACCATGTCCAGACTCCCCGCCACACCTGCTAATGCCGACCACAAGGCCGCTATTGCCGCTGTTCCGCATGACCCCTATGACGCAGACCGCCCGTTGATGCTGCGTTGTGGCTGCGGTCAAGACCATGCACCGTCGGTGC
Source organism: Betaproteobacteria bacterium (assembly GCA_043739385.1). Classification (GTDB taxonomy): domain Bacteria; phylum Pseudomonadota; class Gammaproteobacteria; order Burkholderiales; family Burkholderiaceae_C; genus Defluviibacillus. Next base: position 25,101 of record JAYUED010000181.1, on the reverse strand, counting down.
ACGGCTTGGCGGGTTTTTACAGCGAAGACGAGCTGTCGCGTAACTTCGTTGAAGCCACGCTGATGAAGGCGCTGTTCCCTGTAGACAGCGTGCGGCGTGGCTTTCTGAAGGCGGTGGGTGCCAATACTGCCCGGGCGGCCATAGCCTCGGTGCTGCCCATCGGTGCGCTGCAAGCTATGGCGCAAGCGCGCGGCCCGCTGGAGAAAAAAGACCTGAAGATTGGCTTTATCGCGATCACCTGTGCCAGTCCGCTCATCATGGCTGAGCCGCTGGGCTTCTACAAAAAAGAAGGCTTGAACGTACAGCTGAACAAGACCGCCGGCTGGGCCTTGATCCGCGACAAGATGATCAATAAAGAGCATGACGCCAGTCACTTTCTGTCGCCTATGCCTCTGGCGATGACGATGGGTTTGGGCTCCAATCAAGCCAACATTAACGTGGCCACTGTCCAGAATACCAACGGCCAAGCCATCACGCTGCATGTGAAGCACAAAGACAAGCGTGACCCGAAAACATGGAAAGGCTTCAAGCTGGCCGTGCCTTTCGAGTACAGCATGCATAACTTTTTGCTGCGCTATTACTTGGCAGAAAATGGCATTAACCCTGACACCGATGTCCAAATTCGCGTCACCCCTCCGCCCGAAATGGTGGCTAACTTACGGGCTGGCAATATCGATGGTTTCCTCGGGCCCGATCCGTTCAACCAGCGCGCGGTGTATGACGAAGTGGGCTTCATCCATATACTGTCTAAAGAAATTTGGGATGGTCACCCCTGCTGCGCATTCGGTGTGAGCGACGAGTTCATCCGACAAAATCCCAACACTTTTGCCGCACTCTACCGCGCTGTCTTAACCGCCTCTTACATGGCCAGCCAGCCCAAAGACCGCGAGCTTATCGCCAAGTTGATTGCCCCCACCCAGTACCTGAACCAACCCGAAGCCGTGCTGACCCAGGTGCTGACCGGCAAATTTGCTGATGGCCTGGGCAACATTCGCAATGTCCCTGACCGCGCCAACTTCGACCCTGTTCCTTGGCAAAGCATGGCGGTGTGGATGCTCACGCAGATGAAGCGCTGGGGCTACATTAAAGGCGATGTGAACTACAAACAAATCGCTGAGAAAGTTTTCATGCTGACGGAGGCCAAAAAACAAATGGCCAGCGCAGGCTGGAAGCCACCAGAAGGCGCTTACAAGAAATTCACGGTGATGGGCAAGGAGTTTGACCCCAGCCAGCCCGAGGCTTACGTGAAGAGTTTTGCCATCAACAAGCTAGCGGCTTAAAGCCTCAGACCGTGACGACCTAGCCATGAAAACTCTTTCTTTAAACACCAAGGCTGCATTGGTGTCGCTGTTGATTTTTACGCTCTTTTTGGGCATTTGGCATATCGCCACTTTGCCCGCGCCCGGCTCAGGCTCCGCGTCCACAGCGGGTATGACGATTGATCAGATCGAATACCAAAAAATGATGGGCAAAGACGCTGCCAGCACCAAAGCGACTGGCTTTCCCACGCTAGGCGACATGGGGCGAACCATCTGGAAGCAGGTCAGCAATCCGGTGTACGACAACGGGCCTAACGACAAAGGCATCTTGATTCAACTGGCGTTCTCATTGGGGCGGGTAGCACTGGGTTTTGCGCTGGCCGCACTGGTGGCGGTGCCCATGGGATTCATCATTGGCATGTCGCCGCTGTTGCGCCGTGCCTTTGATCCGTTCATCCAAATTTTGAAACCCATCAGCCCGCTGGCGTGGATGCCGCTGGCGCTTTACACCATCAAAGACTCGTCGATCAGTGGCATCTTTGTGATCTTTATCTGCTCGGTCTGGCCCATGCTCATTAACACTGCGTTTGGCGTGGCAGCGGTGAAGCGTGAATGGCTCAATGTGGCGGCCACTCTGGAGGTCAGCCCCCTGCGCAAAGCTTTCCTTGTGATCTTGCCCGCTGCGGCACCTACCATCCTCACCGGAATGCGTATCAGCATGGGAATTGCGTGGTTGGTGATTGTGGCGGCCGAGATGCTGGTGGGCGGCACTGGCATTGGCTACTTTGTCTGGAACGAATGGAACAACCTGTCACTCACTAACGTGATCTTTGCGATTGGCGTGATTGGTGTTGTCGGCATGTTGCTCGACTTGGCTTTTGCTTATGCGCAAAAGCGCATTACCTACTTGGAGTAAGGCGTGACTATGCAAGATTTTTTGATCATCGAGCGCTTGGCCAAAGCCTTTGTGCCAGCGAAGCCGGTGTTTGCCGATGTATCGTTTGCGTTGAACCGTGGTGAGTTTGTTTGCATCATCGGCCATTCCGGTTGCGGTAAAACTACTATCCTTAATGTGCTGGCGGGGCTGGACACTGCTACCAGCGGCAACATCATCATGGATGGCCGCGAAATTACAGGCCCCAGCCTAGAGCGTGGGGTGGTGTTTCAAAGCCATGCGCTGATGCCTTGGCTTACCGTGCGCCGCAACATCGCCTTCGCTGTCGCCTCGCGCTGGCCAGATTGGCGAAGCACGCAAATCGACGCCCATGTCGAGAAGTACGTAGCTATGGTCGGTTTGAGCGCGGCCATCGACAAAAAACCGTCACAACTTTCAGGCGGTATGAAGCAACGTGTGGGGATTGCCCGTGCCTTTGCCATACAGCCCAAGATGCTATTGCTGGACGAGCCTTTTGGTGCGCTGGACGCATTGACCCGCGGCACCATCCAGGACGAATTGATGAGCATCGTGCGAGACACCCAGCAAACCGTGTTCATGATCACGCACGATGTGGATGAGGCGATTTTGCTGGCCGACCGAATTTTGCTGATGAAGAACGGTGCTGAGTTGGCAAGCGGCTACGTGCCGGGCAATATTGCCGAGGTGGTGCTCAATCCACTGCCTAAGCACCGTAAGCGTTCAGAGCTGCACCATCTGGACGGCTATTACGCCTTGCGCAACCATATCGTTGATTTCCTGGTGGGTAAAGCCCTGCCAGGACAACCCCATTAATTTTCGATTCCTCTTTTTTGCTTTTAACTCCCTAAAACCCTTCTAACCCCCCCCCAAGGAGCCACTATGAACCGTAACGAAATCACCGAAAAAATCATCACCGTCAAAGTGTCCAAAGATATTAAGTGGGAAGCCGTCGCTGAGAAGGTGGGCCAGTCCAAAGAATGGACGACCGCCCTGTGTCTGGGTCAGATGACCGCTTCGGCTGAGCAAGCAAAAATCGTTGGCGAGATATTTGACCTGACGGTTGAAGAGCAAAAATGGCTGCAAGTCGTGCCCTACAAAGGCTCACTGCCTACCGCTGTTCCTACCGACCCCTTGATTTACCGTTGGTACGAGATGGTCAATGTCTACGGCACCACCATAAAAGAGCTGATCCACGAAGAGTTTGGCGACGGCATCATGAGTGCGATTGATTTTTCAATGGACATTGTGCGCCAGCCTGACCCCAAAGGCGATCGCGTAAACGTAGTGTTATCGGGCAAGTTCTTGCCATACAAGATGTACTGAGAACTTGCCCTTCCTCTCCCTTCCTCTCCTTACGTCTCCTTACCTCATACTCAATCCAGGTAATCCGAGTAGTCCTTGCGGGTGTAGCTTTTCAAACCATCCCAAGGCAAGGTTTTTGTCTGCGCCAAGACTTCCACGGTGGTGCGTTTGCTTGACGCACCACTGCGGGACTCCACCAGAACAGGCAGTTTGAGCTTGTCATTCCAGATGACTTTGAGCTGGCGGTTGGCCTCATTGCTGGTGTAGGTCACCAAGTCGCCTTGGGTAGATGCGACCTTCATGCGCTTGAGGGCGGCGGGGTCAATCAGGTAATAGGCGGCTGCCCACGAGCCATCAAAACCCACGTTCTCAAAATCAGTCTTGGCCACTTCAACCAGTACCTTGTCTTCACGTGAAGCGAGCCGTACACCAGCGGTGCCATCGGCGCTGCGGGTGATCCAGCGTGACGCAGCAGCGGTGTCCAGGTGCTTGTGTGACATGTCTGCTTTGCTGTGGTCGTCAGCAGTGTGCCAGCCTAAAGGTACCACCCGTTCAATCCACACTTGGTCTTGGCGCCGCACGACGCGCTCTGCGAACTCAGCCGTGCGCTTGACGCCGTCAGGGCCTGCGGACACTGCCGTGTGCGTGACCCGTACATCGGCGTCTTGCGCAGCGGCTGGAAGTGCCCACGCGCCTGCTAGCAGAGCGGCACAGGCTACAGCGGTGTGGAGGAGGGATGTGTTAATTGTCATCGTCATCACTGCCTTCATCAAAAGCCAAACGCCGTTTTCACCATGGTGTAGACCTTGGTGTTGTCAATGGTGCCTTTGAAGACGTTGCTGCCTGCGCCTGTGGCGAACAGGTAAACATCACCACCGCCATGGGTTTCTGAGCCAGGGTTCCCGAGTGAAATACCGGCTTCTTGCAGGTAGTCTTTGTTGCCCGAGGTGTCCACATTGGTCAGATCATCACGCGTGGCTTTACGCGGTCCACCGCCGTTGCCAAATACAAGAGTGGTGTAAGGCAGGCCATCGGCCGCTTTAGCCAACTGCTTGGTTTTGACATCGGTAGATTTGCCCAGAATGTCGTTGCCCAAGTGTGAATAGCCGTTGAACGCCATGGTGTGATCATGGTCAGCGGTGACGACAACCAGGGTGCTGCTCAGATCGACTTTGGCCAAAGCGGCCTTGATGGCATCGTCAAACGCAATGGTGTCAGCCAAGGCGCGTTTGGCATTACCGCCGTGCAGCGCGTGGTCGATGCGGCCCCCTTCGACCATCAGGAAATAGCCGTTGGTGTTTTTTGCAAGGCTGTCAATCGCCTTCAGTGTCATCTGCGTCAGGCTGGGCTCTTTGGTCGCGTCGCGGTCCAGCTCGTAGGACATATGGCCTTGCGACAGCGCTTGATCAAACAGACCAATGAGTTTGCCATTGGGCGCGGCATTCATGCTGGTCAAGTCATTGGCATAGCTGTAGCCGTTGGCTTGTAACTCCGCCACCAAGTCGCGTCCGTCAGGGCGACCCTTAGGTGTGGTAGCTGCATTGAATGGACGCCAGAAGTAGCTGATGCCGCCTAGCAGCACATCGATGCCTTTACCCAAGGCGCTGTTGTAGCCGACGCCACCGGGCACCGCTTGGCGGGACAGAGCGTATTCAGCGTTGCGATTGCAGTTGTGCGAGTAGGTCGCTGCGGGCGTGGCATGGGTCAACCGGGCAGTGGTGACAACGCCAGTCGCCTTGCCTTGGGCAATCGCCTGCTCCAAGATGGTGGGTACAGAGGCACCGTTGCCAGTGGCGGGACAGTTGTTGATGCCGTTTGACACCGCTGGTGTAACACTGGTGTCGCTAGACGGTTCTTTGGAGAAGGTATTCCCGTCCATAGACAGCGTTTCGTTGCGCGACTTGACGCCCGTCATGTAAGCGGCCATCGACGGCGCGCTGTCGGTCGTTTGGCCGTCCAGTGAATAGGTTTTAACGCGTGCCGTGCGGGGAAGTGACTCCATGGTGAGCTGGCCAGCTTCACCGTACTTGTAGATACGGCTAGCAGTCACAGTGACAGGACCCATGCCGTCGCCAAGGAAGAAGATCACATTTTTAGCTTCACCGGCAGCGAATACAGGGGTGGCAAACGTGGCAACCAGGCAGGCCGCACCGGCGGCGAGCCAAGGGGTGATGGATTTACGTTGAAAATTCATGATGTTTTGAGCGTTGATAAACGTTAAGAAACGTTAAAAAACTTTAATAAGGGCTGTAAATGGCCATAAATGACCGTTAAATAAAGACAGGTGTCAGCGGGGTGTCAAAGGCCCGACGTCTTGCGAATGAGGCCAAACACAGCGGTGTTGTCCAGAACGCCAAAGAAGCTGTCTGCGCCTTTGCCCACGGCACCGAGGAACACGTTGGCTCCGCCATGAGTTTCGCTGCCAACAGCCGTAGGGATCGTGGCTTCTTGGTGGTAGTTTTTATCGAAAACCATTGCATCGGTGAGCGCTGTTCGCGTGCCTTGGCGGTTTTCACCGTTACCGAAACCGATGATGCTGAACGGGTTGCCGCTGGTGTCTTTGCCGAGTGCACCATCGATGTAGCTGCGCAGTAAGCCCAGCACGCCAGGGTTGGTGTCGGTGGTTTTCCCCGTGCGAGCGGCGTAGCCGTTCAGCACCAACGTGTGGTCATGGTCAGCGGTCGCAACTATCAGTGTGTTCTTCAGGCCAGGGTCAATGATCTGCATCTTGTCGATGGCGGTTTTGATGGCGCTGTCGAAGGCGACGGTATCTTGCAGCGCCTTGCGGGCGGTGGTTTCGTGCAGTGCATGGTCAATTCGACCGCCTTCCACCATCAGGAACATGCCCTTGTTGTTGGTCTTCAGCTGGTCGATAGCGCGTGCTGTCATTTCCGCCAAGCTGGGCTCCTTGGTCGCGTCGCGGTCCAAGTCATAAGCCATGTGGCTTGAGGTGAACAAGCCCAGCAGCTTGCCAGTAGCCGGCATGGCGCTGAAATCGCTCTTATTGCCTGCAAAACTGTAGCCAGCGGCCTTCATCTCAGCGACCAGATCGCGAGTGTCCGTGCGTGAGCTGCCTGTGGTGGACTTAGGCAAGAAGTGGCGTAAGCCGCCGCCTAAAATCACATCAACCCCATCGCCTAAAGCGGTGTTAAAGCCTGCGCCCTTGGGCACCATCTGAGCGGCAATAGTGTTCTCGCCATCACGATGGCAGACATGCGCATAGGTGGCGGCTGGGGTGGCGTGGGTGATCCGTGTTGTCGTGACGACACCAGTTGCCAAGCCAGCTGATTTAGCCAGTTCCAGCAAGGTGGTGACGGGAGTGCCGTTACCCGTGGTGGGGCAGGTGGAGTCTGCACCGCTCACGTAATCGTTGCCTGTTGCCGGGTCGTAGGCCGACGTGTTTGCCGACATGGCGATGACTTCGTTGTTCATTTTCACGCCGGTCATGTAAGCCGACATGGACGGTGCACTGTCCGTGACCTGTGAATTGGCAGAAAAGGTCTTGATGAACGCCGTCTCGGGCAAGGTGTCCAGCGTTAATTCACCGTCTTCGCCTACAGCGTAGATGCGCGCTGCGGTCATGGTGGTCATGCCCATGCCATCACCTAGGAAGAAGAGTACGTTTTTAGGCGCGGGGTCGCCGCTGCCACCACACGCCGTTACTAACACGGTAGCCATTACCAGACCGGCAGCTGCTGCAATCACATGACGTTTCATGGAAATCCTCGAAGTTCAGGTTTTGAAAATCAAGAGTGTCGTTTCGATGTGTGTCAGGTAAATGAACAGTAAATTACAGTTTTGTTACAACTTGCTTGCTTCGTAAGTACGCGCAGGTTGAAGTAGCTATTAAAAGAAAGGATAGATCGTCATTGAAAATAAATCTGATGGATTTATAGTTTGCCTAAATGCCCTAGCGGCAGTGCACTGTTCGTCTTCACCTCACCCAATGAAAAGCTGGTATGCAAGTCCTTCACATTGGGCAAATTAATCAATACCTCCCGCGCGAACTGGCTGAACGTGTTCAAGTCTCTGGACACCACCTGTAACTCGAACGTGCCCGTGCCGCTGATGTAGTGGCATGACACCACTTCGGCGATTTGTTTGATCGCCTCTTCCAGTTCCCGCAGCGCTGGCCCGCTGTTTTGCGCGGCGTCCAGGCGCACGAAGGCCAGCACATCCAAGCCAATTTTGTGTCTGTCAATCTCCGCCCGGTAGGCCAATATGTAGCCCGCTTCCTCCAGCGCACGTACACGCCGCCAGCAGGGTGCAGCAGACAAACCTACGCGCTGCGCGAGTTCGGCGTTGGTGAGGCGTGCGTCGCGCTGGAGCTCGTTCAGGATCGCAATGTCGAATTTGTCGGGTTTATCTAGCGGTGGCATGGTGTATTTCAAAAACAGCGTATGTGCAGCAAGATTCTTGCTCGGCATAGTTTAAACATGGCAAAGAACGCAAAGACTTATCCCGCCATTCAGCCTACACTTTGCGCTGATTTAGAGGTTGCGCTCTATCCGGGTGCCGCCTCGTATGCGCCGCCCAAAGGAAATCCCTTGAGCGCTATTTTTTGCCCCCCGATGGAGACAACGCTTATGAACGCCCCCCTGCCAGACCATATTCGAAAAGCACTGGAAACCGTCACCCTGGACGACAAATACAGCCTGGACTATGGCCGCGCTTTTATGTCGGGCGTGCAAGCGCTGGTCAAGCTGCCGATGCTGCAGCGCCTGCGTGACCAACAGGTGGGCAAGAACACTGCGGGTTTCATCAGTGGCTACCGGGGTTCTCCCCTGGGGGGCTATGACCAAGCCCTGTGGGGGGCCGCCAAATACCTCAAAGAGCGCCATATCATCTTCCAACCCGGTGTGAATGAAGAGCTGGCCGCTACTGCCGTGTGGGGCAGCCAACAGCTGGGTTTTTCGCCACCGGGGACTAACAAATACGACGGCGTTTTCGGTATTTGGTACGGCAAAGGCCCAGGCGTTGACCGCACCAGTGATGTGTTCAAGCATGCCAACATGGCGGGCACCACGGCTTGGGGCGGTGTGATTGCTGTGGCAGGAGATGACCATGTGGCGAAAAGCTCAACCGCCGCGCACCAGAGCGACCATATTTTCAAAGCCTGTGGCCTGCCAGTGTTCTTTCCGGCCACGGTTCAAGAGATTTTGGATTTCGGTATTCACGCCTTTGCGATGAGCCGGTTTTCGGGCGTGTGGGCGGGCATGAAGACGATTCAAGAGATCGTTGAATCCAGCGCTACCGTGATGGTCGACCCGGACCGCGTGCAGACGATTACTCCCACCGATTTCGCCATGCCACCTGGTGGCGTTCATATCCGCTGGCCCGATACCGCGCTGGACCAAGAAGCCCGCTTGTTCGATTACAAGTGGTACGCTGCGCTGGCCTACATCCGTGCCAACCGGCTGAACCATAACGTGATTCAAGGCCCTAATGACCGGCTCGGCCTGATCGCCAGCGGCAAAGCCTACAACGACACCCGCCAAGCCCTGCTCGACCTGGGTCTGGACGATGCCACTTGCCGTCAAATTGGCCTGCGCGTTCACAAAGTCGGCGTAGTCTGGCCGCTTGAAGCGCAGCTCACCCGTGAATTCGCGATGGGCCTGCAAGAAATTTTGGTGATTGAAGAAAAGCGCCAAGTCATCGAATACCAACTGAAAGAAGAGCTGTACAACTGGCGTGCAGATGTGCGGCCCAACATCTTGGGTAAATTTGACGAACTGCCTGGCGATAACACTGGTGGTGAGTGGTCGGTGCCGAACCCTACTGGGCATACGTTGCTGCGCGCCAACGCCGATTTGTCCCCGGCGCTGATCGCTAAAGCCATCGCAGCCCGCGTGCGTAAGCTGACCGGGTTGGACGCCGATACGCTGGCCCGCATCAACAGCCGCTTGGCCATCATCGAGGCCAAAGAACGCGCGATGGTCGTCACAGAGATCAAGGCTGACCGCACACCGTGGTTTTGCTCAGGCTGCCCGCACAACACCAGCACCCGCGTACCTGAGGGGTCGCGTGCCATGGCAGGTATTGGCTGCCACTATATGGCGTTATGGATGGACCGCAGCACCGTTGGCTTCACCCAAATGGGCGGCGAGGGCGTGCCCTGGGTAGGTCAGCAGCCATTCACCACCGATACGCATATTTTTGCCAATCTGGGTGATGGCACTTACTTTCACAGCGGGCTCCTGGCCGTGCGGCAAAGCATCGCGGCAGGCGTCAACATCACCTACAAAATCCTCTACAACGATGCCGTCGCTATGACGGGGGGGCAGCAGGTGGGTGAGCGGGCCGAAGGTCATACCGTTGTGCAAATTTCCCAGAGCATGCGTGCAGAAGGTGCTATCAAAATAGTAGTTGTAACGGATGAGCCTGAAAAGTACGAAGGCGTCAAACTGGCCGAAGGTGTCACTGTTCATCACCGTGACGCGCTGGACGACATTCAGCGCGAGTTCCGTGAAATAAAGGGCACCAGCGTCATCATTTACGACCAAACCTGCGCCACTGAAAAGCGCCGCCGCCGCAAGCGGGGCAAGATGGTAGACCCGGCCAAGCGCGTCGTCATCAACGAACTGGTGTGCGAAGGTTGCGGGGATTGCGGCGAAGCGTCGAATTGCCTGTCGGTGGAGCCGCTGGAAACGCCGTTAGGCCGCAAGCGCCAGATCAACCAAAGCACCTGCAACAAAGACTTCAGCTGTGTCAAAGGCTTTTGCCCCAGCTTCGTGACTGTGGAGGGGGGTACTTTCATCAAGGATGGCAAAAAAGATAAAAATAAAGATAGCAAACTAAGCAAGACCAGTGAGCGCATCAATCCTCTAGACGGCATAAGCCTGTTTGAGCCAACACTTCCCGCGCTCACGCAGCCCTGGGGCATTGTGGTTGCGGGTGTGGGCGGCACAGGCGTTATCACTATTGGCCAGTTACTCGGTGTGGCCGCGCACATTGAGGGTAAAGGCATCGTCACGCAAGACGCAGGCGGCTTAGCGCAAAAAGGCGGTGCCACCTGGAGCCATGTGCTGATTGCAGCCAATCAGTCTGATATCGCAACCACCCGCGTCGCCATGGCCAGCGCGGACCTCATCATCGGTTGCGATCCCATCGTGACAGCGGGCAAAGAGACGCTGCTGCGCATGGTGGCAGGCCGTACCCATGTGGCGCTGAATTCAAATGGCACGCCTACGGCCGCTTTTGTGCATGACGGTGCGTGGGAAAATCCCTCGGTGGCTTGCACGCAGACTATCACCGACACAGTGGGCGTTGAGGGTTTGGGCCTGTTTAACGCCGATGCCGTGGCCAGCAAGCTGATGGGCGACACGATTTTTATCAATCCCATGATCCTGGGTTACGCGTGGCAACGGGGCTGGGTGCCGCTGGCGCTGGATTCGTTGATGCGTGCTATGGAACTTAACGGCGTGGCGGTAGCGCAAAACAAAACCGCTTTCGCCTGGGGCCGCCGCGCTGCGCAAGATTGGGCTGGGGTGGAAAAATTACTGACGCCAGCGCAGGTTATCCAGATCACTAAACGCGAAGGTCTGGAGGGCGTGATCGCCACCCGCGCCGAGTTTTTGTTGGCCTATCAAAACGCCGCCTATGCGCACACGTACACCGCGTTTGTGAACACGGTGCGTGCCAAAGAGACGGCGTTGCTTGCAAGTGCGGCCAACAAATCCTTGCGCCTGACCGAAGCTGTGGCGAAAGGGTTGTTCAAACTGATGGCCTATAAAGACGAGTACGAGGTTGCCCGTCTGCATACTGATGCCAGCTTTCACGCCAAAATTGCCAGTATGTTTGAAGGTGATTACAAGCTGAACTACCACCTCGCGCCGCCATTGCTGGCTAAGACAAACTCCAAAGGCGAGCTGCAAAAGCAAAAGTTTGGCCCTGCGATGCTGACTTGCTTCAAGCTGTTGGCCAAGCTCAAAGGCTTGCGCGGTGGTGCATTTGATCTGTTTGGCCGTAGCGAAGAGCGCCGCACTGAGCGCGCGTTGATTGGTGAGTACCAGGCCAGTATCAACGAGGTGCTGCAAACACTGAGTGTTGCCAACCACGCAGCAGCGATTGATGTAGCCCGTATTCCTGAGAAGATCAAGGGCTACGGCCACGTGAAAGCGCGCCACCTGACCACGGCCCGTGTGAACTGGGTTGCGGCGATGGCTGCTTACCGCAATCCGCAAGACAACGCGCAGGCGGTGAAAATGGCGGCATGAGCCTGCCTGCAACCCTAACTACGCCCCAAGTCGTTGAAGATGAAATCGAGTTCACCGCCATTCGTGCTCAGGGGGCAGGCGGGCAGAACGTCAATAAAGTCTCCAGCGCCGTTCATCTGCGCTTTGACATCGCTGCGTCGAGCCTGCCCGACGCTATCAAGGAACGGCTGCTAGCGACCAGCGACCAGCGCATCACCACCGATGGCGTAATCGTCATCAAAGCGCAAACCACCCGCAGCCAGCCGCAAAATAAGGCAGATGCGGTCGCACGGCTGCAATAGATGGTGGATGCGGCGGCAGTGGTGCAAAAGCTGCGACGCGCCACCAAGCCTAGCCGGAACTCGCAGCGCAAACGCATGGACAGCAAGACGAACCGGGGCGCGGTGAAGAAGCTGCGCGGGCGGGTGGGGGATGGTGGGTAGCGCAGTGCAGCGAAGGTATTTGCCTCAGCGTTGCGCAATAGCAAACACCACAAACTCTTTGCTTCGCGTCACTTCTGCCCATCCGTAGGCTGTCAATGTCGCTTGCAGCTCGGCTACTTGGCGCACCGGCAATGCGATCAGTCCACTTTGTGCTGCCAAAGTCGCTTGAATGGCATCGGGCTCCTTCAATACTCCCGTGCGATCTTGCCCATAAAACACAGCTGAGGCAGGCCGCTCGTACAGGTAGGTGATGTGTCCTGGTAGCTTCTGTAACGTCGCCAACTCCGAAAATGGCGCAGCCAGTCCAGGGTTAAACAGCACTACTCCGGCAAAAGCAATTGGTGTCAGCAGGGCTGCAAGTGAGGACAGGGTCCGTGTGCCGCGCCTGTGGTCGTGGGTTTGCCACAACCCTGCGACCAGCAGTGCAAACGCTGGCAAGCCGGGCAGCACATAGGTGAACAAAATATTGCCCGACATGGTGAAGAACAGGCCAGGGGCAAGCATCCAGCAAAGCAGGTAGGCGCGTTCTGGAGCGAGGGGTGTTACTGTTGCGCTGCTGGGTTGTGGCGTTGGCACAGTGGGTTGTTTACCCCGCATAGCCATCCATCCCAGCGCCACCAGTGTCCAGGGGAGGGTGAAAGTGAGCGCCAGCAGCCAGATGCGGCCTTTGGGTTGGGCGTGGGCAACGCCGTAGAGGTCGCCTTTCCAGCCACTTTGGGTAAACCGGTACCAGTGTTCGCCAACGATGAAGTAACGCAAAAATCCTGGCGTGGCTTGCTCGGCGAGGATGTACCACGGGGCGACGAGCAAGGCTGTCAGCAGCAGACCGCGCAGCCAGGGCAGGGTGCGCCAGAGCTTGGCAGCCGTGGGGACGCCGCCATCGTGCCAAGCGCAGACCAGCAGGAACAGCGTCAGGGCGACGCCCGTCAGCACCACTGCCACCGGCCCTTTGGCCATCAGGCCGATGGACTGACCAACAAAGAATAACCAGGGCCATACGTTGCGTTGAGAGGTACGACTGTCCGCGTCTGCCGTCCACACCCGCCAAAACGCCACCATGCTCAGCGTGGTGCCCATGGCCATTGCCATGTCCGTCATCACGGCACCGCTGGCGATAAAACCCAAGGGTGTAGAGATAAAAACGATGGAAGCGAAGATGGACAGGGGACTGTGTGCTGTGTATCTAGGATTTGATTGAGTGGGTAGGGGGGCTGAGCGCCCAGCCGCAGGCCAGCACCAGAACAACGCCATCGTCGCCAAACCCGCCATCAGTGGCCCTAGCCGTGCCGTGAATTCATTGACGCCACTCAGCGCCATTGGCAACGCACTCAGCCAAAATGACAGCGGCGGTTTACCCCAGAATGGAACCCCCACATCGAACATGGGGGTGAGCCAGTTGCCAGTCTCGATCATCTTGCGCGCCATTTCGGCATAGCGTGCTTCCGTGGTGTCGGTTAGAGGGTACAAGCCCATGGTCGCGAGGCGCAAGGCGATCACGGCAGCCAGCAGCGCCCACAGCCAGCGTGAGTGGCCTCGTGGGTAAAAAGGCGTCGGTACTAGCGCTAGCGTGGAAGGCTGCGTACTCACCGAGCAACAGCAACGTAGCTGGGGGGCTGGGTTAGAGACTGGGCTGAATCTGCTTGCGGCATCGCTGCCAGATGCGTCGGCCCTTGGCCAATCACGTCGGCCACCAAATACAAAGGCCTCTGTTTCACCTCAATAAATATCCGCGCCAGGTATTCACCAATGATGCCCAGCGCAAGCAACTGGGTGCCGCCCAAGAACAGCACCACCATCATCAGCGAGGGGTAGCCGGGCACGGAATCGCCCCACAGCGCAGCTTTGACAAACACATAGGCCGAGTAGCCGAAGGCGCCCAGCGCGACAAACAGGCCGATGTAGCTGGCGATTTTGAGAGGCGCAGTACTGAAAGAGGTGATGCCTTCCAGCGCCAAATTCCATAGCCGCCAGTAATTCCATTTGCTCGTTCCTGCGTGGCGGGCATCGCGCTCATAGGTGAGGGTGACGGTGGGGAAACCGACCCAGGCGAACAGGCCTTTCATGTAGCGGGTGCGCTCTTGGCAGCGGCGCAGCGCGTCCACAACCCTGCGGCTCATCAGGCGGAAGTCGCCCACGTCAGGCGGAATATCCACATCGCCAATTTTGCGCAACAGGCGGTAAAAAACTGAAGATGTTGTCTTTTTGAGCCAGGTTTCGCCTTCTCGGGAGGCCCGCTTCATCAGCACGCAGTCGGCCCCGGCACGCCACTGCTCCAGCATCTTGCCTATCAATTCGGGTGGGTCTTGCAGGTCAGCGTCCAGCACCACCACAGCGTCGCCATGGGCGTAGTCAATGCCAGCGGAGACGGCGATTTCTTTGCCGAAATTGCGAGACAGGCCTAACACCAGCACGCGCGGGTCAGCAGCGGCGAGCTCGCGCAACATGGCCGCACTGTTGTCCCGGCTGCCGTCGTCGATGTAGACCACTTCTGTGGTGCAACCCAGCGTGTCCAGTGCCGCACTCAGGCGCTGGTGCAGGGCCTGCAGGCCTTCTTCTTCGTTGTAGACCGGGATCACCACAGACAGGGTAATGGCAGCAGGGGAGGGAGGAGGGTTGGCGACAAGCATGGGGGTTCAGAGGGCTAGCGAGGGGCGTCAGCGAGAATGCGGCATGGCATTTTTGAGTGTACTTCGTAATGTTTCGTAATTTTCGTGGCAGGGCTGTAGGGGCAATGGTCTTGGCCGTAGCCGTATTGGTGTGGGATGTGGGTTTGCGTCCGCACCATGATGGGTCTTCAGTACCCGCGGTGTGGACGACCCCTTTGGCCGTTATTTCCGCAGAGGCGCCCCGCGTCAACGAGGCCTTTGCGGTTGTCGCCAGCGGCAATATCCCCATGCCCGCCAATACCCCTGCCGCCCACGCGAGTACGCTGCTGGCTATGCCTGCAACGTCAGCGGCGTCCGTCTTGGCATTCTGGTTTGCGGGTCAACGGGAAAGTGCGCCCGATGTCCAGATTGCGTTTTCGTGGTTCGACCGCGCCACCGCGCAATGGACGCCTGCGCGGTTCGTGGTGAACAAAGAGGCGGTTGGCAAAGTTCTCGGTTTTGGCGTGCGCCGCTTGGGCAACCCGGTGGCTTGGCTGGACACCAAGGGCCGCGTCCATTTGTTCGTAGTCGCGACGGGTTTGGGGGGCTGGGCTGCTGGGCGGGTGCTGCATTTGCAGCAAAAAGAGTCTGTGATGCTTGATGGTCATGCGTTGAATGCTATGGTTTTCGAGCCTGTCCGGGTGCTGCCTTTGTCTTGGTTGTGGAACACCAGCCACCTCGTGCGCAGTGCACCTTTAGCGCTGGCTGATGGTGGGATGCTGCTGCCTTTGTATTTCGAGCTGGGGATCAAGTACCCGGTAGCAGCACGTTTGGGGCCAACGGGTGAGTTCCTTGGGCTGCAACGCCTTTCCCGCCGGGGCAGCCTGCTGCAACCCACGTTGGTGATGCAAGACGCGACCCATTGGCTGGCCTTTTTGCGCGACCACAGTCCTGAGCGCAAAGTGGCTGTGGTGCAGACTACCAACGCGGGCCTTGACTGGCAAGATTTACCGAACCTGACTCTGGACAATCCAGATGCATCTGTGGCCGGTCTGGGTTTGCGGCCGGGGCTGATGGTGATGGCTTACAACCCTTCCACCACCGGGCGGCAAACGCTGGACTTGAGCACGTCGGCCAACGGGCTGGACTGGCACACCGTCGCCACGCTGGCGCAGGGTGGTGATAACAGCGAGTTTTCGTACCCTGCGTTGACGTGGGCTGATGACAGCCTGTGGGTCAGCTACACGGATCAACGCAAGCGAATAGCGTGGCAGCGGCTGGCGCTGGCGCCTGCGCTGACAGCCGCCCAAGTTTCCGACGTGAAGCCATGATGACTCTGTTCACCGACACCTCCCCCGTGCTGCCCGCGCCGTGGTTGATGGCCTTGGCGCGCAACGCAGGCTGGGCGCTGGTATTGGCCTGCTTGGTACTGCGAGGCTGGCTGGGTGCAGGTTACTTGCCGTTGCTCTGGCGCAGGGCGCTGGCAGGCGTGCTGGTTGTGGCGACATTGCTGCCCGGCACGCTGGGCTTGGGGTACTGGCTGGGACTGGCGTTTCAAATCCCCAGTTTGGCTACGACGGGATTAGCACTGGTGGTGGTAATCACGCGCTGGTCAGATAACCCTCAACCCGTTGTGACGCCCCTTGCTGTGGTGCTGTTGTCCGCTGCCGCCGTCGTGCTGGGCTGGGTGATGCTGCTGGACACTTTGGCGGTGCTGCCCTGGTTCATCTATCCCTGGGGCTACGGGGTGGCTGCTTTGGCGGCGCTGTTGGTGTTGTCGGTGTTCCTCATCGCTTTGCCCTCCAGCCGTAACTTAGGGTTCTCGGCTGTGCTGTTGGCGGCTGTATTCGCTTTCACGCGCCTTCCTAGTGGCAACCTGTGGGATGCGCTGTCAGACCCGTTGCTGTGGCTGTTCGCGCATGGGGTGCTGGTGCGAGCGCTGTGGCAAAGATGGTGCTCCCGCGCCAAGGTTGATAAGGCTATCTAGGTCACCAAGACCCGAGCACTGGATCGCCTTTGGTGCGGTAACTTGCAAACGTTTCCAGCAAAAAATCTACCAATGCCCGCGTCTTGGCTGACAGGTTGTGCTTGGTCTGGAACACCAAAAATACATCGGCGCTGGGCAGGTTCCATTCAGACAACACGGCCTTTAGCTTGCCCGTTCGCATCGCGTCTGCCACATCCCACTGCGAGCGCATCAGGATGCCATGGCCGTCCAGCGCCCAGATCAGCGCAGATTCACCGTCGTTGGTAGAGAGCGGGCCGCGCACCTTCACCGTCTCTTGCCGTCCTCCGTTATGAAAATGCCAGGTGCCAAAGGTTTCATCACTTTCACGGATGAAGAGGCAAGCGTGCTGCGTCAAATCGCGTGGTGTGGTGGGCTGGCCTGCACGTGCCAAATAGTCTGGTGAGGCGCACAGCAAACGTCGGTTCAGTGCGAGGCTGCGGGCGGTCAATCGTGCATCGGGCAGGTCACCAAAGCGCACCATCAGATCAAAGCCCTGCTCCACCAGATTAACTGGCCGGTCGCTCAGGTGCATTTGCACCTCTACCTCGGGGTAGGCCTTAGCGAACTGCGACAGCGCGGGCGCGATGTACCGCCGCCCGAAGCCCAGTGTGGCACTCACGCGCACGATGCCCTTGGGCGTGGCGCGGCTGCCTGTCACGGTACGCTCCAGTGTCTCTAGGTCTTCAAGTACCCGAGCACCGTCGCTGAGGTAAGTTTCACCCTCGGGCGTGAGGCTGGTACGGCGCGTGGTGCGGTTGAGCAGGCGCACGCCCAACCTCCGTTCGAGCCCCGCCAAGCGCTTGCTGACAGCGGGTGGCGTGATGCCCAACTGCTGCGCTGCAGCGGCCAGACTGGGCTGCTTGGCCAAGAGTGTGAAGAACGCTAAATCAGAAAAACCATCCATAGGAGTGAGATGACGTGACGTGACGTGACGTGAGGTTGGGTAAGGGGATTATTGTTAACTTTAACGACTGAAAGAAATGAAATTGAAGCCATTGTATTTTTGAAGTGCAGGGTTAGGATGGCCGCACAAACGACATCAATGCCGTGCGCCTTAAGGAGACAACCTATGCAACGCCGCCCTACGCTCATCTCACTGGCCCTTTTCTTGGTGCTCGGCGCCAGCACCGCCATTGCCCAAACCTACCCTGATAGGCCGATCAAGCTGATCGTGCCCTACGCCGCTGGGGGCAGTGCCGATATTGCCGCGCGCATGATTACCGATGAGTGGGCGAAGGCTTTGGGCGGCACGGTGATTGTGGACAACAAGGGCGGCGCAGGTGGCAATCTGGGCGTAGACGTGGTCGCTAAATCCGCACCCGATGGCTACACCCTGGGACTTCAAACTGTGTCGCTGGCGATCAATCCGTCGCTTACCGCGAAGATGCCTTACGACACGCTGAAAGACCTCGCGCCTGTCGGTATGGTGGCCAGTTCGCAGCATGTGCTGGTTGTCAACGACAAACTGCCTGTCAAAGACATGAAGGCACTGATCGCCTTGCTTAAAGCTGAACCAGGCAAGCACAACTATGGCTCTGCGGGTTCGGGTAGCACATTCCATATGTCAGCAGAGCTGTTCAAGGCGGTGGCGGGCGTGTCTATTTTGCACATCCCTTACCGTGGAGGCGGACCGGCGCTGGTGGACACGATTTCGGGTCAGGTGGACATGAGTTTTCCTGTGCTGTCTGCAGCCTTGCCACATGTGCAGTCGGGCAAGTTGCGCGCTTTGGGGGTGACCGGGTCGAAGCGATCAGCATTGATGCCCAATGTACCTACCATCGCCGAAGCGGGGTTGCCCAAATACAGTTTCGAGACTTGGTTCATGGTGTTTGCACCTGCGGCCACACCCAAGGCAGTGATTGACAAACTCAACGCCGCACTGAACCAAGCGCTGAATGCGCCCGCGCTCAAAGAGCGCATGGCGCGCGACGGCTTTGACCCTATTCCTTCGACTCCTGCACAAGCCAAGGCCCGTCTTGAGAAGGAAATGCCGCTGTGGGCCAAACTCATCAAGGAACGTGGCATCAACGCTGATTGAGCTGAAATGGCGCCAAACTTAGGCAACATTGCATTGAGACAACATTAAAACGAAATGAGAACCCTATGAACACCCCTTTATTCCCCGGCTTCGAGACTCGCCTCATCCCCACCGATGACGGCGTACACATCAACGTCAGTATCAGCAGCAAGGCCGCGAATGGCCCGCCATTGCTGCTGCTCCATGGCCATCCCCAAACCCACGCGATCTGGCACAAAGTTGTGCCCACGTTGGCCCAACACTTCACGCTGGTACTGGCTGATCTACGTGGCTATGGCGATTCGTCCAAGCCCGTCGGCACCGCTGACCACGCCAACTACAGCAAGCGTGTGATGGCACGTGACATGCTGCGGGTAATGCAGGCGCTGGGTCACGAGCACTTCAGCGTGCTGGCCCATGACCGGGGCGCCCGCGTTGCTCACCGACTGGCAGCTGACCACGGCGAGGCCGTGCGTCGAATGGTGCTGCTGGACATTGCGCCCACGTTGGCGATGTACGCCCAGACCAACGAAGCCTTTGCCCGCGCCTACTGGCACTGGTTCTTTTTGATTCAACCTTTCCCCTTGCCGGAACGCTTGATTGAGGCTGACCCTGCCGCCTATCTGCGCGATGTGATGGGCGGACGTAGCGCGGGCTTGTCCCCGTTTGACCCTCGTGCCTTTGCCGAATACACCCGCGCCCTGGCCCTACCCGGCGCCGCCCACGGCCTGTGCGAGGACTACCGCGCAGCGGCGGGCATTGACCTCGAACATGACCGCACCGATTTGACTGCAGGTAATCGGTTGGCGATGCCGCTGTTAGCGTTGTGGGGTGAGCAAGGCGTTGTCCACCGCTGCTTTCAACCGCTCACCGAATGGCGCAAGGTGGCTGACGATGTGCGCGGTGAAACAGTGCCCTGCGGCCATTACATTGCGGAAGAAGCGCCTGGCGCCTTACTGGCCAAGGCACTGCCCTTTTTGCTAGAGGCCAAGCCATGATCTCCACTATTCCGCAGAGGCTAAAACGACCCCAAACGCTGTATCAAAAACTCGTCGTTTCTCACACCGTCGCCAAACTGGACGCCCAAAACGTGCTCCTTTTTTGTGATTTGCATCTGATGAACGAATACACCAGCCCGCAGGCCTTTGCCGGGCTGCACGAGCAAGGCCGGGGTGTTCCTGTTCCAGGGCAGAACGTGGCCGTGGTTAGCCACGTCATCCCCACCGACACGCCCCAACCCGGCAGGCTACGTCTCATCCCTGACGCCGCGCCCGCCTTGCAGGCCAGCAACCTTTTGCGCAACTGTGTGCGTCACCACATCCCTTTGTTTGACACCAATGATGCGCTGCAAGGTATCGAACATGTGATCGCCCCCGAGCACGGAATGATTCGCCCTGGCATGGTGGTGATTTGCGGCGACAGCCACACCACCACCTACGGTGCGCTAGGTGCCCTGGGTTTCGGCATCGGCACGTCTGAAGTCGAGCATGTGCTGGCCACGCAAACGCTGGTTTATCGCCTGGCGCAGGACATGCGTATCCGCATCGATGGCACTTTGCCGCAAGGTACTACCGCAAAAGATTTGATTTTGATGGTCATCGGTCAGATCAGCGCCCAGGGCGCGCGCGGCCATGTGGTCGAGTTCTGTGGCAGTGCGATCGACGCGCTTTCTGTAGAAGCCCGCTTTACCCTGTGCAATATGACCGTAGAGGCTGGCGCACGCGGCGCGCTGATCGCCCCTGATGCCGCCGCTGTCCGCTATGTGTTGGAACGTGCACCCGATATCAACGGTGTGGTGCAGGAAGCCGCGCTCGCCCACTGGGCCACGCTGCACAGCGACCCTGGCGCGACATTCGACGTAGAGCACTGCTTCGACGCCAGCGATGTTGTCCCCCACGTCACCTGGGGCACCAGCCCGGACCAGGTCATCCCAATCAACGGCCATATCCCTCGTCCCGAAGCCCAAGCCGAGGGCCCGGTACGCCGCAGCACCGAGCAGGCGTTGCGTTATACCGGCTTAACGGCAGGTGCAGCGATCGCTGGTACGCCGGTGCAGCATGTGTTTATCGGCTCATGCACCAACGCCCGCATTGAAGATCTCCGTGCTGTGGCCGATGTGGTGCGCGGACGGCGCGTGGCCAGCGGCGTGCGGGCGATGGTCGTGCCCGGCTCCGGTGCTGTGAAGGCGCAGGCTGAAGCCGAGGGCATTGCCAAGCTGCTGCTTGACGCCGGCTTTGAGTGGCGTCAGCCCGGATGTTCGATGTGTCTGGCGATGAATGGCGACTTGCTCGCCCCCGGCGTGCGCTGCGCGTCCACCACCAACCGCAATTTTGAAGGCCGACAAGGCCGAGGTGCCATCACCCACCTGATGAGCCCGGCCATGGCCGCTGCCGCTGCAGTCACTGGCGCGATCACCGATGTCCGTACCTTGGAGTTTCACCATGACTGAGAACACCTGCATTGAGGGACTCGCCGCGAGCATCCGCATCGACAATCTGGACACCGACCAGATCATGCCCAAGCAGTTCCTGCACGGCATCGACAAAGCCGGCCTAGACCGGGGTCTGCTCTATGACCTGCGCTTCGACGCTGAAGGCCACGCCAGGCCTAATTTCGTATTGAATCGCCCTGCGTATGCCGCCACCCGAGTTCTCGTCGCCGGTGCCAACTTCGGCTGCGGCTCTAGCCGCGAACACGCAGTGTGGGGTTTGCAGCAATACGGCATTCAGGCTGTAATTGCACCCAGTTTTGGCGAGATTTTTTATTCCAATGCGATGAACAATCGGCTGATGCTGGTGATGCTTCCGGAAGACCAAATTGCTGCGCTGATGGCGGATGCAGATCAGCAAGGCACTGTGCGCATCGACGTTGCAGCGATGCGTATACACAGCGCGTGTGTCGATGCCCCATTCACACTGTCCGCGCGCCATCGGCAGATGTTTTTAGAAGGGCTGGACGTGATTGGCCTGTCTCTCACCTACCAGGACCAGATCAACGCGTTTGCGCAAGCACACTGGGCGCAGCAACCCTGGGTGCGCGATGTAGCGGCGCTGACGGCTGCGCGTTTGCGTATGGGTTGAACGGCGTCAGTTCACCCGCACGAGCACCCATTCCAGCCGCAGTAACCACTGCTCGGGGTAAAGCATGTTGCTCGCGGTAATCTCACCGGGCTGGTGGCGAGTTTTGATGTCCCAGCGGGTGGCGAGTACGCGGCAGACTGCGGGTTGTGTTTGTGCGCAGGCAGGAAGACCGGTGCTGTCGGTCGTGCCGGTTTGCTGCCATACCACCGCATCATGGGTTTGCAGTAACTCGGGTAACTGGGCTGATTCTGGCTTCGGACTGTACGGACTGAGGCGCAAGGCAGCAGCTTCAGGCAGCAGGTACTGGTAACGCTCGTACTGCGCATTGAAGGTGCTGGGTACGGCGACCAGGGCGTTGGGCGCTAATGTCCCCGTGGGTAAAGAAAACCGCCCCGCCGGGCCTGACAGCGGAGCCAATGTGCTGTTGAGCAGTGCATACACCGCCACGGTGGCGACCAAAGCACAGGCTCGTGTCCAACTTGGTTTGAACAGCCCGCCCAGCACTGCGAGTGCGCCTGCGGAAAAAGCCAGCAGCGCCAAACTGCTCTCGAAGCCAGACGCAATCCCCTGTAGCGACAAGCTCTGCGCAATGCGCCCTAGCAGCAGCAGCACAGGCAAAGCCAATACAAAAGTGACTATGAACCAGCACCGTGCCAGCCGGTGCCAATACAACGCCACCAGCACCGCCAGCGCAGGCATAGCCGGAATCACGTAGCGGGCGGAGCGTTGACTGGGAAGGCAAAACACCACGCCCCAAACCAGCAGCCATGCGATAAGAGCTGGCACCAGCCATGACTGGGGCGTGGTTGTGGAGGTGGTTGTACGGCAGAATTTACGAGAGAAAACGGCCCTTAGCCCCAACGCCATCAAGCCCAGAACCAACCCGGCCAGCAAGCCCGCGTTTTCCACCGTCGCTAGTGCTTGCACCAGCACATCTTTGGCCGTTACGCTCCAGGGTAGGGCGCTGGTGGCCAACTTACCCGCGTTTTCGCCGACCACAAATTCATTCCACACTGCTTGTGGCTGTGGGTCCAGTACGAACCACAAGCCAAACACGCCCAGTGCCACGGTGCCGCACCATGCCGCGCGCACGGTGACGTCTGCTATCCGACGCCAGCTTCCATTGCGGTGCATGACCAGCATTACGCACCATAGGCTGGCTCCAGCAGGGGCGACAAGTGCGAAGGATTTGTACGCCAAGCCCAATCCCCAGACCAACCCCCACAAGGTGAGTAAAGGCCAGCCAGGCAAGGTGAGGGTGCGAGGGCGTACAGAGAGTCCGCGCCACATCAAACCCAACATCGGCAGACCCAGCCAAAACGTCTCTGCCGCGCTGGTCAGGTAAGGCCGTCCGTAGCGAAAGCTGCTGAAAAACGCCAAATACACACAAGCCGAAATCAGCGCTGCTTGCTTTTGGCGCGCTGCCAACCAAGCCGTCCAGCCCACGCAAGCCGCAATCAGCAGCGAATACAGCACCGCTGGCAGCCGCAGCCGGGCCAAATCCCATTGCTGGCCCCAGTCGCCCGCCACCATGGCCTGCCAAAACAGCAGCGGCGGTTTGGTGTTGCGCATATGGTCAAGGTCAGACACCAATGGGAGCCAGTGGCCAGATTGTGCGGTGAGGCGGGCGATGCGGCTGTAGACCATTTCGTCCCCATTGCTGGGCAGATAGAGGCTACTCAGACCCGTTACGTAGCAGGCTATTAATATCAAAAATAATAGCAACCAAAGAAGGTGAACCTTGGGAGCACGGCTGACTTGGTTCAAATTTGGCTTTCTGGCTTGGTTTTGAACGTCCAGCGGTCGTTGGCGATGAAGTTGCTGACGCTGGCGAGCACGATGGCGAGCAGGTTGGCGTAGCGGTAGTCGATGTAACGCGCCAGCCACAGCGTCAAGCCGTATTGCAGCGCGATACCCAACCACGATGCCAGCAGATATTTGGCGAACAGGGCGAGGGTGCTGGGTGTGCTCGTACGGTTGGAAATGGTGGACATGGTCGCAGTGGCGGGCGCTTGCCGGTCCGCCCATGTCCATAGCCGGTTCCATGAAAAGTTGTTGATGGTGGCGATAAAAATGGCCAGCGCCAATGAGATGTACAGCCTATCCCGAGGCGCTGCGATGCTGCTGAACAGCACTTTTTGCGCAAGGTAGAGCACCACCATGTTGACCACTGTGCCGCTCGCACCGACGATGCCGAATTTGGCATAGCGGATTTTCAGGACGCGCTCGATCAGCGTACGTAGCAGATCGGTCATGGGGCGGCGTCTCCAGGTGTTAATTCGCGCAAGGCCATGGCTAGAACTTGCGCGGGGTCAATGCGCTTCAAGCACTGGTTGTCGCCATCGCAAAACGTCTGGCGGTGGTTGTAAGCGCTGAGGCAGGGAGAACAGGCAATTTGCAAGTCAAACACTGTGGTGCGGCTGGAGAGTGGTCCGTAAAGTCGGCTGGTTTCAGGACCGAAGAACATGAAGGTGCGGATCGGGGTCAGACTGGCAAAGTGGCCAGGACCACCGTCGTTGGTCACCAGCAAGCTGCCTTGGTGGAACAGCATCAACAGCTCGCGGATGTTTTGGGTATAGCCGGTGAGGTCAATGCACAGGGCAGTACCGTCGAGCTGGGTCTGAATGCTTTTCGCCAGTGGAGTGTCCTCAGGTAACCCGATCAACCCCACAGCATGGCCGGCCGCACACAGGCCACGTATCAGCTTTACGTAATGCGCCTCAGGCCAAGCTCGCTCGGGCAAGATGCCGCCGCTGGCGTAGATCAGCGTGAGCTTGTGTCCCCGAGCTGCGGGGAAGTCACGCATCAGCCGAGCCTTGAAGGTGTCCAATTCACCCGCTTCAAAGTCCACGCGCATACCTGAGTCTTCGGGCCGTGTTTGCAGCAGGCTCCACTTAGTGCGTGGCAGAGTGGGGGCATCGCTGGCACCTTGCAGCGCATCCACTAGGGCCACAAACTGCTGGCTGATATGGCGATACGGGTTGTAGGGGATAGCGTGCGTCATGAACGAGCCCCGGTACAGCCCCTCTTGTGTGTGCGGCGTGAAGCCCACGAGACGCGGTGCGCCGCTGGCATAG
The DNA here is from genome assembly GCA_043739385.1 of Betaproteobacteria bacterium. Taxonomy (GTDB): domain Bacteria; phylum Pseudomonadota; class Gammaproteobacteria; order Burkholderiales; family Burkholderiaceae_C; genus Defluviibacillus. Next base: position 219 of record JAYUED010000181.1, on the reverse strand, counting down.
GCCATCAGCGCGCTGATACGAGAAAACAGCTCGCAGTCGATCACTGCATCCACCGGTAGCGCTCGTAAAGCCCGTGTCACGCGCCACAAGCTGCTGAGCAGACCGGTGAGGGAGCTGTCGTCCAGCGCGTGCATGTGCTCTGGCCGGGCGATACGCAGCAAGGTGGACACCTGCTGGTTCTTTTTGAGCTGTAAGACATGGACTGTGGCTTCAGGAAAG
>JAYUED010000180.1:0-82617 GCA_043739385.1 Betaproteobacteria bacterium | reverse complement strand
CTAACCAACCAGTTTCTCTATACCAAGCTGCCTTATGATCCGCGAAGAGATTTCGCTTTGGTTTCGCAAATTGCCACCGCACCCCTACTGCTCTTGGTACCGGCGAATTCACCCGTGCAAAGTCTGAGTGATCTGCGCCAGATGCTGAAGGCGTCGAACGGTGCAGCCAGCTGTGGCTCCTGGGGTGCCGGTTCCTACCCCCATCTGGCCTGTGCCCACATGGCCTCGACACTCAAGACTGACATCACCCATGTAGCTTACAAAGGTGAATCGCCGATGCTGCAAGACCTGGTCGGCGGTCAGCTCACCTTTGTGCTGGGCAGCCTTATTTCAGCCAAACCCTATTTGGATGGCGGTAGGCTTCGAGCGCTGGCTGTGACCGGAGAGCAACGCATACCGGTGCTAGCGGACGTTCCCACATTTGCGCAAGGCGGCATGCCCGACCCCGAATACCAAGTGTCTGGATGGATTGCGATGCTGGTGCCAATGGCTACGCCTGGCCCGGTCGTAAACCGCTTGCAGCATGCGGCACAACTTGCGGTTAACTCACCAGAACTCAGAAAGCGCTTTGAAGCCCTGGGCATGGTGGGAATTGGCAACACGGCCGAGCAATTCCGCCAGCGCTACGCCGCAGACTGGCCAGTCTGGGAACGGCTAGTCAAGGTTTCGGGTGCAAAACTGGATTAACTATCCCAGCAATGGCGCAGATGTCACGAACATGAACACCAACAACTTTTAACCTGCGCCGCGCCGAGACTGCGCAGGCCGCGCTGACGCTGTACCGCAGGCCATCGCCTGAAAATTGCTCCTGAATTTCCAAGATCTAAGTTTGTTTTTGTAAGTCCCCAATGTAACTTTCCCTAGGCGAATAAAATCGTACGCTAATACGGGTTAGCTCTGGATTTCCTCCTGTACCGAAAATCGAAGAACCCCCACGGCTGAATGCCTTAGGGGGTTTTCTTTGTCAGTTCAAACCGGGGGTTTTGTGCGCCATTTTCAGATGATTTGCAGATGCACTGCGCCCTTTAAGGGTTGCATTTACTTGACAGGATCAATGTTGGCAATTTTGATCTAAGCGTATGCCACATGCCGTACACCCGTACCCAACCAATCCCCGTCCTTAAGCTGCATCAAGGACAACAAAAAAATGGAGACTATGTTGACAGTACTACTCAAATTAGCGCTAGGCATGGACGCTGCCAGCGAGCGCTTTGGCAAACTTGCAGCTTGGGCAGTGCTGTTTTCCGCCATGATTTCTGCAGGCAATGCGTTTGTACGCTATGGCTTGGACTGGAGTTCCAATTCCCTTTTGGAAATCCAGTGGTACATGTTTGCTTACGTCGTAATGGTTGGTGCACCACTGGTGCTCAAGCTAAACGAGCATGTGCGGGTGGATTTGATCTACGGCAAGCTCAAAGGCAATCTCCCGGTCTACGTCGATTTGTTTGGCTTGATTTTCTTTTTGCTGCCGGTGATGGGCCTGCTGGCCTGGATGTCATTTCCGTACTTTCTCAAAACCTTCATGACAGGTGAGATGTCGCAAAACGCGGGTGGACTGATCCGTTGGCCCGCCACGTTGGCGATGCCGCTGGGTTTTGCGCTGGTGTTTTTGCAAGGTCTGTCTGAAATTATCAAGCGGTTGGCGTACTTGCAAGGCAGTTATGCCATGGACATGACTTACGAAAAACCACTGCAATAACCATTGCAATTGCAATTAGTCGGCAGCAGTGATACGTCTGCTTCGCGATCAGACACACCGATACGTAACAACCGATAACAAAAATCCTTTAAGGACTCTTCAAAAATGCAAATGGAAAATTTTGCGCCCATCATGTTTGGTGGGCTGGTGCTGATTATGTTGATCGGCTTCCCCGTTGCGTTCTCTCTGGCCGCTTTAGGCATGGGATCCGGCTTTTTTGCCATCCAGATGGGTTGGTTTCCTGCAGTCTTCATGGAAAACTTGCCCATCAACATTTTTGGCATTTTGTCCAATGATTTGCTGCTTGCGATCCCCTTCTTTACCTTCATGGGGGCTATTCTTGAAAAGTGTGGGCTAGCTGAAGACATGCTTGACTCGATGGGCCAACTGTTTGGTACGGTACGTGGTGGACTAGGCTATTCGGTCATCATCGTAGGCTTCATCCTTGGTGCGATTACTGGCACGGTAGCAGGTCAAGTGATCGCAATGGCGCTGATCTCGCTGCCCGTGATGATCCGTTACGGCTACAACATGCGCTATGCGACAGGTGTGTTGGCCGCCTCGGGCACCATCACACAACTGGTGCCGCCGTCACTGGTGCTGATCGTCATGGCTGACCAGTTGGGTCGCTCCGTTGGTGATATGTACCGGGGGGCTTGGGGGCCGTCGATTTTGCAAGTACTGATCTTCGCGGGTTACACCTTCATGCTGGGCATCGTTAAGCCTGAGCATATTCCAGGCATCCCAAAGACGGCGCGCACGCTGACGGGCTGGACGTTGTGGGCCAAGTGCCTGCGTGGAATCATTCCTTCAGCTATTTTAATTTTTGCTGTACTCGGTTCAATGGGGGGCCTGCCAGGTATTGACACCGCAATCGCTACCCCCACTGAAGCGGGTGCCATGGGTGTGGTGGGGGCGTTGCTCCTCGCAGCCCTGCACCGGCGACTGTCGATAGCGATGGTCTGGGATGCCATGTACGGCACCATGCGCCTCACCGCGATGGTGGTGTTTATTTTGATCGGTGCCCGTGTATTTTCAATGGTGTTCCAGGGCGTGGACGGGGCCAAATGGGTAGAGCATCTGCTAACTGGTTTGCCGGGTGGTCAGGTAGGTTTCTTGATTGTGGTGAATGTATTCATCTTCTTCTTGGCTTTTTTCCTGGATTTCTTTGAGATCGCCTTCATCATCTTGCCCATGCTGGGACCAGTAGCCTCTAAGTTGGGGATTGATTTGGTGTGGTTTGGCGTGCTGCTTTGCGTAAACATGCAGACCAGCTTTATGCACCCCCCGTTTGGCTTTGCGCTGTTTTACCTGCGCGGCATTGCCGACACGCTGTACAAAGAAAAACGGATACCTAAACCCGTACTGTCCAACGACATCTATCTGGGGGCTATTCCGTGGGTGCTGATGCAACTGATTTTGGTGGCAATCGTCATTTTTGTGCCCCAAACAGTCACCATGTTTTTACCCAACGAAGAAAAAATCAACACAGACAACATTCAAATCGTAGTGCCTGTAGACGACTTGCAACTGTCCAACCGCACGACGATGGGTGCAACGGGGGAGAACCCCTTTGCGACGGAAGCGAAGCCTGATGCATCCGCCACCCCATCTAACGCTGAGAAGAAATAAGCCTTGGGCCCCGCAGCTTTTCGTTTTGTGCCAGGTCAGGGCAGTTCATCGCAAGGCAGTCCAGTCGAGGGCACTGCGTTTTCTCCACTTTTTAAACTGCTCGCTACTTTGATTGTGGGCGGCTGTGCGGCTTGGTTGATACGGCTTTGGCTTAGTGGTGTGCTGGGCACTGGGCGCACGACAGGTGTGGCCTGGTTCATTGCTGGTTTAGCCATGATGACCTGGACTTGGTTGAGCATTTTGCGCAGCCGTACCCGCATCGATTCAACAGGCCTGACCCAGCGTTGGATGTGGAACAAGTACATGGCGTTTGACGATTTGGCTTACGGCAAGTTGATCCGCGTACGCGGGCTAGATTGGCTGATTGCGCCGCGCTTTTACGTCCGCACGCTGATGGGTAAATTTGCTGTTTTTTACGGCGCAACACCGCAATTGGTGGCGGAATTCGAGCGTATTTCTAGTGAGCTACACAAATTTCGTCAGCTTTAAAGTCAGTCATTAAAGACTGCTCAACTTAATTGACTTTAGAACCTCCAACAAAAAAACCGCGCCAATGCGCGGTTTTTTCAAGTATTAAACGCTTAAAAGCAGACCTGCTGCTTAGCAGCTTATAGTTTGACAGTCTGCATATAGGTATCAAAGCGGCTTTCCGCAACACTGAACCAGGCCACTTGATCGCGCTGGAACGCGCGGAAGTCAGCAAAAATCTTCTTCCACTCAGGGCTCTTAGCGTCGTTCTCCTCGTAGACCTCTTGCGAAGCTTTGAACGATGCGTCCAACACAGCTTTATTGAACGGCAACAGCTTGATTTTGGCGCCAATCAGCTGCTTAAGCGCCACGGGGTTGCGGGCATCGTACTTGGCCAGCATATCGGTTGCAGCCATGGCAGCTGCAGCCTCTACGATGGCTTTGTTCTCGGGAGTCAAGGCATCCATTGCTTTTTTGTTGATATAAAAGTCAACCTCTGGGCCGCCCTCCCACCAACCGGGGTAGTAGTAAAACGGCGCTACCTTGTTAAAACCAAGTTTTTGATCGTCAAAAGGGCCTACCCATTCAGCCGCGTCAATCGTTCCCTTTTCCAGCGCTTGGTAAATTTCACCACCAGGAATACTTTGGGGAATCACACCCATCTTGGCCATCACATCACCGACTAAGCCGCCACCCAGGCGCATCTTCAGGCCCTTGAGATCGGCTACGGTTTTGATTTCTTTGCGGAACCAGCCACCCATCTGTGTACCCGTATTACCGCCATAGAGACTCACCATACCGTAGGTTGAGTAAAACTCGTTCACCAGCTTACGGCCATTGCCATGCATCATCCAGGCGTTCATCTGGCGAGCGTTCATGCCAAATGGCACAGCTGAGCCCAGCGCAAAAGCGGGATTTTTTCCATAAAAATAATACGCAGCGGTATGAGCCATCTCAACAGAGCCTTGCTGCACGCCATCGACCACGCCGAAGCCGGGCATCAACTCGCCTGCAGCATGGACTGAAATCTCAAATTTCCCACCTGACATGGCCTTGACGGCATTGGCGAACAGCTCTGACGCCCCAAAAAGGGTGTCCAGCGACTTGGGAAAGCTCGAGGCCAAGCGCCAGCGTACTGCGGCTTGGGCGTGAACAGCTGGGGCGATGCCTGCGGCAAGAACGCCTGCAATGCCAGCATTTTTGATGATTGAACGACGGTCCATGGGGGTTTACTCCGGGGGTTTAACAGGGTTCTCGCCGCATGAGGGCGCAGCGTGAGCAAGACGTAAGATTCTAGGAAGTCATTCAGACGAATTTCGCGGGGGTTTACCCTTTGCAACATCCAGATACAAACTCAGTATAGGAGCCAAGAAAGGCTCGCAGCTTATGCTACGCTTTTAAGAGCAGGTGGGGCATAATTTATATGCGCTGCAAAGCGATTGCGCACTGAATTGGCAATACCTACAGCGTCCAGCCCCTGCATTGCCATCAGCTTGGTCGGATCACCATGCTCGATGAACTCATCCGCCAAGCCCAGTATCAGCAGCGGTTTCAGCACACCCGCAGTGGCCAATGCCTCTGCGACAGCACTGCCAGCACCACCCATCATCGCGCCCTCCTCCACTGTAACAAACGCCTCGTGGTCGGACGCGGCTTGCAACAGCAAAGCCAGGTCCAACGGCTTAGCCCAGCGCATATTGATGACGGTGGCATTGAGCTGTTCGGCCGCTTGCAGTGCGGGGTAGAGCAGCGTGCCAAAAGCCAAAATTGCCACCCCCTGTCCACGGCGGCAGACTTCACCCTTGCCAAAAGGCAAAGCATCTAGGCTGGAAGTGGTCGCCACACCTGTACCTGCCCCACGCGGATAACGTACTGCGACTGGGTGATTTTGTGCGTAGGCACTGCTCAGCAACTGACGGCACTCCTGCTCGTCAGCAGGGCAGGCAATGCTCATGTTGGGGACGCATCGCAAGAAAGCGATATCGTAAGCACCAGCATGGGTGGCCCCATCGGCCCCCACCAGACCGGCACGGTCGAGCGCAAAGACCACTGGCAGGTTTTGAATCGCCACGTCGTGAATCAACTGGTCATAAGCACGCTGCAAAAAGGTGGAGTAAATCGCTACTACGGGCTTCAAACCCTCGCAGGCCAGCCCCGCAGCAAACGTCACGGCATGCTGCTCCGCGATACCCACATCGAAATAGCGGCTAGGAAAGCGTTTCTCAAACTCCACCATGCCGGACCCCTCGCGCATTGCAGGGGTGATGCCGATCAGGCGCGAGTCGTGCGCGGCCATGTCACACAACCATTGGCCAAAAACCTGCGTGAATGTCGTTTTGGCAGGTGCTGTCGCTTTCTGCAATCCCACAGCGGGGTCAAACTTTCCTGGGCCGTGATAGGCCACCGGATCAGCCTCAGCCAACCTGTAGCCTTGGCCTTTTTTGGTGACGACATGCAAGAACTGCGGACCGCTGCTGGTCGCCAGCAGGTGCTTGATATTTTCTAGCGTCGGGATCAGTGACTCCAAATCATGGCCGTCAATGGGGCCAATGTAGTTAAAGCCGAACTTTTCAAACAGCGTGGCGGGCACTACCATTCCTTTAGCGTGCTCTTCAAAGCGCTTAGCCAACTGGAACAACGGAGGGGCAACTTGCAACACTTGCTTGCCAACATTCTTGGCCGCAGCGTAGAACTGGCCACTCATCAATTGCGCCAAATAGCGGTTCAATGCACCCACTGGAGGACTGATGGACATATCGTTGTCGTTCAGAATAACCAGCAGTTTGCCGCCTTCGTGCAGCTGCACACCCGCATTGTTCATCGCCTCAAAGGCCATACCTGCAGTCATTGCGCCGTCCCCAATCACCGCAATGGCATGGCGGTTTTCACCCTTGAGCTTGGCGGCCAGCGCCATGCCCAAGGCAGCAGAGATGCTGGTGGACGAGTGGGCTGTGCCGAAGGTATCGTATACGCTCTCTTTGCGCTGAGGGAAGCCACTCAAGCCACCCAACTGGCGCAGCGTGGGCAATCGGTCACGGCGACCTGTCAATATTTTGTGCGGGTAGGTTTGGTGTCCTACGTCCCAAACGATACGGTCGTTGGGTGTGTCAAACACGTAATGCAAAGCAACAGTCAGCTCTACGGTGCCTAGGTTAGAACTGAGGTGCCCCCCCGTCGCGGCGACGTTGTTCAGCACGCAGGCCCGCAACTCGTCGGCCAGAGTACCCAACTGGGCACGGGAAAGGCGGCGCAGGTCAGCCGGGTCGTTAACAGTGTCAAGCAAGTTCGGCATATTCAATGATTCTCAATGGCCTCAATTGTTCCGGCTCACTACCATGCAGGCCAAAGCCCGTAGGGCCTGGGTAGCGGTAGCTGAAAGACCGCTACGGCCTAAGGCGTTTAATGCTTCAGCCAGCAAGTCTTGTGCGTGGGTTTGCGCGGCCTCTAAACCCATCAGCGAAACGTAGGTGGGTTTGTCGTTAGCAGCGTCTTTGCCCGCAGTCTTACCCAAAGTGATGGCGTCGGCGGTCACGTCCAAAATATCATCAACGACTTGAAAAGCAAGGCCTAGCGCAGCGCCAAAGTCGTTCAACGCCGCCAAACCCTGGGCAGTCACAGTTCCACAGGCGGCGCCCATCATCACACTGCCTTGCAGTAATGCACCCGTTTTCAGGCAGTGCATGTGGCGCAACTGGTCTTGCGTCAACCGCTTGCCCACGCTGGCCAAATCAATTGCCTGCCCACCAGCCATACCGCGCTGCCCAGCAGCAACTGCCAGCAAACGGCAAAGTTTGGCCTGTATGTCAGCAGATACCGACGCATCGTCGGGTGTCAACAGCTCAAACGCCAGCGCCTGCAGGGCGTCTCCTGCCAGCAGTGCTTGCGCTTCGCCAAAGGCCACGTGGACGGTGGGCTTACCTCTGCGCAAGATGTCGTTGTCCATGCATGGCATGTCATCATGAACCAAGGAATAAGCGTGGATCAGCTCGGTAGCACAAGCCGCGCGCAAGGTGGCCTGAGGGTTACCGCCTACAGCCTCGCTGGAGGCCGCAACCAATAACGGGCGCAGACGCTTACCACCGTCAAGTACGGCATAGCGCATAGCAGCACCCAGGCCTGCAGGCGCATCGGCGCGTACCCAGGTGCCCAAGGCTTCTTCAACGGCGTGTAAATGAACGGCGCTCCAGCGCGCGAGATCAAAACTACCAGCACGATCAACACTCATTCGGGTTTCCAAGGCTTGAGGGTACCGTTGTCCAGCACCTCTATTTGCTGCTCTACGGCAGTCAATTTTTCGCGGCAATAGGCCAGCAGTGTGGCGCCACGCTGGTAGCCAGCAAGAACCTGATCAAGCGGCATCTGACCTGACTCCAGTTCGCCAACGAGACGCTCCAGCTCTTGCAAGGCCTGTTCATAGCTAGCGGGGGGCAAAGAGGCCTTGGACATGAAGGATTAAGTTGAGGTTAAGGGATTCAAAAGAAAAGGTACATAACAACGCTTGTGGCTTAACCTGTCAAACCTGTCAAACCTGTCACATCGGTCATGCCACGCAATCGCACCATTTTAAGGGTAGCCGTTTGCGGATCAGCATAACGGCGGTGTCTTAGCTGCGGTGTAGCGGCAAAGCACCGAATCATGACCGGAAAACCCTTAAAAGAGTCCGCCGCAAGGATCACCTACCGGGCCTTTTAACCCCGCAGGGTACAATGAAATGCTAATTTGCCCCGATTCGTTCGGTTTCCTTGTCGCCACTTTGGCGTCACATCTCTCTCCCTTCATTGCCCAATTCGGGGAGCTTGGTCAGGTCGTTCATGTCTGATTTAAGTCTTCAGCTGCTGCAGGCTCACTGCCAACTACCAGTTTCCAGTTACTTTGATGAGGCGCTCTACTCGCGTGAGTTAGCGACCATCTTTAAGTCTGGCCCTCGTTATGTGGGGCATCAACTGGCGGTGCCCGAAGTGGGCGACTACTGCACACTTTCGCATGAGGGTGATGGCCGTGCCTTGGTGCGCACGTCTCAAGGCGTGGAATTGATCTCTAATGTCTGTCGTCATCGCCAAGCCGTGATTTTGAAGGGTCGCGGGCAATTACCCGCTACACAGACGAGATCCGATGCACACACGAATAACACCAATACGGGTGGCAACATCGTTTGCCCACTTCATCGCTGGACGTACAACAGCCACGGCCAGTTAATAGGTGCGCCCCATTTCGCAAAAGACCCCTGCCTGAACCTCAACAACTACCCATTGCGTGAATGGAACGGCTTGCTATTTGAGGACAACGGACGCGATATCGCCACAGAATTGGCTGGCCTAGGCCCCCGCGCGGACCTTGATTTCACTGGCTACGCGCTAGACCGCGTTGAGTTGCACGAGTGCAACTACAACTGGAAGACCTTTATTGAGGTGTATTTGGAGGATTACCACGTTGGCCCCTTCCATCCAGGGCTAGGCCAATTCGTCAGCTGCGAAGAACTGCAATGGCAATTTGCCGATAACTTCTCCGTGCAAACTGTGGGCATCAAAAAAGGCGAAGCCAACCGCCTGGGACGCGCCGGTAGCCCGGTCTACCAGCGTTGGCACGAGGCACTCTCCAAATACAGCAACAACGTGCCCCCCAAGCATGGTGCGATCTGGCTGACCTACTACCCGCACATCATGGTGGAGTGGTATCCGCATGTGCTGACAGTCTCCACCCTGCACCCTATCAGCCCAAACAAGACGCTGAACAAGGTAGAGTTTTACTACCCAGAAGAGATCGTCGCCTTTGAGCGTGAATTCGTCGAAGCGCAGCAGGCCGCCTACATGGAAACTTGCATCGAAGACGACGAGATCGCTGAACGCATGGACGCAGGTCGCAAAGCGCTGTTGCAACGCGGTGACAACGAAGTCGGCCCCTACCAAAGCCCCATGGAAGACGGTATGCAGCACTTCCATGAGTGGTACCGCCAGGCTATGGCGGGAGATTCGCTCCTCGATTAATAGCTAACTGTGCAGATATATTCTGCGCACCAATAGGCTTTAACACCTTACACCTCCAACAACCTCCTAAAACAACCTATGCAAGCCCTCTGGATGTTGCTCGCTGCCTTTTTGTTTGCCACCATGGGCGTGTGCATCAAATACGCAGCCAGCAGCTTTAACAGCATGGAGCTGGTGTTTTACAGGGGCATCATAGGGGTCGTCTTCATGTACGGGCTGGCACGCCTGCGCGGTGTGAAGTTGTCTACCAAGTACCCATGGATGCACACTTGGCGCAGTCTGATTGGCGTAATGTCGCTCAGTGCCTGGTTCTATGCCCTCTCCCACCTGCCGCTGGCCACGGCGATGACGCTCAACTACATGAGCAGTGTGTGGATTGCCGCCTTCCTGGTCGGTGGTGCACTTTTGCTAGGGCGTGGCCAAGCCCAGGGCCCCCTGGTGATGACTGTGTTAGCTGGTTTTGCCGGTGTTGTGCTCTTGCTGCGACCCACCGTGGATCAAAATCAGGCCTTTGCCGGCTTGCTGGGCCTGCTGTCAGGCATAGGCGCAGCGTTCGCCTACATGCAGGTGATGGCCCTGTCCAAGATGGGCGAGCCGGACGAGCGCACCGTGTTTTACTTTGCACTAGGAACCGTGGTGGCCGGTCTGCTTGGCATGGGCGTGATGGGCGTGTCACCCTGGAATTGGCAGGGTTCAATATGGCTACTGCCCATTGGCCTGCTCGCCTCCGCTGGACAGCTGTGCATGACCCGCGCTTACAGCCGAGGCTCCACGCTGGTGGTGGCCAGCTTGCAATACTCCGGCATTGTGTTTTCGGCGGTCTATAGCCTGCTTCTGTTTGGTGACCAGATACCGCTGATGGGCTGGGTAGGCATGGGCTTGATCGTCACCAGCGGCGTGGCAGCCACCATTTTGCGTGCCCTCGCTGTGCCAAATGCACCGGCTGAAGAGCATTAATTCAAGGAGTTTTTGATGAACACGGCTAAATCTTTCACAACCCTGATTTCTGTCACGGAGCTCCAAGCCCTTCAAACATCGGACACCCCGATGATGGTGTTTGACTGCACATTTGACTTGATGAAGCCTGAAACAGGCCCCCAGCAATACGCCAACGCACACATTCCTGGTGCCGTTCACGCCAACTTAGACACCGCCTTAAGTGATAAATCGGGTGCTGCTGATAGCGCTTCGGGCGGTCGCCACCCCCTGCCCTCGCGTGAAAAATTCGCGGCATGGCTCGGCAGTGTCGGCTTCACTAACACCATGCAGGCTGTGGTCTACGACCGTAACGGCGTCAACTACTGTGGCCGCCTGTGGTGGATGCTTAAATGGGTTGGGCATGACGCCGTAGCCGTGTTGGACGGCGGGCTTCAAGCGTGGCAAGCCGAGGGTGGTGAAGTGGACCAAGGCGTTGAAACTTCAATTTCACCGTCAAACTACACGCTTACGCAAACTCGACAGGCATTGACAGCTATTAAAACCGTAGCATCTAATATCGGAAAAGCCAACCAAACCATCATCGACGCCCGTGCCACGCCACGCTTCAAAGGCGAGGTAGAACCACTCGACCCTATCGCGGGCCATATCCCTGGCGCATTGAATCGGCCTTTTAACCAAAACATAGGTGCTGATGGCAAATTCAAACCCTCCGCCCAGCTCAAAGCCGAGTTCGAAGCACTGCTAGGTGGCCGTGACCCCGCTTCAGTGGTTCACCACTGCGGAAGCGGCGTAAGTGCGGTGCCAAATGTGCTGGCGATGGAAATAGCGGGTTTAGGGCAGACTGCGCTATTTGCGGGTAGCTGGAGCGAGTGGAGCAACACGGCAGGGATGCCGGTTGCTCAAGGGTAAAGCCTCACGTTCCAACTTCTTTACTGCTTACCAATTTCCGTCAGCAAACGCGTCATCAGGTACAAACGCGGCACGATCGAATCCACCTCGATGTACTCGTCTTTGGCGTGGTAGCCAAAGCCCGCCAAGCCAAAGCTTTCCACTACCGTCGCCTTGCCTGAGCGGCCTGCATAGCCCGCATCGGTCGCCCCACCCGAAATGGGTACCAGATGCAAAGAACGGCCATCCAATTCTGCGTAGATGGCTTGGGCCTGGATTGCCAGAGCACGGCCTTTATCTGATGCCACAAAGGATGGACGACCAATTAACATAGTTATGGTGGTCACCGTGTCAGGCACCAGCGTTGACGCATTGACCTTGGTTTGCAATGCGGCTTGCAGTTTTTCAGCGGCACCGTTTTGCGTAGTGCGTACATCGCCAGTGGCTTCGGCGTTTTCAGGTATTTGATTGCGAACCAGACCAGCTTTAGATACCGTCCAGTTCAGTTGCGCACCAGGAATAGTCTCGGCGATATCGCGCGTTTGTAGCAACTGGTGCGACAGCTCGATCAATGCATTACGGCCCAGGTCGGGCGAAGCACCCGCGTGCGAAGCGCGACCTTTAACGCTCATCGTCGCGGTAGCGGTGCCGCTGGCACCCAGCAACAGCGACTCAGTTTTAGCGACCGATTTGGCGGCAGTGGGTTCACACGACAGCACTACGTCGTTCTGGTCAGCCAAGTTGGCGATCAGCTCACCTGAGCCCGTAGAGCCGACTTCTTCATCCGCGTTGAACACCACAGTTAGAGTGGCAAAGTCGCGCCAACCAGCGTCATGCAAAATTTTGAGCGAATGCAAAATCACAGCGATACCGCCCTTGTCGTCGGCAATACCAGGGCCGTAAATACGGTTGCCATCGGTGCGGTAGGGTTGACTGCTCAAGATACCGGGCTGGTAAACAGTGTCCATGTGCGCCATCAGCATCACGCGCTTTTTGCCAGTGCCCTCGAAGCGCCCCACCACAATGTCAGCGCCCACACCCGAGGACGACTTAACGCGCTCGGTCTTGGCACCCATGGCTTGCAAGCGCGCCTCTGTAAAGGCGGCCATTTTTGCTAAACCTGCTACATCGCTGCTACCGGACTCGATCATCACCATGTCACGCAGGCTATCGATGACAGCGGACTGGGCTTGCTCAGCTGCGGCCTTAAGGCGGGCATCGGGGGTGGCGTGGGCAGTAGCGACGACTCCGATTAAGTTGAGTGCAACGGCAAGGGTGGCGAGAACAAAAGATGAGATCGTCGTTTTTCGCAGAGTCATAAAAATCTCCTACATGTGAGACAGGAAGCGAACAAATCAAACCATCAGCTTAGTCGCACCTAGTCATAGCGGGTGTCTTGTAAAGCTCAAGGCTCCAGGTACAACGAGGCCAATGTGGCACGCTCAGCGGCGCCCAGACCTAAGTCGTTCTCTAGGTAGGCCTCCACTCCACCATGATCGCGCTTGACCACCTCAAAAGCAGCCATCAGAAAGTCTTCCTGCACACGGTACAGCACACTGCGCACCTCGGGCGTCAGCAGACCACCGGCGAGGGGGGGCATTTTCAGCAAAGTATTGGTCAGTAAATAGTCTTGCATCACCACCTCACGCGGTACGCCGAGGCTCAGCAAAATCAATGCTGCGGCAAAACCGGTGCGGTCTTTACCCGCCGTGCAATGGAACACGAGTGGCGAATCAGATGCAAGCAATTGGGCAAACAGCGCCTTAAACCGTGGCGTATTGTGGTGAACAAAATCGCTGTAGGTTTGCTGCATCAAGCTGACCATATCGGACGCCGTCAACACATCACCAGCCTCAAGGCGCTCGGTCAGTCGCTGAACCACAGTGGGTTCAATTGACAGCGACTGCACTTGTGCGTCAGGCAAGCTACATGGGGTACTTAGGCGCTCCTCGGTGCCGCGAAAATCGCAGACACGGGTCACGCCCAACTCAGTGACAACCAGGACATCCGCTGCAGTCAAGCCACCTAAGTGGTCTGACCGAAACAGCTTTCGCCAGTGCAGGGATCGCCCATTCAGGCCGGTATAGCCGCCTAAATCACGGAAATTGGTGGCACCTTGGAGCGACAGGGAACGTGTGGGCATTGGCATGAGACTTATCGATAAAAGCAGTTGATTGGGCTGTTAGTTGGGCACTTGAGTGTCGTCGAAGCGGAAAAAATAAGCTGCTATTGGGCTAACAGTACGCGCCCTTTAGTGCCCATGTGCCCACCCACTGACCACCGTTACCAAAGCAATACCGACCAGCAACCACACAATTTGTGCCGCAGTCTCGCGGGCGGTCAATTGCTTTTGTAACTGCGGGATCAAATCGGCCAGAGCCACATACACAAAGCTACTGGAAGCCGCGACTAAAAAGTAGGGCAACCCGTCTTGCAAATGCTCGACTAAAAAGAAACCGACCAGTCCCCCCACAGCCGTCACGGCTCCCGCCAATGACACCTTGAACAAGGCGACTCTCGGGTTGGATGAGCTTTGGCGCAGCACAATCAAATCGCCCATGTGGTGCGGAATCTCATGCGCCAGCACCGCCAAGGCAGCAACCAACCCCAAATGCATATCAGCGACAAAGGCCGAGGCGATCAGGATTCCGTCACCGAAGCAATGGACGCTGTCACCCGTCAACACGGCCCAGCCACCAGGTTTAGGGCTGCTGTGATGGTCATGATGGTCGTGACCGTGACCGTGGTGACCATCATGGTGATGCTCGTGCCCGTGATGCCACAGCTCCGCTTTGTCCAGCAAAAAGAAAAATACCAAACCCACCAGCAGCGTGGCAAACAACGTCTTAGGCTCCACACCACTCTCAAACGCCTCAGGCAACAGGTGCATAAAAGCAGTAGCAAGCAGCGCACCAGCGGCAAGGCTGAGTAAATGCTGGGTAAAACGGCCCATCAAGGCCATACTTAGCAGCGCAGCGAGCCAGACGCTGCCAATGCCGGTGGCCAGAGTGGCGAAGAAAATTGCTACCAATGTCATAGCTGAATAGGCAGACGGTATCTGCGCAAGAAGCTTATTCTGGATGTAAAAAACAGAAATAAGCAGAAATAAGTAAAAACAAACAAAAAGCCGCCCTCAGGCGGCTCAGAGCGACAAGCAAGTCCTGAAGAGCGTAGGTCAGCTTCAGCTGACACCGTTGGCCTTGAACCAAGCCAGCGTTCGCTTCCACCCGTCTTCTGCCGCGTCTTTGCGGTAACTGGAACGGTAATCAGCGTGAAACGCATGAGGTGCATCAGGGTACACCACAAATTCAGAGGCTTTGGCGCCAGCATTCCCACCGGCCAACACGGCTTTCATTTGGTCCAAAGTGTCCAGTGGAATGCCCGCATCAGCGCCACCATACAGACCCAGCACTGGGCCGCTCAGTTTGGCCCCAATGTCGATAGGGTTCTTCGGCATAAGTGCATTGGGTTGACCGACCAAGCGACCATACCAAGCAGCAGCGGCTTTAACGTTCGGGCTGTACGCGGTATACAACCAAGTGATACGGCCACCCCAGCAAAAACCGGTGATAGCCACTTTGCTGGTATTGCCGCCGTTGGCTCCAGCCCATTTGACGGCCCCGTCCAAATCAGACATGACCTGTGCATCAGGTACTTTGGAGACCACCTCGGACATAAGCTTGGCCATTTCGGCATATTTGCTGGGGTCACCTTGGCGGGCGTACAACTCAGGCGCAATCGCCAAGTAACCGGCTTTGGCGAAGCGGCGCGCGGTATCAGCGATGTACTCGTGCACACCAAAGATTTCTTGCACCACCAGCACCACTGGCAAATTGGTTTTACCTTCAGGGGCAGCGAAGAAAGCGGGTACTTTGAAACCATTCACCTCGAAGCTGACTTCACCGGTCTTCAGGCCTTCGGATGAAGTTTTAATGGCTGTTTGGGCCATGATGGGAAAAGCAGTAGCCGCATAACCTACGCCCAAAGCGGCTTTAAGTGCGCTGCGGCGGCTCGGCGTACTCTGGCCAGGCAACAAGGCGTTAAATTCTGAATTGAGGTCTTCACTGAACATGGAGGCTCCGGTATACAGTTAGTTGTGGTCGATGGGTGTGGTGGACATACGTGCCAAATGAGCACGAAATGACACGAAATACCACGAGGAAGTTTAGACCGAAGCCGAAATCGGTGCATCCCCCCGCTTATGTCAGCCACTTAGGTCGCAGGCTTGTCGCTTAAGGCTTTCAGGTTGTCGCGTAATTCTTTACTCATAGGTAAATTCAGATTCTGGTTCTTAGGCGGAATGGGCGACATGAACCACTTGGTGTATAACTTTTCAAACTGGCCCGATTTCATCATCCCGCCAATCACGCCATTAACCAGTTGCGCAAACTGTGGGTCGTCTTTGCGAAACATGCAGGCATAGGGCTCGACTTGCAGCGAATCGCCCACAACTTCCCATTCGGCTGGCGCTTTGGCATTGCCCATCAGGCCAAACAGCAAAATATCGTCCATCGCGAATGCAACTGCACGGCCACTGTCCACCAGCAACATCGCATCGTCGTGGTCTTTGCCCAGCACGAACTCCATGCCCAGGTTGTTGTCGGTGTTGTACTTGCGAATCACCTGCACATTGGTCGTGCCAGTGGTGCTGGTGACATTTTTCTTGGACAAATCAGCATAGTTTTTGATGCCTGATGATTTTTTCACCAGTAAACGCGTGCCGGTGTAGAAATGATTGATAGCGAACTGCACATCACGCCCGCGAGCGGTGTTGTTGGTGGTCGAGCCGCACTCTAGGTCAATAGTCCCGTTTTGCAGCAGCGGAATGCGGTTTTGCGAGGTAACAGGCTGCACCGCCACTTTGAGGTCAGGCTTACCTAACTTGACCTTCACCGCCTCCACGATGGCATTGGTGATGTCCACCGAGAACCCCACCGGCGCACCTGAGCCCACCAAAAAGCTGAACGGCACTGAAGCCTCCCGCGAGGAGACTGTCATCTGACCTGCATCAGCGATTTTCTTAAGCGTATCGGCGCCAGCAAAGCTGGCGGCGCTAAGACCAGAAGCGAGCACAACAGTGGAAATCAGCGTGAAGGGTTTCATGGGTAGCCTTTATTACAGTTACTTTTGCATTAAAACAGCAAGAACCTAGAGATTAGCAGGCGAACCTCAATGCGCCTCATCCCAATTCGCCCCAACCCCCACTTCCGCCAATAGCGGCACCTTGAGTTGCGCCACACCGGCCATCAAGCGTGGAATCTCGGTTTTCAGCCAATCGACCTCCCCCAGCGGTAGCTCAAAAACCAGTTCATCGTGCACCTGCATAATCATTTTGATAGCAGGCTTCTCATAATCTAAGGTCGCTTGCACCGCATTCATGCTTAATTTAATGAGGTCAGCCGCAGTGCCTTGCATCGGTGCGTTGATAGCAGCACGCTCAGCACCAGCGCGGCGGGGACCGTTAGGGCTGCTGATTTCGGGGAGGTAGAGGCGGCGTCCCAACACGGTTTCGACGTAGCCTTTGGCCTTGGCGGAAAGGCGGGTTTCGTCCATGTACTGCTTGACACCCGGGTAACGCTGGAAGTAACGGTCTACAAAATTGCGTGCAGCGCTGTTGTCGATACCTAGAGATTTAGCAAGGCCAAAGGCGCTCATACCGTAGATCAAGCCAAAGTTAATGGTTTTGGCGTAACGGCGTTGCTCGCTGCTGACCTGGTCCACGGGGACGCTAAAGACCTCGGCAGCGGTGGCGCGGTGGACATCCAGGCCTTCATGAAAAGCGCGCAAGAGTGCGGGGTCATCACTCAGGTGGGCCATGATGCGCAGCTCAATTTGGCTGTAATCGGCGCTGGCAATGACATTGCCAGGCGAAGCGACAAAAGCTTCGCGCACTCGGCGGCCCTCTACCGTGCGAATAGGGATGTTTTGCAGGTTGGGATCGTTGCTGCTGAGACGACCAGTGACGGCGATGGCTTGGGCGTAGTGGGTATGAACGCGACCCGTGCGGGCGTTGGTCAACAGTGCCAGTTTGTCGGTATACGTACCTTTGAGCTTGGCGAGACCCCGGTGTTCCAGAATTTTGGCAGGCAAAGGAAAATCTTCGGCCAATTTTTCCAGCACTTCTTCATCAGTGCTGGGTGCGCCGGTGGGCGTTTTCTTGACAACTGGCAGACCAAGTTTGGTGAAGAAAATTTCACCAATTTGTTTTGGGCTGCTTAGGTTAAACGGTTGGCCGGCCAATTCGTGGGCATCTTTTTCCAGTTGCAAAATGCGCTGGCCCAGGGTGTGGCTTTGTACTGCCAGAATGGGCGCGTCGATTAATACGCCATTGCGCTCAATACGGTAAAGGGTTTCGCTGCTGGCAATTTCCAATTTATAGACAGCGAGTAGCTTGGCATCCGCACGCAGTAGCGGCCACAGGACTTGGTGAACTGCCAACGTTTGGTCGCTGTCTTCGCAGGAGTATTCAGCAGCTTTGGCAATCTCCACTTGGTCAAAACAAATCTGGTGTGCGCCTTTGCCACACAAATCTTCATAGGTTATGCCTTTGCGACCTAGGTGACGCTCGGCCAAGCTGGAGAGTCCGTGGGGTTTGTGTACTTCCAGCACATAGCTTTGCAGCATGGTGTCGTGCGCATAGCCCTGCACCTCAATGCCGTGGTTGGCGAAGACATGACGGTCATATTTGATGTGCTGGCCCAGCTTGGGTTTGCTGGCATCTTGCAACCAAGGTTTGAGGCGGGCCAATACCTCGTCGCGGGGCAGTTGGGTGGGTGCATCGGGGTAGCTGTGGGCCACGGGGATGTACGCCGCCTCACCCGGCTTAACGCTAAAACTGATACCTACGATTTGCGCCTCTAAGGCATTGAGCGAGGTGGTCTCGGTGTCCAGCGCCGTTAACTCGGCAGCATTCAGAATAGCCAGCCAGGCATCGAAGCGAACCCAGTCAGTGATGGTTTCATAGGTTTTAGTTGAGTCTGGGGCGCTGGCGGCATCGCCGAAGAGGTCGCCGGTGTCGCCTGGCGCTAAGGTTGCTGCAGTGGGAGCGACTTGGTTTGACGAGTCCAATGCGGGAGCGACATCCACTACAGGGTCATCAAACAGCGGCGACGCGGGCATCCGCGATATCGGTGGTATCGGTGTTATCGGTGGCTGTGCGGTCAGCTTGGGCGCATCACCCAGCGCGCGTGCGAGGCCTTTGAAACCGTATTTTTCATAAAAAGACCTCAACGCCCCGGTCTGTTGTTCTTTGTACGCTACCGAATTCAGAGCAGGTAGATCGTCAATGTACGCCGACAAATCACAGTCGGTTTTGATGGTCAAGAGCTCAGCCGCCTTGGGTAGCCAGTCCAGCGACTGGCGCAGGTTCTCACCCACAACACCTTTGATATCTGCAGCCTTGGCAATCAGCGCGGCCAAAGAGCCGTACTCGTTCAACCATTTGACGGCGGTTTTAGGGCCGACTTTGCTGACACCGGGTACGTTATCCACCGCATCACCCACCAGAGTTTGGTAGTCCAGCATCAGGGACGGCGGTACACCAAACTCTTCGGTAACACCGGCCACGTCGCGCTTCTTGCCATTCATGGTGTCGATGATGGTGATGTGCTCGTCCACCAGCTGACTCAGGTCTTTGTCGCCGCTGGAGACGATGACGCGGATGCCCTGCTTGGCGGCCAGTACTGCGAGGGTCCCAATCACATCGTCGGCTTCCACACCGGGAACAGCCATGACTTTCCAACCCAAGAGTGCCACCATTTCATTGATGGGCTCAATCTGGCTGCGCAAATCGGGCGGCATTGGGCTGCGAGTAGCTTTGTAGGCGGGGTACAGCGTATCGCGGAAAGTAGGACCTTTGGCATCAAAAATGCAGACAGCAAAGTCAGCTGGAACCTCTTTGCGCAGACTTTGCAGCATATTGACCATGCCGCGAATAGCACCAGTGGGCGGACTGGTCGGGTCGCCCGGTACGGCACGCAAATCGGGCATGGCATGAAAAGCGCGGTAGAGGTAGCTGGAGCCATCGACCAGCAACAAAGTTTGGGGGCGTGAGGGAGGTTGCGTCATGCGCACCATTGTATTTTTATAAGCCGAGCCCACCCACAGTATTAGCCGTGAGGCTATAGCGCGTGCAGGCCGGCAATCTGCACGTTTTATAGCTCATGGCATTTATTTGAGCATCACGTCTTTAACGTCGGTGCTCGCACCGAGTGCAGTCAAGTCCCCCGAACTGAATAGCGTCCATCTGATGTTATCTGGACTGGTGTAAAAGTTGTATTTCGCCACCGTGCCATTGGAGCCCGTACTGTTTGGCCGTGGTGTGTAACGGAAACCCGAAAACTGCTTTGTACTGCCAAGATCCACGACGATCCAATGCAGCGGCTTTGGATTAGCTTGAGACCACTGGGTATGCCAGAAGGTGTTCACATCACCATCGAGCACATTAGCGACAGCACCGTTGTAAACATTAGATTCAGCGCTGTCAGCAGAAGCCTTCCAACCTGTGCGGGACAAGACGGTTTTCGTCGCACTCAAGAGATTAAACTCCGCCATGGATGTCCAAGGGTTGCCGTTGACTTCGCTGGTGGCCTCGAATTTCACATAGCGGGCGCTCACACTAGGTACAAGGCCTGGTTCGTCGCGCCCTATTTGCTGTACGAAGGCACTTACCGCATCCAGGTCCCAAGCTGACAACGCAAGGTTGGTGTGCGCCTTCACAGCATCCGCCACCGTCGGTGCAGAACCATTGTGCAAATAAGGAGCAGTCGCCCATGCATCACGTAAGGTGGGTGTATCTAAGCCCGTCAGTGCGACTCCCAGCCGCTGCCCAGAAGTGGGTTGCTTGATCGTCCCCACGTTGAAGAACAACCCCCCTGCGCTGTTGGTGAAATCATTGCCCCCATGACAGCTTAAGCACTGCACACTGAAAATCGTTTTGCCAGAGAAGGCCTGATTGGTCAATGTGCCGTCGCTCTTGCGCAGCGGGCTGACATCAAAGGTGTTGAGAGAGATGACGTAAGCGGCCAAGGCATCCAGATCAGCACTGACACCGGCCTTGGGCGTGCCAAGGGGCGTGTTGCGGGTACCGAAATCGTAGTCGGATTTCGCCATCAGACCTGTACCGCCTGCAAAGGTGCGGATCTGGCCCTCAAAGTCCTGAATTTCGTCGAAATTACCTGTCCAGTGCTTATTACCTTGCGCACCTGCGCGGCCTCGCAAAGCAATGGTGTTACGCAGGCCTTCGCCGAAGCCAGTGAAATCCCAGGTGCGACCATCGTGACTTCCATCGTTATGGCAAGAAGCGCAGCTCATGTAGCTATCACGGGCCAAGCGGGTATCTTTGGCGTCATAGAACAGCTTCTTACCTACGAGTTCTTGCGAGGTAAGCTTTTTTTCAAAAGTGATGCTGGACACAACGGTGGCATCAGGCACCTTGGCTATTTGGCCGAAGTCGAGCAAGCTGGCCAAGTCGTACACGCCAACGCTTCGATCCATGAAATTGTTAACGTAAAGCTTACGACCATCCGCTGAGAAGGCAAGGCCCTGAGGGGCAAAACCAGTATTCAGATTGAACAGCAACTTTTTACCGATAGCGTCCACTACAGCAATCTGGCGACTGGTCTCCAAAGCAACAAACAAGTACGCGCCACCAGGGTGGTGCAAGGCGGCACTGGCTAAGCTGCTGTTGTCGTGGTCAATACGGGCGGCGTAATCTTCAGTCAAGGTGCCCAAATCAATGCGCGAAGAAATCGCCCGCACGGTGTTTTGAAAATCCAGAGGCTTCTGGTCGCGCAAGGTACCGCGCAAGATGTTGTCTTGCTTGGACGGCACCCAAGCGGTTTTTCCATCGGGGGAAATGGCCGCTGCACCGAGGTAGTTAGGGAAACCGCGCCCACTGTTTTCCGAGTCAGTCTTGTCACTGTGTTGCAGCACCAGGCTGGCTTTGGCGACGGTAAATTTAGCGGCGTCAAGCACAACAACTTCACCGCCGACTTTGACGCTGTTAAGTGTGGTGCTCACCACCTTTGTGCCTTCACCGGGCAAAGGCGGCGTGATGAAGCGCGACACCAAAAGCTTGCTACCGTCAGGCGTAAGGGCAATGTGGCGAGGGTTAGGACCCACATTCAGTGCGGCACCCAAAACACCGGCTGAACTGAGTCTAATGACTTGACCCAAAGCCTCCAAGGTGACAAAGGCATTGCCGTTCTTGTCAAAAACCAGACCAAAAGGCTGTGACCCTCGGGGCAACGCCACGGTTTGCAGCACGTTTAAGTTGCCTGGGTCAATCAAGGTCACGCTGGCATCGCCTTTGTTAACGACCCAAAGGCGGCCTGTGGTTGGCGACAAAGCAATACTGCGAGGACGCTCACCCACTGTAATTTCCGCAATTCGGGTATCGTTGGTGGCATTAAAGACTGTCACGCTATTGTTGTCTTGGTTGACAACCCAGACGCGGGCATTAGAGCCCGCACGGGGTTCAAACAAGAGATTGGTAGACGCTGTGGCCTTGCCGATTGATGCGGGCAACTTGTCAGTCACGGCCTGATAGAAGATGCTAACGGTCAACTTGCCACTGGCGTCCTTAACAGTCAATGTGATGGTGTACAAGCCTGCAGCCGCATAGCTGTGGTTTACCGTGTTGGAGGCGCTGAAAGCACTGTCAGGTGTTTTGTCGCCGAAAGACCAGCTGTACTGCAAGGTATTGCCTGTGGCAGTAGCGGCGTAAGCCACAGCTGTATTGGTCGAGGCCTGCGGTGCAGGCACGGGGGCGATGGTGGCCGGCAAACTTTGTACGGTCCAAACAAAACTGGCGCTTGCGGTCAGCCCTTTTACGTTACTGACGAGCACGCCCACCGTGTAGGTACCTGAGGTGCTGGCCGTGCCGCTGATAACACCGGTTGCAGTTTGGAGCGTGAGTCCTGGTGGCAGCCCAGTAGCACTGTAGGTCAGCGCCCCGCCTTGCGGGTCACTGCCCAGCAGAGACAAGCTGGTCGCTTGACCTTGCAACCCTGTTTGCGCCGCTGGTGCAAACAGGGTGGGTGGACTAATGGCCGGAACCAACATAACGGTGCGCTCGCCGTTGGCAGCAGCGGGGTAATCGGCCATTTTCGCACTGCTCAATAGTTTGACCCAGCTCACACCATCGGTACTCGCATAGAAATTGAAGGTAGCGATTGTGCCGTTGGCGGAACCATCGCTCCTAGGTAAATATCGAAAGCCGCCCACACTGCGAGTGCCTGCCATGTTGACAACCAAAGCGTGGGGCATGGGCGTATCAGGGCTCCATTCGGTATGCCAGAAAGTATCGGGATTGCCATCGAGCACATTAGCGGCAACACCGTTTTGTTTGGTAACTTCAGCACTGTCGGCTGACGCTGTCCAACCTGTGCGATCCAGATTGATGCCATCGGTGCCAAGTACATTGAATTCAGCGGCACTGGTCCAGGCATTACCGTTGATTTCCGAGAGCGCTTCAAGCTTCACATAATTAAAGCTATTGCTGGAAATCGCGGGGGCCCCTGTAGCAAACTTTATGGTGCGAGCCCCTGCGACCAAGGGGTAATTGGCCATGTCTCCGTCTGTTAACTGTGTCCAGGTGCTGCCATCGCCACTGCCGTAAAAATTGAATTTCCCGATGTTGCCGTTAGGGCTACCGTCGCTCCGTTGCTGGTAACGAAAGCCACCCAGTTTTTTGGCAACACCGAGATCGAGCTTGATCCAATGTGGCAAAGCAGTCACGCCGCTACCGGTACTGTAGAACGTGTGCCAGAACGTGCCAGCGTCGCCGTCCACCGCAAACTTGACCTCATTTCCAGCCTGTTGGCTGTCGGCAGTGATGGTGTTAGCCCAACCTGTACGTGCAAGGTCGTTATAAGCCCCATCGAGCAGGTAGAACTCCGCCATGCTGGTCCAGGGGTTGCCCGAGGCTTCCGTAATCGCTTTGAGCATGACGTAGCGATAGGCGGCGGTGGGGGTTGCAGTCACGCTCCACACAAATTGGGTACTCACTGTGTGAATGCCATTTTTGACGCTGGGCTTCACCAAGTACCTGCCAACGGTTGTGGGAGCACCTTGAAAGACACCAGTCGCAGCATTCAGCGTCACACCGGGGGGCAAGCCCTCAGCGGTATAACCTAAAGCACCACCGCCAGTGGGAGCACTGGAATTCACATTCAGCGTGGGCGCTTCACCCACGCCGCTGGTCTGGTCATCGAAAGGTGTAATTTGGGGCGCTTGGTCGTTGCTCAACTTGACCATTTTGGCCATCGACGGTACGCCTCGAGCGTTCAAGGCAAACAGCATGTAGTAGCCAGGCAACGCCCAACCGGGGTTCGTTGGGATATTGAGGCTGTAATTGTTGGAACCGTTATTAGTGAATGTCAGCGAGAGGCGACGTTGGTCGTTATTAACACCGTGGGTATTGGACGATGCACGCACCAAAGCAAAGGAAGTGACTTCTCCATTGGTGGTTACGCCAGCGGTAGCACCGTAGTTCACGCTGGCAGGGGAACCAGTAATGGCGGGCCGATCAGCCGCAGAGCCATCGGCGTTGAACAGGTAATGCGGACGCAGTATCTGCATATTCAAATGAGCATTACCCGAGCCTAGGTTGCCACCAGCAGACATCACCGTGGCATCGGGCAACAGCAGCGCAACACTGTGGTAGTTACGAGGTATGTTCATAGCGGGCAAAGCCGTGAAGGTCTCAGTGGCCGGGTCGAATAACTCGGGAACCAACGCTGAGCTTTCGTCACTGAATGGAACGGGCAGACTTTCGCCGCCAATCACCACCACTTGTCCGTTGGGCAGCACCACGCTGTTTTGGAAGCCACGTGCATAAGTCATGGCAGACACTTTTTTCACAGTGAGCCCCGTATTGACATCCATGAGGTAGGCCGTATTGGTAGCGTTCATATTTTGGTAGGCAGGTGCGCCACCCAGTTTGAGGATTTTCCCCGTGTCGTACATCACGGCACTACCGCTCATGCTGTAGGGGTCGTCCAGTCGGGTACCGGCATCGGTGACAGCACCCGCTCCACGGGTGTCAATCCAGTGCATGTTGACGCTAGGTCCAGCATGGAGCACACGTCCATTACCTGTGGGCAGCAGCCACATGTGGTTATCGCCGCGGTAAACCCCACCGGGATCAGTCCCCTCCAAGCTAGCGACGAGCGCGCCACTCAAGCCCTTCCAGCCACCAGCTTGCGTCCATACTTCGCCATTCTTACCACCCTGCCCACCCGCCCAGGAGCCACCGATGGTAAAGACCGATCCGTCTTGCAGCAAGGTATTAGCGTTGTAAGCCCGTGGAATAGTCAGATTCGCACCGGCGCTCCATTTAATGTCGTTAGTACTGGAGGGGTCATAGATGCTGGTGCTACCCGCGCTGGTGCCACCTTCCACCATCACACGGCCATCGGACAAATTGGTGGTGCCAGGGCAAAACAGGTTGGCCCCCAAACCATTGGTCTTCCGATCTGTAAACACGCCAGTCAATGGGTCATAGACTGTGTAGTAAGCGTCAGTACCACCACCAAATCCCGTTTGAGAGTCAGCGGCCCACATCAGCACCGTGCCGTCGGGCAAATTGGCGGCTGAGGCAACCGACAAATCCATGTTCACGAGAGGCTGCCACACTGCGTTTGCAGGCGCTGCGATGGGGTCAGTCGCTGCACGCAGCTTCTGCCAAACTGTTCCAGTACCTTCACCGTCCCCGCTACAGGCAGTCAAAAGTGACAAAACCATCACCGCAGAAAACCCCAAGGTTCGCTTTAAGGCTCGGCACGAAAGTGGAGGTGATTGCAGGATCATGTCAGTTAAGCGGTGGCATTGTTTATTTATGTAACATATTGTAAAAATATAAGACTGAATATTACTAATGCTACTAATGCTACTAATGCTACTAATGCTATGACTGTGGCAAATGTGGCAAATGCTGCAAATCTTGCGGACACCATGACTGCTGTAAATGCTGTGAATGCCCCCACCTACAATCGAAGTATGAAAACTGCCTTCAACCTGTTGCGCTTTATGACCTTCACCAGTGGGCCCCTCTTGGTACTGGCGTTGGCTGCCACTTGCAGTGCCGCACTGGCGCAAAGTAATGAAAGTCCGGATATCGCGCCTGGTCAGCGTTGGCAGCACCTTGAACAAGAGGACTCGGGCAGCAAAATCGATGAGGTGCGTATAGGCGGTGAGACCCAGAGTCTGACGGTGCAGCCCAAATCCACGCTGTTCAACGCCCCGGCCTATGAATTCCAACTTACTAACGGAAGTCGTCGTTCGACTGCTGTTGGCCCTGGTGCAGAAAGCACAGGCAGCGCACGGGTGTGGAATTTTTTAAGCTTTTAAGGCGAATTTAACGATGGCGGTCTATACCGAAGTGAAGCGCTCAGACGCGAGCGCATTGATGCGAAATCTCCAGCTTGGCACCCTTAAAACGCTGCGTGGCATCCAGGGTGGCATTGAAAACACCAACTACTTTGTCACCACAGACCAAGGCGAATACGTGCTGACGCTGTTTGAGCGGCTAAGTTTTGAGCAACTGCCTTTCTACCTCAAGCTGATGAAGCATTTGGCCCAGCGCGGTATCCCTGTACCTGACCCGGCAGTAGATCCGCGTCCGCGTAGCCTAGGCAAATTGGTGCATACCGTGGCAGGTAAACCTGCTGCTGTGGTTAACAAACTCAGCGGTAAAAGCCAGCTGGCACCCCAAAGTGCGCACTGTGCGGCAGTAGGTGACATGCTGGCACGCATGCACCTTGCAGCGCAAGATTTTGCACTGCATCAAGATAATTTGCGCGCCCTGCCCTGGTGGAACGAGACTGTGCCTGTAGTTCTGCCGCATTTAACGCCAGATCAAGCCGCGCTGCTGTCCTCAGAGCTGGCCTACCAAAATCACATAGCCGCTAGCGCTGATTACGTGGCCCTGCGGCGCGGCCCCATCCACGCTGATTTGTTCCGCGACAACGTGATGTTTGATGGCACTGTGCTCACCGGTTTTTTTGATTTTTACTTCGCAGGCATCGACACTTGGCTGTTTGACTTGGCGGTATGCCTCAACGACTGGTGCATAGACGTGACCACTGGCACAGCAGACACAGAGCGGCTCAACAGCTTCGTGAACGCCTACCAACAGGTTTGTCCGTTAAACGCTGCCGAACGCAGGCTACTACCCGCGATGGCCCGCGCCGCTGCCTTGCGGTTTTGGGTATCGCGCCTATGGGATTTTCACCTGCCGCGCGATGCCGCTATGCTGACCCCTCACGACCCAACCCATTTCGAGCGCGTGCTGCGGGCACGGGTACAAAATCCTATTACCTTGCCGACCACGGCCATGCTGAAGGCCTAAGTTTTGAAACTCAATATCGTTCCTGCCCGCCATGGCATCTTGTGGGTCAAACAAGGCGTACGCGCTTTCATTAAACAACCGTTGGCGCTGATCGGCCTGTTCTTCATGTTCATGGCAGTGATGTCGATTGCCTCCCTGCTGCCCTACGTGGGCAGCGTACTGGCGTTGATGTTGTTGCCTGGTGCAACGCTTGGGCTGATGGCCGCCACCAAAGAGAGCAGCCAGGGCAAATTTCCGATGCCACTGGTCTTAGTCAGTGCGTTCCGGGCCGGGTCGCAGCGACTGCGTGCCATGCTGGCACTGGGCGCGATGTACGCTACTGGTTTTTTGGGAATCATGGCTATCTCCGCGCTGTTTGACGGTGGGCAGTTCGCCCAGCTATACCTGATCGGTGGAAAAATCACTGAAGAGATGATGAACTCGGGCGAGTTTCTAACCGCCATGTGGGTAGCTATGGCGCTGTACATGCCACTGTCTATGGTGTTCTGGCACGCACCAGGGCTGGTTCATTGGTATGGTGTGTCACCGGTCAAAAGCCTGTTTTTCAGTGGCGTGGCCTGTGTGCGAAATATGGGTGCATACACCGTCTACACCTTGGTGTGGATGGGCATCTTCATGCTTGCAGGTGTCGTATTGACGACCATTGCCGCGGTGTCGGGCAACCCCGCTCTGCTTTCAGCCATGCTATTGCCAGTAGCAATGCTCATCATTGCGATGTTTTTCACCTCGATTTACTTCACGTTCGCAGACAGTTTCTTAGCGCCTGATCTACCCGTAACAACGGCAACATCAGAGACGCGGCCCCCATAGCATCCCCACTACGAGATTTCTTAGGGCTTTTGAACCTTGTAAGTGGCTATCGACTTGGCCAAGTCCTCGTACTCCTCGCAGGTCTTATTGCCACAAATTTTCTCTAGCTCAGCCAGATGCTGTTGCGCTTCTTCAGGCTGCTTGGCCATCAAATAAGCCTCTCCGATGTACTCATGCGCTCCTTTATGGCGGGGGTCGAGCTGCAAGGCAATTTTGTAATGCTCAAACGCTTTGGGTAAATCAGGCATGGCCTGTTTTCGAGCGATGTAGCCCAGCAAATTATGGATATCGGCGTTGCGCGGCTCGGCACGCACAGCAGTATTCAACTCCGACTGCGCACGGCTCCAGTCTTTGGCCTCAATGGCCTTGCGAGCCGTGGTCAACCGCTGATTCGCAGTTGGGCCTGAGTGCGTGTCTGCGGCAAAGATGGCACTGCTGGCGAGCAACATAATGGCGGCGAGCGAGGAGGCGAAGGTAGCGACGACGGGTTTCATGGGCAGCCTCGATGGGACAAATAAACTGGATTGTGATGGTCAGTCACACCGGCGTCAATTTCGCAATCCCCAGTGCCAGCCACTTGATGCCATGGCGACCAAACTTCACTTGAGCGCGGGCATCGTCACCAGTGCCCTCTAATGAAATCACGCTGCCTTCACCAAACTTGTTGTGAAACACCTGCGAGCCTGCGCGCACCCAAGCGTTCGGGCCGGTGGCGGCAGACTGCTTTTGCACAGGTACAGCAGCTGAAAATACCGAGTTCAAGGCAAAACTGCTGCTTGTCCTCTCTCCATATGCATTACCAGCTATAGAGTTCGTAGCGAATCCTGAATTGAAACCTTGCCCAAACCCCTGACGCTTTGGTGTGATCCACTTTAGTGCCGCCTCAGGCAGCTCGTCAAAAAAGCGGCTGCGCAGGTTGAAGCGAGTCTGTCCGTGCAGCATTCGAGTTTGAGAGAAGCTGAGATAAAGCCGGGCGCGGGCACGGGTGATGGCGACGTACATCAGACGGCGCTCTTCCTCCAAGCCATCGCGGTCGTTTGCAGAGTTTTCATGCGGAAACAGGCCTTCTTCTAGCCCGGTAATGAAAACGCAATCAAACTCCAAGCCCTTTGATGAATGAACCGTCATAAGCTGAATGGCATCCTCACCGGCTTTGGCCTGGTTGTCACCCGCTTCGAGCGAGGCGTGGTTCAGGAAGGCGATGAGGGGCGACAGGGTTTCGCCGGTGTCAGCGACATCCACAGCATCATCTTCATCTGTCAATAAATTACTGCCTTGGGCCTGCGGCACAGGGGAAAACGTATCCTTGGGTGCACCTGCAACTGAATTAGCAGCACCGAGAGCGCTACGCACAAGCCCAGGCCCCCACTCGTCCACCGGCAGTGCCACCGCATCGCGGCCAAAACCTTGCTGCGTTACAAAACTTTCTGCCGCATTAACCAGCTCTTCCAGATTTTCAACCCGGTCTTCGCCTTCGCGGTCAGCCTTGTAATGCGCAAGTAGCCCGCTGTGCTCCAGGATCAGCTCGATGATTTCACGCAAGCTGAGTCCCTTGGACTTCTCACGCACCACGTCTAGCCCAGCGACAAAGGCACCGAATTTGCTGCCTACTTTACCGCCCACTCCGCTCACCGCGTCGTGCAGCGAACAACCCAAATCACGCGCAGCGTCTTGCAGCTGCTCCAGTGACCGTGCACCTATGCCACGCGGCGGGAAGTTCACCACGCGCAGAAAGCTGGTGTCGTCGTTCGGGCTTTCCAGCAAGCGCAAGTAGGCCAGCGCGTGCTTGACTTCGGCTCGCTCAAAAAAGCGCAGCCCACCGTAAACCTTGTACGGCAACCCGGCATTGAACAGCGCTGTCTCGATCACCCGGCTTTGGGCGTTGGAGCGGTAAAGCACGGCGATTTCCTTGCGCGGGATGCTCTCGTTTTTAATGAGTTGCCTCATTTCTTCCACCATGCCGCGTGCCTCGTCCAAGTCCGACGGATATTCAAGCACCCGCACCGGCTCGCCAGGCCCCTGCGATGTCCGCAAGTTTTTACCCAAGCGACGGGTGTTGTGGCTAATGAGCTCGTTGGCGGAATCAAGAATATTGCTGTAACTGCGGTAGTTTTCTTCCAGCTTGATCTGGTGCTGCACGTTGAACTCACGCACAAAGTCCGCCATGTTGCCCACGCGGGCACCGCGAAAGGCGTAAATGCTTTGATCGTCATCACCCACAGCGAACACACTGTTGTCGGACGGCTCAAAACTGCCATTGCCAGGCAAGCCACCGCCTACCCCGGTATCAAAGCGGGTCTCACCCGCAAACATCTTGATCCAGGCGTATTGAAGCTTGTTGGTATCTTGAAACTCGTCAATCAAAATATGGCGAAAGCGGCGTTGGTAATGCGCACGCACCGGGGCGTTGTCGCGCAACAGCTCATAGGAGCGAAGCATCAGTTCACCAAAATCAACCACACCTTCACGCTGACACTGATCTTCGTAGAGTTGGTACAGCTCGATTTTTTTCTTCAACGCTTCATCTGGTGTGCGATGGCTGTTCACGACGTCTTTGGCACGTAAGCCGTCCTCCTTGCAACCACCAATGAAATACTGCAATTGCTTGGGCGGGTAGCGCTCCTCGTCCACGTTGAACTGCTTGCACAGGCGTTTGATGGCCGAGAGCTGGTCTTGGGTATCCAGAATCTGGAAGCTCTGCGGCAAATTAGCCATTTTGAAATGGGAGCGCAAAAACCGATTGCACAGGCCATGAAAGGTGCCAATCCACATGCCACGCACGTTCACCGGTAGCATCGTGCCCAAGCGCAGCAGCATCTCTTTGGCGGCCTTGTTGGTGAAGGTGACAGCCAGCAGACTACCGGGAGAGACTTGCCCCGTTTGCAGTAACCAGGCGATGCGGGTGGTCAGCACACGGGTTTTTCCAGAGCCGGCACCCGCCAAAATCAAAGCCGGTACGCTGGGTAACGTGACGGCGGCGAGCTGCTCAGGATTGAGATTGTGTAAGAGTGGAACCTTGGGGGCGACTGATTCAGAAGCGGATTCAGTAAATAGCGATTGTGCGAACATCCACAGATTGTAGAAAGGCTGCGATGGTTTCTCTTTTAGCATCAAAATCAACATCAAAACTCATAGCATCACTGGCAAACCTGACATGCATTACCCTAGCTTTAGGCGGGCCAATAGCCTTTGCCCAAAGCGCGTGCAGCAGTGATGGTGTGCCCGCACCGCGCGTTCTGCAAGAGCGCTTCATCAGTGCCGACTGCGAAACCTGCTGGAATGAGCATCCTGCGAGCTCCACCAGCCCCCACAGCGTAGCGCTGGACTGGTTGGTAGCGAGCGCGCAAGGCGATGACGCACCGCTGTCAGCCGTAGTCACGCAGGATGCATTGGTCAGACTGGAAGCGTTGGGCAGCCCGGTACTTGATAACGACATGACCTTGCAACATGACTCACGAAGCCTCCTAAAGAATGGCACGCTACGCGTCGCCATTGGGCCAGCCGTAGGCGGCTACGTGGGAACGTCAATTGCATGGCAGCCTATGGCGAGCACAGGTCCTTGGACAGCATGGCTTGCGTTGGTCGAAACCGTTCCCGCAGGGGAAAATAGCACGCCTGTGGAACGAAATTTAGTTAGAAATCTGCTTGTACTCCCATTTTTACGCCCATTGGATGAGCGTGAGAAGCTATCAAAAAAAGCGCCGCTAAAGTTCCTAGAGTCACGCTCGATGAGCGTACCTGCAGGGGCTCAGCCTGAGCGTTTACGGGTGGTGGGGTGGGTAGAGAATAGCCAAGGTCATATAGCGACTATCGCCCAATCCATCTGCACCACGGCAGCCAAACCCCACTAGAATCAAGCACCGGGCCCAAGCATTTTTGGCCCGGTTTTTTTTGCCTGCTTATTTGCTAAAGGGTGAAATAACCGGCTCAATCCAAGCGCTCACTCTGGGACGTTCAACCGAACCCCCAGTAACTTCTGGAGCCTGGATTCATGGAAATTTTTGACTACGACAACATCCTCTTGCTACCCCGCAAATGCCGGGTAGAGAGCCGTTCCGAATGCGACGCCAGCGTTGAGCTTGGTGGACGCAAGTTTCGCTTGCCGGTGGTACCGGCCAATATGAAAACAGTGGTTGATGAGACCATTTGCACATGGCTGGCGCAGAACGGCTACTTTTACGTAATGCACCGTTTTGATCTGGACAACGTCCAGTTCGTTAAAGACATGACGGCAAAAGGTTTGTTCTCGTCAATTTCCTTAGGCGTGAAAGCACCGGATTACGCCACGGTAGACAAGTTTGTGGCAGAAGGCCTTTGCCCCGAGTACATCACTATTGACATTGCCCACGGCCATGCGGACAGCGTGCAGCACATGATCGCTTGCCTGAAGAAGAAGCTGCCTGCAGCCTTCGTGATCGCAGGGAATGTAGGCACGCCTGAAGCGGTGATTGATTTAGAAAACTGGGGTGCTGATGCGACTAAGGTTGGGATCGGCCCCGGCAAGGTGTGCATCACCAAACTCAAAACCGGCTTTGGCACGGGTGGCTGGCAGCTCAGTGCGCTGAAGTGGTGCGCCCGCGTAGCAACCAAGCCCATCATTGCCGATGGTGGCATCCGCGATCATGGCGACATCGCCAAGAGCGTACGTTTTGGCGCATCGATGGTGATGATTGGCTCGCTGTTCGCGGGACATGAAGAATCACCTGGCAAAACGGTGGAGGTGGATGGCACACTGTTTAAGGAATACTACGGCTCAGCCAGCGACTTCAACAAAGGCGAGTACAAGCATGTGGAAGGCAAGCGCATCCTAGAACCTATCAAAGGCCATCTGGCGAACACGCTAATTGAGATGGAACAGGACGTCCAAAGCTCCATCTCGTATGCCGGGGGCACAAAGCTGATGGACATCCGTCGGGTGAACTACGTGACGCTGGGCGGCGACAACGCAGGCGAGCATTTGCTGATGTGAGCAGATTTGAGTGGGCTTACGAGTTCGGGTACTGAGATCGAGCTACAAACCTAACAAGCCCAGCGCCAGCTGGTGCAAGCGGTGTGTTGGCTGTGCCAAGGCATCTACGATACTAAAGTGGTTCAAACCGGGCAGGGTTTCGCACAAGGTAACCCGCTCGGCGCCCCAGGCTGCTTGCATCAATACATTGTGGCGAATGAATTCTTCACTCTCCTCCCCACCCACGACCGTCAACAACTCGCCTTGAGACGGTGCAGGGAGTGCAGCAGGACTGTTGGATGCAACATGTTCAGGCGTGAGTTGCAAAGCGACCTGAATTGATGGCGTTTGGCGCAACGTTTCTAACGCATATAGACCAGAGATCGACAGGGTGTTTTTGAACCGAACAGCAGAAACGTCGGTCATCAGCATGGTTGCCAAGTGACCACCAGCTGAATGTCCAACTACGGTTATACGTGTCGGGTCGCCACCAAAGCGGTCAATATGCTGCTGCACCCAGGCAAGCGCGCGCACCATTTGCAGGGTGATTTCAGGCACCGTAACTGCAGGGCACAGCGCGTAATTGGGCACCACGACGCACGCACCAGCAGCGTTGAATACAGGGGCGATGAATGAGTGATCGGCTTTGTCCAACGAACGCCAATAGCCCCCGTGAATGAACAGCAGTACGGGATGGCCATCTCCTACAC
Source organism: Betaproteobacteria bacterium (assembly GCA_043739385.1). Lineage (GTDB taxonomy): Bacteria > Pseudomonadota > Gammaproteobacteria > Burkholderiales > Burkholderiaceae_C > Defluviibacillus. Next base: position 49,187 of record JAYUED010000180.1, on the reverse strand, counting down.
CGCCAGCGGCGGGAAACACATCCAGTGTTTCGTTGAGACCATCACCATACGGTAGATCCAAGGTACACAGGCCACTTTGCCGGGCAGTGCTCGAGGCCCGTGCCCACCGAGAAAAATAATCGGCAAAGTCAGGTACACGCGCCCGGTTGTTATACATGCGCTCTAGCCATTCAGCATCATGCTGCATAAGAACTCCTTTGAAGAAGTGATAAGAGGACTGAAAGGATTAAAAGAACTGAAAGAACTGAAACTAAAAAGGCCCGGTGAACTTGCGTTCACCGGGCCTTTTCAATACTTATGCAGTAGGCGACCCGTAGGTCCCCTCAAGCATGAATGTATTACTTGGTGGCGCGCGTACCAACCACTTCGATTTCAACGCGGCGGTTTTTAGCTTGACCTTCTTTGGTCTTGTTGTCAGCGATTGGTTGCTTCTCGCCCTTGCCTTCGGTGTAAACGCGATTCTTTTCGATGCCCTTGGACACCAAATACGCTTTTACAGCTTCAGCACGTCGCACAGACAGCTTTTGGTTGTAAGCATCGCTACCGATGGAGTCGGTATGACCCACAGCGATAATGACTTCAAGATTGATGCCCTTAACTTTATCAGTCAGGTCGTCCAACTTGGCTTTGCCTTCAGGCTTGAGAACAGACTTGTTGAAGTCAAAGAATGCATCAGCAGCGTAAGTAACCTTGGTTGCAGCAACGGCAGCAGGTGCCACAACCGCTGCAGGAGCGGGAGCCGCAGCCTTCGGTGCAGCAGCAGGTGCAGCTGGGGCAGCCATTGGCGCTGGAGCCATTGCTGCCTTAGGTGCAATCGCACCGTCGCAAGTTGCAGCAGCAGTAGCAGGTGTCCAGTTGGAATCACGCCAGCAGAATTCATTGGTTCCGTTTTTCCACACGGTGCCATCAGCGGCACGCCAGTTATCAACGGTTTGTGCGCCAGCAGAAGCTACGAGCGCTGCGGAGGCAAACAGCATTGCCACTTTATTCAGTTTTTTCATGGTTCTCCTCGAGAGAAAAAGAGCCGCAGACACGCTGCGAGATTGAAACGTTTCAAGCGACCATCACCTGAACCGCGTAATCCGATTGTGCCACACGGCGCCCCTTATTCCATAGCAAACTGCGCCGTGCAAGGCGGCGCAGAACAGGATTTGGGGTGATTATCGGGGAATAACCCACAATTTGTTGCAAGTACGCGACAATGACTTGCCCGTAAAATCTATGGCTTTAGTCTGTCCAACTTCGCCTAACTTCGTGTTGGCGCCCCCTCCATGACCCAGTTCGCCAAAGAAACCCTGCCCATCAGCTTAGAGGAGGAAATGCGCCGCAGTTACCTCGACTACGCCATGAGCGTGATTGTGGGCCGTGCGCTGCCTGACGCCCGTGATGGTCTCAAGCCAGTTCACCGCCGCGCCTTGTTTGCGATGCACGAGCTGAACAACGACTGGAATCGCCCGTACAAGAAGTCAGCCCGTATTGTCGGTGACGTGATTGGTAAGTACCACCCACACGGTGACCAGTCGGTGTACGACACCATCGTGCGAATGGCGCAAGACTTCTCCATGCGCCACATGCTGGTGGACGGTCAAGGCAACTTCGGTTCGGTTGACGGCGACAACGCTGCGGCCATGCGGTACACAGAAATCCGCCTGACCAAGATCGCCCATGAAATGCTGGCCGATATTGACAAAGAAACAGTCAACTTCGGCCCTAACTACGATGGCTCCGAGAAAGAACCTCTCGTGTTGCCTAGCAAAGTCCCCAACCTGCTAATTAACGGCTCCGGCGGCATCGCGGTAGGCATGGCCACCAACATCCCGCCACACAATTTGAATGAAGTTGTAGACGCCTGTCTGCACCTGTTGAGTCACCCTGAGGCCAGCATTGACGATCTGATGGAGATCATCCCAGCGCCAGACTTCCCCACCGCCGGCATCATTTACGGCATAAACGGCGTGCGGGACGGCTATCGCACTGGCCGCGGCAAAGTAGTGATGCGTGCACGGGTCCATTTCGAAGACATCGACAGAGGCCAGCGCCAAGCCATCATCGTGGACGAGCTGCCTTACCAGGTCAACAAAAAGACCTTGCAAGAGCGCATGGCTGAACTGGTACATGAAAAGAAGATTGAAGGCATTAGCCACATCCAGGACGAATCGGACAAATCCGGGATGCGCTTGGTAATTGAGCTTAAACGCGGTGAAGTGCCCGAAGTAGTGCTGAACAACCTGTACAAACAGACCCAGCTGCAAGACACCTTCGGCATGAACATGGTGGCGTTGATCGACGGTCAACCAAAATTATGTAATTTGAAGGATCTAATCTCGGTGTTCTTAGAGCACCGCCGTGAAGTCGTCACTCGCCGTACCGTGTTCACGCTTCGCAAAGCGCGCGAACGCGGCCATGTGCTGGAAGGCTTAGCGGTCGCGCTTGCCAATATTGATGACTTTATTCGCATCATCCGCAACGCCCCTACGCCGCCGGTGGCCAAAGCCGAATTGATGACCATCCCGTGGGACAGCAAGCTTGTGCGCGAAATGCTCACCCGCAGCCACACAGATGGCGGCATCATCAACGCTGACGCATACCGTCCTGATGGACTAGAAAAAGAATTCGGTATGGGTAATGATGGCCTGTACCGCCTGTCTGAGACTCAAGCGCAGGAAATTTTGCAAATGCGTCTGCAGCGCTTGACTGGCCTGGAGCAAGACAAGATCGTTGCTGAATACAAGGAGGTGATGGCGCAGATTGATGATTTACTGGATATTTTGTCCCGCCCCGAGCGTGTTTCCACCATCATCAGCGAAGAGTTGACGCACATCAAAACCGAATTCGGTCAAACCAAATTGGGCGCTCGCCGCAGCTTGGTGGAACACAGTGCGTTTGACCTCTCAACCGAAGACTTGATAACGCCCACGGACATGGTCGTCACGTTGTCGCATACCGGTTACATCAAAAGCCAACCACTCTCCGAATACCGCGCTCAAAAACGCGGTGGACGCGGCAAGCAGGCCACCACAACCAAAGAAGACGACTGGATTGACCAACTCTTCATCGCCAACACGCACGACTACATCCTCTGCTTCAGCAATCGGGGCCGCCTGTATTGGATCAAGGTGTGGGAAGTTCCAGCTGGCTCACGTGGTTCGCGCGGCCGCCCCATCGTCAATATGTTCCCGCTGCAAGAGGGTGAGAAAATCAACGTTGCGCTGGCACTGACCGGTGAATTCCGCACCTTCCCAGCCGACCACTATGTATTCATGTCCACCAGCATGGGTACCGTTAAAAAGACATCGCTAGACGAGTTTTCTAATCCGCGTAAGGCCGGCATTATTGCTGTGGACTTGGACGAAGGCGACTTCTTGATCGGCGCTGCGCTGACCGACGGTGCGCACGATGTCATGCTGTTCAGTGATGGCGGCAAGGCCGTGCGCTTTGACGAAAACGACGTTCGCCCCATGGGTCGCAATGCCCGTGGCGTGCGCGGCATGATGTTGGATGAAGGTCAGGGCGTGATAGCCATGCTGGTGTCTGAATCCATCGTGCCGTTGACACTGCTGGAAGATGGCAGCGTAGACACCACTGTGCCCCAAACCCCTACCCACAGCGTCTTGACCGCCACTGAAAACGGCTACGGCAAGCGCACCAGCATTCTTGAATACACCCGCCATGGTCGCGGCACCAAAGGCATGATCGCCATCCAGCAGACTGAGCGCAACGGCAAAGTAGTCGCCGCCACGCTGGTCAAAGCCGACGACGAAATCATGTTGATTACCGACAAGGGTGTGCTGGTACGCACCCGCGTAAGCGAAATCCGCGAAATGGGCCGTGCCACCCAAGGCGTAACCCTGATTGGGTTGGACGAAGGCTCCAAACTCAGCGGTTTACAACGCATTGTTGAAAACGATGCGAACGTGAACGAAGCAGCCGAGTCCAACGACACGACTGATGCGCTGGAAACTCCAGACACGGACAACGCGGCAGGCACCGACATGAACGTCACGCCTGATATTTCCGATACCCCTGATACCCCTGAATCTTCGGACGATTCAGATGCGTCAAATTCTTAATTCGCTAAAACTCACCCTTATGAAAAAACCAATGACCTCTCGTTTTGCTCTATTTTTTGCAGCGGCAATCACCCTACCTGTCTGTGCTATCGCTCAAAACACACCTCAGGTGACCACCTCTGCCGCCAGCACAACCGCTACACCCACAGCTAGCCAGCTCGAACTCGCAGCCAAGCTGGTCGCGTTGCAACGCGGCCCTGAAATGGACCGTATGGCGTTTCAATTGACCGGCAGTGCTGTGCAGCCTGTGATCGCCAAATGGGCACCAAAGCTCGAAAATATGCCCAAGGCGGATCAGGAAAAAGCCCGTGACCAGCTGAATACTGAGCTCAAGACACTGGGCGACAGCACCCGCAAGCTGATCGAAGCGCAAATGGACAAGTCTGCTGAAAGCACCCTGCGGCCAGCCTACATCGAGCGTTTCACGGAAGCTGAAATGAAGCAGCTGGTGGTCTTGTTTGAATCCCCTGCCTTCAAGAAATACCAAACTGCAGCACCAGAATTGGGCAATGTTTGGATCAAAGACGTGGTGGACAACAGCCGCACAACTGTGGAAGAAAAGATCAAAGCCTTCGACGTGATCGCAGCAAAGATCATGGTTGAAAAAACAGGCCATGACAAAGCTGTAGCTGAAAAACCTGTCGCTAAAAAGAAATAAATAGTCCACCCACTCCACCCCCCCAACATGCAAGACACCCTCATGACGCCTGCTGTTAAATCAGTTCGCCCCTTCAACTTCTCTGCGGGCCCTGCGGCCATGCCAGAGGCGGTATTGCGGCAAGCCGCCAGCGAAATGCTGGACTGGCACGGCAGTGGCATGAGCGTGATGGAAATGAGCCATCGTGGCAAAGAGTTCATCTCGATTTACGAGCAGGCTGAGGCTGATCTGCGCGAACTGCTGGTGATTCCTACCCATTTCAAAATTTTGTTTATGCAAGGTGGCGGGCTGGGCGAAAACGCAATCGTCCCGCTGAACATTTCTCGCGGAACCAATGCTGATTTCGTGGTGACAGGCAGCTGGAGTGAAAAATCGGCCAAAGAGGCGGGCAAATACTGCAAAACAGCCATCATCGCCAACAATGCGGCAGAAAACCACACCAACCTACCCAGTGCAAGCACTTGGCAGCTTAGCACTGCGTCCAGCTACGTTCACCTGTGCAGCAACGAAACCATCCACGGGGTGGAGTTCCAGTCCTTACCTGACCTCAAAGCACTGGGTTGCGATGCACCACTGGTGATTGATTTTTCTTCTCACGTTGCCTCCCGCAAGGTGGACTGGTCTAAAGTCGGCTTGGCTTTTGGCGGCGCGCAAAAGAACCTCGGCCCTGCAGGCTTGACGCTGGTAGTGGTGCGCGAGGATTTGCTTGGCCATGCCCTCGCCATCTGCCCAAGCGCTTTCAACTACAAGACCGTCGCAGACAACGGTTCGATGTACAACACGCCTCCCACCTACGCCATTTACATGGCGGGGCTGACCTTCCAGTGGCTGAAGGCACAAACTGAAACAGTAGACAACACGGTGTTGACGGGCGTTGAAGCCATGGAACACCGCAACATTGCCAAAGCAAAGTTGCTGTATGACTTTATCGACCAATCGCTGCTGTATGTGAACCACGTCGCACCCGGCTGCCGTTCGCGTATGAACGTACCCTTTTTCATCAGCGATGCAGGACTCACAGGACCGCGTTACGAGACCTTTTTAGCGGGCGCCAAAGCACGCGGTCTGTTGCAACTCAAAGGTCACAAATCTGTAGGCGGACTGCGGGCCAGTATCTACAACGCCATGCCCTTGGCAGGTGTGCAAGCGCTAGTGGATTACCTGCGCGATTTCGAGCACAACTTGGCTTAGTTTCGTCAACCACTTTACCCGCTTCATGACCCAAACTTTAGGCGCGCTGCGCATCCAGATTGACGCCGTAGACAAAGAGCTACTGACCTTGCTGAACCACCGTGCTGCGCTTGCAGGTGAAGTCGGTGAGATCAAACGCATCGACGGCTCACCCGTATTTCGCCCAGACCGCGAAGCCCAAGTCATTCAAAACCTGCAAGACACCAACCCCGGACCGCTCAAACGCGAAAACGTCGCCACCGTCTGGCGTGAGGTCATGTCCGCTTGCCGTGCGCTGGAAGCGCCCCAGCGCGTGGCCTATCTTGGCCCCGCAGGCACCTTCAGCGAAGAAGCCGCATTTCGGTTCTTTGGCACCAGCATCGAGTGCATCCCCTGCAACAGTTTTGATGAGGTATTTCACGCCACCACCGCAGGCAGCGCGCAGTTCGGCGTGGTGCCAGTTGAGAACAACACTGAAGGCGTGGTGACCCGTTCACTCGATTTGTTCCTCAACTCGCCGCTGCACATCATTGGTGAAATCAGCTTGCTGGTACGCCACAATTTGTTGCGCCTCTCGAACTCGCTAGAGGGCATTGATGTTGTCTGTGCCCATCCGCAAGCGCTGGCGCAGTGCCATATTTGGCTAACCACCCATTTACCCCACGCTGAGCGACGTGCCGTTTCGAGCAACGCTGAAGGCGCACGCCTGGCAGCCACCAATCCGGCCTGGGCAGGGATTGCCAGCATACAAGCCGGTTCGCAATTTGGCCTGCATGTAGCTGCCCACGCGGTGCAAAACGATGCCTTCAACCGCACCCGCTTCAGCATTATTTGTTTGCCACAAACACTGGCAGCACCCGAGGCCAGCGGTAAAGACTGCGTCAGCCTGATCGTATCCGTGCCCAACAAGCCTGGTGCGGTACATGACATTTTGGTGCCGCTCAAAACCCACGGCGTATCGATGACACGTTTTGAATCCCGCCCAGCCAAATCGGGACAGTGGGAGTATTACTTTTACATCGACTTGCAAGGCCACCCCTCGCAGCCTCACGTAACCGCCGCGCTGAAAGACCTGCAAAGCCTGTGCGCTTTTTACAAGGTGCTGGGCACCTACCCAGCAGCAGAGTGAATTTTTTGAATCTACCCCACAGAGTGGCATATGTTTGAACAATTAGGACTAATCGGCTGCGGGCTGATGGGCGGTTCTTTCGCGCTGGCGTGCAAACGGGCGGGATTGGTCAAACGCGTGGTGGGCTACAGCAAATCCCCGTCCACCACCGAGCGCGCCCGTCAAATGGGGGTGATTGACCAAGAAGCGTCCTCTGCGCTGATGGCGGTATCTGGCTCTGACCTGGTACTGGTGGCCGTGCCCGTGGCTGCGACCGAGGCCACGCTCAAAGCGATCAAAGGCTTAATTACGCCGACCACCTTGGTCATGGATGTCGGCTCGACTAAACGCGAGGTGGTCGATGCAGCCAGACGTGCATTACGCGAGCAAATCGGCAGTTTCGTACCCTGCCACCCCATTACAGGCAAAGAAGTAGCCGGGGTCGAGCACGCGGACGTGAACCTGTATGTCGACCAGAAAATCGTACTGACACCAGTCGAGAAAACCCTCACAGTCCAGCTTAAACGTGCGACCGCCTTGTGGACAACACTGGGTGGCAAGGTCGTCACCATGTCACCCGATGCGCATGATGCAGCTTTTGCCGCCGTCAGCCACCTGCCACACCTGATTGCTTTTGCGGCCATCAACGCCATCATCCGCCAACCCCAAGGTGATGAATACCTGGATTTAGCAGGCCCAGGTTTTCGCGATTTCTCTCGTATCGCCGCCAGTGATCCTCAGGTGTGGCACGATATTTTTACAACTAACAAAGCTCAATTGCTGGAGCAATCGCAGTTTTTCCGCGAAAATCTTTTGGCAATGGAGCGCATGATCGAAAATGGCGATCGCGCCGGGCTGACGCAGCAGATCGCCCAAGCCAGCGCCACCCGTGCCGCGTGGCGCATAGGCACAGACAAAACAGGACGCTAGCCTAGCTAGCATTGCTGTTCGTTTTACGTTAGTTTTGAGTTAGCTTTCTGATTTTTCTCGACTTTGATTTTTGCGGTGTCTGCACAACAGCGCCCTGTTGACGCTATGTATTCCCTACCTTTTCTCGACCTCCCTTCCCTGACAACTGCGGGTGGCACTGTGGTGTTGCCTGGCTCTAAAAGCATCTCCAACCGTGTGCTGCTGCTCTCCGCCCTGTGCGCAGGCACCACCGACGTGATGGACTTGCTGGACTCTGACGACACCCGCGTCATGCTGGACGCATTGCGCCACATGGGCTGCGGTGTTGTACTGAGCGGCACCCACGCCAGCATCACCGGTTTGGGCGATCGCGTTACCAACAAAAACATCAACCAGCCACAAGATACCTTGAAGCTGTTCATGGGCAACGCAGGCACGGCCATGCGCCCTTTGACTGCAGCGCTCGCGCTGCTTGGCGGCTGCTACGAGCTGAGCGGAGTTGCCCGCATGCACGAACGCCCGATTGGCGATTTGGTCGATGCGCTGCGGCAACTGGGATGCGAGGTGGACTACCTAGGCCAAGAGGGCTACCCGCCGCTGCGACTTGGCGGCACCACAGGCCAGCCCCGCTTGAAGCTTGAGCATGCAATCAAGGTACGCGGCGATGTTTCCAGCCAGTTCCTCACAGCTTTACTGATGGCCTTGCCTTTGGCCACAAACGGTACGCATGGCCTGCCAGCCCAGGCTATTGAGATTGAGGTAGTGGGCGAGTTGATTTCACGCCCTTACATTGAGATTACCCTCAAGTTGCTGGCCCGCTTTGGCATCGTAGTGGCATGTGACGGCTGGCAGCGATTTACCATTCCCGCAAGTAGCCGCTACCAGTCGCCTGGCACCGTTTACGTTGAGGCCGATGCCTCATCCGCTAGCTATTTTATAGCGCTCGGAGCTATCGCAGCATGCACATCTGGCATTAATACCCCTAAAACCATCCGTATTGAGGGTGTGGGAGCGGATTCAATTCAAGGTGATATCCGGTTCGTAGAAGCAGCCCAACTGATGGGAGCGCAAGTGAAAAGCGGACCAAACTGGCTAGAAGTCTCGCGCAGCCCAGCAGCCCTCAAAGCCGGCACGTTAACCGCCATTGACCTTGATTGCAACCATATCCCTGACGCCGCGATGACGCTTGCTGTCATGGCGCTGTATGCCAAAGGGACAACACGGCTGCGCAATATTGCCAGCTGGCGGGTAAAGGAAACCGACCGCATCGCCGCTATGGCGAATGAATTGCGCAAGCTCGGCGCCACAGTTGTTGAAGGTCAGGATTTCATCGAAATCACACCCCCTGCCCTCGCCGATTGGCGTGCGGCCAGCATCCACACCTATGACGACCACCGCGTCGCCATGTGCTTCTCTCTCGCCGCGTTCAACCCCGCTAGCGTTCCTGTTCGCATTGAAGACCCAAAATGCGTCGCAAAAACATTCCCCGACTATTTTGAAACCCTCTTCTCTGTAGTTCAAACGTCGAGCAACAATATCCCCGTGATCTGTATCGATGGCCCTACTGCCTCAGGTAAAGGCACCTTGTCGGCCGAGGTCGCCCATCATTTGGGCTACCACTACCTGGATTCAGGTGCGCTGTACCGCATTACCGGTTTAGCCGCAGTGCGTGCAGGCTTGGCGTTAGAGCCCGCCAACGAAGATGCCATCGCCCTTCTCACTACCCATCTGAGTCTGCGCTTCAAAACTGACCAAGTGCTGCTGGACGATGAAGACGTAGCGGACATCATACGAACTGAAGAAGCAGGCATGAACGCCTCTAAGGTCTCCGCGCTTCCCAAAGTACGCGCCGCCTTGCTCACGTTGCAACACAACTTTCGTCAACTCCCTGGCTTAGTGGCCGATGGACGTGACATGGGAACGGTGATTTTCCCTGATGCACCGCTCAAAATTTACCTTACCGCCAGTGCAGAGCATCGGGCTGAGCGGCGTTATAAGCAGTTGATTTCAAAAGGAATTGACACTACAATCGATGTTCTTTGCGCTGACTTGGAAGCGCGCGACGCTCGGGATACAAACCGAGTGGTCGCGCCCCTCAAGGCAGCGCATGATGCTTTGTTGCTGGACAACTCTGATCTCTCGATTGAAGAATCGGTATATCAAGTGCTGAACTGGTGGCAAAGCAAGCAGCCGTTTCAAACCGAACGGGTTTGAAAAGCTGCAAAAAGCCTCAGCAGGCTTTTCCCTTGCTGCCAAAGCATACTAGCCTGTTGATTTTGTTAACTTTTGTTATCGTAACCGCGCTCTAGAGTGCACAAAACAACCGTTTCAAGCTATACAAACAGTAGCAATTGTGCTGCTGTACTCCACAGTGCTTATCCCTGTTTAAGCCCTGTGTAACGCCAAACGGTCTAGGAAAACCTGAATGTCTGAATCTTTTGCCGACCTGTTTGCAGAATCGCTGACCCGCACTGAGATGCGTCCTGGTGAAGTCATCACCGCTGAAGTTGTCCGCCTTGAGCACGGCTTTGTGGTGGTTAACGCCGGCCTCAAGTCCGAAGCCTACGTGCCTTTGGAAGAATAAAAACACGACCGTGGCGAACTCGAAGTTCAAGTCGGTGATTTCGTGTCCGTGGCCATCGGTTCCATCGAAAACGGCTACGGCGACACCATCCTTTCCCGTGACACCGCCAAGCGTCTCGCTTCGTGGATGAGCCTGGAAAAAGCCCTGGAATCCGGTGAGTTTGTGACCGGCCAATCCAGTGGCAAGGTCAAGGGCGGCCTGACCGTTCTCGTCAACGGCATCCGCGCATTCTTGCCTGGTTCGCTGATCGACACACGCCCTATCAAAGACTTGTCTCCCTACGAGAACAAGACGATGGAATTCAAGGTCATCAAGCTCGACCGCAAGCGCAACAACGTCGTGTTGTCACGCCGTGCTGTGGTGGAAGCGTCGATGGGCGAAGAGCGCGCCAAGCTGATGCAGACCCTCAAAGAAGGTTCTGTGGATCACGGCGTGGTCAAGAACATCACCGAATACGGTGCATTTGTTGACTTGGGCGGTATCGACGGCCTGCTGCACATCACCGACATGGCATGGCGCCGTGTACGTCACCCTTCAGAAGTGGTGACTGCTGGTCAAGAAATCACCGCCAAGATTCTCAAGTTTGACACCGAAAAGAACCGTGTCTCCTTGGGCCTCAAGCAAATGGGCGACGACCCATGGATGGGCGTCAATCGCCGCTACCCCCAGTCAACCCGCATGTTCGGCAAGATCACCAACATCGCCGATTACGGCGCATTTGTGGAACTGGAACCCGGCATCGAAGGCCTGGTTCACGTGTCCGAGATGGACTGGACCAACAAGAACATTGCTCCTGCCAAGCTGGTCACGCTGGGCGACGAAGTTGAAGTTATGGTTCTGGAAATCGACGAAGACAAGCGCCGCATCAGCCTGGGCATGAAGCAGTGCAAGGCCAACCCGTGGCAAGAGTTCGCGCAAAACACCAAGCGTGGCGACCGCGTCAAGGGCCCGATCAAGTCCATCACCGATTTCGGCGTGTTCGTCGGCTTGGCTGCTGGTATCGACGGTCTGGTTCACCTGTCTGACCTGTCTTGGAACGAAACCGGCGAAGCCGCCGTGCGTAACTACAAGAAGGGTCAAGACGTTGAGGCTATCGTTTTGGCTGTGGACGTGGACCGCGAACGCATCTCATTGGGCATCAAACAGCTCGATGGCGATCCGTTCACCACCTTCGCGACCATCAACGACAAGGGCCAAATCGTATCCGGTAAGGTCAAGACTGTTGACGCTCGTGGCGCTGAAATCGACCTCGGCGAAGACATCATGGGCTACTTGCGCGTCAGCGAAATCAGCCGTGACCGCGTGGAAGATGCCCGTAACGTGCTCAAAGAAGGCGACGAGATCACCGCTGTTGTGGTCAATATCGATCGCAAGACGCGCAACATCCAGTTGTCGATCAAGGCAAAAGACATGGCTGACCAAAACGAAGCTATGCAATCCCTCAGTGCACAGTCCACCCGCGAAAACGCTGGTACGACCAGCCTGGGTGCTCTGTTGCGTGCCAAGTTGGACAGCAACAACTAAGACCTTAAAATCTTAAAAGCCTGAAGAACATTCGTTCCTAGGCTTACGACCGGTCACCGTGCCCCTTCTTGGGGTGTGTGGGCCGGTCGCTTTGTTTAAGCAGTATGTTGAACCCGTTAACTGAAGCTTTTGTCTCACGCCCACGTACCACGCCATGACCCGCTCTGATTTAGTCGAAGAATTGGCTGCCCGCTTTGGCCAGCTCACCCACCGGGACGCCGAGCATGCCGTCAAGACCATTCTGGACGCGATGAGCGACGCCCTAGCGCGCGGCCACCGCATTGAGATTCGCGGCTTCGGCAGTTTTTCCATCAGTCACCGCTCCCCTCGCATGGGCCGCAACCCGCGTAACGGGGAAAGTGTAGCTATTCCTGAGAAGCGCGTCCCCCATTTCAAACCTGGTAAAGCCTTGCGTGAAGCGGTAGACCTGCGTACTGCCGCGCTACTGGCTCAACAGCCCGCTGTCGAACACGTAGCACCGGAAATTCCCCGGCCTGACAGGTAAAATCAGTGAATCACTGGGGACCTTGATGAAATACCTTTCATGGCTGCTCAAAGCAGCCATTTTTTTTACGCTTTTCGCATTCGCCCTGAACAACCAGCAGGACGTGACGTTGCACTTTTTCTTTGGCACTGTCTGGCAAGCGCCGCTGGTACTGGTAGTGCTCGCCGTATTCACCGTGGGTGTCGCGATTGGCGTACTCGGTATGGTTCCACGTTGGTGGAAGCACCGCCGTGTCGCCGTCCGCCTAGTGCAGCAAAACAGCACACCAGACGCAGCGACCACCTCGCTTCAAGCTAAAGACGTGACACCTGACGCTGTGGTGCCAAGCCAGCCTTATGGAATTTGATGTCAGCTGGATTCTGCTCGGTCTGCCCATCACCTTTGTGCTGGGCTGGATGGCCTCCAGAATGGATTTCCGTCAGCTGCGCATCGAAAATCGACAGGCCCCCAAAGCTTATTTCAAAGGCCTGAATTTCCTGCTCAATGAGCAGCAAGACCAAGCCATCGACGCTTTCATAGAAGCCGTCCAAAATGACCCTGACACCTCAGAATTGCACTTTGCGCTGGGTAATCTGTTCCGCCGCCGAGGCGAGTATGAGCGGGCAGTACGCGTCCACGAACATCTGTTAGCCCGTGCTGACCTTATCCCCACCGATCGCCATCGGGCCCAGCACGCGCTAGCTCTGGACTACCTCAAAGCCGGGCTTCTTGATCGCGCCGAAGCCGCTCTGCGCAAACTTCAAGGCACAGCCTTTGAAGCTGAAGCCGGTCTAGCCCTGCTGGCAATCTATGAGCGCTCCCGTGACTGGCCCCAAGCCGCAGAAATCGCCCAAAAATTAGAGGACAGTGGTCAAGGCAGCTTTGGCGTGCGTCGTGCACACTATTTGTGCGAGGAAGCTTTGCAAGCCGACAGCGCCACAGCCACCGCATTGCTGCTGCAAGCTCTGGAGCTCGCCAGCGACACCGCACGCCCCGGCCTGGATCTGGCGCAACTGCAACACCGCAGCGGCGACGCTGAATCTGCCTTTGAAACCCTGAGCCAAACCGCGCAAATCGTGCCTGCAGCCATGCCCCTGCTCGCCAAGCTGCTCACCGAAACCGCTGAGGCTTGTGGCCGCCAAGCCGATGCACTGAGTCTGTTACACGCCAGCTATGCCCAACGCCCTTCACTCGACGTGATGGAAGCCTTGGCAACGCTAGACCAGAGCGTCATCTCACCCCGCGAGTGGTATTTGCGCCATCTGGAGCGTGAGCCTTCTCTGGTCGCCGCCGCCAAATGGATCGCTGGGGAAAAACTGGAAAACGAACAGTTCCATCCCCAAGTCCAACGCGCTCTGAACCACGCCTTGAAACCACTTACCCGCTACCGCTGTGCCGCCTGCGGATTCGAAGCCTCACAACATTTTTGGCACTGTCCTGGCTGCCAAACTTGGGACAGCTACCCCGCCCGCCGCGTCGAAGAACTATGACCACGACTTCACTTTCAAATCCCCTGGCTTTCACTGCACTGTCTAAAGGCAAACTCGCTGTCGCCCGCGTGCTGGTAGTGGGTGACACCATGCTTGACCGCTACTGGTATGGCGCAGTAGACCGTATTTCACCCGAAGCGCCCGTGCCAGTAGTGCGTATTACCCGCGAAGAAGAGCGCATTGGCGGCAGCGCCAACGTCGCCTACAACGTGGTCACACTGGGCGCACACGCTTCGCTATTGACAGTGGTCGGTGAAGACGAAGCCAGCCACAAGCTCGAAGCTCTGGTCGCTAAAACCGGCATCACCGCCCACTTTGGTCGCGATGCCGCGCTGAAAACCACCGTGAAACTTCGCGTCATTGGCCGCCAGCAGCAGTTGCTACGTCTGGATTTTGAAAATACCCCACCCAGCGAAGTGCTGGCGTCCCAATCCGCCACCTTTGTGAGTCTGTTGCCCCAACACCAAGTCGTGCTGATGTCTGACTACGGCAAAGGGGGGTTAACCCATGTCACAGACATGATCGCCAATGCTATCGCTGCCGGCAAACCAGTATTGGTAGACCCCAAGGGAAGCGACTACGCACGCTACAAAAATGCGAGCGTCATCACCCCTAATCGTGCTGAATTGCAGCAGGTGGTCGGCAGTTGGAAGAGTGAAGACGAGTTGCGTGTTAAAGCCCATAACCTGCGCGAGCAACTCGGCGTGCAAGCCGTCCTGCTGACCCGCAGCGAAGACGGCATGACGCTGTTCGATGCCCAAGGCGAACTCAGCGTGAAAGCCGCTGCTCGTGAAGTGTTCGACGTAACTGGCGCGGGGGACACGGTCATCGCCACCCTCGCCGCACTGGTCGCCGCAGGCCTCACCCTGCGTGAAGCCATGCCCTGGGCTAACAAGGCCGGCGGTATCGTAGTGGGTAAATTTGGCACGGCCACCGCGTCGTATGAGGAACTGATCGCATGAACTCCATCCATTCCACGCTGCACTCCTCGCCACGCATTGTGGTAACTGGCGCTGCCGGCTTCATTGGATCCAACCTCATCAAAGGCCTGAACGCCCGAGGGCTCACCAACATCATCGCCATCGATGATTTAACCCAAGGTGACAAATTTCTCAATCTCGCCGACTTGGCCCTCGCCGACTACGTGGATGCTGACACCTTCTACACCCGCTTCGCGCAAGGCGGCTACGGCCAAGTTGAAGCTGTGTTCCACGAAGGCGCGTGCAGCGACACCATGGAGCAAAACGGCAAGTACATGATGGAGAACAACTACACCCTCTCATGCAGATTGTTCGACGCTTGCCAAGCCCAAGGCACACGCTTGCTCTACGCCTCGTCTGCCGCGACTTACGGCGGCTCCGCCACCTTCCGGGAATCCCCTGAATTTGAAGCCCCGTTGAACGTCTACGGCTACAGCAAACTGCTGTTCGACCAAAAGCTGCGCCGTGAAATCGGTGACGATTTCTCAGCGGTACGCGCCCAAGTCGTCGGCTTTCGCTACTTCAACGTCTACGGCCCCAGGGAACAGCACAAAGGACGCATGGCCAGCGTCGCGTTCCACCAATTCAACCAGTTCCGCGCCGAGGGCAAAGTGAAGCTGTTTGGCGAATACGGTGGCTATGCACCGGGCGCTCAGCTGCGCGATTTTGTATTCATCGATGATGTGGTCGCCGTGAACCTATGGTTTTACGACCACCCTGGTCAATCCGGCGTGTTCAATTTA
The DNA here is from genome assembly GCA_043739385.1 of Betaproteobacteria bacterium. Classification (GTDB taxonomy): domain Bacteria; phylum Pseudomonadota; class Gammaproteobacteria; order Burkholderiales; family Burkholderiaceae_C; genus Defluviibacillus. The sequence goes on along the minus strand of JAYUED010000180.1, from coordinate 33,467 downwards.
GGAACAGGGCAAGCGCAGCCGTTCAACGATGTCGCGCTGGCGGTAGTGAACAGCTTTCGGGCTGCCGCAAGCAAAGGCGGTCAAGAAAGCGCACTGACACTGGCCGATGCGGTGTCCGCTGGTTTGATTGAGTACATCAACTTCCCCGACGCACTGCGGGGCAAGTACCAGTGTTATACGCAGGCGGACTTAGAAAAACTGCGGGGCACAGGGTGTGATTACGAATTTATGAACGTGGCGGATGGCGTTGCGCAATACTTTGCGCGCTCAGGTACACACTCAAGTCCCTGACTTCTTCGCCCGCGCCCGCCAAGCGCCCACCGCGATCAACACGCCTGGAATAAAAATCATCGCCCAAATGATCTTGTCCAGGTTGTGCTTCACCCAAGGGATACTGCCTAAGAAATACCCTGCCGTGATGATGCTCCCCACCCAAAGCGCACCGCCACCCACGTCATAAGCCGTGAATTTTCTGCGCGTCATATTCGCCACCCCCGCAACAAATGGCGCAAAGGTACGCAAGAAAGGCATAAACCGCGCTACGACGATGGTGATGCCACCATATTTTTCGTAAAACGTGTGCGCTTGGTCGAAAGCTTTTTTGTTAAAGAAGCGTGAATCTTCCCAGTGGAAGACTTTCGGGCCCAAATAGCGGCCTATCGCGTAGTTGCTTTGGTTGCCCAGCACCGCTGCAGCTAGCAACAGGCCTACGCTCATGGGGTAGCTCATCAGCCCCACGCCACACATAGCACCGACCACGAACAACAGCGAATCACCAGGCAGAAAAGGCATCACCACCAAGCCAGTTTCTACAAAAATAATCACGAACAGCAGGGCATAAACCCAGGCACCGTAGTTCGTGACAAAGATTTCCAGGTGCCGGTCTACGTGCAGCACAAAGTCGAGTAGCAAGTGAATCATGTCCATCATCAGGATTATCACCGGCCTAAAATCAGCGACTTCTTCTAACTTCTTCTGTGGCCTTCTTTTATAGCCGCCGTCTGTGACATCCTCTGCACCCGTCTTACGTGTCCTCTAACCAACTCCCCCACATCATCTCGTCGCCCCGCGCTAGCATCCGAGAGCTACCCGACGAACTCATCAGCCAGATTGCTGCGGGTGAAGTCATTGAGCGTCCGGCTGCCGTGGTGCGCGAGCTTGTGGACAACGCCTTGGACGCAGGGGCCACGCAGATCACTGTGCGACTACTGGCGGGTGGCGTACGCAGCATCCAGGTAGAAGACGATGGCGGTGGTATTCCGCGAGACGAATTGACTATGGCATTCAAACGCCATGCCACCAGCAAAATTTCCTCGCTGAGCGATTTGGAATCGGTAGGCACCATGGGATTTCGCGGCGAGGCGCTAGCCGCTATTAGTTCTGTAGCAGACACCGCACTGCTATCGCGCACTGCAAGCCAAGACAGCGCCTATGTACTGGAGTCCCTGACTGGTGAGCTGAGTCCCGCAGCACGGGCACAGGGCACTACCGTCGAGGTACGCGAACTGTTTTTCAGCACCCCGGCGCGGCGCAAGTTTCTAAAGAAAGACGCCACGGAACTGTCGCACTGCATCGAAGCTGTGCGCCGACACGCGCTAGTACGAACAAACGTAGGTTTTGCGATCTGGCATGAAGGCCGGTTGGTAGAGCAGTGGCGGGCAGTTGCCGCAGACAGCGCCCTGTCGGTAGCTTCATCCACGTCGAAACGTCTGAGCGACGTGCTGGGTGAAGACTTCATAGGCCAATCCGTCGCCGTCGAGCATACCCACGGGCCGGTGCGTGTGCATGGCCGAGTAGGCATCCCCGACGCAGCGCGCTCGCGGGCGGACCAGCAGTTCGCCTACGTGAATGGCCGGTTTGTGCGTGACAAGGTCATCAGCCATGCGGCACGGGCGGCGTATGAGGACGTGCTGCATGGCGGACGTCAGCCGGTATACGTGCTGTATGTGGAGATTGATCCTACGCGGGTGGATGTCAACGTTCACCCCACCAAGATCGAGGTGCGCTTTCGCGATGGCCGCGAGGTACATCAGGCGATAAGCCACGCGGTGAAGAACGCGTTAGCAGTGCCCCGCAGCAGCCAGGGAGCCAACTTAAGCCATGGGGTTTCGGCGAGCGCTCTGTCTGATGCTGATGTTACGGCTGGAGCTACGGTTGAATATGCAACTGAATCCCCTATTTCAAAGCCAAATGACACACCAGTACAGACGCCGTGGTCACAGACAGCTATGAATTTAGGAGTTTCCACCGGACGACATCACGTTTCTGACAAGCTGGCGAATTTTGAGGCGATGTGGCCGGTGCGCCCGGTTCAGTGGGAGCGTGACGATCGTGAGAATGCTGAAGAGCATACAAAGCACGATACAACCGCCACCCCCTGGCCGCTGGGCCGTGCCGTTGCCCAACTCCACGGCATCTACATCTTGGCTGAAAACGCACAGGGCCTGGTGATTGTGGATATGCATGCCGCGCACGAACGCATCGTCTACGAGCGACTCAAAGCGCAGCTGGACGGCGCACAGATCAACAGCCAACCGTTGCTGATCCCAGCCACATTTGCCGCATCCCCGCAAGAGGTGGCTACCGCCGAAGCCCACGTGGACACCTTGCAAACACTGGGCTTGGAAGTCACACCCTTTTCCCCTAAAACCTTGGCCGTACGCGCCGTGCCTACCAGCCTCTTTCACGGGGACCCAGTGGAACTCGCCCGTAGCGTGCTGGCAGAGCTGGGCACGCATGACGCCAGCACTGTGATCCAACGCGCCCAAAACGAGCTACTGGGCACCATGGCGTGCCACGGGGCCGTGCGTGCGAACCGCAAACTCACCCTCGAAGAAATGAACGCCCTGCTTCGGCAGATGGAAGAAACAGAGCGCTCCGACCAATGCAACCACGGGCGACCCACGTGGCGGCAAATGAGCGTGCGCGAGCTCGATGCGCTTTTCATGCGTGGGCGCTGAAGCGGCTGTTCACGCAGCGCGCACCAATGCAACAAAACAATAAAAAGACAATGACAACCCCAGTTCCAACCCCACCCTGGCTGGGCATTGCAGGCCCTACGGCCAGTGGCAAATCGGCGCTGTCCATGGCCCTGGCCGCACATTGGATGGCCCGTGGGCTGCGCACCGAAATCATCAGCGTCGATTCGGCCCTGGTCTACCAGCACATGGACATTGGTACGGCCAAACCCACCGCACAAGAGCAGCTCACGGTACCCCACCATCTGATCGACACCCGCGACCCCCTTCAGGCCTATAGCGCAGCCGAGTTTGTTGCTGATGCCCAGCGGTTAATCAGTGAAATCCGTGCACGTGGCGCAATACCCCTGTTGGTAGGCGGCACCATGCTGTACTTCAAAGCGTTGATGGACGGCATTGACGACCTGCCCCGAGCGGATGCAGGCCTGCGTGCCACGCTGAGTGCGCGTGGGCTGGCAGAAGGTTGGCCTGCACTGCATGCTGAACTGGCGCAAATTGACAGCACTACCGCAGCCCGCTTAGCGCCGAACGACAGTCAGCGTATTCAGCGAGCGCTGGAGGTCTTCCAGCTGACAGGGCAGCCTATGTCCAGTTTTTTTACTTTAAAAACCACAGCCACCTTAGCAGATAAAGCCAGCGCCTACCGGCTTATTTCTTTAGAACCCACTGACCGTTCCTGGCTTCACCAGCGCATCGCCCAACGCTTTGATGCGATGCTGGCAGCAGGGTTTATCGACGAGGTACGCGCTCTGCGTCAACGCGGCGATTTGCATCCTGATTTGCCATCAATGCGATGTGTGGGCTACCGGCAAGCATGGGATTTTTTAGAAGGTCAACTCACCCTGGCTGAGTTGCGCGAGCGCGGCATCATCGCCACCCGACAACTCGCGAAACGCCAAATCACGTGGCTACGGTCTATGCCAGAGCGGCATGTGATCGCTTGCGACGGTGCGGAAGTACTTACCATAGAAAAACAATGGGCTGAAGAGTTTGTGGTCTAAAGTTAATGCGTACGCTTTCCTTAGCTTGAATAGCGGTGCGCTAGGTGTGAGAATTGTGAGACAGTAACCGGTGCGTTGCACTGTCTCGTGATCGCTACCAAAGGGTTATCGAGAACGTGCCGTCTGGTCGCTGTGTTACAGCAGATCAACCACTTCGCCAGGAGAATTCCTTATGGACTTATCCGCTTTTGCCACTGCCCTGCAAAGCTCTCTGGGCACGCATATTCCGCAAATTCTCGGGGCTGTCGCTATTCTGGTGCTTGGCTGGCTTATCGCCGTCACTGCCCGTGCTGGCGTCAAACGCGTGCTGACACTGCTCAGAGTCAACACGCGCATTGAGGAAAGCACCGGCACACGGCTGGACGCTGAGTCCCCCGTTGCCATTGGCGTATTCTGGCTCGTCTTGCTGGCCACGCTGATAGCGGTACTCAATGTATTGAACCTGTCCCTTGTCAGCAACCCGTTTGCCAAGCTCATGGGCGATGTAATGGGCTACCTGCCTAGCCTGCTCGCGGGGGTAGTGCTTTCGCTGGTGGGTTGGCTACTGGCCACGGTGCTGCGGGCACTGGCGGTACGGGCATTGAGCGCCACGAACCTCGACGAAAAACTATCATCCGAGGCAGGCATGGCTCCGATGAGTCGAAACGCAGGCAATGTGCTGTTCTGGATCGTCATTTTGATATTCCTGCCAGCCATTCTGAACGCTTTCCGCCTGAACGGCCTGCTGCAACCCGTCACCCACATGGTGGACAGGCTGCTCGACATGGTGCCGAACGGCGTAGGTGCCTTGCTGATTGGTGGCGTGGGCTACCTGGTAGCGAGAGTACTGCGCGGCTTGGTCACCAACCTGTTGGCCGCTGCAGGCACCGACCGCCTGAACGAGCGTATAGGGCTGGACAACGCAGTGCGCCTCTCGACGCTGGCGGGTAATTTAGTGTTCATCTTTGTGTTCATACCTTCGTTGATTGCAGCGCTGGATTCGCTCAAAATTGACGTCATTTCGCGCCCTGCGACGCAAATGCTGACGCAAATCCTCTCAGCGGTGCCGCAAATCGTGGCAGCTACCGTGATCTTGCTGCTGACGTGGTACGTGGCACGCTTCGCAGCACGCTTGATGTCGTCCCTACTGGAAAGTGCGGGTGTGGACAGCTTGCCGCAAAAACTGGGTATTGGCGAAGCCCTGTCAGGCGACAGCCGCCCCTCACAGCTCGCAGCTTGGCTGGTCACATTTTTCGCCATGCTGTTCGCCACCACCGAGGCTGCCGACCAACTCGGCTTTGGTCAAGTTAGTGGCGTAGTGACGGCATTCATCAGATTTGGTGGCGACATTTTGCTGGGCTGTGCAGTCATGGTGATTGGCGTGTGGCTCTCCAACTTGGCCTATGGCGCTATTGCACAAACTGACAGCACCCACAATGCGGGATTAGCTGGTATTGCTCGGCTGGCGATTTTGGGCCTCGTAATCGCTATGGGTCTGCGCGCCATGGGCATTGCCCATGAGATCGTGCAGATGGCTTTTGGCCTGACCTTTGGCGCGGTGGCTGTGGCAGTAGCGCTGTCGTTTGGTCTGGGTGGGCGTGAAGCGGCAGGTAAGCTGATGGAGCATTGGCTTTCGAAATGGCGCAAGGACTGAGCGACTGAGCCGACTGATATGGCGATCGACTCGGAGCGCCCGGGCTATCATTCACCCATGCAACCATTGCCCGGCACCCGGCGGATCGAACTGGATCCGCCCCCCTACGTTCCCTACAGCCAAGAGACTCCGTTCGCGGAGCCCTCACTTGCTTCGCCCATGCCCGCGCCAGTGGCAGCCCCCTCCGTCCTGCCGCCGCTGACGCTGCGCATCGCTGGCCTCACCAAACGATACGGTGAAAGCACAGTGTTTGAAAACGTCAACCTGCGGATTGAACCCGGCGAGTTTGTCGCTATCGTGGGTGAGTCTGGCGTGGGCAAATCCACCTTGCTGAACTGCATGGCGGGACTGGACAGTTGGGACGCGGGTAGCGTGCTGCTGGCCGGTGCCGACCTGGGTACGCTGGACGATACCGCCCGCGCCCTGCTGCGACGCAGTGCGGTCGGCTTTGTATTCCAAGCATTCCACGTGCTGCCGCATTTGGACGTAGCCCAAAACATCGCGCTGCCTCTGATGCTTCTGAATACAGCTGCGAATAAAAAAATAAAAACACCTTGGGCACAAGACACGCGCGTGGAAGAAATGCTCGCCGCTGTCGGTTTAGAAGGCCTGGGAAGCCGCCTTCCACAGCAGCTGTCAGGTGGGCAACTCCAGCGTGTAGCCATTGCACGCGCGCTAATCCATCGCCCTCAACTTCTGCTGGCCGACGAGCCTACTGGCAACCTTGACCCTGCTACAGCAGCCAAAGTAATGGACGTGCTAAGTAATCAGGCACGCGAGTACGGCACCTCGGTAGTGCTCGTGACACACTCGCAAGCTGCCGCGGCGCGGGCAGACCGTATTTGTAATTTGCGTTCAGATGGCATAGAGAGCACCCGCAATGACCGAGGCGACCAAAGCGAAAGAGACTCCGCCCATGACCGTGGCCCCGCCCGCTCGCGGTCTAGACGTCCTCGCTGAGGGCTTCACAACATTCACAACATGATGTTGTTTGACAGTGGCCTTGATTTTCAAAAATCACAAAATCACAAAACCTAAAAACCCCACAACCCAAAAAATCTCCAACCCAAAGGTACGCCATGACTGAACCCACCCGCTTTGAACTCTTCTCTTATTGGCGCACCTCCGCTACCTACCGAGTACGGGTGGCGCTGAGTCTCAAAGGCCTTTCTGCGCTTGAGCACAACGTGAACATTGACGCCGGCGAGCACCGTAGCGAAGCTTATTTGAAGATCAACCCGCTGGGTGCCATTCCCACCTTGATCGACAGCGCGGAGGGAATGCCCTCTACGCCAATCACGCAGTCCCTTGCAATCCTTGAGTTTTTAGACGAAATCCATCCGGCCCCCGCCTTGCTGCCGGGCGACCCCCATGGTCGAGCGCGTGTACGTTCGTTGGCCGCCATGCTCGCTTCCGACACCCACCCGCTTGTCACCCCACGCGTCAAAAAATACCTGACCACCGAAGGCAAGTTCGACGAGGCGGCCTGGCGAGCGTGGCAAATTCAGTGGTTCACCATCGGCCTGCAAGCGATTGAGCAGCGCCTGGCGAACGAAGCCGAAACAGGTAATTTTTGCCACGGCAACACGCCCACCATTGCCGATATCTGCCTCGCAAGCATCCTCGTGGTGATGCGGGTGTTCAAAATTGAGGTGACTGAGATTCCGACAGTCAACCGCATCATGGCGAATTGCGAGGCAAATGCAGCGTTTGCAAAGGCCGCACCTGGATTACAAGCAGGAGCGCCGTGAAAATTTAGGGCGACATAGCCCGTACCCGCGCCACCGCCTCAGTCATATCCGGCCAAGCCGCCTTCCCCGGCGCATACCGTTGACGCATGTAGCCAGCCAACTCCGCGATCTGCGTATCCGACAAGCTGTGTCTGAACGCCGGCATGAAGCCGACTTCCGGCCCTGCGGGGTCCTGGATACCGTCCAGCATCACACGCAGCAAGTTGTCGGGCCGGTCACTGTGGAGTTTGCTGCTGAAGCCCAGCGGTATGTTCAGCCCCAGCAGGCGCGGGCCGTCACCGTCGTGGTGGCAGGCCCCGCAAGCGCCAGTAAACAGGCGCTGGGTGGCATTTGGCAAGGTTACATTCGCATGCGTTACTTCGTTATTGATAGCAGGCACAGCATATTCAGGCTGCGTAGCAGGATGAATAGGCTGTATAAGCTGAAATGACGATAAATAGGTCGCCATGGCGCGGATATCGTCATCGGGTACAGCGGCCATTTCGCGCACTACCGGGGCCATGGGGCCAGCGGCGCTGCCGTGTTCTGGCGCGTGGCCGTGACGCAGGTAGCTGTAGAGCGCATCAGCAGTCCAAGGCACGGGAGATTTCGACAATGCCGTTAGGGCCGGGGCTTCCCAGCCGTCCACCAACGCGCCGGAGAGGTAAGCGCTGCCGCCCTGCTCCGCCCCCAGCGCGTTACGCGGCGTGTGGCAGGCGCCGCAATGGCCCAGGCCATTGACCACAACAGCACCCCAGTTCCATTCAGCGGATTGACTCAGCACCGGCTGAGCGGGTGTGGCGTCGAGGAAGAGCGCGTTCCAGCCTGCCATCAGCGGGCGCAGATTAAACGGAAAGTGCATTTCTGCCGCTGGCGTAGCGGCCTTGGTAGCCGGTTGTGCCATCAAATACGCGTACAGCGCTGTCAAGTCGTCATCGCTGGTTTTGGCAAAGGCGGTGTAGGGGAAGGCGGGGTAGAGGTGATGACCGTCGCGGGAAATGCCTTCGCGCATAGCCCGCTGAAAGGCCACGATCGACCATGCCCCAAGACCAGTTTCAACATCAGGCGTGAGGTTAGTGCTGTAGACGGTACCGAACGGCGTGTGCAAGGCCTGTCCACCCGCATTGGTCACGCCGCCCGGTGCGGTGTGGCAAACAGCGCAATCGCCCACGGCAGCCAGTTGACGGCCTCGTTCTATGGTGGCGGCAGAGTAAATTGAAGGCAAAGATACAGCACCGGGCGTAACGGGCGCAATTGACGAACGCCAGCCCAGCAGTGCAGCTCCAAAACCGAGGAGCCCGATTGCCAAGGCGCTGGCTTTGGCCCAAAGCGAGCGGCGCTGGGGCCAGGGTAATGCAACTAGATTTGCTGCTTTATCTGTAGCAATTACTGCAGGTAAAGATTGTGCATCTGGCACATTTTTCGTACTTAATTGATATTCAGGATTCAATGCTGCCCGCACCACCTCCGGCGTGAAGGGCGGCTCACGAAAGCGTACACCGGTGGCGTCGAAGATGGCGTTGGCGATTGCCGCCGTGCCAGGCACAGACGACGACTCTCCCGCCCCCAGCGCTGGCTCACCTTGGCGGGGCATGTGCATGATCTCAACGACGGGCACATCGCGAAAGCTCAAGATAGGGTAGCTGCCCCACTCTTGGGTAGCGACGGTGTTCATGTCAGGAGTAAACGGCACGCGCTCCAACAGACTGCGGCTGGTGGTTTGCAACACATTGCCATGGATTTGGTGCTCAACGCCCGCTGGATTGACCACCAAGCCTGCATCGTGCCCCACAACTACGCGTCGCACATGGACTTCGCCGGTACGGCGATTGACCTCCACATCGGCTACCCAAGCTGCCCAGGCTGCACCGAAGCCCGGCCATTTGCTGTGAATATAGCGGGCATAGGCAAAGCCCTGGCCGTGAAGTATCTCGCCCTCCGAAGGCTGAAGCTTGGCTTCGGTATGTGGCTTCCAGCCAGCTTTTTGCACGGTAGCCTGCACCAGCTCTACAGCACGCGGGTCGTTCAGGTAACGCAAACGGAAGTCCACCGGATCGACACCCGCTGCCGTCGCCAATTCATCGATATAGGACTCATGGGCGAATGCATTGGGCAATGCGGACACGCCCCTTAGCCACGAAGCGCGCACCAGCGGCGGCATGTCGTTAACGCTGACACGCAGATTGGCATAGTCGTAAGGCGGTCGGGCGGTGCGGTCGCCCATCTCGAAGGCTTGGGGCACAGGCTCAATGGTGCGCGTCAGCAACAGCGCCAGCGTAGGTGCACCATTGGAAGGGTAAGACGTTTGGAAATCGTAGGCAGCAACGCTGCCATCAGCGTTCAAACCACCCTGTACTTCCATGAGCTGAGCCGCGCCTTTGGGCTCCCAAAGGTGCTCTTGCTCGCGGGTAAGCTGCACACGCACCGGGGCCTTGACGGCGCGGGACAGCAGCGCCGCATCGGCCGCCACATCGTCGGCACCGTTACGGCCATAGCAACCTGCAGCCTCCATACGAATCACGTTGATCGCCACATCGGGCAGGTCCAACAGTCGGGACAAATCAAAGCGCAAAACGTGGGGGTTTTGTGTTCCAGCCCAGACCGTCATGGCCTCACCTTGCCAATCGGCCACCGCACAAGACGGCCCTATCGACGCGTGCATTTGGTATGGCCAGACGTAAGTACGTGGCATGGCAGTGCCGTTGCTTGCGCCGAGGTGGGCCATGGCAGCGTCTACATCACCTTCATCGACCAGCAGGCGTTTTGTAGACGGGTTATTGCGCAGCGCTTGGGCTAGGTTTTGCACATCAGGCATGCCAGGCCAGGGCTTCCACTGCACGCGCAGCTCACGCAGTGCCTGCTCAGCCTGCTCTTCACGTTCAGCAACGATACCAACGAAATCGCGGATCACAACCACGGCGCGGATACCGGGAATATGCGCGATGGAGGACTCATCAACACCTGCCAGCGTGTTGCCGATGAATTCACCGTGGTCTGCTCCTGCATAAGGCGGGCGCACCACGCGACCATGCAGCATGCCCGGGACACGCATGTCATGGACAAACACCAAGTTGCCAGTGAGCTTGTCTCTTATGTCCACGCGGGGAACAGACTGGCCTACGGTGTGGTAGTCCTTGGCATCTTTAACGGGAGCTTGTAACTTCAGCATCAATGCCACGTGCTGACCAGTTAGGACTGCTCGGTAGTCCAATGCCTCCGGCTTAACCAATTGCTCTTGTTCGCGCTCTTGTTCTTGCCCTTTCGCGAGCAACCAAGCCCGCACCTGCGCAGCTGCCCGCCGCAGCGGCTCGCCATGCACTTGAATCGACGCGCTAGCAATAGTGGCCCCTTGGTTGGGCGTGCTGGCGGTATTGCCCATCACCACGGTGATGTCGGCCATAGGAATATCAAGCTCCTCGGCCACGATTTGGGCCAGCGCGGTGCGCAGACCAGTGCCTAAATCAACGTGGCCATGCAAGGCGGTGACGCTACCGTCATCCCACACCGCAAGCAAAATCTCCACGCCTTCTGCGAGGTTTGCAGAAATAGCGGTGGGCTGGCCGGGCGTTGGTACGGCGGCGGCTGGCGGGTCGCGCACCACCAGCAGCACGCCACTGGCGGCATGGAAGTCGTCACGACTAAAGGCACTGCTGGCACGACGCGGCATCCTATCCTCGCTCACACCACAGTCTCCGCCATCAGCACGGCCGCACGCTGCACGGCTTGTACGATTTCTATATGCGTCCCGCAGCGGCACAGGTTGTGCGAAAGTTGGTTATGGATTTGCACATCTGTGGGATACGGCGTGTGCTGCAACAGCGCGACGGCCATCATCACCATGCCGTTCAGGCAATATCCACATTGGGCAGCCTGGGTGTCGAGAAAGGCCTGCTGCACAGGATGTAAGGCGGCGGATGTTTGCAGACCCTCCAATGTGGTGATGGCGCGGCCCGCCACGCCCAGCGCGGGAATCACACAAGCTCTTGCGGCCACACCGTCCACCAGCACAGTACAGGCACCGCATTGACCCAGACCGCAACCGTATTTCGGGCCGTTCAGCGCCAAATCATTACGCAACACATGCAGCAGGGTGGCGCCAGAGTCCAGCGGTAACTCCGCGTACTGGCCATTGACGGTCAAGCCCTCAACGGACAAGATGGCCATCGCTTCCGTACATCTCTAGGTTCACAAAGTTCGAGCCGTTGTGGTTTTTAGGGCCGTAGCTGAGCGGAAAATCGGCCAGCTTGGTGGTTCCCATGCCTTCCAGCGCCCGCACAAAACCTTCACGCGTCAACGCCTTACCTGCACGATGCAGACCTTCGATGAATACGCGGGCGGCGATATAGCCTTCCAATGCGGTGGCACTGTCGATAGTTTGCGCAAACTCAGCCCGGTCGCGCTGGTAGTCGGCCACCACGGCAAAACGCACCTGCTGCGTGCCAGGCACGATGCTGGCCGTCACCACGCCTTCAAGCTTGCCGTTCAAGCGTTTCGCTGAGCCAGCCGCATCGGTGATGCCCACCGACAGCGTGTAAATAGGTGCAGCGCCTTTACCGGCCCTGTAGTCGGCTAAAAAGACCTCCACCATACGCCCTGCCATCACCATCACTACGGCCCCCGGCGAGGTGGCGACCAGCGCAGCGGTCTGGGTTTTTGCGTCAGTGGCGGTAATGTCCATGGGCAAGGTTTGCTTCACCTTGACAGACAAACTTTCCGCAATCTGCACGCAGGTTTCCATGTTTGATTTACCAAACGCACTGTTTTGATAAACCACCGCAATGTCACGGATACCCAGCGTGGCCAAGTGGCCAATGATTTTGCGCAGCTCCTGCTCGTAGCTCGCACGCACGTGAAACAGCAACGGGTGAAATGTGCTGCGAAATGAACTGGTACCCACCAGCGGCGCAAACATCGGTACGCCTGATTTCTCAGCAATAGGCAAGGCTGCAACAAGATTACCAGTAGCAACGAAGCCCATTAGCGCGAAAACCTGGTCAGCATCAATCAACTTAAGCGTGTTGTCGGCAGTGCGTTGAGGGTTGTAGGCGTCGTCGTAGGAAATCAACTCCAGCTTGCGACCCAGCACACCTCCGGCCTTGTTGGCACGGGCAAACGCCAGCAAAATGCCAGCGCGATAGTCAATACCAAAGTCTTGCGCCACACCACTGAAAACTGCGGATTGACCAATGCGGATGCGGGTGTCGGTGACGCCAGTTTCAGCATGTGCAGCAGGTATGGCCAAGCCCAGCAGAGCAACAGCCATTACCGCACGGCGGGTGGGTAAAAAATGACTTTCTAAATCACTCTCGCAACGGCGCCCATCAAGCGGCATCAATGTCCCCAGACTGAATCCGCTTGACGCCTTTGGCGGCCATTTGCTTCCATGCAGCAGCCAACGAACCGTTCAAGTCGATAGCACGGGTGGCATCCTCGATCACATAGACCTCAAAACCCAACTTACGTGCATCCATCGCCGTCCAAGCTACACAAAAATCGGTGGCAAGGCCGGTTATGAAAACGGTTTTGATACCACGTTGTTTAAGATAACCAGCTAAACCTGTTGCCGACTTGTGGTCAGCTTCTTCAAAGGCGGAATAGCTGTCCATGTTTTTATGAAACCCTTTACGCACAATAATTTGTGCCGTGGGCAGCTTGAGGTCTTTGTGCAGCGCCGCATCATCGGTGCCTTGCACACAATGGTCAGGCCACAGCACCTGGGTGCCGTAAGACAACTTGGTCGTCTCAAACGGTTTTTTTCCAGGGTAGGTACTGGCAAACGAGGCATGCCCTGGGGTATGCCAGTCTTGGGTAACGACGATATTTTCAAACGCAGTAGAAAGCTTGTTGATGACTGGCACCACCTCAGCACCCTTGCCTACGGGGAGCGTGCCGCCTTCAACGAAGCAGTTTTGCACGTCCACCACGATCAACGCAGCGTTGGCGGCAGGTTTGATTTTGCTAGCAGCAAAGGCGTAGCGAGACAACCCGAAGCCCAGCAGGCCCAAAGTGGTGGATTTCAACAGCAGACGGCGCGAAGAAGCATTCATGGCATAACTCCAGTCAAGGTTAAAAACACGGTCAAAAACTCAGCTAAACACTTAATTTAAACACTCAAATAAGCCCGGCGCACCTCGTCGTTCGCCGCCAATTCCGCCATGCTCGCTTGGTAGCGAATTTGGCCTTTTTCCAGCACGTAGGCGCGGTCAGACACCAATTCGGCGAAGTGCATGTTTTGCTCGGACAGCAAGATGCTCACACCCTGGGCCTTTAGCGCCAGAATCATGTTCGCCATTTGCTCGACGATCACCGGGGCAACGCCCTCGGACGGCTCATCGAGTAGCACCAAGTACGGGTTGCCCATCAGCGTGCGGGCAACGGTCAGCATTTGCTGCTCCCCACCGCTCATGCGCCCACCGGGACGGTTCGGCATTTCACCCAGGTTGGGGAAGAGTTGAAATAGGCGCTCGGGCGTCCACAGCGGAGCATCTGTGCCATCGGCCCAGCGGCGTGGCGGCTGCTGGCCTACGCTCAGGTTTTCCATCACGGTGAGATCGGTGAACACGCGACGGTCTTCTGGAACGAAGCCCAGGCCTAGGCGCGCAGCACGGTGGGGTTCGCTTTTAGAGATGTCTTGACCTAAGAATTTCACCGTGCCTTTGCGCTTTGCCAACATCCCGATCAGCGCTTTGAGCGTGGTGGATTTGCCAGCGCCGTTACGGCCCATCAGCGCGACAACTTCACCGCGCTGGACATTCAAATCTACGTCATACAAAATTTGCGCAGCGCCGTACCAAGCGCACAGACCATGGGTTTCGAGCAGAGTTTGCTGAGCAGCCATCACGCAACCTCCTTGACTGTTTCGGTGGCTTTATCAGTGGCTTTATTGCCGCTATTACCGTTAGTACCGCTATTGCCATTTTTTTCAAAGGTTTTCCCACTGCCAAAGTACACCTCTTGCACTTTGGGATGATCGCGTATTTCCAGCGGTTTACCCTCGGCAATCAAGCGTCCCCGCGCCAGCACAATCATGCGGTCAGCGTAAGCGAACACCACGTCCATACTGTGCTCGGTGAACAGCACGGCCATGCCGCGATCGATCACCAGTTGCTTGGTCAGTGCCATCAGGTCATTACGTTCTTTGGAGGCCATGCCTGCGGTGGGTTCGTCCATCAGCAGGAGTTTGGGCGCGTTCGCCATGGCGATAGCCAATTCGACGCGCTTCACATCACCGTAAGCCAGAACGTTGCAGGGGCGATCGGCCTGGGTGCGCATTCCCACCTGAGCCAGCAGACTGAGCGCCTCGTCACGCTTGTGATCAGCAGCCCACCGCCAAAATGAGAACAACAGTCCGTCTTGCGACAAGAGCGCCATTTGCACGTTTTCCACTACGGTGAGGCTGGCAAAAGTTTCGGCAATCTGGAAGGTGCGGCTCACACCCTTGCGCCAAATGTCGCGTGGCTTGCGGCCCACTAGCTCATGGCCATTGAGCTGGATAGAGCCTGCATCAGCTTTAAGTTGCCCGTTCACCATGTTGAACGTGGTGGACTTGCCTGCGCCATTGGGGCCGATCAGCGCCAACAACTCACCCGCTTTCAATTCAAAGTTGATCCCATCAACTGCCTTGACGCCACCGAAGGATTTGCCCAATCCCGCGATTTTTAACAAAGGAACCTCACTCATCTCAGTCATACCTGGGCCTCTGTTATTTCTTTGACGGTGCGACGGCGCTCGCTCAGTCGATCAGCCAACTGCTTCACAAAGCCCGCTATCCCCTGTGGGAAAAGCAGCACCAGCAGCAAAATAATAGCCCCTAGCATGGCACGCCAGTAATCAGTATTGCGTGCCACGGTGTCGTGCAACCAGGTAAAAGTGATAGCACCCACAACAGGTCCAGCAATCGTCTGGACGCCTCCAAGCAAGACCATCACCAAACCATCCACCGATTTACCCACGCTTAGTGTCTCGGGTGAAATGCTGCCTTTCGAGAATGCATACAGCGCCCCGGCTAAGCCGGCCACTGCACCTGCTATGACGAAGGCCACCCACTGCATGCGTTTCACGTCCATCCCAATCGCGTCCGCCCGCAGCACAGAATCCCGCCCAGCCCGCAGGCTATAGCCAAACGGCGAAAACAGCACGCGGCGCAAAAACAGCACACCCAGCGTCACCAGCACCAGCGTGAGGTAGTAGTAGCTGCGTTTGTCCGACAGCCATTCTGACGGCCAGACGCCTGTCAAGCCATTGCTGCCACCCGTGAACGTATCCCATTGGTAAGTGATAGCCCAAGTGATTTGCGCAAAAGCCAAAGTCAGCATCGCCAAATACACACCCGACAGCCGCACCGCGAACCATCCGTAGACCAAGGCCCCAAGCGCTGCGACTAAAGGCGCGACGATCAAGGCCATCTCCATCGGCATCCCGCTGGCACGCACCAGCAGTGCTGCGCCGTAAGCACCCAAACCAAAGTAGGCAGCGTGGCCGAACGAATGCATACCCGCAGGCCCCATTAAAAAATGCAGGCTAGCGGCGAACAAGGCGGCCACCAGCAGGTCAATCATCAGCACCGTGGTGTACGGGGAATCGGCTGTCACCAGAGGCAATGCCAACAGCACGACACCCAGTACAGCGGCCATCATCAGATAGGGCTTACCTGCTCGGCGCAAAGGCTCCTCAGGCATTCCCACATAACGGTTAGGTGCTTGCGGTCTGCCCATAAGGCCCCAGGGGCACACCACCAGTACAACTGCCATGACCAAAAATTCAACCACCAGCGTCAGTTTGGAAAACGAAATACTGAAACCCAAAATATCAACTACACCCAGCCAGATGCATACAGCCTTGATCTCAGCAATTAGCAGCGCGGCAACATAAGCGCCGGGGATTGAACCCATGCCGCCCACCACCACCACCACAAAAGCAGCCCCGATGGTGTTCAAGTCCATCTCCAGCGTGGCCGGCTCGCGAGGCAATTGCAGGGCACCGCCCAAACCGGCCAGCAGCGCACCCAGCGCGAACACTGCGGTGAACAGCCAAGCCTGGTTGACCCCCAGCGCGCTGACCATTTCACGGTCTTGCGTAGCAGCGCGGACTAGCGTGCCCCAGCGGGTACGTGTCAGCAGCAGCCACAGCAGGCCCAGCACGACAGGGCCGACCACAATCAAAAACAAGTCATATGACGGAAACTGTCGCCCCAAAATAGACACCGCTCCCGATAAACCAGGTGCCCGTGGCCCCAGCAATTCGTCTGGCCCCCAGAACCACAGCACCGCATCTTTGATAACCAGCACCAAGGCAAAAGTGGCGAGCAGTTGAAACAGCTCTGGCGCTTTGTAAATGCGCCGCAGCAGCAGCATTTCCAGCAAACCACCAAATACGCCCACAGCTACTGCCGCCAACAACAGCGCAGGCCAAAAACCCAAGCCAGTGCCCAGGTGTTCAACCAAGCTGTAGGCGATATAAATACCCACCATGAAGAACGAACCGTGGGCGAAGTTAACGATACGCGTCACGCCAAAGATCAGCGACAGCCCCGCCGCTACCAAAAAAAGCGATGAAGCACCCGCCAGCCCATTCAGCAGCTGGACGATGAAACCTGAAAAACTCATGGGGTTCCCTCAAGAACTGTTGTCATGCCCAGGGGCAGCCCCGTCCATAGCCTGGAGAGACTGCGTAGGGTTTACGCAAAGGCTTACTCCGGTGCGCGCAGCTTCTTCACTTCTGCATCGCTGGGCAAATAATTTGCGCCATCAAAGTATTTGTAGTCCACCATCACGCCCTTGCCGCCGTCGTTCTTGGTTTTGCCCACATACGCGCCCATGGTGGACTGGTGGTCTTGTGCACGGTAGGTAATCTTGCCAAAAGGGCTGTCAACTTGCAACCCAGAGAAAGCAGCAACAAGCTTCTCCGTCTCGCTGCTCTTGGCCTTCTTCAAACCAGCCGCTATGGACTTGATAGCTGTATAACCAACCACTGAGCCCAGTCGAGGGTAATCTTTATATTTTCCGTGGTAGGCAAGGAAGAAGGCTTTGTGCTCCGGGGTTTGGATGCCGTACCAAGGGTAGCCAGTGACAACCCAGCCGTTGGGGGATTCGTCTTTCAAGGCATCCAGGTACTCGGGCTCGCCAGTCAACACGCTGACGACTTCACGACCCTGAAACAGGCCACGTGTGTTGCCTTCGCGCACGAACTTGGACAGATCAGCGCCGAACAACACGTTGAAAATAGCATCTGGCTTGGCATCGGCCAGCGCCTGTACAACACTGCCCGCATCGAGTTTGCCCAATGGAGAAGCTTGTTCAGCAACAAACTCGACATCAGGTTGAGCGGCTTTCAGCAGGGTTTTGAAGGCGGCAACAGCCGACTGGCCATATTCGTAATTGGGGTACACGATAGCCCAGCGCTTTTTCTTCATCTTCACGGCTTCGGGCACCAGCATCGCAGCCTGCATGTAGGTGCCCGGACGCAGGCGGTAGGTGTATTTGTTACCGCTTCCCCAGATGATTTTGTCGGTGAGGGGCTCGCCGGCGAGGAAGAAAAACTTCTTCTGCTTGGCAAAATCCGTCATCGCCAAGCCGGTGTTGGAGAGGAATGTGCCGGTCAGTACGTCGATTTTTTCGCGTGAAATAAGCTCTTCGGCCACGCGCACGGCGTCACCAGGGTTAGCGTTGTCGTCACGGGTGATGAGTTCGATTTTTTTACCGTTCACACCACCTGCGGCATTGATCTCTTCAACGGCCAGTTCCATGCCCTTTTTGTAGGGTTCCAGAAAAGCAGGTTGGGCTTTGTAACTGTTGATTTCACCGATCTTGATGACGCCTTGGGCAAATGCCGTCACAGATGCGCATGACAGCATGGCCAGTGCGGCGGTTACGGTGGCGCGGTAGAAGGGGCGTAGCGTCGTCATGTCGAGACTCCTGAGGGTAAAAGTAAAAGTAAAAGACAAAGTAAAAGCGAAAGGCAATACGTTAAAAAAGAAAATCCAACACGATTGTGGTGGCTAGCGAAGGCCATCTTGGCCCACGATGTCGCTAACTTGCAAGCCACCGATTCTGGCCAGCGGGCGACCGCTGTCAGTCACAACCACGGCAACAAGGATCTCATGGGCGCGTGGCGCATCCGACACACGGGCTTCCATAGCGTCAAAATGGCTTCGCACGAACGCCGCGTCTTTGTGACCCAGTGGCACGTCGATTGTTGTACCCAAGCCACCCATTTTTTTGGCGGACGGCACCAAGGCCGCGCCCTTTTCAACCGCCTTGCGCAAAGGTGCACCTAGCTTAGGGTGCAAGATAGCGGCAGCATGTTCCAACTCACCAGCCTCACCCACGATGGCCGCTTTGCCGTAGCTTTGGGCATCGCTGGGGTTAATGCCCAGGGCCTGAATGCACTTATCGCCCAGTAAACCACCGAGCTCTTCGCCAATGGCGATCAGCTCATCGAGGTTTTCAGCGTAGCGGCCTGCATAGGGGTTGGCGATCACCGCTATGGCCAGGGCGCGGCGAGTGGGCGGGTTGACGGGCTGGCCCATCTCGATATGAACTTCATCGACTTGGACGATGATTTTGCGGATGCTGGCGGACATAAAGAATTCCTTGAGGCGGTATACAGGCTATGGACGTTATCGACGGTATAAAAGTTGCAGGTTGACCTAACGCAAGCCATCCCAGCGGGCAATACCTGAGGGCTCCAGGCCACCTACGCGGGCATGGATGCGGGCACCGGTACTCATGGCCAAGATGTAGACGATCTCATCGGCAAGCGGTGCACCAGGTACACGCACCTCGATGGCGTCGAAATGGCTGCGCACATAGCTGGCATTGATATGCGTCAGTGGTACGTCGAGCGCGGTGCCGGGTGCGCCCACTTTTTTGGTGGAGGGCACGATGGACAACGCATTACCGGGCTGGCCTGTTTTCTCTTCACCCTGGCCCTGCTTATAAGCATTGCGGTCGCCTTTCCAACCCAATAACTCGCGCATCGCGTACCCACCAGGCACATGCCACAGTGCACCGTGTTCCAGCTCACCCGCGGAGCCGATCACGGCCCCTTTACCGTAACTGGCCATACGCTCCATTGGGAGGTTCATGGCGGCCAAAAGTTTGCGTGCCATAGTCAGACCCACGTCTTGCAATGCCTCCATCATGGGCAATATGTTCGGCTCATAGCGGCCTGCGAAAGGGTTGGTCAGCACCACGCCGATCGCACCACGAATGAGAGGCACAGTGGCGACGGGCCCGAATTCATGGCGAATTTCTTCGACATGGGTGAAGGTGCGGCGAAGAGTAATCATGCGGATTGAAAAGTTATTTTTTAGTTAAGCAAATACTGAACCAATTTGCGCAGGCGAAGTGAATTTCAGCTGCATTGAAGATGGTAATGACCCTGTGTTTGTCTCGCACCATTGTCCTTGACACACCAGCGTGGCGGATGCTATCAGCCCGGCTTGCTGCAAAGCTTGTGCTTTACTTAGCCCTGCGTCCAATGCGTGGCGTACAGCCGCTTGTGACAAACGCGGCACATCCACAGTGACGAGCATAGCCCCCAGGTCACTGTCGTCTTTGACATCGCAGGCAGGTAGTCGCACGATGTCGGGATGGGCGATGTTCACTGCGTTCGCGATCACGGTAGCAGCAGCATCGGCTTGCGCTGCGGTAGCAGCCATCACGGTCACGCTGTCGGCAATACCAAGAGAGAAACTCCGACCTCGCCAGCCGCTGGTTGCTATGCCGCGAATTGGCTGGTCGAAACATACTTCGCATTGCGCATCGGTGCGCAGGCCAAGCGGGTTATTCAACGCCGAAGTGAAGGCGCCTAAATCAGCGAACAACCCAATACGTAACGCTGTACCAAGCGTTAAATGAAAGGCGATATCACCGCCGTTATTGATCCATGCGCGTTGAATACCAGTACGCTGATAGCAGGCGATGAGTTCTTGCGCCACCGACCCGGCCACTGCCGCCATGGGCGTGATGAAGCTGGTGCGGTACGGTGCGCAAGCCTGCCACATGCGCTGGGCGATGCCACCAGCAAAGCGTTCGCTCGCATCAGGAAGCCTTCCGACAATCGGCAAGGGTTGGCGTAATACAGCGAGCTCCAGCACCAGTTCTGACAATACCTTTTGAAACCGCAGCCATGCCGCCTCATGCGCAAGCCTCAGAGCTTCAGCATCGCCGAGAGCACCAATCACAAGATCAATCGGGCCATGCTGGAAATGCCAGCGTCCATCAGACAAAGGTACACAGGTAGCGGACATGGCGCGATGTAGCCGTTCAACCCAGTAACGGCGGTTGACCCAGAGGCCATGGGTTATTAGCTGGGTTTTGCACCCACAAGCGAGCAACTGGCGCACCGTCGTTGTGCCATGCCCCGCTCTTCAACACCTGCGCCAAACTGCGTATATGGTCAACGTGGCCGCCCAGGCGCTGGTAATCAGCTTGCGTCATGCTGAATTCGATAGGCGCGACGATGGCAGGCGTAGGCACAGTGCCAAAGCTCTTATCGGGCATCCGCATGACATCGACCATTAAGGTAATACCGCCGCCTGGCCATACATAGGCCGGTGCGCCGCCACAAGTCACATTGACCAGCGCCTTCTTGATAGCGCGGGTCAGTAGCACCGGGTTATCCGTGACACCCGCGCGCAAACTGCCCCCTGCCCCACCCAAAAACAGCACAGTACACAACGAAGGCTCACAGTTTTCACCGATACGGTCGATGATGCGCTGTACGGCTTCGGGCATAGGCATAGCCACAGGTTCTAGCGCGTCGTTCAGCACATACCAGGCTGCGTGTTCACCTGTCGTGGAAGTCATCAGCAGGCGCAGACCCGGGCGCGCCACGTCGGCGTCCCAGCCTTCGATGATGGACAACGGGTCGTCAATGTCAGTGCCGCCCCAACCAGTGCCAGGGTTGGCAACCTGGAAATAGCGGCCCGGCGTAGATTTACGCCCCCGCATCTGGATACCTGAGCGCGGCATATCCAAGCAGCGCCCAGCTTGGTGCTCGGTCAGCACGCCAGTGATGTGATCGTCCACCACCACAACCTCGTCGGCTTCGCTGAAAAATTGTTTGGCAAAAATACCCACGGCTGCGGAGCCACAGCCCACACGCATTCGCTGCTCGGCCACGCCGTTAACGATGGGGGCACGCCCGGCCTGAATAACCACCTGCGAGCCACCGTCAATGGTGATTTCTACCGCCTGTTTGTTACCCAGGGCTTCCATCATCTGAACAGCGATGCGACCTTCTTTTTTGCTACCCCCGGTCAGGTGGTGAACGCCACCCAACGACAGCATTTGCGATCCGTATTCTGCGGTGGTGACATGGCCAACGACCTCGCCCTTGCAACGCACGTTCGCTTGCTCAGGGCCTAAATAGCGGTCGGTGTCAATTTTTATTTTGAAGCTGCAGTAGCTGAATATGCCCTCCGTCACCACCGTCACCATGTCCACGCCCTGAGCTTTTGAGGCGACGATGAAGGGCGCAGGCTTGTAGTCAGGGTAAGTGGTTGAACTGCCCACGCCAGTAACGAACACCTCATCAGCAAGTAGCAGGTCGCCATTCCAGTCCTTGGCAGAGGCCGCGTCGGGCGATGAAAAAGGCACGAGCGGCATCACGGTATCAGCGTCGATATTGATATTGGTATCCGTCACAGTGCGGCGCAGCAGCACAACGGGATCAACACGCACCAAAATTCCATCAGCGTTGGCATAGCGGTCACAGGCCCCAGAGCGGCCTTCTGAAATTTGACACAACACCGGGCAGGCGTTACACGCTATTTTGGCGACAGTTGTGCGCTCATTGCGGGGATTGGTACGCTCTAACACCAAAGAAGAGATACCACCGTCCAAGCCTGGGAGTCCATCGGTTTTGGTGTGTTCGGTCATGATGAGACGTATGCAACTTGCTTGCAGTAGTTTTGTGTTTTGTGTAGCATACACTTAATTAAAATGTTGTATTTGCTACATTGAAAAATTTGATCCGCAATTTAGCATAAGCATATGCATGAAGCAACCTGTACTTTCTTGGACAATAGAGAACTAACGCAAGGGCTCGCTCGGTAACTCAGTTAATAACTTGGTTCAAAGCGCCCTGGTCATCCCATCCACATGAATTCTGCGAATATTCCATGAATATTCCACGTTTTCCCAACTTTTCGTATTGCCCATGAGTGCATTTAATGACGAGCGCGTGCTGAGCGTGCATCACTGGACTGACAAGCTGTTCACGTTCACAACCACGCGCGACCCGTCGCTGCGGTTCTCCAACGGCCACTTCACCATGATTGGCCTGCGTAACGAAACCGGTAAGCCCCTGCTGCGCGCCTACAGTATCGTCAGCGCAAACTATGAAGAGCACCTTGAATTTTTGAGCATCAAGGTGCCGGACGGCCCATTAACGTCACGCTTACAGCACATTCAGGTCGGTGACAGCATCGTGGTGGGTCGCAAACCCACAGGCACGCTGCTGATTGACTACCTGCTGCCCGGCAAACGCCTGTTCATGTTTTCCACCGGCACCGGCCTAGCGCCCTTCATGAGCGTGATCCGTGACCCGGCCACCTATGAAAAATTTGAAGAAGTCATTCTGGTACACGGTGTGCGCCAAGTTGAAGAGCTGGCCTACCACGACCTGTTGACCGAGCATTTGCCTCAGCATGAAATTTTGGGAGAGATGATTAGCAAGCAATTGCGCTACTACCCCACCGTCACACGTGAAGCCTTCCACACCATGGGGCGCATTACCGACATCATTGAAAACGGCCAGCTCGCCAAAGATTTGGGCTTGCCTGACCTCGACCCCGCTATCGACCGCGCCATGATCTGCGGCAGCCCCGCCATGCTGCGGGACCTGAAACACAGCCTGGAGCAAAGTGGCTTTAAAGAAGGCAATACCACACGCCCCGGAGATTTTGTGATTGAGCGGGCGTTTGCCGAGCAGTAAACGGTTTTTGACCATGCCCAGCGTCGCCAAGCCAAAGCGTCTTCCAGTGGTTGCCGCGTCGTCGGGCGCCCAGCCAGGCAAACCTGCTAAACCCGGGATACGCGAACAGGGCGCTCAGGCCACGCGGGACAACATTCTGCGTGCTGCCACCAAAATCTTTGCTAAGCACGGGTATGCAGGCGGTAGCGTGGGCCAAATCTCGGCGGCAGCGAACTCATATGACCGTATGATTTACTACTATTTTGGTAGCAAAGAAGGCTTGTATATAGAGGTTCTTGAGGACACTTACCGCCGGATGAACGAGGCAGAATCCAAGCTCACCTTGGACGTAACGCAGCCGGTAGCCGCACTGAAGTTGGTCATCCGTTTTGTAATTTCGTATTACTGTAAAAACCCCGAATTCATCACCCTGCTGAACACCGAAAACATGCACAAGGGCAAACACATTGCCAAAAGCTTACGTGCCAAAGACTACTCCTCTCCAGCTATTTCCGTCATCGGGCAAATTTTGGTCAGTGGAACAGCTCAAAAGCTGTTTCGCACCGACTTACAGGCACGTGATGTTTACTTATTGATCGCGTCGATGGGGTATTTTTACCTCTCTAACCGCTACACCCTGTCCGCCTTTTTAGGTGAAAACATGGAGGCACCAGACGCGCTTGCGCATTGGGAGGCGTTTGTGATGGATGCGGTGTTGCGCACCGTAGCGGTTTAATTAACCCTTTAAATCTTTTCAACTTTCTGAAAGTCACCCCATGGCAGAAGCAGTCAGCAGCGGAAAATCCGGCAAAGTCGTCCTAAAAAACATTGGCTTGCTGCTCTCAGGCGACATTGATCAGCCGATTTTGGATGCTGACACTGTCGTTGTCATGGATGGCTTGATCGTCGCCGTAGGGCGTGAAAAAGACTGCGATATTTCCGAGGCCCGTACCGTTATTGATGTACGCCAGACCTGTGTTGCTCCTGGCCTGATTGACAGCCATGTCCATCCGGTCTTTGGCGACTGGACGCCACGCCAAAATCAGATTGGCTGGATTGAGTCCACTATGAACGGTGGCGTCACCACCATGGTGTCCGCTGGTGAAGTCCATTTGCCAGGCCGCCCTAAAGACATCGTAGGCCTTAAGGCATTAGCAATCACCGCGCAGCGTTCGTTTGACAACTTCCGGCCTGGTGGCGTGAAAGTCATCGCTGGCGCACCCATTATCGAAAAAGGCATGGTGGAGCAAGACTTCAAAGACTTGGCCGATGCCGGCGTCACGCTGTTGGGCGAAGTAGGCCTAGGCTCGGTGAAAGCCGGTTATGAAGCCAAAGAAATGGTGGCCTGGGCACGCAAATACGGCATACAAAGCACCATCCACACTGGTGGCCCGTCCATCCCCGGATCAGGGTTGATCGATAAAGACGTAGTTTTAGAAGCTGATGCCGATGTGATAGGCCACATTAACGGTGGCCACACTTCACTCTCAGAAGCACATGTTTGTGAGCTGTGTGAGAAATCGTCCCGTGCCATTGAGATCGTCCATAACGGAAACGAGCGTGTTGCCATCGCCGCTGCGCAGGCAGCGCTGCAGCTCAAATGCCCACATCGGGTGATTTTGGGCACCGACGGCCCAGCAGGCTCAGGCGTGCAACCCCTGGGCATGTTGCGCATGGTGGCGCTGCTGTCGAGTTTGGGAAACATCCCTGCAGAACTGGTGTTTTGCTTTGCCACTGGCAACACGGCACGCATCCGCAATTTGAACTGCGGCCTGATCGAGGTGGGCCGTGCGGCCGACTTTGTTTTCATGGACAAAGCCCAACACTCCGCCGGTCGCGATTTGCTTGACAGCGTGCAATTAGGCGATTTGCCTGGCATCGGCATGGTGATGATCGACGGCCTCGTGCGCTGTGAGCGCAGCCGCAACACGCCACCCGCGACGCAAGTACCTGTAGTTTCACACGCGTAAGTATAGTAAAGCCATCAACGCTTGCTACGGTCTGCGTTTGCTGCTGCCCAATTCCAAGCATCGTTAGACAGCTCCAGCACCCGCACCGCACCGCCAAAGCCATCAACCACAGCCTGCTCTTCAGTCATCTTTTGCGCCTCTACCTGCTCAGCGGTGCGCAAATAGACATGCCAAGGTCCTGTGTGTTCCAGCAAAGCCTGTGCAGCAAAGGGAGGCAAGCACAAAATTCGCACCACCTCCGCCATGCTAACGTTCAACAACATGCCCAGCATGGACGCCAATCCCAGAGTAAAGAACTGCCCTGGCTCTGCTTCGTCATGCTCAATAGCCAGTAACTCCACTAGCCTGGAACGCCACAGTGCAATCTCCTGCAACGCAGATGCGACTTTGCGCGTGCCGGTGAACTGCATCAACATCAACGAGAGCCAGCGCTGCAATTCGTTGCGTCCTACCATCAGCACGGCTTGGTCAATGCTGGAAGCCGCGCCCAAGTGCGCAAAACTGGCACTATTGATGCGCTGCAACAGTCGGAATGACAAGCCGATATCGCCTTTGATGGCGCTGATAATCAGATCAGTGTCCGCACTCGAGCTGAGCTGGTGCAACAATTGCGCCACACGGCTGACCTCAGGCGGCAGCGGCTGTGCGTCGCCAATGCCTTTGGGGGTAGTCAGATCGCCACCAGAACGTCCAGCAGCAGGCAAAGGCAAAGGCGCCACAGCCGCCGTCACTCCACAGGCGTAACTGACACCACTTTGCAACGCCAGTTCAAGGTCTTCGACATTAGCAATGTCAGTCAATATGATGGGGAGACTCCTCAGCATAGGTGCGCTGGATTTGACGGTGTCCAGCAACGAAGGAATCGTTGAGGCAGTTGGCCCAAGTAATAAGAAATCAGGCAATAAATCAGCGCTCCCCAAGTCCAGCGACGGTGACCACGCCAACTTGGCCCCTGCATCGCGAAACAGCTGCACCGCAACCGCAACCGCAATCGCAGTCTGTACGTCAGGCTCGAGACGCTCATCTGCATCCCACTCCACGCCGATCCAGGTACCTGGTTCGTTTTTTGGAACAGCAGCATATACCAACCACGCAGCGGGTAACCGGGCAAAGCCGATACGCCCCTCTAAAGCCATTAAGCGTGCGGCTATTAATACCGTAGCAATATATGCAGATATAGAGTGCACGTCAGCGCTATTTTTTAATATTCTCAAGGCCTCACCATCAACACGAAACTCAAATCCAGCTATATCGCCGCTTGCAGAGATGAGTGGCCGCCTAACAGCCATGGCAGTCAATGATCGAGGAGGCGATATAGGCGGCGCATGGACAGGCACAAATGACTTTGGCTGTTCGGTCGCACGTTGCGTATCAATAGCTGGCGTTTGTACGTGCATTGCGCGAAAAAACTGAGGAAGAATTCGCTGAAGAAATGATTTCATGGCCTTGATTTAACGCCACGATGAATAGACCTACAGCACAGTAGCGTTCTTCAATTCAATCCAATTCAATTTAGCACCATGATTGCTCTCACGCCACCACCTTTCTACTATGCCGTGATCTTCACCTCTATACGCACTGAGGGAGATCTGGGCTACGGCTTCACCGCTGACCGAATGGCTCAACTGGCAGCGGAGCAACCAGGTTCTTTAGGTATGGAGTCGGCGCGCGAAGGAGTGGACATCACAGTAGCTTATTGAACAGATTTGAAATCCATACGCGCTTGGCGCGACCACGCGGAACACACCATCGCCCGCGATACAGGCCGTAGCACGTGGTACAGCGCATTCAAAGTACGGATTTCAACGGTAGAGCGGGAGTACGGCTCGGAACACGAACAGGAACTCGAACCGTCTTCCGCCTCTGATTAACTGGAAATCGCAGCGCCTCGCCATTTCATCCATCCGTTCGCACGCAACTCACACGCAGGGCAAGTACCGCAGCCGTAGCCCCAAGCGTGGCGATGTTCGCGGTCGCCGAGATAGCAGGTGTGGGTGTGTTCAACGATCAAATCGACCAAGGCTTGGCCGCCACCCTCTGAATTTTCTATTTTTTCTGCTTTCTCGCCCAAATCAAACGCCATTTGCCAAGTTGCAGCCTTGTCGATCCACATCAGTGGGGTTTCGATCAAAAAGCGCTTGTCCATGCCCAGGCTGAGCGCAAGCTGCATGGCTTTCATGGTGTCATCGCGGCAATCGGGATAACCCGAAAAATCTGTTTCACATACGCCGGTAACGATCACATCTAGACCCCGGCGGTAAGCCAGCGCAGCAGCGAGTGTCAAAAACAGCAGGTTTCGCCCCGGCACAAAGGTGTTGGGCAGGCCTGAGCTTTCCATTTTGAACGCTGTATCGCGCGTAAGCGATGTCTCGCTGACATGACCCAATACAGCTAAATCGAGCAGATGGTCTTCGCCTAGCTTGCTGGCCCAGGCAGGAAATTGGGTGTTGAACTCGGCCAATACCGCCAGCCGAGCTTGCAGCTCTACGCTGTGGCGCTGGCGGTAGTCGAACGCAATAGTTTCAACGCGCTCATACTTTGAGAGCGCAAGCGCAAGACAAGTGGTGGAGTCTTGGCCTCCAGAGAAAAGGACGAGGGCAGTTTTGTGCATGAAAAGTTCGCTTGAGAAGGCTGTATTTTGCCGCGAACGTCACCAAGGAATATGCCCGTAACTCCCCACACCCAAAAACTTCAGGCAGCAGAGGCCAAGCGAAGCATCGTCCAGTAGCCAGGTTGCACCTCCATGCGGGCCGTCGCGCCTTGACGCTTCAAAATACGGTGCGCTTTGGGCAGCTTCCAGCAGGCCATCTGCGTGAACATATGGTGTTCACCGTGGTAGTTGACCCAATATGGCGCAAGGAATAACCGCTCGACCCAGTTCGCATAGGTGGTGCGGGCGTGGCGCAAGGGATCGGGCTCATTTTGGGCAACCAAGGCATGTTCAGCAATATTTCGAAGGCGTGTGATCAATGGAAGCCACGTCACCATCGGTAGCAACCACATCAGCAACCAAGCCCACCACATGCCTAACGCACAAAATATGGCGAAACCAACGGCATTCTCCAGTAAGAACAGGTGTTGCTGCTTCATTTCTGCCCAAACCAGGGGCCATGCAGCACCGCCCTCAGGACGAGATTTCAACCTGCTCAACAAGCCACCCAGACGTTGCTTGTAGACAGTCTGCCCGGTCAAGTCACGAATCATCTTGCGGCGCAGCGAATCCCGTGTCACAGGAAATGGCGCAGACAGCACCAAATCAGGGTCTTCGGTTTGTTGCACAAAGCGGTGGTGCTGCAGGTGGTAGCTGCGGTAAGGGTGTAAATCAGTGCCGCACAGCCATTTGCCGACCCAGTCGTTCACTTTGCGGTTCGGATGTAAGGCCCCGTGTGCTGCGTCGTGCATCAGAATGAACAGGCCAAGTTGGCGGTTCCCGATGAGCATCACCGCCAGCACAATGGTGGCGGGCCAGATAACACCCATGACGATGGCTAAGGCAATCGTCAACCAGCAATGCGCGACCAGCGCCAGACCTTTCCACGCTGAGCGGGCAGACAGATCATCCCATTCTTCAGGCGTGAAGAACTGTTCGGGCTTAACACGGATGGCTACAGTCATGGCGGGACTCTTTGAGTTTTGACAAGCGTAAATTCGCGGCGTTCGACTGCGACAATAACGGCAGTCGCCTTCAAATACAACCCCACTCCTAGATGATCTCCCCCGAACTGATCGAAAAAGCCATCGCACTCGCCTACCGCATCGCAGGTTATGTACTGATGAACTTGATGGACGATGCAGCCATGCTGGCGCTGATTTTTTGCTGAGCAGGCTGGCAAAAAAACGCGCAAGCACATAGACCACAGGAATAAAGATAACGGCTTTCGTCCAATATCACAAGCCTTTGGCTAAAGCTACTACTCTATGACCAAGCTAGGTCACTTGCTTTACTTCTGCCCCTTTGAATTCCGCTGGGCATCTGACTCTCTTTATTTCTTCATTTCTTCATCTCCAGTTCAATATCGACCCTAACAGGTGTTTATTGCAATGGATGAAGTCCACCGTGTGTCAGGTTCTCGCTGTGAATCTCTTATTCAAACCATGCGGCACGAAACCGTACCAAGGGCGCCGATATGCGCTTGGATCAAATCACCTGCCATCACCGGCACCATAGGGCCAAGGGCACCAGACAAAATAACCTCTCCGGCCCGAAGCCCCTGCCCTTTCTCGGCCATCGTGCGTGCAAGCCAGTAGGCTGCGCGCAGCGGATGACCCATGCACGCCGCACCCGTGCCCATCGACACCACCTGTCCCTCCTTACTCATCTGCATGCCAATATCCCCAAGCGACAATGAACCGATCGCTACTGGCTGGTCGCCCAGCACATACAGCGCGCTCGATGCGTTGTCAGCCACGGTATCGACGAGCGTAATCTTCCAATCGGTGATGGCACTGTCGACGATCTCGATGGCAGGCAGCGCGTAGGCGATGCAGGCAAGAAATTCCGACCAGCTTGGCGACGATCCCGGCATATCTTTATCAATGATGAAAGCCACTTCAGCTTCCACCTTGGGTTGAATCAGCCGTGACATTGACACGTCCTCACCGTTAAGAATTTCCATGTCGTCGAACAGTATGCCGAAGTCGGGCTGATCGACACCGAGCTGCGTCTGAACGGCCTTGGACGTGAGCCCAACTTTCTTGCCCACCACGCGCCGCCCAGCGTCGATCTGGGCGCAAGTGTTGATCTCCGCAACGGCGTACGCAGCGGCCAAGCCGGCAATGCCATGGCTCACCGAGATCGGGCCGATGGTCTGGCGCCGAGCGCGTGCCTCGCGTAACGCAAGCGCTGCAGGCAGGATCTGATCATGAGATTCGGAATAGTTCATGTGGGTGCTTGTCCAGATTGAATGAAAATTTCGCCGTCTCTCACGATGGCGGGATATATGCGAATGGGTGAGACGGCTGGAAAGGTCAGCGCTTCGCCGGTGCGAAGACAGAACTTGCCGCTATGCCAAGGGCATTCGATCTCGGCACCGTCAAGTGTGCCCTCGGAGAGCGATGCCTCACCGTGCGAGCAGGTGTCATCGCTTACAAAATACTCGCCATCGACGAAATAGACGGCTAGCGGGGGCCGCCCTTCGATCTCGACCCGCAAGGGCTCGCCCTCTTCCAGCGCATCGATGCGACAAAGCTGCAGTTCCCCTGCTGAATTCGAGACAGATGTCAGTGCCACGTTAGATTCCAAGTTTCGCTCCTTGTGCCGCTCAGAAGAAGCGGTCGTAGTGAATATGTTGTGCATGTACCTTGTTCTCGACCATCAGCATGCGAACAATGCTTTCGATCATGGGCGGTGGTCCAGCCAGGTAATAGCGATATGATGCTAGGTCGTCGGTAAACGTGCGCGCGACCAGTTCGTGCACTAAGCCACGCTCGCCTGTCCAGCCGGTCGCGTCGGCCAGTTCGCTCGACGACACCGCGACCTTGACCTGCACACGGGCGCCATGATGAAGCCACTCGTCGAATGCGGGCAGATCAGCTGGCCCGCGCCCACCATAGAACAGCCAGATCGCTCGCTCACCATCGGCCTGTGCGGCAGCGGCGTTGGCGATCGACACAATGGGGGCCAGTCCCGAACCGCCAGCAATGCACACGATGTCGCGGTCCAGGTCCTCGCGCCAATGTGCGAGTCCGAGTGGACCGTCGATCATGATCGTTTCGCCGGGAATGAGGGAGTCGAACAGCTGGGTGCTGACACGCCCGTCCGGTACCTTACGCACCATGAAGTCCCAATCCCCTGCTGCGTTCGGGAGATTCGACATCGAGTAAGCACGTAGCTGCCCGGCACCGGGCAGGTCAAGCAGTGCGTATTGGCCAGGCAGAAAATCTGCGGTCTTGGATCCGCGAAAACGGAACTCGCGGATGTCGGGCGTCACGGCGCGGCTGCCGATGTATTCGGCATCGAACATGACCGGTGCGTAGGCGGTGATGAACGTGTCGGCAGCCCTGATCTTGATCTCGCAATCCGACAACGCGCGGCATTGGCAAGCAAGTCGTCGGCCCCGCGTCCTGTCCTTGACACTCAGACCAGGGGCGTCGATCCAGAGTTCTTCAATCTCGCCACTCAGGAGGTCGAACTTGCACGACCCGCAGCCGCCTGCATTGCATTCATAGGGTAGCCCGATACCCCCGCGCAAGCCCGCACGAAGCAGGTTATCGCCTGCGGTCGCCTTGAACGACATACCGGTGCCGACGATGCTAATGGTGTGCTGCAAGATGTTCACGAGGCCTCCAGACCAAGCCATCTGCGAGCATTACCCGAACAGACCATCGCAAGCGCCTCGGCGCTCAAGTTCAGCGAGTCGATGCGCGCAGCCGGATCACCGTCCATGATGGCAAACGGATAGTCAGTGCCCGCCATGATCTGGGTCTGTCCGAATACCTCGATCAGTCGATGGATGGTGGCTGCGTCGTAGACTAAATCGTCAAAATACATCCGCCGGGCCATGCTTCCTGGATCAGCTGGTACAGCATTGCGGACTGGCACTAGGCTGTTCCAGGCGAATTGCAGCCGCGGCAGGAGCGCGCTCAGGGTCCCTCCGCCGTGGCTGAAGGCGATGCGCAATCCGGGCAAGCCGTCCATGGTGCCGCCGGTAATCAGCGAAGCAGCAGCCAGACCGGTTTCACTTGGAAAAGCCAATACCTGCTCGAGTGCAGCTGGCCCTACAAGCCGCTCCATGCCGGTCGGGCGCAACGGGTGGACAAAGATGGCGGCACCCATCGACGCAGCCGCCTGGAAAAAGGGCAGGAAAATGGGGTCGCCAATGACTTTACCTTCGACACTGCCCGCGATCTCTACGCCGGACAGGCCCAAGTCCGTCATGATTCGTTCGAGTTCCCGGATCGCAAGTGGTACGTCCTGTAGGGGTACCGCTCCCAGGCCCAGAAACCGCGAAGGCGACTTGGCTACCATCGTCGCTATTACCTCGTTGAGATACCCGCACATTGCCATACCGTCTTCGGGATGCATCCAGTACGACAGCAGCTCCGGCATTGGAGACAACACCTGCCAGCCAACGCGCTGGGCATCCATGTCGGCGATCCGGACCGAGCAGTCCCAGCACTGGTGAGATACTGTCCGGTAGATTGCACCCGAAACCATGACATGGCGATGGCAGGGTTGCGCCGGCGCCATCGAAGGCCAGGGCGCACCGAGCCGGCTCCCCAAGTAAGCCGGGAACGACTCGGGCACGACATGCGTATGTACGTCGATCAGGTCGATCCTGCCGATACGATTGGTTTCAGCTACAGCCATAGCTTTCAATCCCTGGCTGTAGCGGGCAGCTTGCCGGTCAGAAAGAAGCTCGTGGCCACTTCGTTGAATTCAGCTGGTGCTTCGTACTGCGGCCAGTGCGCTGCATCGCCTTGCATCACGTAGAAGACGCTACCTGACACTTTGGCAGCGGCGGCGTGGGCGGCCTCAAGATCGTGGATCGGGTTGTCCTTGGTCCACAGAAAAAGCGTTTCACAGCGCAGATCTTTCAGTGGGATCAGAAAATCGTCGTGACGTTGGATCACTGCGTTGATCTTGGGCGCGACGCGCCGCGTATCTGGGGCGAGGTAGATGCGTAGCCGCAGATCGACCAGTTCTTCGGCAAGCAAGCCATGGTTGTTCGGATGCATGAGCCATTGCATGCGGGCTAGCACCGTAGCGCGGTTTGGCACCGCGTCGACATTCGCCTTGTTCAGCACCATGAAGTTGGCCATATCCTGCTTGCCCTTAACCGACACCACTGGTATGCCGCCTGCTGTGTTGAACATGAGGCGCTTAACACGCTCGGGGTACTTGGCGGCAAAGATGCCCGAGACCCAACCGCCCAACGACTCGCCCGAGAGATGCGCCGCATCGATCTTCAGGACGTCCATCAGTTCGAGCAGCTGGTCGGCAAAGACATCGGGGTTGTATTCCTCGACCTTCTTGTCGGACA
The DNA here is from genome assembly GCA_043739385.1 of Betaproteobacteria bacterium. Classification (GTDB taxonomy): domain Bacteria; phylum Pseudomonadota; class Gammaproteobacteria; order Burkholderiales; family Burkholderiaceae_C; genus Defluviibacillus. The sequence goes on along the minus strand of JAYUED010000180.1, from coordinate 252 downwards.
GGCCGTGGCCAACATAATCGAACGCGATGACGTGAAAATTTTCTGCCAAGGCCACCAGATTTTTGGCATATGCCTCTAAGTGGCCGTTCAAACCGTGCTGGAACAAGATGGTTTCTTTGTTGCTGCGCCCGGCTTCGGCGACGCGGATGCGGCCGTAGGTAGGTGTATCGACATAGCGAATTTCGGTGCCGAGAAAATCAAGCCAGAGGCTCATAGGAATTCCTTCAGTGGTTATTCAGTGGGGGTTGCGGG
>JAYUED010000179.1:0-3304 GCA_043739385.1 Betaproteobacteria bacterium | reverse complement strand
CAACCGCAAACTGGCCGTCCATCGGCAGGCCCAGTATTTCGGAATTCACAAAGTTTGCCAGTCTCACAAGGCCACCACCCAAAGCAGCGGGAATGCTGATGCGGTCCAGCAAAAAGACAAGGGTTCCTGGTGAGCTTGCGCGATTGGCCACCATGAGCGCAATGACCAGCCCAAGCACCCCGCCGTGGCTGGCAAGTCCGCCTTCCCACACGGCAAGGATCTTCCAGGGGTAGCTCAGGTAATACTGGGGGTCATAGAAAGCGCAATGAACGATGCGTGCACCCAGCACCGTGCCACCCAAGGCATAGAGGAACAATCGGCCGGTGTCGATGTCAAGCCGCCCTTCTCGCACAAGCAGCTTCCCGATGAACCACTCACCCAGGACAAAGATGACCGCGAATGCAATGCCGTACCAGTGAACCGCAAAAGGGCCTACTGCAAAGGCAATTGGATCAAGGTGGTTGTGAAAAGGCATGCACAGGCCAGTCGCCGTTTAAAACTGAGCACGACGGGCTGCTACCGAAGGGGCTGGCTACTTGTTGGGATAGTCCAGATCAACGCGCCGGTTCTGGGCACGTGACTGTTCATCGTGACCCAGGGCTTTGGGCTTTTCCTTGCCGAAACTCACGGCTTCCATTTGCGTGTCATTCACGCCAAACACTTTGAGAACCTTGACCACCGCGTCGGCCCGCTTTTGCCCGAGCGCCAGGTTGTATTCGGCACCACCCTGTTCATCGGCATTACCTTCTACCTTGATCTTCACGGCCGAGTGCGCAGACAAATACTTGCCATGCATTTCAAGAACGCGCTGGCCTTCTGGCTTGACCACATACTGGTCAAAGTCGAAGAAAACGCTTTTGTCTTTACTTAAGGGATTGGCCGGGTCCAAATAAGCTGCAAGCTCCGCCTTACTTACCGGCGCGGGTGTTGCAACCTGTGGAGCAGCGCTGGGAGCCGAAGCGGGCTGTGCCTTCGGTGCCGGTGCTGTCGCCACCGCAGATGGAGCGACCGGCGTGCTGCTGCAAGCACCCAACAGAATGGCACTTGCCATAGAACCAATAAGTGCAAGGCGATTGACGTATTTCATGTGGACTCCAATTGTTAGTGTGGGCCACCCGGCCCGATGGGCACATCAAAGCCCGGGTCACTTGGCGACAATTCTGCCCACTATTTGTGCCCATTCTTTGACCGAACACCAACGCTACAGCCGTTTAAGCCTCGCTTAAGTCTGGTAGTCGCATTATCCGGATCAAGGTGGCGTATTCAGCGTCATGCTTGTGGCCCGCATTTCGTGTGAGCGCCGCCCTCATTCAGCCACTGCCGTCACGATGAATTCAAAGCCAATCAAAACTCTGGGCGTTTTATTGCTGCTGAGCCTTGGCGTTTGCCAGGCTGCAAACTTGCAATCCGAGCACGCCATCGTGGTCAGCGATGACACTGGCCAGATCCTGCTATCCAAGGGTGCCGACACAATTGCGCCGATTGCCTCGCTCACCAAATTGATGACCGCCATGGTGGTGCTGGACAGCAAGCCGGATATGAATGAGACCATCTCCATTCAGGCCTCGGATGTGGATATGCTCAAGCACAGCAAATCGCATGTGCCCGTTGGAACCACCCTGAAACGCAGGGAGATATTCGAATTGGCCTTAATGTCCTCTGACAACCGTGCCGCAGCTTCGCTGGCCCGGACTTACCCGGGCAGCAATGTGGCTTTTTTGCAGGCTGTTCAAGCCAAGATCCACACACTGGGGCTGCATAACACCACCATCAAAGAGCCCACCGGACTGTCGCCAGAAAACACCTCTACGGCCGCAGATTTGGCCAAAATGGCGCTAGCAGCGGCGCACTATCCGCAGATAGTGAACACCACCACAGACAAATCCGAGGCCATTCACATGAACGGTCGTCTGTATACGGTCCACAATACCAACCGTCTAGTTGGAGCCAAAGGTTGGGACGTGTTGCTATCCAAGACTGGCTTCACCAATGAGGCTGGCCATTGCCTCATCATGCGGATTCAACAAGCCGGTTCCCACGCCACCCTTGTATTGCTGAACGCCGGAGCGAATACCATTCGATTGCGGGACGCAGTGCAGATCCGTCAATACTTGAGCAAGTTGCACGCCGTCTCGCTCTGAGCGCAGTGGCTTTCACGCTGCCAACGCAGAACGCGCCATTTGTCCATTTCACATCTTCGTCTGGAGAATCACATGAAGCGCATAGGCTACCTGATCGTTTCCACATTCTGCCTTCTTGGAGCGGCTTCCCAAGCCTGGGCCGTAGCAGACCATACGCCCACGGCCACCAGCATCAATGCTCGAAAGATACTTAGTGACTCCAAGGTGGCAAAGGACGCTCTGACCAAGTTCCAGACAGACTTCTTGCCCAGAGAAGCCGAACTGAGGACTATGTCCTCCACTCTCGAGGAGAAGTCCGCCACCCTTGAGAAAATCGCTCCCAGTCTTGCACCGTCACAGTTGACCGCCAGACAAAAGGAAATCGACGATCTGAGCCGGGACCTCAAGCGCCGTCGGCAGCAATTTTTGGAAGACCGCGAGGCCAGAAAACGTGACGACATACAGCATGTATTCAGTATCGCCACCCAGGCCGCGAAGAAGCTCGCAGAAAACTCGCAAATGAACATCGTGTTTCAAGACACCGTGTACACCGCCCCCGGGGCGGACATCACGGCCAAGGTCATTCAAATCATGGACTCCCAGTAAACCCAATAGATTCAACAGACCTGGTATGCGTTTGCTATTGGTTGAAGACGACACGATGATCGGTGAGTCCGTGCTCGATCTCCTGCGCAATGAGGGATATGCCGTTGACTGGGTAAAGGATGGCGCCATCGCACTGTCCGTACTGGAAGACCAACATTACGACCTTATCCTGCTGGACCTGGGACTGCCTTTGTGTGACGGGCTGACGGTGCTCAAAACCTTGCGGGATCGCAAGAACCGAACGCCGGTATTGGTTGCCACTGCGCGCGATGCCATTGCCCAACGCATTGAGGGCCTGGATAGCGGCGCCGATGATTACATCGTCAAGCCCTACGACTTAGGTGAGATGCTGGCCAGAATCCGTTCCCTCGTGCGCAGGGCGGCCGGCCGTGCCGAGCCTGTATATGCATACGCCGGTGTCAGTATTGATCCTGCAACCCGCGAGGTGATTGTCGATGGCTTGCCGATAGTGGTTTCGACCCGGGAGTGGGCCATCCTGGAGCTGCTTCTGGCCCGCCCCGGCATGGTGCTATCACGCAAGCAGCTGGAAGAGCGGCTGTACAGCTGGAAAGACGGCG
>JAYUED010000178.1:0-83989 GCA_043739385.1 Betaproteobacteria bacterium | reverse complement strand
TAGGTATGAATGCCATGTTGGATCAACTCCTGCTGGTAGGGCGGCAGCTGCATAGCAGTGAGGCCCAATACAGGGCGCTGTTTGATGCCTCTCCCGATGTGATTTATGTGATTTGCGAGGATAAGGTGGTGTTGCTCAACCCGGCAGGCATGAGACTATTTGGTGTGACCACGCCTGACTCCTTAATTGACAGTTTGCGCAATGTTATTCAGGATCGACAGTTTGTTCCTTTTACCGAACATACGCTGTGGATTCCGAGCGGAGAGCGTGTGGATGTGGAGGTGACTACGGCTCCCTTTGATTTCCAAGGCCGACCCGCTAACTTGAGCATTTTGCGGGAAGTCACTGAGCGTAAAAAAGCTGAAAACTCCTTGCGCGAAAGCGAAGCCCGCTATGCCCGGGTAATAGAAGGGTCTGATGAGGGCTTTTGGGATTGGGATATTGGCGCTCGAACCTTGAATGTGAGCCCGCGTTTTGAGTCCATGTTAGGGTATGCCACTGGCGAATGGCATGTGACACCTAGCCAGTGGTCAGCCCACGTGCATCCGGATGACTTGCATCATGTTATGGCTTCGCTGACCAAGCACACTACTGGTGCGTCTGAAAAGCACGATGTTGAACTGCGTGTCAAAACTAAATCGGGTGATTGGAAGTGGATACTTCTTCGCAGCAAAGTATTACTGCGCGATGCCAGGGGGCGTGCACGAATCATGTCGGGTACGCACACGGATATCACTGAGCGCAAGAAATCTGAAGCCTTGATCTGGCAGCAGGCCAACACCGATGCACTGACTGGCTTGCCTAACCGGCGGATGCTGCGAGACCGGATGGAACAGGCTATTAAGCGGTGCAAACGTGAAAATACTCAATTGGCGGTGCTTTTCATCGACTTGGACTTGTTCAAGGAAATAAACGACACCCTTGGGCATGCAAAAGGGGACGCCTTATTGATAAAGGCTGCTCACCGGCTTCGTAGCTGTGTTCGAGAGTTTGATACGGTGGCGCACCAGGGTGGTGACGAATTTACTGTTGTGTTGGAAGACCTTGATGCACGCCCTGTAGAGCTCATAGCCCAGAACATACTTATATCTCTGGAACAAAGCTTTCAGTTGGGAGATGACCAAGCTTTTATTACGGCCAGTATTGGCATCACGGTGTACCCAGATGATGCTAGCGACATTGAGGGTTTGTTTCAAAGTGCCGACCAAGCGCTGTATGCCGCTAAAGCGGCAGGGCGCAACCGCTTCAGCTATTTCACGTCAGCTTTGCAAGAGTCAGCCCAATTTCGCATGCGGTTAACCAATGATTTGCGGCGTGCAATGGCAGAAAATCAGTTGAAGGTTTACTACCAGCCGATCATTAACTTGTCCGACGGCCATATTTACAAAGCAGAAGCCTTGATCCGCTGGTTGCATCCGACGCGCGGTCTGGTCAGCCCGTCAGAGTTCATTCCTCTGGCCGAGTCCAGCGGCTTGATCGTTGAAATCGGGGATTGGATATTTCGGCAGGCGGCAGAGCAGGTCAAGCGGTGGCGCGGTTTGTACCACCCGATGTTTCAAATCAGTGTGAACAAGTCACCCATGCAATTTACCGATGACGGATTGGTACATAGAAATTCGATTAATTACCTGCACTCCATAGGGCTGCCCGGCAACGCACTGGTGGTTGAGATTACTGAAGGCTTGTTACTTGCCTCGCGTACCGACGTCAGGGAACAGCTACAAGACTTACGGCGTGCAGGTATTGGGGTTTCGCTAGATGATTTTGGTACGGGCTATTCATCACTGTCCTATTTGCAAAAATACGATATTGACTATGTGAAGATTGACCAGTCTTTCGTGCGTAATTTACTTCCCTTTTCCAAGGACTTAGCGCTGTGCAAGGCCATCATCGTTATGGCGCATGAACTGGGCATGAAGGTTGTTGCAGAGGGTGTAGAAACAGTCGCGCAGCGCGACTTGCTCACCGCAGCAGGATGTGACTACGGTCAAGGCTATTTGTTTTCCCGCCCTGTACCCGTGGCGCAATTTGAGGCACTGTTAACTTCCGCCTCAACAGCTATCAGCCTGCCATGAGTTTGTGTACCAAATCAGCTGTAGTTGATGCTTCATATTTGCGCATCAACCGTGCCCGGTAAATCTCCACGGTACGGTGGCTGATCCCCAGCACTTTGCCAATTTGCTTGGACGTGAGGCCATCCATCAAAAACGTGGCTACCTCGCGTTCGCGGGGAGTCAGGCCTGCTGTAACAGGCCGCTGAGCACTTAAATCTTCAAATGTCCATATGCCCGCCTCATGCGGTGTGGCTCGGTTCAGTGCGTGGCCTGTCACATGGCACCAAAACGGCTCGCCTTTGAATCGACCGTCCAGGCGCTTCATGATTCGGTCATCCGCGTAAGTACCACTGCGGTTCAATATGGGTGCGATACGCTCCCCGGTGCGCTCGTACTCAGCCGCGCTTGGGTAGAGTACTTGGAAAGACTGTCCTGCCAACTGCTCACGGTGGGCACCAAACATCTCGCACACACGCTCGTTGCAGTCCACCATCGTGCGGTTGCGCGACAGGACCAAGCCAACTGGGGCCAATTCGAAGGCGAGGCGGTAATCAAGGGCAGTGTCCTGCAACATAGGGTCAACCCTTTACGAAATACTACGTAGTTGAATAAGTAGTATCGTAACGGACTGCCTAAATAGTTTTCTTCCTACCCATTTGTTTTGTAAGGAGTTTTTTGTGAATAAACTTTTCCCTTCTGCCGCCGAGGCCCTCAAGGGCATCGTCAAAGATGGCCAACTTATGGCTGTAGGTGGCTTTGGCCTGTGCGGTATACCCGAGGCCTTGATTGAGGCCCTGCGCGACAGCGGTGTCAAAGACTTGACTGTCATTTCCAACAACGCAGGCGTTGATGACTTTGGCTTGGGCAAGCTGCTGGAAACACGGCAGATCTGCAAGATGATTTCCAGCTATGTGGGTGAAAACAAGGAGTTCGAGCGTCAGTATTTGGCTGGTGAGCTCGCTTTGGAGTTCACGCCCCAGGGCACGCTGGCTGAAAAGCTGCGTGCGGGCGGTGCGGGCATCCCCGCGTTCTTCACCAAAACTGGTGTGGGCACACTGGTCGCAGAAGGCAAAGAACTGCGTGAATTTGACGGTGAAACCTATGTAATGGAGCACGCCTTGGTGCCCGAAATCTCGCTGGTGAAGGCGTTTCGTGCGGATAAATCTGGCAATTTGCAGTTTCGCCTCACGGCCCGTAATTTCAACCCAGCTGTGGCGATGGCGGGCAAGATCTGCATCGTTGAGGTGGAAGAGTTGGTTGAAACCGGTAGCATGGTGCCCGACGAAGTCCATCTGCCCGGTATCTATGTTCACCGTATCGTGGTGAATGCAAATCCCGAAAAACGTATCGAAAAACGAACCATTACTGAAAAGGCGGGGGTGTAATCATGGCTTGGACTCAAGACCAAATGGCGGCACGTGCGGCCCAAGAACTCGAAGACGGATTTTATGTGAACCTAGGTATTGGCATTCCCACGCTGGTAGCCAACCATGTGCCTGCAGACAAAGAAGTTTGGCTGCAATCTGAAAACGGTATGTTGGGCATCGGTCCATTCCCTAGTGAAGAAAATGTCGATGCTGACCTCATCAATGCGGGCAAACAAACCGTAACCACGCTGCCCGGCTCGTCCATTTTTGGCAGCCACGACAGCTTTGCCATGATCCGTGGTGGCAAGATTAATTTGAGCATTTTGGGTGCAATGCAGGTCAGCGCGAAGGGTGATCTGGCGAACTGGATGATCCCTGGCAAGATGGTCAAGGGTATGGGGGGGGCCATGGATTTGGTAGCCGGCGTGAAGCGTGTGATCGTGCTCATGGAGCATGTTGCCAAGAAAAAAGACGGCACCATTGACCTCAAAATTCTTGACGCCTGCACCCTGCCGCTGACAGGCGTGAGGGTGGTTAATCGCATCATTACTGATTTAGCCGTGATGGACGTGACACCGAACGGCTTGAAAGTCGTGGAAATGGCGCCCGGCGTGACAATGGAGCTTTTGCAGTCAAAGACCGGCGTAAAGCTGGGTTAAATCACGATCTGGGCCCTTTCTTTTGGGCTCACGGTTAAACTCGGAGGGCTTAAGGGGTATTGAACCCTCATTTTTTTAGAAACGGCATCTGATCTCGGCTATGGAACTCGATCCACGCATAACACTGAGTGTGGCGATTTCCGCTTTGCTGATGGCGGTCGTCTTTCACTTTCAAGCGCGCAGTTTTCCACTTAATATCAAAGGTATCCAGCGCTGGAGTTGGTCTTTTTGCCTAGTGGGTTGCGCAATGCTGCTGGCAGCGACCCGTGGTATTTCACCCGATTTTTTCTCGATGGTGCTGAGTGCGCTGCTGCTTCAGGCTGGCATTCTGTTGCTTTACAGCGGACTATGTCAGTTTCACGGGCGCAAAGAGCACATGGCTTGGATGGCCGTTCCCGTGGTGCTGAATGCCTTTATCATTTTGTGGTTTTTGTACGGTACACCACTGCTTTGGGCTCGAGTGACTGTGAACGGCGCCACCAGCATGGTGATGCTTATTAGTTGTCTGTACTTGGTGCTTATTGGTCGTGTAGGTGAGCCCCAGTTTCGCTTCAGCAAGCTGCACACTGGATTTTTTCTGGGGGTGCTGGTGCTGGTCACCTGTGCTCGCGGCACATTCGCATTGGTTCACCAGCCAGTGGTAGCGCTCGAGGCCTCCGGCAAGCTTTACGATATTTTTTCAATTTTTTACCCCAGTGTTGTCATGGCGGTGACCGTCGGCTTGGTACTGATGGCATTCGACCGCCTAAAGGATGAACTGGAATACCTGGTCAGCCACGATGTATTGACGGGGGCTTACTCCCGACGTGGCTTCTTAAACCTTGCCGAGGCTGAAATTAGCCGTGCCCTGCGCATGCAGCGCCACACTGCGATGCTGGTGCTGGATTTAGACCATTTCAAACAGGTGAACGATCGTTATGGCCACTCAGCAGGTGATTTGGTTCTGCGTCGGTTCACCGAAATCACCCGAACCTGTTTGCGCCGTGAGGATTTGTTGGGACGTTTTGGTGGTGAAGAATTCATGGTGCTTTTGCCTGACACCACCCCAAGTGCATCCCGTATTGTGGCGGAGCGCATACGCACTGCCATACATGCCACTCGGGTGATTTCACCGCAACACAATATTCGATTTACCGTCAGCATTGGCGTTGCGAACATTGCCGGTCGAGGTTCGTTGGATGAACTGCTCAAACTGGCCGATAGTGCTATGTACTTGGCGAAATCCCGAGGGCGTAATCGGGTTGAGATGGTCTGAAGCTGTGGCCAGCATGCATTGAATTGGAGCGGGTGATGAGAATCGAACTCACGTATCGAGCTTGGGAAGCTAGCGTTCTGCCATTGAACTACACCCGCAATGTGAGTTGTTGATTGAAAACAACTTTTTAAATCGTAGACGGCCTTGGCTGGACTGGCCAGATAGTCATTCTACCCCCGTCAATTAGGGCTGCTAAAACTCTGTGTGCAGCCGTACCGATGCTACTTTCACTGGTCCCCGGTCAGCGTTGTAGGCAGGATTTTGAATGTATTGGACACCCAACGTTAGCGCTGTATTGTTCAAACGAGGAAGATCAAATCCGACGCGGTAATAAGCTTCTGTGATGATTTCTGTACGATAAGTCAGCCGTCCATCGCCCACAAAATACCCGTAACCACCGGCTGACAAAAAGTTCCGGTGCGCTTGTGACAGACCATGTCTTGCCTGCGCTATACCTGCAGCGTCAGTACCCCGTCCCCACATTGCGCCGTTGATCACAGTGCCAAAAGACGCTGACTGGTCAATCTCGGCAAACGCAAAGGTTTCTGTTGCGCCGTCATTCTTGCCCAGCCGTGCGAACAAGCCGACACTGGGCGACAGCGCTTGCTCCAGGTTGATGCCCCAGCCGCGCTTGCTGCGCTCTTTGCGCACCGGCCCTACATCGGGGCTGGTGTTGTTGGCGCTTGCGTAGGTCAGGGCGTCGCTGAAGCCACCCATCACCGCCACATTGCGGTAGGCCAGAAGCCGAACTTTGCCAGGAAGACCCGCCAGCGTATAGCCCTTTTCGAGCTCAATCTGGTCACCATAGTGTTTGAAGATAGAAAAATCCAGTGCCAAGCCGTTGGACTCCTTGGGCATGGCGAAGCGGCCTGCGCGCAGTACCCAATCGTCTTTGTAGTATTCAACAGCAGCGCCCCATGAGTAGCCGCGTGCATCGGCCGCGAAATCATAGGAGCCGTGGGTTAAAAATCCCCAGTTCATGAAGTCGGTACGTCCATCGTGGGCGTAGCTGTTATCGTCGAAAATATCACTTGTTGCCAGGTTGCCCAGGGTCAACACCACACGGTTTTTATCGCGCAGGCCAGCAAGTTGGTTCAAGTCAGCCTCCACTTTTTCACGGTCGCCGCCCAAGCCCCAGGTGTGGCGCATAAAGGCCCGTGCGCGGTAAAACCGCATGCTCGATCCAGAGGTCTTCTGAAGTTCCCCATTCGTTAAGCCTCCCAAGCCTGTGAGCCGCGACATGGGGACACCCTGCACACTTTCAGGGTTGAAGTAGAACTCGGTGTTAGGTCCTGCCCGCAGACCTAAAAAGGCGGTGCTGGTGAATGAGTAGCTTTTTTCTGCGTTAGGCGACAGGCTGTTGTCCCCTGAATAGGCCGCACGGAATGAGGGTTTTTTTTGCCAGATGTAAGTCGATTGAAATTTGGCTGTCCACCGTTCGGGTTCAGCGTCTTGGGCGGCGGCCAGGGCGGGTAGCAGGCTGGCGAGCGCGAGTGCATAGCAGGAGGGGGAATAGTGAAACGTCATAGGCGGCGAGTCTATGACCATTTAGTGACAATTTTTTGACAATCGTTGTAAATGTTGTAATGCAGCATGTCTGGTCGCAAACTAGCGCCTAGGGTCGCAAATAAGCCCAGCCGTCACTCTGACGCCGCAGGATCTCGGTCACACCTGCTGGTACGTAGCTGATGGCTGGCAGCATGTCGTCTTTGGCCAGCTTTTGGCTGCGCATGGTGTTCTCACAGGCGGCGACCTGCACGCCAGCCTTGATCGCGTCGGCAATACGTGCGCCTGTCGGTGACTCTATTTGCAGCATGCCGATGCCAGGCCCATAGGCCACGATCTCAATGTCTACGTTGGCCGCGCCTACGTCGTCCTGCAGGTTTTTGGCGTTATTGAGTGCCAGATTCCATTTGGCGGGGTCGTTGTCGCTAACTTGGATTACGATTTTGTAGCGTTTTATGCTGCTCTTACTTACAGGTTGTGCAGATGAAGCTATTGAAATAATAGCAATACCACCGGCAGCAAGGGTTTGGAGTATGTTGCGACGTGTCATGTTGTGCGGGTGCAAAGGTTTTGGGGGTGATGGGTGAGGGGCGGCAGGCGGTGGCTTCACGTCATCGCTGGAGCAACCATCTTAGCGTCACTAGGTTTATCTGCTCTCGATCAAAGCATCCACCACAATCACGCCTTCGCCCACGGCCCCGATCATCACGGGATTCAAATCTATAGATGCAATGCGACCATCAGCGGCACAGATCAGCTGACCCACTTGCACGGCCAAAGCGGCTAGTGCATCCACGTCAAGCGAAGGCTCACCCCGCACGCCTTCCAGCAGCGGGGCTATTCGCAGGCTACGTAGGGCGCTTAGAACCTCTTGGGTATTAAATGGAGGCACCAGCAGTGCAACGTCTTGCAATGCTTCAACGTACTTGCCGCCGTCGCCCACAACGACGACCGGGCCGAACACCGGGTCAAGGTGCGCCCCCACCATACATTCGTGGCGTCCTTTGTGCATAGTCGCGACGATCACGCCGTCTTGCGCCGCACCCAGCTCGGCTAACTTGCGCCACTGCTGCGTAAACAGCTGTGAGGTGTCTGCTGCGCTGCGCACGTTCAGCGCGACCAAGCCGTGCTCTGATTTGTGCGGTACATCGCGCGAGCAGGCTTTGACGGCCACTGATCCGCCAAGTTCAGTCAGCGTTGTGAAGGCCGATTGCGCTTCGTCGGTATTACGGCAAAGTTGATGTGGCACCACAGGGATGCCGCACTTTGCCAGCAGTTCCAAGCTGTCTGCTTCATTGAGGAAGCCTTTTTCACCTGCCGCCAACAAGTGGGCTGAAGTGTCTGCACTGTCCCAGTTCATCGCAGGCTTGCGCATCAGCGCGGTATGCGAGGCGATTTGTGCCAGTACGCTCAGCGCTTCATGCTCGTTGGCGTAAGTGGCAACGCCTTGCGCCCTGAAGGCGGCGGCAACAGGCTCTTGCCATGCTGCCACGGCGACAGGCTTACCGCTGACGGTGGCGAATTGAGCCGTGTCGCGCGCGAAAGCTTCTACGTCGTAGCCTGCACCAGCTACTGGAATATGGATAAACAGCATGTCTGCAGCAGGGTCACTCGCCACGATGGGCAGCACATCACCGAACAGTTGGCTGTTGGACAGCAGGGCGGCGGTGATGTCGATCGGGTTGGTGGTGGTGGCAAAACCTGGCAGGCAGGCTGCCACGTCACGCTGGGTTTCAGGTGCTAGCTGGGCTATCGGTAGGGCAAGCGCTTCAGAGGCATCCGCCGCCATCACACAGCTGGCCCCAGAGTTGCTGATGACGACCAAGCGCCGACCCAAGGGTCGCCAGCCTTTGAGGTAGCCTTCCGCACATAGCGCCAAGGCATGAGGATCTCGTACCCGCCAGATACCGTGTCGCTGGAAGAACGCATCAACCACGCGGTCTTCATTGGCCAATGCGCCGGTATGCGATGCCGCCGCTTTCTGTCCGCTGGCCGAACGCCCGGCCTTGACTGCGACGATAGGGAGGTCGCGTGCGCGTGCGTATTCGGCCGTGCGCGCCAGCAGGGCCGGGTTGGCGATGTTTTCCATGTAAAGCAAAAGCAACCGCACATCAGGATCGTGCGCCACTGCCCAGGCCAGATCGGCCACGCTTACATCCGCTTCGTTGCCGGTGGCGTGGACATGGCGCACGCCCAAGCCCCGCCCGCGCAGCAGGCCATAGGTCATGGCGCTAATGCCGCCGCTCTGGCTGACGATACCGATAGGGCCGTCAGCAGGTGGCGCTTCTGTGAACAGGGTTGAAAAGCTGGCAATAGCGCCAGTGCCAAAGTTGGCCAAACCCTGGGTGTTGGGGCCAATCAGGCGCATACCCGCTGCCTTGGCGCTACGCACCATCCGCTGCTGTAACGCTTGCCCCACTGGCCCAGTCTCTCCAAAACCAGACGCCATCACGATGGTGGACTTGACGCCGCGTGCTGCGCAGGCTTCCACCATGGGCACGGTCTGGTCACCGCCTACGATCACTATTGCCAAGTCGGGCACTTCGGGCAAATCGTCCAGCCCTGGGTAGCTGCGCAGGCCTTGAATTTCGGCGCGACTAGGGTTGATGGGGTAAAGCCGTCCCTGGTAGCCCATGCGCCGCATGTAGTCGATCGGGCGACCGCCAATTTTGTGGATGTTGTCGGATGCACCAATGATGGCGATGGACTGAGGGTTGAGTGCAGACGCTAGAAGGTCAGACATAGGGGGCTTAATGAGGTGGTCTAGGGTTGTGTGGGGTCGAGTCGCTTGGTATGTGGGTGTTCAATCTGACTGGATGTTGGCCGCCTTGACCACCTTGCCCCATTTGACGATTTCGGTGCGCAGCATCTGGGCGAACTGCTCTGGCGTGGTGGGCATGGCTTCAGCACCTGCCTCATAGAGGCGCTGCTTCACGTCAGGCTGACTCAGTACCTTACCGATGTCCGCACTCAGCCGCACTACGATTTCCTTGGGCGTACCCGCGGGAGCCACAATGCCGGCCCATGAGTAGGCCTCGTAGCCGGGCAAGCCTGATTCTGCAATGGTGGGTACATCGGGCAGCAGGGCTGAACGGTGGACGCTGGCAACGCCCAGGGCGCGTATTTTTCCACTCTTGATGTGCTGCAAAGCGGTGGGGGCATCGCTGAACATAAGCTGAACTTGGCCCCCCAGTAAATCAGTCATCGCAGGAGCGCTGCCTTTGTACGGAACATGCAGCAAGCTGGTGCCCGCCTGCATGTTGAACAGCTCGCCTGCCAAATGCGTGCCTCCGCCGTTGCCTGATGAGCTGAAGCTGAGTTTGCTAGGCTGCTTTTTGGCCAACGCAATCAGTTCGGCCACATTTTTGACCGGCAATGAGGGGTGGGCGACCAGCACCACAGGGAACATGGCTCCGAAACTCACGGGCATAAAGTCCTTTTCAATGTCATAGGGCAACTTAGGCTTCATGCTAGGCAATACCGCGTGGTGAATGCTGCACACAAAGAGGTTGTAGCCGTCGGCTGGCAGCTTAGCCGCTATCTCTGCACCTACGATGCCGCCTGCGCCTGCACGGTTGTCCACGATGGCGGTTTGACCCCAAAGTTCGGACAGTTTTTGCGCCAGCACACGGGCTGTAGTGTCCACTGGCCCACCGGCGGGAAACGGCACCGTGAAGCGCACTTGGCGCGTGGGATAAACCTGTGCGAATGCAGGGAATGCAAGGGTGGTGAGCGATGCAGCGGCGGTGGTCAGCGCTTGGCGGCGTGTAAGGTTGGCGTCTAACGAAGGGAAGGGCAGTGCGGACATGGTGGCCTTATGGGTTACGTAGATTGAGACATTGGCGTGAAGGCGCGCGAAAAGAAGGAAAGCAAGGAAAGCAAAAATTAAACGGCGATCTCGGCGTGACCAGCGTCCAGCACCACAACCCCACGCTCAACCGCGATGGCGCGAAACTGGACTGCGACGGTGGTTGTCGTGGCCGCGCTCGGCAAGCCACGGTACATCTCCATGCGAATCGTCTCGCCCGGTAGCACGGGTGCCGAGAACCGTGCAAACAAGCTGCGCAGTCTCTCGGGCCTGTTGTCACCCCAGCTCGCCAGCAAGGCACGGGCAGCGATGCCGTAGGTACACAGGCCATATGCAGGATGGGGCGTGTAAAGCCCGCTGCTTGGGCCACCTCAGGTTGCGAATGCAGGGGGTTCCGGTCAGCGCACAGGCGGTAGAGCAGTGCTTGTTGGGGCAGCGTGCGGATTTCTTGTACGCGGTCTGGCACACCTGAGGGCGGTTTGGGTGGTGCGGGTGGCGATGCATCGCTCAACCCGTCTTTCACCGAAAACCCGCCATCCCCGCGCGCAAACGTGGTGTGGGTGACCGTTGCTAGTTTGTCGCCGCTGGCCTTGTCAAACAAGTCCTTGTTGTAGGTAACCGTGGCTCCGCGTCCTGGCCCTTTGTCTACGATGGCGGTGACGCGGTGCTGTGCGATGACGGTGGCTGCGACTGGCAGAGCCCGGTGCAGCACAGTGCGCTCTTCGCCGTGGACTATTTGGGAAAAATCAATGCCTGTGGCCGGGTCTTGCATCCAGGAGCCGGGGAAGCCCAGCACCACGGCCATCGTTGGCATAGCGAGAGGTGTTCCTGCCATGGTGTCGTTGACGAACTGCAGCTGGCCTGTATCCATTGGGTCGTTGCCCAAGCCTAGCGCCAGTGCGTAGCGCATGCAGTCGTCAGCGGTGTAGGTCTGTTCTATGGGAGAGAAGTGCCAGTCCATCAGCTGGCGGTAGTTAATCATGCGATTACTCCACCGTGGCACCCGAGACCTTGACCACCCGCGCCCATTTGGCCACTTCTACGTTGATGAATTCGGCAAACGCCTCAGGGGTAGTCCAGGCCGCAGTGAAGCCTTGTGCGTCAAAGCGCTCTTTGACGTCCGGTTGCTCCAGTGCCTTGCGTAACTCAGTGCTCAGCTTGGCCAGCACTTCCTTGGGTGTGCCTGCTGGGGCTAGCAGTCCATTCCAGGCGATGGCCTCGTAGCCCGGCAGGCCAGATTCCGCCACTGTGGGCAGGTCAGGTGCAGCGGGCGAGCGCTTGGCGCTGGTCACGGCGATGGCGCGCAGTTTGCCTGCTTTGACGTGCGGCATGGCCGAGAGCATGGTGTCGAACATCACTTGCGTCTGGTCGCCCATGGTGTCGGTCAGTGCGGGGGCGCTGCCTTTATAAGGGACGTGGCTGATTTTGATGCCTGCGCTAGCGTTGAACAGTTCAGCGGCAAGGTGGGTCGATTGGCCATTGCCTGAAGAGGCAAAGTTCAGGGTGTCAGGCGCGGACTTGGCTAGTGCTATCAGTTCACTCACATTCTTTACTGGCAGCGCTGGGTTAACCACAATGACCAGTGGCCCACTGGTGAGAAGCGACACCGGAGCAAAGTCTTTGACGATCTGGTAAGTCAGGTTTTTGAACAAGGACGGGTTAATCGCATGGGCGGTGGTGGCGATCAGCAAGGTGTAGCCATCTGCGGGGCTGCGTGCTACCGCCTCGGCCCCCGTGTTCGCCCCTGCACCAGGGCGGTTTTCGACGATGAACTGCTGACCGGTCTGGAGAGAGAGCTTTTGCCCAATTACCCTGGCAACTGTGTCAGTTGGGCCACCTGGAGGGTAGGGCACGATCAACTTGACAGGCTTGGAGGGGTAGGTTTGGGACAGCGCACTGGTCGCGAGCAACAAGCTGATGCTGGCTGCCAGGGTATGTCGGACAAGTTTGGACAGTAGGCGTGACGGGCGCATGGGGTATTCCTTAGCGTGTGGTTTAGGCTGCGTGGGCGGTGTTAGTGAGAGGGTGCTGGCGGTGCAGCGTGCAACTGAAAGCGGACTAAAGGATGGCCGTCATGCGCAAAAAAATTGGCGATCACCGTATCCCCAATGGCAGCACCGGGCTCGGCGTGGGCCATTACCCGTGCACCTTCATCCAGATCGACCAGCACCAGCGTGTACGGTGCCAGCGCTCGAAAGGCATCGGACGGTGCGCGGGTGACCACAGTGACCGAATGGACCGTGCCCGTGCCACGCGCATCGCGCCACACCAGAGACTGGCCGCCGCAATATTGGCAAGCGTAGCGGGCGAGCCGTTGCGCGCGGTTGCAATCGGGGCAGTGCTGGTAGCGCAACACGCCTGCCGAAAGACCATCGACATAGGGTTGAGAAGTGGCGGACATCTTGGGTATTTTTGGTACTTTGGATACTTTGGGGCTATGGGAGTACTTTTGATGTGCTTTGGGTTCAGGCTTGGCGCGAGAAAATCAAACTCACATGCGACGAGAGCACTCCGCCATCGGCATGAACAAAAGCATGGGTGGGTTGGCGCGCAAGGCCGGCGTGATGAATTTGACGGGCGCCGGCACTGCCTCTTAACTGGCGCACCGCCTCTACTGCGTGAGCCATGCCACCCGCCACACCGCAGTGGCCGAACGACAGTAGCCCGCCGTGGGTGTTGAGCGGCAATACGCCGTTGGGTAAAAAATCGCCATTGCGCACCCTTTGCGCCGATTGGCCACGCGGTGCAAAGCCTATTTCTTCGAGCAGCATCGCCAGCGTTATGGTGAACGAGTCGTAGATGCCTAAGTAATCGATATCGGAAAGCGCCAAACCGGCCTCGGCCAAAGCGCGCTGGGACGCGTCTGCCGCACCACTGTCTTGCACATCCGCCAGTGCGGTGAGGTGCTGGTGCCGGTGGGCTTGGCCAGCCCCTACCAGAGCGATGCGCACGTCGCTGTTTGAAGTGCCCCCTGGCTCGGCAGAGACCACCAGCGCCATGGCTCCATCCGATATGGGGCAGCAGTCCAGCAGCTTGAGCGGCGTGGCAATGGGTTTGGACGCCAGCACATCGGCCAGCGTAATTGGGGATTGCAGGTGCGCGCCGGGGTGCAGTGCCGCATTGCGACGCATCAGCACTGCGAATTCTGCGAGGTCAGCTTGTGTTATTCCCGTCTCGTGCATGTAGCGTGAGGCCAGCATGGCGTAGTAAGCGGGCACAGAGGCTCCGTTAGGGACTTCAAAATCGGCATCGCCCACCTGGGCCAAGGTTTGGATGGAGCTGTCGCGGGTCTGGCCGCTCAGGCGATTTTCGCCAGCCACCACCAGCACATTGCGGCAGCGTCCGGAGCGAACCAAGTCACGTGCCAGCATCAGCATGGCGGCGCCGGTCGCGCCCCCCAGCTGCATACCGTGCGCATAGCTTGGTTGTAAGCCAAAGCGCTCGGCAAACAGGGTGGACAACATCAAGTGCGGCATCGTGGTGGCATAGCCGCAAAGCAGACCGTCAATGTCCGCACGCCGCAGCTGCGCATCGGCCAGCGCTTGTTGGGCTGCACTGGCCATCAGGTCGAGTGCGCTCTGGCCCTCGTGGCGGCCAAAAGCGGTGTTGCCCACGCCGTTGATGAAGGCGGTAGAGGTCATTGGTGCGCTTTCGTGGTGATACCAGTCCACTGTGCTTCGCATATGGCCGCCTCGCGTTGCAGGGCTTGGGCCAATTCGCTTTCCCGCGAGGTGATGCGGTCGGTAAGTGCTGCAATGCTGAGTGCTGCTACGGGCCGACCGTCTGTGCCAAGGATTGGTACCGCGATGCCGCCCATGCGGTCTACCACCACATCCAGCAGTACCACGTAGCCTCGTTCGCGTGCTTCGGCTACTTTGTCTTCGAGCAATCTGCGGTTGATACGCGGGTAGCGTGCTGAATTTGCCTGAATGTGGGCTTCAATGGTAGGCATGACGGCATCGCGCTCTCGCTCGGGCATCCAGGCCAGCAACGCCAGACTGCCAGCCCCTACACCCAGCAGGCGGCGGTGGCCGACTTCCAAATAATTAGCCCGGATGGGGAAGCGGCCCAGCTCCAGATCCGCGCACAGCGACTCAAAGCCACTGGGCAGCGAGAGGATAGCGGTGTCTTCAAAAGTGCCAGCTAGTCGCAGCAGGCTGGGGTGTACCAGCGCGCGTGGATCAAAGCGCGCCAGCGCCGCAACGCCAGTCAGCAACAGTTCTGGCCCTGGCGCGTAGAGCTTGGTCTGCGGGTCGCGTACGACAAAGCCTTCAAGTGCCAAGGCTTCAAGCAAGCGCAGTACGGTGGCTTTGTCCAGGCCCGTGGTTTGCGCGATATCGGTCAAGCGCATGACTTTGGGGTCTGCGAGGGAGCGCAGGATGCGGCAGGCCTTCGTTACAGAAGACGGCGTGGGCGGTGCGGTCGATGAAGAGGGCGCTTCAGTGAGGTCGGCCGATCGAGTCTCCAGCGCAGCCATATCGTCAGTATCAGAAGATGATAAAAGTTTCATTAAGCTAAAGTCATTTATGAAAAATATCATATGACGTTTAGGTTCTATTGGTAAATGGGGTTTTCTATAGTTTTGTAGAGTGAAATTACTTATTGAAGCGAGTTGATGGTCTGACGCTTTGCCCTTGTGGCGTGAGGCCGCGATAATGGGACGGCTTAAATCTGGCATCCCGTGCACCCAAAGTCCTGACGCCCTTGCCGCTTTACCCCACTCTTTATCTGCACCACGAAAACTACGCAATGAACAAGCCCGTAATGAATGTCGCGGACATCCGCAAAACTTTTCTCGACTTTTACGAAAGCAAAGGCCACACCGTCGTGCCCAGCAGCCCGCTGGTACCGGGCAACGACCCTACGCTGATGTTCACCAACTCGGGCATGGTGCAGTTCAAAGATGTGTTTTTAGGCACCGACAAGCGCTCTTATGTTCGTGCAGCTTCTGTTCAGGCCTGCTTGCGCGCAGGTGGCAAGCACAACGACTTGGAAAACGTGGGCTACACCGCACGCCACCACACCTTTTTCGAGATGATGGGCAACTGGAGTTTTGGCGATTACTTCAAGCGCGACTCACTCAAATGGGGGTGGGAGCTGCTGACGCAGGTCTACAAACTGCCCGCTGACAAACTGCTTGTCACCGTCTACATTGACGACCAAGAGGCCTATGACATTTGGCACAACGAGATTGGCCTGCCTGCTGAGCGCATCGTGCGCATCGGCGACAACAAGGGCAAAAAGTACGCCTCTGACAACTTCTGGATGATGGCCGACACAGGCCCCTGCGGCCCGTGCAGTGAAATTTTTTACGACCACGGTGACCACATTCCTGGCGGCCCACCCGGTAGCCCCGGAGAAGACGGCGACCGCTTCATCGAAATCTGGAACCACGTGTTCATGCAGTTTGATATGCAGCCCGATGGCTCCTTGGTCAACCTGCCCGCGCCTTGCGTGGACACGGGCATGGGGCTGGAGCGCCTCGCTGCCATCTTGCAGCATGTTCACAGCAACTACGAGATCGACATTTTCCAGGGGCTGATTGCCGGTGCTGCGCGCGAAACTGGCTGTGAAGATATCCACAACAACTCGCTCAAAGTGATCGCTGACCACATCCGTGCCACTGCCTTTTTGGTGAGCGACGGTGTTATTCCCTCCAACGAAGGCCGGGGTTACGTGCAGCGCCGCATCATCCGCCGCGCCATTCGCCATGGCTACAAACTGGGCAAGAAGACGCCATTTTTCCACCGCTTGGTGAAGGATTTGGTCGCGCTCATGGGTGAGGCCTACCCCAGCTTGGCCGCCCAAGAGCAGCGTATCACCGAGGTGCTGAAGGTGGAAGAAGAACGCTTCTTCGAGACGCTGGAAATCGGTATGGAAATACTGGACGGTGCACTGTCAGGTGATGTGAAGGTGCTGCCCGGTGACGTGGCTTTCAAGCTGCACGACACCTACGGTTTCCCACTGGATCTGTCCGCTGACGTGTGCCGCGAACGTGGTTTGACGGTGGACGAAGCCGGTTTCAACGCCGCCATGGCCACGCAAAAGGCCATGGGCCGTGCGGCGGGCAAATTCAAAATGGACCGCGCGTTGGACTACACCGGCGCTGGCAATGAATTTGTAGGCTATGACAAACTCGAAATAGCTACACAAATCGTAGCGCTGTATGCAGATGGCGTAAGCACCTCAGAGTTGAAAGCTGGTCAAACTGGTGTTGTAGTGCTGGCAACAACGCCGTTTTACGCTGAGAGCGGCGGGCAGGTGGGGGACGAGGGTTTCATCGTCGCAGGTGAATCGTCTAAAGCGGCCAAGTTTGAGGTGCAGGACACCCAAAAAATCAAATCTGACGTGTTCGGCCACCACGGCACGGTGCAGCAGGGCAGTTTGAAAGTTGGCGATGCTGTTACCGCCCAGGTCAACACCGCAGTGCGTGCTGCCAGCATGCGCAACCATAGCGTTACCCACCTGATGCATAAAGCCTTGCGCGAGGTGCTGGGCGCGCACGTGATGCAAAAGGGCAGCTTGGTCAACGCCGAGCGCACCCGTTTTGACTTCGCCCACAACGGAGCAGTTACTGACGCAGAAATCGCCGACATTGAAGCCCGTGTTAACGCTGAAATTT
Source organism: Betaproteobacteria bacterium (assembly GCA_043739385.1). Classification (GTDB taxonomy): domain Bacteria; phylum Pseudomonadota; class Gammaproteobacteria; order Burkholderiales; family Burkholderiaceae_C; genus Defluviibacillus. The sequence continues at coordinate 66,718 of JAYUED010000178.1, read as the reverse complement.
TGGCCAACGCGGCTACGCAAGCCCGAGTGATGGAAATCGAAGCGGCCAAGGCCACCGGCGCGATGATGCTGTTTGGTGAAAAGTACGGCGACACCGTGCGCGTGCTTGATATTGGCTCTAGCCGCGAACTCTGTGGCGGCACCCATGTAACGCGTACTGGTGACATCGGTTTGTTCAAGGTGGTGACTGAGGGTGGCGTGGCCGCTGGCGTGCGCCGTATTGAGGCTATTACTGGTGTGAATGCGCTGGCCTATACGCAGCAACTTGAAGCCTCGGTCGCCAAGGCTGCGAATGCCCTCAAAACTGCGCCTGCTGACTTGCAAGAGCGCATTGACCAAGTACTTGACCATGTGAAGGCATTGGAAAAAGAAGTTACCCAGCTCAAAGGCAAGCTCGCGTCGGCTCAAGGCGATGAGATGCTCAAGCTGGCGATTGACGTCAAAGGCCTCAAGCTCTTGGTCGTCAAGATGGACGGCGCAGACGCCAAGACGCTGCGCGAAACCATGGACAAGCTCAAGGACAAGCTGAAAACCGCGGTTATCGTGCTGGCCACCACGGATGGCGACAAGGTACAGCTGGCTGCGGGGGTTACGCCAGACTGCGTGGGCAAAGTCAAAGCCGGGGAATTGGTCAATTTTGTGGCGCAGCAAGTGGGCGGTAAAGGCGGTGGCAAGCCGGATATGGCGATGGCGGGGGGCACTGATGCCAGCAAGTTGGTGGGGGCGTTGGCTTCCGTTCAAGCATGGGTTGCTGAGCGCGCATAACATTGGAATTCTAGTAACAATTTACAGTTGATGCTTTCACCTGTAAATTCCTCTTCCGATAAGCCCATTAAAGATTAGCTGTGTGCTAATGGACAGACTTGCCCTATGAAAACGCTCATTGACGGCCTAGCCGATCTAACAGGGTTGCGTGACCATGATGCCTTGGATTTCGCATTTACAAAGCTTGTGCGAACCTTGCATCAACCGCACCCAGTCATTGTGCGGCTGGTGCGTATTGTGGGTGAGCCCGGTGATCAGCGTTGCATGATCTGCGCTTTACTTGAGACGCAGGACATAGAACCCAAGCGTGATGCGGCCTGGACGGACTGGGATACGCTTCCTACCTTGGCGAGTTTTCCTATTCGCGAAGCAGCCATCATGGGCGGTGGCAAGAGTGAGTGTGCTGCCACGCCTGTGCCTACAACGGTGTTTCTTATAGAAAAAAATGCAGTAACTGCCTTGCTGTTGGAGTTAGAAACGGTACAACCATTGGAGCAAGCCGAGAAAGACGTTATTCAAAGCGTTTTGCAGGTCTACAAAAATCTGTTGGGTTTATTAGATTACGGTGAAAAAGATGCATTGACTGAACTGCTGAACCGTAAAACTTTTGACGGTGCCTTTTTTAAGGCGGCTGCAGATCAAGATACGGTGGGCGAACTGGGTCATCCTGGCCGACGCGCATACAGCCCAGGCAAGAGCTATTGGTTGGCCGTACTGGACATTGACCACTTCAAACGTGTCAACGATAGCTTTGGTCACTTGATTGGTGACGAAGTGCTGCTCTTGTTGGCGCAACTCATGCGCAACAGCTTTCGCTTTCACGACCAGCTATACCGATTTGGCGGCGAAGAGTTTGTGGTGTTGATGCGCTGCGCTGCGCACAGCGATGCGGTTTCTACGTTGGAACGTTTTCGTAACCAAGTAGAAAAGCATATTTTTCCGCAGGTGGGCACGATTACCGTCAGTGCCGGGTTTGCCGCATTGGCTGACAACGATACGCCCGGTGGTGCTTTTGGCCGGGCTGATAAAGCGGTGTACTACGCTAAAGGCCACGGTCGGAATCAAGTATGCAGCTACCTAGCGCTGGTGGAGGCGGGTGAACTGGAGGAGCAGGTGGTTGAATCCAACAATGTAGATCTTTTTTGAATGGCTTAAATGGTAAAAGTATTGCCGCTCAACTCAACGAAAAGGCCTGCGTATGCAGGCCTTTTCGTTGTCAATTAGCCCCCGTGGAACTTCATCACGAGTGGCACGATCAGCAGTGCCACGATGTTGATGATCTTGATGAGCGGGTTGACTGCCGGACCTGCCGTGTCCTTGTAAGGGTCGCCTACAGTGTCTCCTGTTACAGCAGCTTTGTGCGTTTCAGAGCCCTTGCCACCGTGGTGACCATCTTCGATGTACTTTTTGGCGTTGTCCCACGCACCGCCGCCGGTACACATGCTGATCGCCACGAACAGGCCGGTGACGATGGTGCCCATCAGCAAGCCACCCAAGGCTTTGGGGCCGAGGAGCAAGCCGACCAGCACGGGCACTACCACGGGCAGTAAGCTGGGGATCATCATTTCCTTGATGGCAGCGCTGGTCAACATATCCACAGCACGGCCATATTCGGGCTTGGCAGTACCTTCCATGATGCCCTTGATCTCGCGGAACTGGCGGCGCACTTCTACCACCACAGCACCGGCCGCGCGGCCCACGGCTTCCATGGCCATCGCGCCGAACAGGTAGGGGATCATTCCGCCAATGAACAGGCCCACGATGACCAGCGGGTCGCTCAAGTCAAAAGTGATGGCTTTGCCGTAGGCTTCAAGCTTGTGCGTGTAATCGGCAAACAGCACCAGCGCGGCCAAACCAGCAGAGCCAATCGCATAGCCTTTGGTGACTGCCTTGGTGGTGTTTCCCACAGCGTCCAGAGGGTCGGTGACATCGCGCACTTCTTTGGGCATTTCAGCCATTTCAGCGATGCCGCCCGCGTTATCTGTGATGGGGCCGTAGGCGTCCAAGGCGACCACGATACCCGCCATACTCAGCATGGAAGTTGCCGCCACCGCAATACCGTACAAGCCGCCCAGGCCATACGCGGTCAGAATAGCTGCGCACACGAACAAGACTGGCCATGCTGTGGAGCGCATAGACACGCCCAAGCCTGCAATGATGTTGGTGCCATGCCCAGTGGTCGAGGCTTGCGCGATGTGTTGCACCGGTGCGTACTGCGTGCCGGTGTAGTACTCCGTGATCCAGACCAACGCTGCCGTTAGCACCAAGCCAACAGCACACGCACCAAAGAGCTTCATCGTGCTGCCGGTAGCCGTGATGGCGTTGTCAGGAATTAGCCACTGGGTTACGAAGAAGAATGCAATCAACGACAGCACACCCGCCACTGCCAGCCCCTTGTACAGCGCGGGCATCACGTTCTTCATGCCAGGTGTAGCCTTGACGAAAAAGCAGCCAATGATGGACGCAATGATGGACACAGCACCCAGGGCTAAAGGATAAATAACGGCTGCCATGCCTGCTGAGCTTACTACCAGTGCTCCTAGAACCATAGTAGCAATTAGCGTAACTGCGTAGGTCTCGAACAAGTCTGCAGCCATACCGGCACAGTCGCCTACGTTGTCGCCCACATTGTCGGCAATTACGGCAGGGTTACGTGGATCATCCTCGGGGATGCCTGCTTCTACCTTGCCCACCAAGTCGGCACCCACGTCCGCGCCCTTGGTGAAGATGCCACCACCCAGGCGGGCAAAAATAGAGATGAGGGACGAGCCAAAGGCAAAGCCAATCAGCGGATCTAGCAGTTTGGCGAGATTTTTGTCTGGCGACATGTTGCCATTGCCCACTAGGAACCAAAAGAACCCCGTCACGCCCAGCAGGCCCAAGCCCACTACCAGCATCCCCGTAATGGCCCCGCCGCGAAACGCTACGTCTAGCGCAGGGCCAATGCCCTTGGTTGCGGCCTGTGCCGTGCGGACATTGGCCCGCACTGAGACGTTCATGCCAATAAAGCCGCAAGCCCCTGAGAGCACCGCACCAATCACAAATCCCACCGCCGTTTGTCCATCCAGGAAGATGCCAATGAGGATGGCGAGTACCACGCCCACCATCGCGATCGTTCGGTATTGTCTGGAAAGGTAAGCCGCCGCACCGGCCTGAATGGCGGCGGCAATCTCTTGCATTCGGGCGTTGCCCGCGTCTTGGGAAAGAATCCACCCTCGGGCCCAAAAGCCGTAACCTACGGCGATAAAGCCGCAAACGAGCGCCAGAATAAGCGCAGCATTGCCTGTCATAGTTTTGTCTCCTGTTGTCTCGCTAGGAGGGGGCAACACGAACAAGCCCGCATTGGCACTTGTACATGCAAACGCACACGGTATGGATCGCCCCCGCTGCGTTGCTTCCTCGCAGCGCCGCAAGGACGAAGACGATTGGCCAACGTATGCAATATACGGCTAAACCCCCTCAAATGGGTTGCCCTGTAAGCCTTATAGGGGCTTCACGTCGGTAAAATCAGGGAAAGTCCCAAGCGTGTTAACCCACGTGGACTTCGTCTGATAATCACTGGGTTTGTCTCACTCCTCCTTCTTTTTAAACCAAGAAATCTGATCTCATGTCCTTACAAAAAGTTAATCCTGGCGATAACGTTCCTGATGCCTTCAACGTGGTGATTGAAATCCCCATGAACGCTGATCCGGTGAAGTACGAGGTGGACAAAGAGTCTGGCGCAATCTTTGTTGATCGCTTCATGAGCACCGCCATGCACTACCCCACCAACTACGGCTATGTGCCTAAAACTCTCAGTGGTGATGGGGATCCCGTGGATGTTCTGGTGATTACGCCCGTGCCCTTGATCCCCGGTGTGGTGGTGACGTGCCGCCCCATTGGCATCTTGATGATGGAAGACGAGGCCGGTATTGACGGCAAAGTGTTGGCTGTGCCCGTCGATAAAATCTTGCCGATTTACACCCATTGGCAAAAGCCTGAGGACATGAACCCTCTGCGCCTCAAAACCATTGCCCACTTTTTTGAGCATTACAAAGATCTGGAACCCGGCAAATGGGTCAAGATAATGGGCTGGGAAGGCCCAGAAGCTGCCAAGAAAGAAATCATGGATGGCATTGCAAACTACAACAAAGCCAGCGCAGCAAAAGTTGCGGCTTGATGTTGTGACTTGATGTTCCGCTAGCGGTGAAAAATCAAAAGAGGGGCTACTCGAGATGAATCGGCTGACCCTTTTCATGAGGTCGATCGCGTCTCTTTTTCGGATTTTTTCACCCTTTCCTTTGTGTGCCGTGTTCACTGTGGGCCTGCTGGCCCACAGCAGCAATGCGCTTGCGCAAATGCCTTCGGAAGAGCGCAATGCCTCAGAAGGTCGTCAGCTGGAAACCGTCACCATCCGAGAAAGACGCTCTATAGCGCAGCGTTTTTTTGCAGCAGGGTCACTGGTTACCGTCGACCGGCAAGACATAGAGGCTATGGGCGCAGATTCGGTTGCTGATGTGTTGCGCCAACTTCCTGGTGTGCAGGTCAACGGCAGCGGCAATGGCACCTTGGAAATCCGTATGCGCGGCATGGACAAATCCGCCACGCAAATTCTGGTGGACGGTGAAAAAGTCAGCGGCGCGCGACAGTCAGCTCAGTTGCCGTTTGACCAGCTTCCCGCTGACATGATTGAGCGCATTGAGGTATTGCGTGCGCCGTCTGCAGAATTCACCGGGGCCACAGGCGGCACAATCAACATCGTGCTGCGTCAAGCCAGCGTGCAACGCGAGACCAATATTCGCCTGACCGACCAACGCGTCTGGGGCCAAAACGCTTTTCAAGGATTTTTTTCCAAAACCGGGCCTTTCACCGGACCCTCAACACGTCCGTTAACCACGCCGGACAAACCTGTGGTTCGATCTGCTGATGCCGCCGATGATACAAACGGCACACGTCCCCTGGCCGTCCCCAGAGAACCTTGGACTTACTTCCTCGCTGGTTCAGCCTCTGACCGCTTGGCAGGCAGCGACACCCACCGAAGCATGACCGTGACGGGTAGCAATCCGTCCACCAGCGAGTCGGATGAAAAATACCGTTTTCGCACCTCTGAGTGGTTGCTGATCCCTCGACTGAGCGGGCGCTTGGGGCCGTCAGACCAGCTCAATTTCCGCTCAATGTTGATCGGTACCCGTGTCAAGGGGCAGTTTGACAGCACTGGTGCGGGTGCCGATGGCTTTGGTCCTACAAGTAGCCGCGTTTTTGACAACACAGGTAGCGAGCGCAGCTTGGTACAGCTGCGCAGTGACTGGACTCACAGTTTCAAAGGTAGCCGTTTAGAGTCTTACATTTCAGGTCAAAACAGCAGCGAGCGCGTTGATCGCAACCGTTTGCAAACCCTCGCCAGTTACGACGTAGGCAATATGGCCAGTGCAGTCACTACACCTTCCACCTTTTTGGATGACCGCCATGAAAAAGCCTTTACAGCGTCCACCAAACTCACAGGCACAGAAAACCCCTTGCTGTGGATGTTCGGTGCCGAGGCCGAAGAGCGTCGCCTGAACGTGGATACCGCCAGCAGCGTTGGCCTGAACGCTACCCCCACGCCCTTTAGTTTGGGGGCAAGGACCCGTCGGAGTGCGCTGTGGGGGCAAAACGAGTGGGAGTTACCTGCCAAGACCACGTTCACCGCCGGTCTGCGCTTGGAGAGCACCGAGACTCGCAGTGATTACACAGGCATCACAACAACGAACCGTCGTACGTTTTTACAACCCTCACTGCACACCCGAACCCCCATCAACGAAGACCTGCAGGTGCGCTTCAACCTCGCCCGTGTCAGCCGCAACCCCGCGCTGATGGATTTGCTCGACCGCCGCATTCCCAGTACTGGACTTAATGCACCCAACAACCCTGACTTTGCAGGTAACCCCGGTTTACGGCCTGAATCCACCTTTACCTTTGATGGCGGCCTGGAGCGCAAACTGGGCGAGCAAGGCCAACTGGGGCTGAACCTCTTTGTGCGCCAGATAAAAGACGTGATTGCCCGCCGTGTTACCGATTTCGGTGCGGGTGGTGGCTCAAGCGGCAGTCTATGGACCCAACGCCCCGAAAACGTCGGTAACGCCACGGTTTGGGGCCTTGAGGCTGACGTTAAAAGCGACCTGACTTGGCCCAGCAACATCGGTCTGGGCCGGGACTGGACGTTGTCCAGTAATGCCAGCTTGCTGCAATCGCGCATGACCAGCGGCGACAGTGTGGGCCAGCGTATCCCGGGTCAAGCGCGTTATCTGGTCAACGTCAACTTGGCCAAGCCCGTGCCCAAGGCCGAAGGCTGGTTTGGCGGCACCAGCCTGTCGTTGACTGGCGCGGCAGACTTGAACACCTCACCGACCTCGTCAGGCCGTGAACTGGCCTACACCAGCGCTGATGCGTATGTCGGTCGCGTGGTGGCCGGATGGGGTTACTGGCGTTTCACGGTGTACAACATTACCAACTCTAAGCGCTCTCGTGAGCGCTTAGACACCGACTCAACGGGGCGCAGCTACGCCGAGCAATCCACCTTGCGCTGGACGCCTCGGGTATTTCTGGTGGTGGGAACGCGGTTTTGAGCGGCATTGGGAATATCCCACAGCCATCCACGGGATAAATTTAGTGGCCACTTGTGAATTCGCAATCTGAATTCACAATCGAACCACACTTCACGACACAGCTCGAACCACAGATTTCGCTTAGATTGAAAAGGCACCCATGGCAACCTCAGCAGACAGCTTCCGAACGTCCACCACGCGCAAGCCCCTTGCACTGGTCGAAAAAGCCCGCGAATACCTCACCTTTCGCTTAGGCGGTGAGGAATACGGAATTGATATTCTGGGTGTGCAAGAAATCCGCTCGTACGAGCCGCCCACGCGTCTCGCCAATGCGCCAAGCTTTGTCAAAGGTGTAATTAACCTGCGCGGCGTGATAGTTCCCATCATCGACCTGCGTCTCAAACTGGCCTGTGATGTGGTGGATTACAACGCCTTCACCGTGGTGATTGTGCTGATCGTTAAGGGCACAGAAATTGGTGCGGTGGTGGATTCGGTATCCGATGTGGCTGGCATCACCGCCAGTGCTATCAAGCCCGCCCCGCAGTTCAAGGGCCGTGTCGACTCCAACTATGTGACGGGCATCGCCAAACTGGACGACCGCATGCTGGTCATCATGGACATTGAAGGGCTGATGAGCAGCGATGAGATGGGGCTGCTGCTGCAAGCTTCAAAGGGATAAGAACGGCTGTAAGGCCGCTAAATTGTTCGCAGCGGATTCAACCTACCGCAACGGGCTGCGTTGCACCAAGTCACTCATGTAGTTCTCAATCCCCTGGCCTTCGCGGTCCAGGTAGTTTTGTACGGCGTCAGCAAACGCGGGGTGCGCCAGCCAGTGGGCGGAGCTGGTTTTGACGGGTAACAGCGCTCTGGCCATTTTGTGCTCTCCCTGCGCGCCACCTTCAAACCGCGTGTAGCCGTTGGCAATGCACCATTGCAGCGGCTGGTAGTAGCAGGCGTCAAAGTGCAGGCAATCAACACGCTCTAGCGCGCCCCAGTAGCGGCCATAGGCTACTTTTTCAATACTGGAATCATTGGGTTCGATAGCATTAATAGTGCCGGTAGTGCATTCTGGATATGCATTAATCGCTATCAAACTACTAGCAATCGGCACTCCCTCGCGTTCCGCAATGAACAGCAGCCAGCTCTCGGGCTGCGTAACGGACATACGGGTGAAGAAGTCACGGCTCAGATAGGGTGCATTGCCGTGTTCCAGGTAGGTGCGCTCGTAGCAGTGGTAAAAGAAATCCCAGTCTGCCGTACCGATGGCGGTGCCTTGCGCATGGCGAAAGGTGACGCCTGCATCGGCTACTTTGCGGCGCTCCTGACGGATTTTTTTACGCTTATCGGGGGCGAGGTGGCTTAGGAAGTTGTCGAAGCCCTCATAGCCTGGCGAGGTGTTCTGCCAATGAAATTGCACCGTGTGGCGCAGCATCAAGCCTGCTGATTCGCACGCCTGCAAGTCCTCATCCGCACCAAATAACACGTGCAGTGACGACAAGCCCTGCGCTTCGCACCACTGCACCACGGCCCGCACCAGCATCTCCCGAGTCTCTGCATCGATGGCCAGCAGCCGTGAACCTGGTACGGGAGTAAAAGGCACGGCCAACGTGGCTTTAGGGTAGTAGTCCAGCCCGTGCTGCGCGTACGCGTTGGCCCATGAATGGTCAAACACATATTCGCCATAGGAATGCGGTTTGATGTAGACCATGCAGGCTGCGAGTAATTCGACACACTGCTCGTCTTTCCATAGCGCTATGCACCGTGCTGACCAGCCGGTTCGAGCGATAGCACTGCCGCTGTGGTGCAGCGCGGCCAAGTACTCGTAGCGCATGAATGGGGTGGCTTGGGATTGGGCGGCCAGCAAAGTATTCCACAGCGGAGCCGTCAGTTTGGAGCCTGAGGCAAACGGGGCGCTGAGCACTTGAGCGAGCAGCGTGGCCGAGGGCGTAGCTTGTAGCGGGGAAGGGGTCGTGGAGGGCAGGGTCATATCTGGGGGTAATACTACCCGCACTGCGCCGGTACTGCGGGAAAACACCAGCACCGCGCAATACCGATTTGTCAAACCATCGTCGCTAAGATAGATGCAGCGTCAGAACCTTCTCTGGCCCGTCAACCTCCTCGAAGTCTGCCCATGTCCGATTTAACCGATCTTGATGCCGATGCGCTGTCCCGCGCCATCCACGCTCGCCACGTCTCTTGCCGCGAGGTGATGCAGACCTACGTGACACGTATCCATCGACTTAATCCGAAGTTTAATGCTATCGTAAATATAGCGTCTGATGACGTTCTGTTAAGCACATCTGATGTTTTTGATGCTGAATTGGCCCGGGGTGAGTCACGCGGCTGGCTGCATGGTGTTCCCCAGGCTACTAAAGACACTGGTCATGCCATCGGCTTTCCCACGACCTATGGCTCCAGTCTGCTGAAGGCGTCTATCGCTACGCAAGACAGTGTGGTGACCGCGCGCATGAAGGCTGCAGGTGCCATCGTTATCGGAAAAACCAACATACCCGAGTTGGCTCTGGGCTCGCACACCTTCAATGGTCTGTTTGGCACCACGCCTAACGCCTGGGACACCACCGTCAGCGCGGGGGGCTCAAGTGGTGGTGCGGCGGTGGCATTGGCGCACCGCCTGTTGCCGGTAGCGGACGGCTCTGACTTCATGGGTTCGTTGCGCAACCCTGCCGGGTGGGGCAATATTTTCGGAATGCGCCCTAGTCAAGGCCGCGTGCCGTTTTGGCCTGCCGCCGACACTTGGGTCAGTCAATTAGGTACCGAGGGACCGCTGGCGCGTACGGTGCGGGATTTGGCCAAACTGTTGGCAATTCAGTCTGGCCACCATCCCCTGGTGCCGTTGTCGATTGCCGATCCCTTGCCTGCGCCTTCGCAGTTCTTGCCCGAGGCGGGTGACACCCGTGCCCTGAAAGGCCTGCGCGTCGGTTGGCTGGGCGATTTGAATGGCTATTTGGCCATGGAAGGGGGCTTGCTGCCCGTCTGTGAGCAAGCCTTGCAGCGTTTCACTGACGCTGGCGCACATGTGGAACCCTGCGATTTAGGTTTCGATACGGCTGCGCTGTGGACGGCGTGGCTGGCATGGCGTCGCGCCTTGGTGGGCCCCAAAGTTGCCGCACTGCTGCATCTACCCGACGCCCGTGCCCACCTTAAACCCGAAGCTCTATGGGAGCACGACGAAGCCATGGGGCTCACATTCATGGATTTCATGAAAGCCAGCGAGGTGCGCACCGCCTTTCACACCCACATGCTGGGTCTGCTAAAGCGCTACGACGTACTGGCTTTGCCATCGGCACAAGTCTGGCCGTTTCCGGTGGAGCAACGTTGGCCCCAAAACATAGCAGGCCGGGTGATGGACACCTACCACCGCTGGATGGAAGTGACCCTTTACGCCACCTTCGCCGGCCTGCCCGCCATCAGCCTGCCCGCAGGCTTCCACCCGAACGGGCGCTGGCCCGCTGGGCTACAGCTGATAGGTGGTGCGCAAGGCGACGCCGCTTTGCTGCGCGTGGCGGCGGGGTATGAATCGACGATCGGCGCGTTGCTGGCACGGCGGCCAGCGGAGGTTTGAACATTGAGTTTCTGACGGTGGCGTTTACAGGGTTGGTTAGACTCGTCAGTAAGACCACCTTAAAGCTTCTCCCATGACTCTCAAACTCTGCGTTGCCCAGCTCAATTTCGTCGTCGGGGACATGCCTGGCAATGCGCAAAAGATCATCGATGCTGCCCGTACTGCCTACGCAGACGGTGCGCGCCTGTTGCTCACGCCTGAGTTGTCACTGTGTGGCTACGCGGCTGAGGATTTATATTTGCGCCCCTCCTTCGTGAGTGCCTGCGGGGAGGCAGTCAACACTGTGACTACCGCGCTGGCCGATCTCAAAGGCATGGTTGTTGTATTGGGACACCCCAGCGGAGGCGACAGCCGCACCAAGAGCGTCAGCGTGCAGCGCCGCCATAACGCAGCCAGCGTTATCAGCGAAGGCCGTATTCTGGAAACCTACGCCAAGCGCGAACTGCCGAATTACCAAGTGTTTGACGAGCGGCGCTACTTCACCCCAGGGCAGGGCGTGTGCGTCTTCCAAGCTGGCGAAGGGGCCGATCGCATCAGCGTAGGCTTGCTGATCTGTGAGGACGCTTGGTTCGACGAACCCGCCCAACTCGCCAAAGAAGCTGGCGCTGAGTTGCTGGCCGTCATTAACGCTTCTCCATTCCACATGGGCAAGGGGGGCGAGCGAGTCGAGCGCATGGCTGAACGTGCGCGTGCCGTGGGCCTGCCATTGGTCTATGCACACTTGGTGGGAGGGCAAGACGAGGTGGTGTTTGATGGCGGCTCGTTTTGTGTCAACGCCGACGGTGCTTTAACGGGTCGTGCCCCCAGTTTCAAGGAGAACCTGTTTATTGTGCAGGCGAAACTTGCACCTATAGCTATTGAATTAATAGCAACCATCGCTCCAGAACGCAGCTTGGACGCGGAACTGTGGGACGCCCTGGTGCTCGGTTTACGCGATTACGTGGGTAAAAATGGCTTCCCAGGCGTGCTGCTTGGCCTCTCGGGCGGCATAGATTCGGCCTTGGTGCTGGCTATTGCAGTGGATGCACTTGGCAAGGACCGTGTGCGCACGGTGATGATGCCGTCACCTTACACCGCAGATATTTCCTGGATTGATGCCCGTGACATGGCTGCACGCATGGGTGTGCAGTACGATGAAATCTCCATCCTGCCTGAGTTTGAAGCCTTCAAAGCCTCGCTCTCGCCGCATTTTGCAGGTCGCGCTGAAGACACCACTGAAGAAAACATCCAGGCCCGCATCCGGGGCACGCTGCTGATGGCCTTGTCGAACAAGTTCGGCAGCATTGTGGTGACGACGGGCAATAAAAGTGAAATGGCGACGGGCTACTGCACACTCTACGGCGACATGGCCGGTGGCTTTGCAGTCATCAAGGATTTGGCTAAAACCACCGTATTCCGTCTGTGCCGCTGGCGTAACGCGAACGATCCCAATGGCACCGGTGTCAGCCCGATTCCTGAGCGCATCATCACCCGGCCCCCCAGTGCTGAGTTGCGCCCTGACCAGACCGACCAAGACAGCTTGCCCGATTACGCCGTGCTCGACGCCATCATCGAGGCTTACATGGAAAATGACGCTCGGGTGGAAGACATCATCGCTGCGGGTCATGCCAAGGCGGATGTTGACAAGGTCGTGCGCCTGCTCAAAATCAACGAATACAAGCGCCGCCAAGCGCCTATAGGTATTCGTGTAACCCACCGTAGTTTTGGTAAGGATTGGCGCTATCCTGTCACCAGTAAATTTTTGGCGTAAATTGCGTCTCAATTTAACAATTTAAAGTAATGACGATTTACGTAATGACGATTTACCTTTTGAAAGACCCCCGTTAATGAAGCAAATCACCGCAATCCTCAAGCCCTTCAAACTCGAAGAGGTACGTGAAGCCCTGGCCGATTGTGGTGTCACGGGTCTTACCGTCACTGAAGTCAAAGGCTTTGGCCGTCAAAAAGGCCACACTGAGTTGTACCGAGGGGCTGAGTACGTGGTGGACTTTTTGCCCAAAGTGAAGGTTGAAGTGGTAGTGAAAGACGACGAAGTTGACCGTTGCGTGGAAGCCATTGTTAAAGCTGCCCGCACCGGAAAGATTGGCGACGGCAAAATTTTTGTCACTACGGTGGAGCGCGTGTTGCGCATTCGTACGGGTGAAATCGACGACGCCGCAGTTTAAACGTCAACCCCAGAGCCATTCCGTTGAGCTCTGCAACAGGCCATTTGCGCAAGCGTTTGGCCTGTTTTTACGTCAGGGCTTGAGAATGTCCAGCAAGCGGTCAAGCCCGCCCTCATTGATCGCCACCATCGCTTGTTCCCGCACTTTGGGCTTTGCGTGGTAGGCCACGGATAAGCCTGCTACGTCCATCATGGGCAAATCGTTCGCACCATCGCCCACTGCGATGGTTTGTGCAGGCGAGATGCCCAAGAGGGATGCGACTTCAAGCAACGTGCGGCGTTTTTCGGCACCGTCGCAAATATCACCCCAACTCTGCGTGACCAAGCCGCCGGTAAGTTGACCGCAGTTAGGCCCGCTTTCCACTTCCAGCACATTGGCACGCACAAAATCAATACCCAGCGTGTCTTTGACTCGATCCGCAAAAAACGTGAATCCTCCGCTGACCAGGAGCACCTTTAACCCCGCAGCCTTGCATGCTGCCACCAGTGTGGCGGCGCCCGGGTTGAGTTGCAGGCGTTGGGTGTAAACCTGCTCCATATCCGCCACCGTCACGCCTTTGAGCTGTGCCACGCGACGCCTCAGGCTGTCTTTGAAATCGGTAATCTCGCCGCGCATGGTGGCTTCAGTGATAGCAGCCACCTCTGCCTTGCGGCCCGCTGCATCGGCAATCTCATCAATGCACTCGATGTTGATGAGGGTGGAGTCCATGTCGAAAGCGATGAGTTTGAAGTCCCGCAGACGCAAAGGCGGGGTGAAGCCTTGGAGAACGAGGCCGGGGAAGGTTTCGGTTGAGTTAGTCATGGGGCAACGGTGAGGTGGCGGTGAAAACGGCAAGATAAGGTAAGGATAACGGCAGGATATGCGAGCTTCCCCTCAAGCCCCTGACGCCACTACGTCCTCTACCTTCGGTTGCCCCAAGCTCTTCAGCACATCGCGCACTTGTTGTGCCCGGTCTTTCGGGTCGGGCACTTCGCGCTCGATGCGCAGTTTTTCGTTGCCTGCGAGGCGAATGTGCTTGTTCTTTTGAATCAGCTGGATGATTTTCAGCGTCTCCACGGGTGGGTTCGGGCGGAAGGTGATGGTGGTGACGCCGGGGGCGGCATCGACCTTCACCACGCCATAGGGTTTGGCGATGACGCGCAGACGGTGGACGTCGATCAGGGTTTGCGCTTGGGGCGGGAGTTTGCCAAAACGGTCTACGATTTCTTCGAGCAGGTCGTCGATTTTGTCGGGCGTCTTGGCCGTGGCCAGTTTTTTGTAGAACGATAGGCGTAAATGCACATCGCCGCAGTAGTCGTTAGGCAAGAGCGCAGGGGCGTGCAGGTTGATGTCGGTGGTGACGCTCAAAGGGGCAAGCAGATCGGGTTCTTTGCCCGCTTTAAGGCTGCGCACGGCTTCGCCCAGCATTTCGTTGTAAAGCTGGAAGCCGATTTCCAGCATGTTGCCGCTCTGGTTTTCTCCTAAAACTTCACCGGCACCGCGAATTTCCAGATCGTGCATGGCGAGGTAAAAACCGCTGCCAAGCTCTTCCATTTGCTGGATGGCATCGAGACGTTGCTGCGCGTGTTTGGTCAGGCCTTCAATGTCCGGCACCATCAAATACGCATAGGCTTGGTGGTGGCTGCGGCCTACGCGGCCCCGGAGTTGATGCAGTTGCGCCAAGCCGAACTTGTCGGCGCGGCTCATCACGATGGTGTTGGCGGTGGGTACGTCGATACCCGTTTCAATAATTGTGGAGCACAGCAGCAAGTTGTAGCGCTGGGCCACAAAATCGCGCATCACCGCTTCTAACTGGCGCTCAGGCATTTGGCCGTGGGCGATGGCGATGCGGGCTTCGGGCAGCAATTCTTCCAGCTTTTGGCGGCGGTTTTCAATCGTCTCAACTTCGTTGTGCAGAAAGTAAACCTGCCCGCCGCGCTTGAGTTCGCGCAAGACGGCTTCACGGATGACGCCGTTGCTCTCGGAACGCACAAAGGTTTTGATAGCAAGGCGGCGTTGTGGGGCGGTGGCTATCACACTTAAATCACGCAAACCTTCTAACGCCATGCCCAGCGTTCGAGGAATGGGCGTAGCTGTGAGCGTCAGCACGTCCACTTCTGCACGCAGCGATTTCATCTGCTCTTTGTGGCGCACACCGAAACGGTGTTCCTCGTCGATGATGAGCAGTCCCAAGTCTTTGAACTTGGTCGATTCGCTTAAGAGCTTATGGGTACCCACCACAATATCTACGCTACCTTCAGCTATACCTTTTATAGCGGATGTGATTTCTTTGCCACTTCTGAAGCGTGAGACTTCGGCGACTTTGACGGGCCATTTGGCGAAACGGTCTACCAATGTTTGGTAATGCTGTTCTGCTAACAGCGTAGTGGGGGCGAGAAAGGCGACTTGTTTGCCGCCTGTGATGGCAATGAAGGCGGCTCGCAGGGCGACCTCGGTTTTCCCGAAACCCACGTCGCCACAAATAAGGCGATCCATAGGCCGTGGCGAAATCATGTCTTGAATAACGGCGTGGATGGCGGCTTTTTGGTCTGGAGTTTCCTCAAAGCCGAAATCGTTGGCAAAGGTTTCGTAGTCGTTTGCGCTGTAGCGGAAGGCGTGGCCTACGCGGGCGGCGCGTCGGGCATAGATGTTGAGCAACTCAGCCGCGCTGTCGCGCACCTGTTCTGCGGCTTTGCGCTTGGCTTTTTCCCACTGGCCGGAGCCTAAGCGGTGCAGCGGGGCTTCGTCGGCGCTGACGCCGGTGTAGCGGCTGATGTGGTGGAGTTGACTGACGGGGACATACAGCGTGGCTTTGTCCGCGTATTCAAGGTGGAGGAATTCTTGTTCTTGCGGACTACCGTCAATGTTCTGGCCCATGCCGAGATCGAGGTTGACCAAGCCTCTATAGCGGCCAATGCCGTGCGCACTGTGAACAACCGGGTCGCCGATGTTCAGCTCTGCCAAATCCTTGATGAGAGCGTTAACGTCGCTGACCTGCTCTTGCTTTTTACGGCGGCGGGTAGTGGGGCCTGCTGCGAATAACTCGGTTTCAGTGACGAAATCCAGGCCTCCTGATGATCCATCATTGAGCCAACTGAAGCCCACGGTGAGCGCAGCGGTGGCGATGCCGACTTTCTCGTCACTTTTCTGGAATTCAGCTAACGAGTCAAACGCCGGCGGGCTGAGCTTGCTGGCGCGCAAGAAATCGAGCAGGCTTTCACGCCGCCCGTCGCTCTCCGCCAGCAGCAGCACGCGGTGTGGGGTGTTGCGGATGTGGCTTTGCAGGCGGGCCAGGGGTTCCTCGGCACCACGAACGACGGAAAGGGCCGGGATGCTGAGGAAGTCAGCGCTAGGGGTTATCTCATCGACCGCAGCATTGGCAGGTTTGATAGCCAACTGCGCGTAATCATTGCACCGCGTGTAGAACTGCTCGGTGCTCAGAAACAGCGATTCCGGTGGCAGAGCAGGGCGCTCAGGGTCGTCTTTGACGAGTCGGTAGCGGTCTTTGGTATCTTGCCAAAAACGTTGGAACGCCGGTTCCAAGTCCCCGTGCAGCACCACAGTGGCGTTCTCGCCGAGGTAGTCGAAGACGGTGGCAGTTTGCTCAAAAAACAGCGGCAGGTAGTATTCGATACCAGCGGTGGCGACACCTGCACCGATGTCTTTGTAGATGCGGCTCTTGGTCGGATCGCCTTCCATCAATTCACGCCACCGGCCCCTAAAGTGGGCGCGGGCTTCGTCGTCCATGGGGAATTCGCGCCCAGGCAGCAAACGTACTTCAGGCACAGGGTAAAGGCTGCGCTGGCTATCGGGGTCGAAGGTGCGGATACTGTCGATTTCGTCATCGAACAAATCCACGCGGTAGGGCACCAGACTCCCCATTGGGAACAGGTCAATCAAACCGCCGCGCACTGCGTATTCACCAGGGCTAACGACCTGTGTCACGTGGCTGTAGCCAGCAAGCGTCAACTGCGCTTTGAGTTTGACCTCGTCAAGCTGCTGCTTCACTTTAAAGTGGAAGGTGTACCCCGCCAAGAACGAGGGCGGGGCGAGGCGGTAGAGTGCGGTGGTGGCGGGGACTATGACCACGTCCACACCGGTCTCCTTATCGCGTTGGCTGATGCGCCAGAGGGTCGCCAAGCGTTCGCTGATAAGGTCTTGGTGGGGAGAAAAGCTGTCGTAAGGCAGGGTTTCCCAGTCTGGGAACAGGGCTGTGCGCACGTCTGGGGCAAAGAAGGCTATCTCCTCCATCAGTCGCAATGCGTCGGTGGCATCCGAGGTGATGATGGCCGTGAGTTTTTTGCCGGCCTTCTCACGCTGTGCGAGTTGGGCCAGGAGCAGAGCATCGGCAGACCCTGCAGGTCTGGGCAAGGTGAAGCGTTTACCGGTGGTGAGTTTAGGGAGGTCCATAAGCCTGGAGTGAGAGTCGGGCAATGCGGGATGGCTAAAAATAGGGGGCGTCAGCAAACAACAAAGCACCCCAAGCCGGACGGCATGGGGTGCGGGCGCGTAAGCTGAGATTTTAGGGTTTATGGGGGTAAGGCTACCCACTTGCACAGGTATTTGCTGGCTACAGGCAAAATATGCACTTATTCAATCTTTGATCACATCAAAGCCATGTACACCTTGCTAGCCTCTTCTCGTACGTTTTACCGTGCGTTTCCTTTTATTGTTATTGCGAGCCTTCTGATGGGCTGCGCTTCCTCCATGACCGCAACACACTCTGTTTCTCCCTCCGAATCGACCACTTCTGCTGCTTCTACCACTTCGCCAGGGCTTGATACCCTTGTTGGCAGTCAGTGGATTGCCAAGGCAATGGTTAACCCCGCCTTGCCGGGTCGTACCACGCCCCGACTTCAATTCATCAGCCTGACCCAGATTGGGGGGAATGCTGGCTGTAACAGCTTTGGAGGGGATGCCTTGATTTCAGGGGACAACCTGCGCATGGGACCTCTGGGGGCTACCAAAAAAATGTGCGAAAGCTCCGCCATGGCGACAGAGACTAAATTTCTGGCTGCCTTGGAGAGCGTTCGCCGCGCTCGCATAGTGCGCAGCGCGACCGATACCCAACTGGAAATGTCCGACGAAGCAGGCACTGTAGTCTTGCGACTGACGCGCAGCGAGTAAATGCGTGTCACGTGACGATCTGCCTGTGCCTGTGTTCGCCCTGATTCCCTGCGGTGGCGTCGGCAGCCGCGCCGGAACGGGTTTGCCCAAGCAGTACCGTGACGTTGCTGGACAGTCGTTGCTAGCCCATACACTGACGGCGTTTGCTGCGGTGCCCGACTTGGGGGCTGTGCTGGTGGTGATCTCTCCTGATGGCCATGCCATTGCCTGTGCTGAGCTGGCCTGCACAGTTGCCCAGGCAAAGTCAAAAAATTCTTTTTTGATAGCAGCTAATGCTGGTGAAACAAGGGCTTTAACCGTATTAAATGGTTTAAATGCTTTGCTGACCACCTACGGTGCAAAGCCTGCAGATTGGGTGCTGGTACATGACGCCGCACGTTGTCTTATTACAACTTTGCAAATTAATGCGCTGGTACATGCCTGCGTGGATGATGCTGTGGGTGGGCTGCTGGCGCACAAGTTGCCGGACACCCTGAAGCAGTCCGTGCAAGGCCGGGTTGTGGCCACTGTCAATCGCCACGACAAATGGTTGGCGCAAACGCCACAGATGTTCCGTATCGGCGCTTTGCGGGACGCTTTACTACACGCGGCGCGACAAGGGTATGAGGTTACAGATGAGGCAAGTGCTATGGAAGTTATGGGTTTGCAGCCCCTGCTGGTACCGGGCAGTGCGCAAAACTTCAAAGTGACCTACCCTGAAGATTTCGCCTTGGCAGAGGCTTGTTTGAAAAATCGATCAGTACCTGTACCCATAACCCTGTGAGCGCCCTTTGAGTGACAACACTACTGCAATGCCTGTATCTTTTAACCCACTCAACCTGCGTATCGGTGAAGGTTGGGATGTCCATGCCCTGGTTCCAGGCCGAAAACTCATCATCGGTGGGGTAGAGATCCCGCACAGCATGGGCCTGCTGGGACACTCAGACGCGGATGTACTGCTGCACGCCATTACCGATGCGGTACTAGGTGCTGCGGGTTTGGGCGATATTGGCACGCATTTTCCCGATACCGATGTGCGCTTTGCTGGCGCCAATTCATTGGTGCTGTTGACTGAGGCGATGCGCCGGGTGCGGGAAAAGGGCTTTCAGCTGGGAAATGTGGACACTACTGTGGTGGCCCAAGCGCCAAAGCTCGCCGCTCACATTCCGTTGATGCGCGAACGGATAGCACTGGCGCTGGGGGTGGCTCCCGCACTGGTTAATGTCAAAGCCAAGACGGCAGAAAAACTGGGGCCTGTAGGTCAAGGTTTGAGCATAGAAGCCCGAGCAGTTGTGCTTCTTTTTCTATAGCTGTATTTCTAGCTGTAAGCCCTAGTTAGTCTTGTGAATAGGGCATTTATTGTTATTTCTTCGCCTGTGAACTAACCTTGTTCAAACGAATGAGCACGGCCAGTCCACCGCTGCTAGGACAACTCAGGCTGACTGTGCCTCCCATGCGTTGAATAGATTTTTCGACGATGGACAAACCTAACCCCGCCCCTACGGCTGATGTGCGGGCAGTATCTCCTCGAAAAAATGCTTGTGTTAGCAATGGGAGTACGGCTGCTGAAACACCAAGGCCTCGGTCACGTACACGTAACACCACCCAGTGGTCTCGTATACGGCCGGTGATTTCAACTTTTGCGATACCAGTGCTAGGGGTTTTGCCATAGCGGCGAGCATTCTCTAGCAGGTTGTTGATGACACGTGCTAGTTCGATGGCATCACCAAAAACATCTAAATCCGCTGCCAGATCCAATGTGAGCTTCATGTCGGACGGATTGCTGAGCGCGTACAAGCAGCCTTCAATCACCGAGTTCAAGTGCACAGGCTGAAAATTACAGGGCACAGGGCGGGCGTACTCTAGGAACTTGTCGATAGTGCGATCGAGCTGCTCGATATCGTTGTTCATATGAGCTCGCGCATTTTCATCACTCACGTACATCTCGGACTCTAACCGCAGTCTGGCCAAGGGTGTGCGCAGGTCATGTGAGATACCAGCGAGCATCACCGCGCGGTCTTGGTCAATTTTGGCTATGCGCGATGCCATGCGGTTGAAGCCGATGTTGACTTCACGAATTTCGTTGGTACTGGCTTTTTCATCGAGGTAGCTGGACTGGTAATCACCTTCCCGCACCCGACCTGCGGCCTGCCAAAGAAGATTGATGGGTTTGTTAATCAATCTGGCCAAGATAGCGGCGCCGGCAAGTGACAGCACCACAGCCAGCGCTAACCAGATCAGCCAAGTTTTGCCGCTGGGTGGGCTGACACGGTCTAGATCAATTCTCAGCCAATAGGGCTTGTCGTTCAGGTTGAAGCTGATCCAGATACCTGATTGGCCATTCACGCGCAGTGACATCTGGGTGCTCATCCCGTTACGGGTCTTCAACTCTTGCAAGATACGTAAGCTCAAGGCATCAGAACTTAGGGGGTCTATCACGTCGGTCAGCAAGCGCGGCTGGATGCGCAGGCCTTCTTCCAAGGCCAGCGTCTTGAGCACTTCAGTTTCTCCAAATCTATCAGTATGTGTCAGCGCTGTGCGAGTGATGTTCACCATCGACACAATTTGATGTGCCGTTTGCATGACACGAGGTTCGAATTCCAGTGCTGACAGCGTCTTTAACCACGCCAAAACGCTACCTAAGATCAGTATGGCAAGTAAAAAAAAGGTACGCCAAAACAGGCTGACACCAGATGTAGCATCACTTCTGCCGCTCATCGCCGTCATGGCTGAGACGCCGTACTCCAGCCCCGTATTTATCGATGGTGAGTAAGGCGGTTGGGGGGTCGCTTGTGACTTAGACGTTTCCATCGGGTACAAAGACATAGCCTGTACCCCACACCGTTTGTAGGTAGCGCGGGGAGGTAGCGTCTTCTTCTATCAACCGACGAAGGCGTGAAATCTGCACATCCAAGCTACGGTCGGTGGGTTTGATGTCGCGGCCACGGGTCAGTAGGGCGAGTTTTTCACGGGTTAGCGTTTGGCGCGGGTGTCTAACCAGTGTTTTGAGCATGGCGTATTCACCTGTTGTCAGGGGTAACTCTTCACCATTGCGTTGTAGCTTGCGCGCGGCTAAATCAAAGCTGAATGAGCCGAATATCACCAGTTCACGGTTGTTGGCTGGAGCCCCAGGCGCTTCCAGGCTGGGACGGCGTCGCAACACAGCATTGATGCGGGCCAGCAACTCCCGAGGATTGAATGGTTTAGCCAAATAGTCATCTGCCCCCACTTCCAGGCCCTCAATGCGGTCAAGTTCTTCGCTTTTGGCGGTCAGCATGATGATGGGCGTGGTGACCATACTAGAGCGCAAACGGCGGCAAATCTCTAGCCCGCTTTCACCTGGCATCATCACATCAAGTACCAGCAGGTCGGGCGCCTCGGTGGGCCACAGGCGAGACAAATCGGCGCCACAGTTTGCCCCGACCACGTCAAAACCTTGCTGATTTAGGTAGCTCTGCAACAGTTCGCGCAAACGAGGATCATCATCGACGATCATGATTTTGTCGCGGTGGATGGCGGTGTTTAACATTTGTTATGCATCTTTTAACGCTAAAAATGAGCTTTTGTCATCGACATAAAGAACCTGCTAAGAGACGCTATTGTCTGCGACTCCACCGACTAATGTTGTGAGCGTTACAAATGTTTCAATTGAAATATCAAGTACAAGTTTAAGTTCAGTTGAATTCATAGTTTTACATTGAATTTACATGTGCTGCAGTCGTCACGTTCTCACAATGAACCGTTAAATCCAAACGCTCTGGACAACAACAATGAAAAATACGGCATTGACTCGCTCCGACGCACGGCATCTGCTGGTGCGTACTGGTTTTGCACCCACTCAAGCTGAGGTAGACCGCTGGGTGGGGAAGTCCGCAGATTTTGCCGTAAACACGCTGCTGGCTGAGGCCAAATCTGCACGTACGCTGAACCCCCTGCCGCAGTTCGTCAACGCGCCTCCACCTATACCGCAGGCCTACCTCAAATCCCGCGAAGAGCAGCAAGCCGCACGCCAGCAACAGTTGCGTGAAGGCTTGGAGCTTAAATCCTGGTGGCTGCGCGAGATGGTGGAGACCCGCACGCCGCTGGCCGAGCGGATGGTGCTGTTTTGGCACAACCACTTCGCAACGTCCCAACAAAAAGTGATCCGCTCTCAAGCTATGTGGCAGCAGCAGCAGGTGCTGCGCGCCAACGCGCTGGGGAACTTCAGTGCGCTATTGCACGCCGTGGCCAAAAACCCCGCAATGTTGATTTATCTGGATGGCGCCAATAGCCGCAAAGAGGCTCCAAATGAGAATTTCGCCCGTGAGGTTATGGAGCTTTTTGTACTGGGTGAGTCCAGCCAAACCGCGGCGGGCCTAGGAGGCTACACCGAGCAAGATATCAAGGAAGCTGCTCGCGCCTTCACTGGCTGGAGTGTGGAGCGCGATGACTTCAGTTTTAAATTCCGTCCAGTATTTCACGACAACGGCAGTAAGACCCTGCTGGGTGTTACAGGTAATCTGGACGGCGACCAAGCGCTGGACGTGATGCTGACCCAACCGGCGGCCTCCCGTTTTGTTGTTGGCAAACTGTGGCGAGAGTTTGTTTCCCCCACTCTGTCTTCTGCTACTGAATCCGTCGTGGAGCATGCTGATTGGGTGCGTGCAAGCGATGATTTTCGTCGCAGCGGATATGACATCAGTGCTGCTTTACGGTCGCTGCTGCTTTGCGACACTTTTTGGGCGGAAGACAACCGGGGTAGCCTCATCAAGTCCCC
The DNA here is from genome assembly GCA_043739385.1 of Betaproteobacteria bacterium. Classification (GTDB taxonomy): domain Bacteria; phylum Pseudomonadota; class Gammaproteobacteria; order Burkholderiales; family Burkholderiaceae_C; genus Defluviibacillus. Next base: position 43,802 of record JAYUED010000178.1, on the reverse strand, counting down.
GGTGGATTTAATCGTGGGTACGGTGCGGCAGTTTGGCTTCACTGCAACCGATGTAACGCCGCTGGCCCTCAAATCCGCCCAACTTGGCCAAAACTTGTTGGTGCCGCCCAACGTGAAAGGCTGGCCTGGCTACACCGATTGGATTAACGCGACCAGTTTGCTGGAGCGCAAGCGCTTCACAGAGCAGCTGTTTCGTGCCGTGGAGTTGAAAGACGAGTCCAAAACCGCGCCGTTGGCTATGCCCGCATCCGGGATGACGATGGAAGCACCCCAGAGCGCAAGCATGGCCGCTACGAACTCACCAAAGCAAGCCATGAAAGCCGAGTTTGCCGGAGGTACCCAGGGCCGAGGTGGCAACCAGCAAATGCTGAACCTGTTAGGCCGTGATGGCGTGCTGCGCGTAGCCGAAGCCATGGCGCGTATTACTTTTGACCCAGAACGCTGGCTAGAGACCTACGGTGGCCATGCCGATCGCGAACCGTCCGATGAGTTGAAAGCACAGCTGGAGCACACCTTACTTGCTGTACATGCTACACATTCGATAGCGGCTGGTACGGTGGGAGTGGCTTATTTGCGCACGCTGACTTTAGACCCGGCTTATCAGCTCAAGTAAACGCAACAACGCTTCAACATATTCGTAAAACAGATTCCTTAAACATACTCCAAGGCTCAAGGAAAAAACATGAATGCTTACCTGAACCGCAGACAGTTGTTAACCCACTCAGCCCGTTTCCTGGGGGCGGCCACTGGCGTTGCGCTGCTGTGCGCCCACGCACCGGGCTGGGCCCAAAGCGTCACCCAACGCGCTGCCAGCGCCGCTGACCGTATCCTGGTGCTTATCGAGCTTAAAGGTGGCAATGACGGCCTGAACACAGTCGTGCCGTATGCCAATCCGCAGTACGCGGCGATGCGCACCAGTCTCGCCATCAAGTCTGAAGATGTACTCAAAATCGACAGCCGCGTCGGCTTGCACCCCGAGCTAAAAGCGTTGGTGCCGTTGTGGGAGAAGAACGAGCTTGCTGTGATGCAAGGCGTGGGCTATCCGCAGCCAAATCTGTCGCATTTCCGGTCTATCGAGATTTGGGAAAGTGCTTCTAAATCGAATGAAACCTTGGACGACGGCTGGGTTGCCCGGGCGATGAAGGCTGGATACGGGACAACCCCGTTCACAGCCGAGGGCGTGCTGATTGGTATGAACGATTTCGGCCCACTGGCCGGTGCACGCGCCGTGTCGCTAAACAACCCAGAAGCCTTCGTTAACCAGGCCCGTTTCGCCAGCGCCATGCCCACCACGGGCAACGCTGCGTTGCGCCATATGCTCCAAGTTGAAAACAATATCAGCCAAGCCGCAGCAGGTTTGCGTGGTGAGAAATTTAATTTTGTGACGCCATTTCCGCAAGGTGCTTTTGGCAACAGCATTCGCGCCGCCGCACAAGTCGTCGCGAGCCAGCGAGCCAGCGTAGGCACAGGGCAGGGCGGTGTGCCCGTCATTACGCTCAGCCTGGGCAGTTTTGACACCCACCAAAACCAGCTGGGTACCCACGCCAACCTGATGCGCCAGCTAGGCGAAGGCATAGCCGCTCTAAAAGGCTCGCTGACCGAGTTGAATGCCTGGGATCGCACTGTGGTGATGACTTTCAGTGAGTTTGGTCGTAGGGCGCGGCAAAATAACTCAAACGGCACAGACCACGGTACCAGCGCACCGCATTTTGTAGCCGGAGGAGCGGTGCGTGGAGGCTTGTACGGCCAGGAGCCTGATTTCAACCGGCTGGACAGTGCGCAAAACCTGTACTACACCACTGATTTTCGCCAGCTTTACGCCACTGTCGCGCAAGACTGGTGGGGCGTGAAGCCTGAACTGGTAGTTCGCGGACAGTTTGAGACGGTCAAATTTCTGAGAGCCTGAACCGCGACAAAAGGCACTGCACAGTTAATTTTTAAATCTATTAGTAAACAATTTATAGCCCATGAAATCTACAAAAACAACAAAAACCATAGCTGCTATTGCCCTGTTGGCAAGCGCAAGCGGCGTATTCGCCCAAAATAATCCACCGCAATTAAATGGGGTGCAGTTGTCCTCCAGTGCTGCTGTTGAGGTACAACAAGACACCCTCAGCATCAGCCTAAACACCAGCAAAGACGGTGCGGATGCCGGTACCGTACAAACTCAGCTCAAAACGGCCCTGGACACGGCCTTGATGGAGGCAAAAAAATCCGCCTTGCCCGGCCAGATGGACGTGCGCACGGGGAACTTCAGCCTTTATCCGCGCTATGGCAAGGAGGGCAAGTTGAACGGCTGGGTGGGTACGGCGGAGTTGGTGTTGGAGGGAAAAGACTTTGCGCGTATCAGCAGCACAGCGGGCAAGATACAAACGTTGACGATGGGCAGCGTCAGTTTCTCGCTTAGTCGCGAGCAGCGCCAAAAGGCTGAGGCTGATGTGCAAGCCACCGCTATTGAGCGGTTCAAAATCAAGGCGAATGAGATCGCCAAGAGCTTTGGCTTCAGTGGTTACACGCTGCGCGAGGTGTCTGTGAACGCCAACGATCAAGGTTTCACACCCCGTCCACGCATGATGGCGATGGCGGCGAAATCCATGGCTGCGGACGATGCCGTGCCAGTGGAAGCGGGCAAGGCATCGGTGGTTGTGACGGTAAGCGGAACAGTTCAGCTGAAGTGAGGCCAGCCTAGAATGCTTTGGTATTTGACCTTTGGTTTCAATTTCAATCGCTTGCATTCACTATGTCTGAACCTACGCTCCACTTTGTTGCTTGTGCTGACCCCCTTCCAGGGCAGGTTCCCAGTGAGGTCTCATCCGCCACACACAAAATGGCCTACTGGCAATGGGGCAAGGCGGACAGCGCGCATGTCATTGTTTGCGTTCATGGCCTGTCGCGCCAAGGTCGGGACTTCGATGTGCTTGCTCAAGTGCTGTGTGATGCTGCAGGTGGCACGTCCGGTGGTGATGTGCGAGTGATCTGCCCTGATGTAGTGGGGCGCGGTAAAAGCGATTGGCTGCCCGACCCGTCCGGCTACCAAGTGCCCAGTTATGCCGCTGACATGCTGACTTTGATTGCCCAGCTGCACAGCCAAGCGCCCATCGCCACACTGGACTGGGTAGGTACCAGTATGGGCGGTTTGATTGGTATTGTGATTGCAGGGCAACCCGGTTTGCCATTGCCCGTGCCAGTGCGTCGATTGGTGCTTAATGATGTGGGGCCAGTGATCCAGTGGCAAGCGTTGCAGCGCATAGGCACTTATTTGGGCAACACCGGGCGCTTTGCCACAGTGCAGGATGCAGCGGACGCAATGTGGGCCATCTCCAGCAGCTTTGGGCCCCATACCCCGACACAGTGGCTGGAACTCAGTCGCCATATGGTGAAATCCATTGCCAGGGATGCCGACCACACCGTAACGCTGCATTACGACCCGGCCATCGCCCTGCCATTCAAGTCCCTCACCGAAGAATCAGCCCAAGCTGGCGAGGCAATGCTGTGGCAACTGTACGACCAAATTACCGCGCAGGTATTGCTGACAAGGGGCAAAGTGTCTGATTTGCTTTCGCCCGCCACGGCGTTAGCGATGACGCAACGTGGGCCCAAAGCAACCTTGGTGGAATTCGAGGGTGTTGGCCATGCACCGACGCTGATCGCCACCGACCAAACCAGCGCGGTGTCGCAGTGGTTGTTGGCTTGATCTGCTTGACTAATACGGATGAATGAACAACGATTGACCGATGACTGACGTCGCTGCCACGCCAGACATTGCTCGCGAAGGCTTGCATACGCTGCACCACGCCCGCAGCTTTGCCGCGCCGCTGCTGGCGGGTGAGCTTTTGGACACGGGTGAGAACGTGCTGTCGCACGCCGATGCTGTAGCGGCTATCGTGGCGGCCATAGGCGGCGCACCTACTTTGCAGGCTGCCGCCTATTTGGTTTATGCCTGCGAGCATCTGAACCGGCCGCGCGATGTCATTTCTAAAGCTTTTGGCGATAGCTTGACCGATTTGGCCCTTGCCACCACGCAACTGGTCCGCGTGCAGCAGCAGGCCCATCAAGCAGGCGCCTCTTCAGCATTGGGTTCGGACTCCACAGCCTCGCAGACTGAGAGCGTGCGCAAGATGCTGCTGGCGTTTTCCAAGGATTTGCGCGTCATCTTGCTGCATTTGGCATCGCGGCTGCAAACATTGCGTCACTTCGCTGCGACCAAGCTACCAGTGCCACCCAGTTTGGCAAAAGAATCGCTCGAGGTGTTCGCTGCGCTGGCCAATCGTTTAGGTATTTGGCAAATTAAGTGGGAGATGGAAGACCTGTCGTTCCGCTTCTTGGAGCCTCAAACCTACCGCGATGTGGCACGCAAGCTCGATGCCAAGCGTGGTGAGCGTGAGGCTGCTGTGGAAAGTCTACGCTCTGGACTGGAAGCGGCGTTGGCCGCATTAGGCATCCGGGCTACGGTGCAAGGACGGCCTAAACATATTTTCAGTATTGTCAAAAAAATGCGGCAAAAGTCGCTGGCGTTTGAAGAAGTGTTTGATGTGCAGGCGTTGCGTGTAGTAGTGCCCGAATCGGTCGATTGTTATAACGTTCTGGCCTACGTTCACTCAGTGTTTGTGCCAGTTGAGCATGAGTTTGACGATTACATTGCTAAACCTAAGTCCAACGGCTACCAGTCCCTGCATACCGTGGTTCGTGATGCTGAGGGCCGAGCCTTAGAGGTTCAAATTCGTACCCAAGCCATGCACGACCATGCCGAGCACGGCGTGGCTGCGCACTGGGCTTACAAAGAGGCAGGCACAAAAGGCTACGCGGGTGTGTCGGCCACTGGTGATTACGATAACAAAATTGCCGTGCTGCGCCAGTTGCTGGCCTGGGAGCGCGATCTCACCGAAACCACCCAAGCCCAAGGCCTCCAAGGTCTGTTTGAAGACCGTATCTATGTGCTGACGCCTGAGGCGGCGGTCATTGAGCTGCCGCAAGGGGCCACGGCTGTAGATTTTGCCTACACCGTCCACACCAGCCTGGGCCACCGCTGTCGGGGAGCGAGGGTGGACGGCGTATTGGTGCCGCTCAACACGCCCCTTAAAAACGGCCAGAGCGTAGAGATCATGGCTGTGAAAGACAGCGGGACCCACGTAGGGCCATCACGGGACTGGCTGAACCCCGAGCTGGGCTACATGGCCAGCCACCGCGCCAAAGCCAAAGTGCGGGCTTGGTTCAATGCCCAAATTGCCCATGAGACGATAGCCCGAGGCCGCGAAGCGGTTGAAAAACTGCTGCAACGCGAAGGTAAAACTGCGCTTCGGCTGGAGGATTTAGCCGATCAACTGGGCTTTAAGTCAGCAGATGCATTATTCGAGGTGGTGGGCAAAGACGAGTTGTCACTGCGCAGTATTGAAAACGTACTGCGTCCACCAGAGCCGGTGTTGACGCAAGACGACTACCTGCTGCTGAAAAAGCCCCGCCCACCTGACAGCAATGCCAAAGGTGGCGTGCTGGTTGTTGGTGTTGATTCGCTACTGACGCAACTCGCCAAATGCTGCAAACCGGTGCCGCCCGATCGTATTGAAGGTTTCGTCACACGAGGCAAGGGTGTCAGTATTCACCGTGCAGATTGCAGCAATCTGCGTGAGCTTATCGCCCGCAATGGCGAGCGTGTGATCGAAGTGGCATGGGGACAACCCAAGTCTGGCGTAACCGGAACAGCCTCCCAGGTTTATCCGGTGGATGTGGCAGTAGAAGCCGCTGACCGTCAGGGCCTGCTGCGTGATATCTCAGAAGTGTTTGCCAAAGAAAAAATGAACGTGATAGGGGTGCAGACACAGTCCGTCAAGCACACGGCGTGGATGACATTCACCGTGGAAGTTGCAGATTCAGCACGCTTGAGCCGTGTGCTGGGTTTGGTGGGAGAGGTGTCCGGTGTACGTGGGGCACGGCGGCGGTGATACTGATTTTTGTTGCATCACGTTGCAGCTTTTGAATTGGCTGTAGAAGTAATGCTATAATTTGAGGCTTAGATACTTAGGCGCGTAGCTCAGCTGGTTAGAGCACCACCTTGACATGGTGGGGGTCGTTGGTTCGAGTCCAATCGCGCCTACCAAAGTTTCCTTTTGAAGAAAACCAGTCTTCAAAACTCGGGAAACTTCTGGCGAAATTTTTTAGTTCCATTTTCTCACTAAGCCACCTTTATTTGGGTGGCTTTTTCGTTTCTTAGAGCAGCTTCCAGCTTCGCTCGCTCTAGGCCCTGGTCGGCTCCATCAATCCATTTGGTGTCCAGTTATGGTCGCGCTGGTGGCACTCATCGTGGAATGATCGCCTTGTCACTGGGTTTTAAAAAAATCCGCGCCATCTAAAAGCACGAACCTTAAGTGCTTCATAGATTTAAGGGCAAAAATTGCCCTTGTTACCTCTAGGCACTCTTAACGCTTTCTGCGTACAGCCTGCCGGGTGCCCACAACCCCAGCCAACAACAAGATCAGCGACACAATCATCCACGGTTCATTCATCGGCACCGCGTTCGCCGCGATTGCTGCTGCCGCTGCGGCCGCAGCAATCGCGGCTGGAGTACTACCAACTATTGCGGCTGCGCTGTTGTTTCTTAGGTCTGGGTCAGGCGTGGCACTGCCCCCCGTTGCCGTGGCCGTCACCGTGGTGGGCATGATGAAACTCGCGTTGCAGACCACCGAGCCGCCGGCGACCAGGGAGGTTGCTGTGGGTACCGATGGGGTGCAGCTGATGGTCGCGGCAGCGGGCAAGCCGGTAATGCTGCAAGTCGCCGCTGAGGCGCTATTGGGTCCGCGATTGCTACAGGTGAAGCTGCCGTTCACTGTGCTCCCCACTGCCGCACCCAGAGGCAGGCTGAGCGTGGTGCTCATGTCCGCACTCGGATTTCCGAACGTCACCGATGCGCTGCCAGGCGGGTTAAGGCCCACGGACGACGTGATATTCGACGCGTTGTTGGTGTAAGTGCCGCTTGAGTTCGACGTGACCGCCACCGTCACATTACAACTCGCCGTCCCGGCCCCGGCGGTGAGACTCCCCCCAGTAACGGCAACCGTGTTACCGCCATCCGCCGCGGTGACAACAATGCCCGCCGGACATGTGGTGGTAGTTACAGCTGGCGTGGTCATTACAAGCCCAGCCGGCAAGGTGTCGGTGAACGACCAGCCATTCTTCGACGCCAGGTCGGTGGTGTTGGTGATTGTCAAGGTCAGGGTGGATGCCTGCCCTACCACTTGGTTGACTGGCGAGAACGACTTGTCGAGCTGCGGTGTCGCATCCAGCACTTTGATGTCATCGAAGGCACCGTCGTTGCCACTTCGAGTACCGCTAGTGCCATTTTTCATACGGATGCCGAAGGAGGCACCGTTGTACTGAAAGGAGCCATCCGATGCGTAGCTGCCAACCACTGAAGTGGCGAGTAATGGATCCGTACCAGCGCACGGGTCGATCGACGCTGAGTGTGAGTGAAAACGAGAGGTGCAACTTTGCGATTAATGTGTATTTTTCAAGTTGGTTCGAGTTCAATCGCCTCTACCGCTTGCCAAAGACTGTGGTGATCCAAACTTGCCGTGACGCACGCCAGCAGCAGCATCACTGCAGCAAATGACCACAAGCCTACTCCTGGCAAAATTTCTGCAAGGCCAGCAAGTTTGACCAGGGCCACCAATACGCCCAGCATGAATACCTCCATCATTACCCAGGGTCTGACGGCTTGCATCAGGCGCAGCACGTGTGCAAAGCCTGGAGGCCTACGGCTTTCACGCAAAGGCAGCAGCACATAGCAAATGGCCAGCAGCTCGGTAGCGGGGAGTACCAGGGTAGTCATCACGACCAGGAAGCTCAGCAGCCATGCGTCTTCGTGATAAAGCGTGGCAGCGGCAGCCCACAAACTTGAAGATTGCATGTGGCCTTGTATGTCGATACCAAATACTGGATTCACGTGCGCAATCAGCAGCATGATCAAACCGCTCAATGCCAGCGCCAGCGTGAAATCGAACGACTCAGGCTGTGCTTTACCCAGCAGTGCGTCGCAGCGCTGGCAAAAGGCCTGGTGACCCACCGGCAAGTCGACACGGGTGTGGAGCCAGTCGCATTGTTCACAGGCGACCAACTCGGGATGAATTAAGGCGTCTTGGGACATTGCGCGTTTAAGGTTTGCACGGCAGTAGCAATTTCGAGAGTGACAAGACCTAGAGCTGCAGCATGGGCGGAGGCCAATTTTTCGTAAGGCGTCGAAGGCAATTCTTCCTGTGTCTTGGCTGCAGTGGGTTGCAGCGTTGATCCAGCAGTGGTGAATAAACCTGTGCGCTGAAGTCGCTCCTGACGATCAATCAGCCGACCAGTGCAGCTGACGGTCCACTGCAATTGATCGTCAATCCTGGGTGTTGGGGTTAGCCAGGAATCGAAGCGCAGTATCTCCAATTGAACCCGTACCGTAGGCCTGCGTGGGTAAGCGCGCGTTGCGCTGCTTGTCTCGGCATAAGCCAGTCCGGTGAGCTTGCGCTGCTGGTTGAGTTGGGCGGCAATCGCTTCGGGGACTTCACTGGACAAGGGCTGTACCCAGCGGTGTTGCTCCAAAATTTGCACCTCAGTGGCGCTACTGCGAATGACCCAGTTTGGGCGATCCAGACCGGCGGATAGGCTGGCCGGACTGATTGCAACGGTGAACTCAGCTGATACCGCTGTGGCTGGCGTTAATGTTGGTGGACTCAGGGGTTGAAGCGTGTGAAAGTGCTCACCTGGCGAGGTGGCGCAGGCAGCAAGGCTCAGTACGCAGGCGCTTGCTAACCATTGCCGCTTCAACAGGTTTGAGTAAGTAACAGGTGGGCGCATCATTTGAGGTCCTCAGGCTTGCCGCGCAGCAAGGTTTCTGGGTGGCGTTCTAGGTAATCAGCCATGGTGCGCAGTGATTTGGCTGCTTTGCCCAATTCGGCCAAGGTGTTCGCGGCTTGGGTGGGCAGAGTAGCTTCAGGGCCTACGCTTTGTTCCACCGTGTCCAGTGTGCGGGTGAGGGCGGCGAGGGATTTACGGGCGTCTTCCAATACCTTACGTGCTTCGGGTGTCACTTCGCTGCCCACTTGCTGCACGACCGCATCGGCGTGCAGCACGGTTTGATTGACGCTTTTAAGGGTGCTGCTCAGGTCTTTCACAAGCGCATCAAGTGGCAGACGATCCAGTTTTTCGGCGATGCTGACCAGTGAGTCTTGCAGACCATCAAAGCTGCCAGGTACGGTGGGGAATACCGCAGGCTTGCGGCTCCAATCCATCTGGGCGGCAGGTGTTTTAGGGAAAAAATCCAGTGCAACATAAAGCTGTCCGGTAAGTAAATTACCGGCGCGAAGTTGGGCGCGAAAGCCCTTGGCGATCATGGGCGACAGTGCAGCGCGCTGGCCTTGGACCGACTCGTCCCCCGACTGAATGCCTTTCAAAATCGGCAACCGACTGGGGTATACGCGAATAGCCACCGCGATTTGAGGCGCCGGATTTTTGGCGCTAGGCACAGTTTCTACATTGATTGAGGTTACTTCGCCGATCGGTAAACCTCTGAAATCCACTGGTGCGCCCACGCTTAAGCCGCGAACGGAGCTTTGGAATAGCAACTGGTAGTCAAAGCCGTACAGATCGAGTTGTTTGAGTGCTTGCGTGCGGTCGTCATAGAGCGAAAACTCGGCGTTGCTCGCCGCTTGGGGCAGGGGCGCGTCGCCTGGGTTCAGCAAGTCTTGAAACGATATACCCCCCGACACCACACTAATGAGGGACTCCGTCAACACCCGCACACCGTCAGCGCTCAGGGTGACATCAAACCCACTGGCATGCCAAAACCGGCTGTGGGTGTTGACGAATCGGTCGTACGGCGCGTTGACAAAGATAGTGAAAAATACCTGTTTACCATTAGCGTCCAGGTCAAACGCGACGACCTGGCCGACTTGCACCCGTCTGAAGTACACCGGCGAACCAACGCCCAGCGAACCTAGGTTTTGCGCCTTTAACTTGAAGCTGCGGCCAGGCAGGTCGGCGGTGACGATAGGTGGCACCTCCAGACCTTTGAAGCTGCGTTGTGTTTCTTCGGCATGACCGATATCCAGGCCGATGTAAGCGCCTGACAGTAAGGTGCCCAAACCAGTCACGCCACCTGCGCTGACATGAGGTCGTACCACCCAAAAGCGAGTATCTGCGGCCAGCACCGCGTCTACGCCATCAGATTTATTCATCTCGGCGTTGACTTCAACCCGGGTATGGTCGGACGTGAGGCGAATAGTTTTGACGAGCCCAATGTCCACATCTTTGTATTTGATTTTGGTTTTACCCGCCTCCAAGCCCTCAGCGCTGCGAAAGCTGATGGAGATGCTGGGCCCCCTGTCAAGCACGGATTTGAGGCCTAGCCAAAGGCCAATCGTGACCGCTATCACAGGCACTAACCAGACCAGCCAGAAGGAAAATGGAGCACGCTTTTTCACGTGTACGGTTGGCGGTACAGGCGTGTTTGTAGGTGGAATGGTGGGCGGAATGGTGGGCGGAATGGCAGAGAAATCAGTGGTAGTCACGGTGTGCGCTTTGGTTCGGGAGAAGAGGTCAGAGAGGAGAAGTTCGAAGCCGAAGCCGCCGTTGGCGTATCTACTGCATCCCAAATTAAACGTGGATCGAAGCTGTGCGTGGCGAGCATGGTCAGTACAACCACTGCTCCGAAAGCCATAGCACCTGGCCCTGGTGTAATAAGCGCGAGCGATCGTATTTGCACTAAGGCGGCCAAAAAGGTGATGACGTACACGTCTAGCATCGACCAGCGCCCCACCGCAGCTAGAACACGGTACAGTGCCAAGCGCCGCATTGGTTTGTGGGTAGAACGGCGCTGTACTGAAACTAACAAATAAGACAGTACGACCAACTTAGACAGGGGTACCACGATGCTGGCCACAAATACCAGCAGTGCCAACACCCAAGATCCCTCAACCCACAGGTAAATGATGCCGCTGATCAGGGTGTCATCTTGCGTATCTAAAAAAGAGCTGGTGCGGGTCACTGGCAGCAGGTTTGCTGGAATGTACAAGGCTGCCGCTGCGAGTAAATAGGCCCAGCTGTACGCAATGGTGTGTGGGATGCGCGGTACAACGGTGGCATCACAGCGTGGGCAAACCAGAGTGTCTTGCCCTGCTTGCGGTATTTCTGGCGTTATCGCTGGCGCGCTGCATACCGCTGCACAGGCTGCGCAGCGCCAAAAACCCCCGTGGGCGGCGCTTGTGCTTACCAAGAGATGGGCCGCGTTCAAAGCCATGAGTGCATGGGGTGTTGAGAGAGGTTTGACATTCGGTATACCAGTATATTGCGCATGAAACCACCTCAGCTTGGAATGGAATTACCCGATGCTGAATCAGCCTGTAACCGCTGGCGAGTCTCAGGGTAAACCTCGGAACGCCAAAACTGTTCAATCCTTAAAATCAGCAGCACCGTATACAGTGTGGGCCACGGGTCGTGTTGAGCGATCTACTTTGCACATGCATCGGCCCGTTTCATGGAGTTGTTTCTTGCCCGCTAAACCTGTCAGTACCCCAAGCCCAGCCTTGCGGGTGATTAAAAAATATCCTAATCGGCGTTTGTACGACACCGAAACGTCGAGCTACATCACCGTCACCGAAGTCAAGCAGTTGGTCATGTCCAGTACGCCATTTGTGGTGCGCGACGTCAAAACCCATGAGGATTTAACCCGTACTATTTTGTTGCAGATCATCTTGGAAGAAGAGTCTGGTGGCGCGCCTATGTTCACCGAGGCAGCACTATGCAACATCATCCGTTTTTACGGGAATGCAATGCAGAGCTTTTTGGGTAGTCACTTGGAGCGCAATGTGCAGGCATTCATGGATATGCAGGTTAAGCTGACTGAGCATAAAAATGGCCTTACACCTGAATCGTGGGCGCAGTTCATGAGTTTTCCACCACCAGCGATGCAAGGAGTAATGGGCAACTATGTCGAGCAGTCGCAAAATATGATTACCCAGATGCAAGAGCAAATGAAGAAGCAGGCAGAGCAGGTGCTGGGGGCTTTTGTACCTAAACTTTGAGAGAATATTGAGCATATTCAGCGGCATTGATTGAAGTTGACAGGCCAAGTGCCAGACCGGCGACAATACCGGTATGAGCGAAGCTGAAACACTGTCCCCCCCATTGCCAACCAAACCCGCACCCAAAGTCGGATTTATCAGTCTCGGTTGCCCCAAAGCACTGACCGATTCCGAGTTGATCTTGACTCGACTGAGTGCGGAGGGCTACCAAACCTCCAAATCCTTGCAAGGTGCCGATCTGGTGATCGTCAACACCTGTGGTTTTATCGATGATGCCGTACGCGAAAGCTTGGACACTATCGGTGAAGCTTTGGCCGAAAACGGCAAAGTCATCGTCACTGGTTGTCTAGGCGCTAAGACCACAGCCAGTGGCAGTGACAATCTCGTCAAAAAAATGCACCCCAGCGTTTTGGCTGTCACTGGCCCCCATGCCACTCAAGAGGTGATGGACGCTGTTCATTTGCACCTGCCAAAGCCCCATGACCCGTTTGTGGATTTGGTGCCCAACTCCTTTGGAATTGCTGGCATCAAGCTGACCCCCAAGCATTACGCCTACCTGAAAATCAGCGAAGGCTGCAATCACCGCTGCACGTTTTGCATCATCCCGTCCATGCGTGGTGATTTAGTATCACGGCCGATTGGTGATGTGCTGGGTGAGGCGAGGGCGCTGTTTGAAGGCGGCGTCAAAGAGCTTTTAGTCATTAGTCAAGACACCTCAGCTTACGGTGTAGATGTGAAATACCGTACGGGATTTTGGGACGGAAAGCCGGTCAAAACTCGCATGCTGGAGCTGGTCAAAACTTTGGGTGAAATAGCGGAACCTTATGGTGCTTGGGTGCGCTTGCACTATGTTTACCCCTACCCCAGTGTGGACGAAATTATTCCTTTGATGGCCACAGGTTCGGTTCTACCTTATCTGGATGTGCCCTTTCAGCACAGCCACCCTGATGTTCTGCGCCGTATGAAGCGGCCCGCGAGCGGTGAAAAAAACCTAGAGCGTCTCGCACGTTGGCGCGAAGCTTGCCCTGAAATTGTTATCCGCAGTACCTTTATTGCTGGGTTTCCCGGCGAAACCGAAGCTGAGTTTGATGACCTGTTGGCATTTTTGCGTGAAGCTCAAATTGACCGTGCAGGCTGTTTTGCCTACAGCGCCGTTGAAGGGGCAACAGCCAACGATATTCCAGGAATGCTGCCTGTCGAGCTTCGCGAAGAACGCCGTGCCCGCTTCATGGCGGTGGCAGAAGAAGTGTCTGCAGCTAAGTTGCGCCGCCGTATTGGTGCAACCATGCAGGTGCTGATAGATTCTGCGCCCGGCTTGGGTCGGCGCGGTGGAATAGGTCGCTCGTATGCGGATGCGCCAGAGATTGATGGTGTGGTGCAACTCTTACCGCCCGAAAAAATCAGTAAAACCATGAAAGTTGGTGAGTTCACCAAGGCCCGTATCGTCGGAACCAACGGGCACGACCTAGTCGCTTTGCCTATTTAATGATTTCTTGAAAACCGCATTACGCTTATCAATACGCATGATTTTCTATCCCGCTATGAAACCTGTTTTCTTTAGCTTGGCTGCGATCGCAATGGCCAGCTTCGTCACGACTGCTTTTGCTGGCTACGATGAAGGTACCACCGCCTACAACGCGAAAGATTACAACGAAGCTTTCGCCCAATGGAAGCCATTGGCCAACGACGGCGATGCCAGAGCACAAAACAATTTGGGCGCTATGTACAGCGCGGGTCAAGGCGTTGTAAAAGACGACTACCTCGCTGCCGTGTGGTACCGCTATGCCGCTGAGCGAGGTGACATTGTCGCCGCCTATAACTTGGGCCGCGTCTACGATGCGGGTATCGGCGTGCTCAAAGATGAGCCACTGGCGCTGGTGTGGCTGACCAAAGCTGCCATCTTGGGCCATGCAGGCGCACAAAACCATCTTGGCGTGCTCTACGCCAACGGCCGAGGCATCAAAAAAGACGATGCCCAAGCGTTAATCTGGTACACCAAAGCTGCTGAGCAAGGCAATTTGGACGCATATAACAACATCGGTGCGCTTTACGCCAATGGTCGGGCGGTGCCCAAGGATGCGAAAGAGGCGGTGAGTTGGTATCTGAAAGCAGCCGAAAAAGGCCATGCACCCGCATTGGCAAATTTGGGTGCCATGTACGCTGGTGGCCAAGGTGTGCCGTCCAGTGCCATTGTGGCCTATGCATTTAACAACCTAGCCCAAGCGCAAGGCAATGCAACTGCAATCAAGAGCTTGCGGGTGGCTGACAGCACGATGGGTCGTGCAGATATTGAAAAAGCCCAAGAGTTGTCGCGAGACATGAACCGCCCCGACAATTTACGTACCGCGCTGGCTAAATTTTCAACTACCTTGATTGTCAAAAAATGAGCCTCTCCCTGATGTTCAGTCCACAGGGTCTGACAGCAGGGCAGAAGCAGCAGTTTCTTCCGTTTCGATTGCGTGTGAGTTTGCGTTCGACCATGAAAAAAGCTGTAAGAAATTTTAATTCTTACGGCTTTTTTGGTATTGAATTCAACCGGTTAATAACCGATATGATTGGTGCCCAGGAAGGGACTCGAACCCCCACGAAGTTACTCGCTAGTACCTGAAACTAGTGCGTCTACCAATTCCGCCACCTGGGCAATTACTTCTGTATTGCTACAGTTGGTAGTAAGTTTTTCCATTTCAGGAAAGAGGATTATTGTATCAAAAATATTAACGTTTCCAGCGGAATGCTGAATGAAGTTGATGGCACTCTCCAAGGCCATCGTGATGGTCATGGTTTTGTTGTCCGCGATGACGGTGAGTCAGATATCTACCTCCCTCCCAACGAGATGCGTGCCGCGATGCACAAAGACCGGGTCAAAGTGCGCATCGTGCGCTCCGACCGTAAAGGTCGTCCTGAGGGCCGTATCACTGAAATTATTGAACGCCCAGTACATCCTATTATTGGGCGTTTACTGCATGAGAGTGGTATCTGGCTGCTCGCGCCAGAAGACAAGCGCTATGGTCAGGATGTGATGATTCCCAAAAATGGGATTGGCGAAGCCAAAGCAGGCCAAGTTGTCGTTGTGGAGTTGACCGAGGCGCCTTCGCTGTATGGCCAACCGGTTGGCCGAGTCAAAGAGGTGTTGGGTGAAATAGAAGATCCTGGCATGGAGATCGAAATAGCCGTGCGCAAATACAGCGTTCCGCATGAGTTCTCTCCCGCCTGCCTGACCCAAGCCCGTAGCCTGCCCGACAAGGTGCGCCCTCAAGACAAACTCCAGCGCATTGACCTCACTGATATTCCCCTGGTCACCATCGACGGAGAAGACGCGCGTGACTTTGATGACGCCGTGTACTGCGAACCTACCAAAATTGGCCGTGGCAAGACAGCTAGCCAGGGTTGGCGCTTGCTGGTGGCTATTGCCGACGTGAGCAATTATGTTGAAACCGGCTCACCTATCGACATTGATGCCTACGACCGCGCTACCAGCGTTTACTTTCCCCGTCGTGTGATTCCCATGCTGCCCGAGAAACTCTCGAACGGCTTGTGTTCATTGAACCCAGATGTTGAGCGCCTGTGCATGGTGTGCGACATGCTGGTGACAGCCGACGGTGATGTACAGGCCTACCAGTTTTACCCCGCAGTGATGTTCAGCCACGCACGCTTCACGTATACCGAAGTGGCGGCCATCCTGTCCAATACCAAAGGTCCAGAAGCCACCAAACGCAAGGCCCGCATTGACGATTTGTTGAATTTGCACGATGTCTACCATGCGTTGCTCAAGGCCCGGCACGTGCGAGGCGCCGTTGATTTTGAGACGACCGAGACGCAAATTATTTGCGACGATAACGGCCGTATCGAAAAAATCGTGCCACGTACCCGTAATGATGCGCACAAGCTGATTGAAGAAGCCATGCTCGCCGCCAACGTGTGCAGTGCTGATTTCATCGCCCAAGGCAAGCACCCCGGCCTGTTTCGCGTCCATGAAGGCCCCACCGCTGAAAAGAAAGATGTGTTGCGCGCCTACCTGAAGGCGATGGGCATCAATATGACCATCAGCGACGATCCAAGCACTGCTGAGTTCGCTGCAATTGCCGAGGCAACCAAGGACCGGCCCGACGCCCAGCAGGTGCATTCCATGCTGCTGCGTTCTATGTCGCAAGCAATTTACACACCGCAAAACGGTGGTCACTTTGGCTTGGCGTTCGAGGCTTACACCCACTTCACCAGCCCGATTCGCCGTTACCCAGACCTATTGGTACACCGTGTCATCAAAGCTATTTTATCCAAAACCAAATATCAGCTGCCAGCGTTGCCTACACCGGGTGAAGCCCATGCCAAGCTCAAGTTGCGCCTGGAAAAAGGCGCGCGCTTAGCGAACAAGGTCAAAGCGCCAGGTCAAGCGCAGTCCGGTTCACCCAAAAAGCTCACCGCAGAAGTTCAAGCTTGGGCAGCAGCTGGTCTGCATTGCAGTGCCAACGAGCGCCGTGCCGATGAGGCCAGCCGCGATGTTGAGGCATGGCTTAAATGCAGTTACATGCGCGAACATTTGGGTGAAGAGTTTGGCGGCGTTGTATCTACCGCCACCAGCTTCGGCATTTTTGTAACGCTTGACGCTATGTACGTCGAAGGCCTCGTTCACATTACCGAGCTTGGTGGCGAGTACTTCCGCTTTGACGAAGCACGTCAAGAGCTGCGCGGCGAGCGTACTGGCATCCGCTACCACGTGGGCGACCGCGTTCGCGTGCAGGTTAGTCGGGTTGATTTGGATGGCCGAAAAATTGATTTTCGCTTGGTTCACGAAGGTGACGAGCTGCTCAGTCGGGCTCTCAAAGACAAAGGTGTTACGCCTGAAGGTGGCGGCAAGGGCAAAGGTCCCGGCATGGGGCGCGTGATGGGTATGGGCAATCAACCCCAGCAAAAGCGTGGTGCCAGTCCAAGGGGACAAGACCGTGGCCCGAGCCAAGCACCTCGCTCACCGATTCAAACCGTGCGAGATACAGCCAAAAAATCGACTGCTAAAAAGCGTAAGCCTAGGCGTTGAATATTTTCTCCATTCGCCATAAAGAAAACTAGAGCAAATTAAAGCAAACGATATATGTCCTTTTTACCCCTCCCCAAAATCGCCATCGTCACAGGCGCAGGCTCAGGCGTTGGCAAAGCCGCTGCACTGGCACTGCTGAGCGCAGGCTATAAAGTCGTCCTGGCTGGTCGCCGGCCTGAGCCTTTGGCGCGGGTGCTGGCCGAGTCTGCCCAGCCCGCTAATGGCTTGGTCGTGCCTACCGACGTTTCCAAACCTGAATCCGTCTCGCAACTGTTCGCTACAACCGTCCAAACTTTTGGTCGCGTTGATGTGCTGTTTAACAATGCGGGCGTCAGTGCACCCGGTATCCCACTTGAAGATTTGACGTTCGAGCAGTGGAAGAACGTAGTGGACATCAACCTGACCGGCATGTTCTTGTGTATCCAGCAGGCCTTCAAAGTGATGAAATCGCAGACCCCTATGGGCGGACGCATCATTAACAACGGTTCGATCTCTGCGACAACGCCACGTCCTAACTCCATTGCTTATACGGCGACCAAGCATGGCGTGAGCGGCCTCACCAAGACTGCTTCGCTCGATGGCCGCAAGTACAACATTGCAGTAGGACAGATTGATATTGGGAATGCTGCTACAGAAATGGCAGCACGCATGGCCACAGGCATTTTGCAAGCCAATGGTGAAATCGCCAAAGAACCACTGATGGATGTAGCCATCGTTGGCCAGTCAGTGGTTTACATGGCCAGCTTACCTTTGGAAGCCAATGTGATGTTTCACACGGTGATGGCGACACAAATGCCTTTTGCCGGACGGGGATAAAGACCCAAGTGCTTGAAATATTGGGGTTTTTTAATTTGTGCGGTTGAATTTCAATTTCAATTTCAATTTCAATTTTGAATTTGAATTACTTCAGATTGGACTCTTTTTACAGGCCAAGTCGTGACACTCCCAGGCCTTCCAAATCAATTGCAGGCGCGCGTCGCTGAATTAAATCGGCAACCACGCGGGCACTGCCGCAGCTCAATGCCCAGCCGCTGGAGCCGTGCCCGAGGTTCAGCCACACACCAGGAATGCCACTCACACCCAGCAACGGTGGACCATCGGGCAGCATAGGGCGCGCTCCTTTCCAGGTTTGTACACCTGATGACAGCTGCGCTGCGCCAGGAAACCAATCGTGCAGCACTTTGTACAGCGTTTGGATTGCAGCGTCGCGCTGCTGATCTAAGTGCCCACCGATTTCGGCACTGCCTGCCACGCGTATGCGTTGGCCTATGCGCGAAATAGCGACTTTGTAGCGCTCGTCCATCAAGGCCGCATTGGGCGCGTTGAGTGGTTCGCGGATTTGCGCGCTGATGGAGTACCCGTAAACAGCAGCCAGTGGAATCTTCAAGCCTAAGGGGCGCAGCAGGGCTGCGGAGTGCAGACCGGCGCAAACCACTACAGCGTCAAACTTATGAAGTTTGGGGGGCTGAGAGTCGTTATTCGCTACTGAAAGCGTAGCTGGAGATGCAGGGTTTAATGGGGAAACCGTAGTATTAAACTGAAAGTCTACCTCCAGCCGCTGAGCTTCGGCCTTGAGTAGCAGTGCAAATTGGCGGCAGTTGCCTACCTCATCATCAGGCAGGTGAATAGCACCATGGAAGGTTGCATCAGGGCTCAGTGCCGGCTCAACCAGGCGTGCGCCTGCGGCGTCAATTTCTTTGAAAGTCACTCCTGCTTCACGCAATACTTGCAAGCTGGGTTGCACCATCTTGTAGTCTTGATCGGAGCGAAGCAATACCATGTAGCCATTGGCGCGCTCGTATTCCAGCTTCAGCTCGGAGCTGAGATGGTGCAAGCGTTCACGGCTATAAAAGGCAAGGCGTTGTAGACGTTGGCGGTTAGCGAGGTAAGTTGGCAGGTTGCACGAGCGCCACCATTTCCACATCCAGGCAAGTTCAGTCGTGCTTAAGGGCAAATTCAGGCGCACAGGGGCGTGGCGGCTGAAGAGGTAACGCATCACCTTGGCAGGCATTCCAGGGGCGGCCCAAGGCGTGACGTAGCCTGGTGCAACTACACCGGCGTTGGCAAAACTGGTTTCTGCGGCGGCGGCTCCGCGCCGCTCAAAGACAGTGACCTCATGGCCATCGGCTGCCAGTTCGTAAGCGCTGGTTACGCCGACGATGCCCGCGCCTATCAATGCGATTTTCATGCTTCCCTTGTATTTTTATAGTTAAAGTAGCTTATTACGCTTATAAAATAAGCGCAATAAGCTATCAATATTATAGCAAATTTTGCCTGAAATTTGGCTATTTATCCCAGCAGAGTGCGCTTTCAGCTTGCAGGGCGACATTCAGTACGGTGTCATCCCGAAGCGCACCGTTCCAAATCATCAGTCCCACGGGTAGCTCACCAAGTCGGTAGCAGGGAATAGAGATGGCGCAACCGTCCAGCATATTGATGATGCTGGTGTTGCGCAGCAGCAGCATGTTAATTGCAAAGAAAGCCTCGTCACGCTCAGCGCCCGGGGCTACCTGGGCAATGGGTGGGGCCGTGATCGGCACGGTGGGTGAGAGCACGGCGTCATAGCCATGTAGCGCTGCTTCTGTGCTGGCAATCCAGCTTTGGCGGGCGTGCGTCAATGCGATGTATTCGTGGGCCAACATCCGTGCGCCCCGTTCAATTCGGGCGCCAACGCGAGGGTCGTAATCTTTTTCGTGGCTTGCCAGTAAGGTTTTGTGCCATGCGTAGCTTTCAGCAGCCGAGAACCCACCGGTAGATTGAAGGGTACCGAGTTCGCTGATTTCAGGCAGCTTAAGTTCATCAATCTGCGCTCCTGCAGCGCGTAACTGTTGCAGAGTACGCTCGAAAGCATGGGCAACCGTCGTGTCCATACCGTCAAGAAACGTTGTGCTGACCACTGCCAAGCGGTAGGCCGACAAGGGACTGGGACTGCGTACGACACGCCGTTGAGCCAAAATTTCATGGACCAAGATGGCGTCGCGAGTGCTTCGGGTCATGGCGCATACGGTGTCCAGCGTGGTGGACAGAGGAATAGCACCCTTCGTCGGTACCAACCGGGCCGTTGATTTGAAGCCTACGATGCCATTCAGTGCTGCCGGTATACGGATAGAGCCACCAGTGTCCGATCCCAAGCCGATGAAGGCTGCGCCCGTCGCCACGGACACTGCGGCACCCGATGAAGAGCCGCCAGGGATCAAGGGCTGAGCGCTGGTACCTCCCGCAATACGGCCTGCTTGTGCGTCCCATGCGGCCGGGGTGCCGTAGTGCGGATTGACGCCAACACCGGAGAACGCAAACTCCACCATGTTTGTGCGACCGATAAGACCTGCACCTGCAGCTCGTAATCGTGCCACGGCTGGACAGTCCGTTAACGCTGGATGTGCATCGGTCAACACTTTAGAGCCTGCAGCGGTAATTTCACCGGCGACATCAAATAAGTCTTTTATCGACACGCTCAATCCGGCGAGTGGCTGTTGCAGCACGCCTGAGCGATCAGAATGACTCGCTGTTGCACGTAAGGCATCGAAACTTGTGCGTAAGAAAATTTGAGCACAAGCGCTTGATTGCGCGGTGGAGATGGCTTTTTCGGCTTCAAGTGGTGCTGTCGTCAGACCTTGCACCATGCGCTGTCGAGTGTCGGAGATGTCGTAAGCAGGAGTGTTCATAAGGGGCTTTAAAAGGAATGAGACGTACTTGGGATGGCACTCATTTGATTTTGCCATTCTGCGGAAGCTCTGGGGTTGTCAAAGTGCTAGAATCATGAGCTTTTCCCGGTTTGGGTATTCAATGTTTATACAACAGTATTTGCAGCGAACGGCGCTCAAAATTCGGTGAGAAGTAACCCGCAAACCAGCCTACTCAAGGTGTTGATGCTCACAATTTAGCGTGCTTGCCGTAACCAGGGTTACCCACAGCACAGTGTGAGCATCAACTCAGGCTGGATTTTAGAAACAACCTTTGGAGTATTCCTATGTCAGTAACAATGCGCGAAATGCTGGAAGCCGGCGTCCATTTTGGTCACCAAACTCGCTTCTGGAACCCCAAGATGGCCCCCTACATCTTTGGTCATCGAAACAAAATTCACATCGTCAACCTGGAAAAATCGTTGCCGATGTTCCAGGATGCAGCTAAGTTCGCCAAGCAGTTGTCTGCTAACCGTGGCACCATTTTGATGGTGGGTACTAAGCGCCAAGCCCGCGAAACTGTGGCAGCTGAAGCGCAACGCGCTGGCATGCCTTACGTCGATCAGCGTTGGTTGGGCGGCATGTTGACCAACTTCAAGACGGTCAAGACCTCGATCAAGCGCCTGAAAGATATGAAGATCCAGCAAGAAGCTGGTCTCGATGCCATGAGCAAAAAAGAGCAGCTGATGTTTGCTCGCGAACTCGCTAAGTTGGAGCGCGACATCGGTGGCATCCAAGACATGGCCGCTCTGCCTGACGCAATTTTCGTTATCGACGTGGGCTTCCACAAAATCGCGATTCTGGAAGCTAAGAAGCTTGGTATTCCATTGATCGGCGTGGTCGATACCAACCACTCGCCTGAAGGCATTGACTACGTAATCCCTGGTAACGATGACTCCTCCAAGGCCGTCATTTTGTACGCCCGTGGTATCGCTGACGCGATTATTGCTGGCCGTGCAGACGCCATGAACGACGTAGTTAAGGCTGTCGCCACTACTGAAGCCGCTACACCTAGCACCGACGAATTCGTTGAAGTGCAAGAGGGCGCTGCCGCCTAAATCTGTGCTTTCGCGCACAGCAAGAGGGGCTCATGTGGCCCCTTTTTCACAACTGAATTGATTTAGATAGTTCGATATTTTCGGAGAAGAAATATGGCAATTACCGCTAACATGGTCGCCGCACTGCGCGCCAAGACCGACGCTCCCATGATGGAATGCAAAAAAGCTTTGACCGAAGCCGATGGCAATATGGACAAAGCCGAAGAGCTTTTGCGCGTCAAGCTCGGCTCGAAAGCTGGCAAAGCTGCCAGCCGTATTACCGCTGAAGGCGTTGTTACCAGCACGATCAGCGGCACCACCGGCGCGATGCTCGAAGTCAACTGCGAAACCGATTTCGTCACCAAAAATGACAGCTTCCTCGCAATTGCGCAAGCCGCTGTAGATCTGATTGCCAAGCACAATCCAGCTGATGTGGCAGCCTTGAGCGCCCTAGCCTACACCCAAGACGGTTTTGGCCCCACGCTAGAAGATGTGCGTAAAGGCCTGATTGGCAAAATCGGCGAAAACGTGAGCTTCCGCCGCTTCAAGCGCTTTGAAGGTGCTTCCAAGTTGGCGGCTTACTTGCACGGCACGCGTATTGGCGTGGTTGTCGAGTTTGATGGCGACGAAGCTGCCGCTAAGGACGTTGCTATGCACGTTGCAGCCATGAAGCCTGTCGCGCTGACTTCAGCTGACGTGCCTGCCGATTTGATCGACAAAGAGCGTTCAGTTGCTGCTGCAAAGGCTGAAGAAGACCGCAAAGTGGCTGAAGCCGCTGGCAAGCCTGCCCAATCTGCGGAAATCGTTGCTAAGCGTATCGAAGGTGGCGTACAAAAGTACCTCAAAGAGGTTTCGCTGTTCAACCAGTCGTTTGTCAAGAATGACAAGTTAACTGTCGAGCAAATGCTCAAAGCTGCTGGTACCAACGTCAAAGCCTTCACCATGTACGTAGTGGGCGAAGGCATTGAGAAGAAGGTTGACGATTTCGCTGCTGAAGTAGCCGCGCAAGTCGCCGCTGCCAAGGGCTAATCTAAAGGTTTAAAAACCAGTTAGAGATTGATTGCGCTGAAGTACAAGTACCCGCGCAGTCAGCAGTTTTTCCATGTTCCGGCGACAATTTGGGCCGCTACACTCACGCCAATATCAGAATAACCCAACCTCAAGGAGTCCCACCCATGTCCACGCCTCAACCAGCCCACAAGCGTATCTTGTTAAAGCTGTCCGGCGAAGCGCTGATGGGGGACGACCAATTTGGCATCAACCGCGCCACCATTGTCCGGATGGTGGATGAGGTGGCCGAAGTGATTCGCCTGGGCGTGCAAGTGGCCGTCGTGATTGGTGGTGGCAATATCTTCCGTGGTGTGTCGGGTGGTTCGGTCGGTATGGACCGCGCTACGGCTGATTACATGGGTATGCTGGCAACAGTGATGAACGCTTTGGCCCTCGGTGACACCATGAATAAAGCCGGCTTGACTGCCCGCGTGATGTCCGCCATTGCCATAGACCAAGTGGTCGAGTCGTACGTACGGCCAAAAGCTCTCCAGTACCTTGAAGAGGGTAAAGTTGTGGTCTTCGCGGCGGGTACAGGTAACCCGTTTTTCACCACCGACACGGCTGCTGCCCTGCGTGGTGCAGAGATTGGTGCTGAAGTGGTTTTGAAGGCTACTAAAGTAGACGGTGTGTACAGCGCCGATCCCAAGCTTGACCCCACTGCCACGCGTTACACAAAAATCAGTTTTGACGAAGCTATTTCGCGTAACTTAGGCATCATGGATGCAACTGCTTTTGCATTGTGCCGTGACCAAAAGTTGCCGATCAAGGTGTTTTCCATCTTCAAGCACGGTGCGCTTAAACGCGTGGTGATGGGCGAAGATGAAGGTACGTTGGTTTATGCCTAGACTCTTCATCGCCTAAATTCATCCCCTAAGACGTGCCTTTTCGCCCGTAGAAGCGCTTCAATAAGCCTAAGGATAAATTCAAATGAGCACGACAGAAGTACGCCAAAGTACCGAAGCCAAGATGGACCAGTCCATCGCAGCCTTTCAGCACAACCTGACCAAAATCCGCACAGGCCGCGCTAACCCAGCCTTACTGGACTCTGTGATGGTGGACTACTATGGCTCAATGACGCCGATCACTCAGGTGGCCAATGTGTCGCTACTGGACGCCCGCACGATCAGTGTGCAGCCATGGGAAAAGGGTTTGGGCGCGAAGATTGAAAAAGCCATTCGTGATAGCGATTTGGGTCTCAACCCATCGTCTATGGGGGACCTGATTCGGGTGCCCATGCCAGCTATGTCGGAAGAACGCCGCAAAGAGTTGACCAAAGTGGTTCGTAACGAAGGCGAAAGCGCAAAAATTGCCGTACGTAATTTACGTCGTGATGCCAATGAAAGCGTCAAAAAACTGGTGAAAGACAAGTTGGCGTCGGAAGACGACCAAAAGAAGGCGGAAACTGACATTCAAAAGGTCACCGATCGGCACATTGTTTCGATCGATCAGCTGGTCGCTGCTAAAGAACACGAGATCATGGCGGTCTAACTTGCTGCCTGCTATGCACTTCGCCTGTCTTTTTTCTTGGCTTTAGGCTTTATTGTGGCTAACGCATCCCGTGACGACAAAGACAACGGCCCATACCATATCGCTGTGGTGATGGATGGCAATGGTCGCTGGGCTACCAAGCGATTTTTGCCCCGTATCGCCGGGCACCATCAGGGTGTGAAATCGCTGCGGCGTTGTGCCAAAGCCTGCGCTGATCGTGATGTCAAAGTGCTGACGGTTTTTGCTTTTTCGTCTGAGAACTGGAATCGCCCCAAAGAGGAAGTCTCTGGGTTGATGGATTTGTTGGCGCTAGCTTTGTCGCGCGAAGTCCCCGATTTACTTGCAGACGGTGTACGCCTGTGTTTTGTAGGTGACCGTAGCAGCCTGTCTGAAAAAGTTCAGGCTGGGTTGCAGGAAGCCGAGCGAATCACGGCGGTCAACAAGCGTTTGACGCTGAACGTTTGCTTTAACTATGGGGGTCGCTGGGATATTGCCCAAGCGGCTGCTCAACTGGCTGCACGCGGTGAACCGATCACTGAGTTGAGTCTTGATCGAGCCATGGCCATGGCCCATGTGCCAGATCCTGATTTGATGATCCGTACGGGCGGGGAGCAGCGCATCAGTAATTTTTTGCTATGGCAGGCGGCCTATACCGAGCTTTTTTTTAGCGATAAGCTCTGGCCTGAGTTTGACGAGCAGGCGCTCGACGAGGCTATAGCCACGTACCGTCTGCGCGAGAGGCGCTTTGGCAAAACCTCTGCACAAGTCGCAGGTGTCGCAGGCGTTGCACACAACGATTAATAGCTCATTCAGAGCACCACTTCAGCGTTCATAAAACTTCATCTACCATGCTTAAACAGCGCGTCATCACTGCCTTGGTCTTGCTCGCGATTTTGTTGCCCGCTTTGTTTTATCCTCGTCCCGAGCCTTTTTGCGCTATTACGTTGGTGTTGATCGCTGCTGGCGCCTGGGAGTGGGGTCGCTTGAATGGCTACGGGAATCCTATTGCAGGTCTTCTAGGTGTTTGTTGTGTGGTTCTTTGTGCTTTGTCTTGGCGCTTTGGCCTGCTAGAGCTGCCTATGGCTACGCTGTGGCGCATCACTGGTGCGGCATGGGTGTTGTGCAGCGCGTGGCTGCTCAAGCGGGGTGTATCTGGCTGGGCAACTATTCCACGTTCCGTGCGTTTGGTGGCTGGCCTGCTTGCGCTCTGGCTGGCCTGGCTGGCCGTAGCACAAGCACGGGTGATTGGTATCAATTTCTTGCTTTCAATTATGGTTTTGGTCTGGGTGGCAGACATTTGTGCATATTTCACTGGGCGTGCATTCGGTAAACGTAAACTGGCTCCTGGCATCAGCCCAGGAAAAAGCTGGGAAGGGGTGTGGGGTGGCATGGTGGGGGTGTTGGTTCTGGCCGCTGGCTGGGTAGCTGGTGACGTCTACGCCATGACTTCCGTGATGAGTCTCTACAGCCAACTGCTGCTGGCTGACTGGTGGTTGCTGCCATTGGCTGTACTTTTCCTTGCCGCAATGAGTGTGGTTGGTGATTTGGTCGAGTCTCTTATCAAGCGCAGCGCTGGCGTGAAAGACAGCAGTTGGCTTTTGCCTGGTCATGGAGGAGTGCTTGACCGTGTAGACGCCTTGCTGCCTACGCTGCCACTGGCCATGATGCTGCACGCCCTGTTACTTTGACGCTCACTTGGCGCCCCGTATGAAGCAAAATATCACTATCCTTGGCTCCACTGGTTCTATCGGTACCAGCACGCTGGATGTTATTGCCCGCCACCCAGAACGCTTTAATGTCTTTGCGCTAACCGCTGCTACGCAGGTAGATCTGATGTTGCAGCAATGTGCTCAGTTTCATCCTCAATACGCAGTTATGGCTTCAGAGGCTGCAGGGCGCTTGCTGGCAGAAAAAATTAAGTCAAACGGATTGCCTGTGCAAGTTCTGTGGTCTTCAGATGCGCTTGAAATGGTTGCGTCACACGAGCAAACTGATGTCGTGATGGCGGCTATTGT
Organism: Betaproteobacteria bacterium; assembly: GCA_043739385.1. Lineage (GTDB taxonomy): Bacteria > Pseudomonadota > Gammaproteobacteria > Burkholderiales > Burkholderiaceae_C > Defluviibacillus. Next base: position 17,441 of record JAYUED010000178.1, on the reverse strand, counting down.
GGGCGCTGCTGGTTTGGCCCCGTGCCTTGCTGCAGCCCGAGCCGGCAAGCGTTTGTTGCTGGCCAACAAAGAAGCTTTAGTTCTGGGGGGGGATGTATTCCTGGCGGCAGTCAGGCAGGGTGGAGCGCGGCTACTGCCTATAGACAGCGAGCATTCGGCGATTTTTCAATCGCTGCCCGAAGACCCCAGCACCTGGGGCGAACGCGTTGACAAAATTATTCTGACTGCGTCGGGCGGGCCTTTTCGCACCCGCGATGTCGCCACGTTGTGCGATGTCACGCCCGATGAGGCCTGTGCGCATCCGAATTGGGTAATGGGCCGCAAAATCTCCGTTGATTCCGCCACCATGATGAACAAGGCGCTTGAGGTGATTGAGGCGCACTACCTGTTTGGCCTGCCACCTGAGCGTATAGAGGTGGTTATTCATCCTCAAAGCGTTATCCACTCGATGGTGCAGTACACCGATGCTTCGGTGGTGGCGCAACTGGGTACGCCAGATATGCGAGTGCCGATAGCCTACGGCTTGGCTTGGCCGGGCAGGGCGCAAAGTGGCGCTGCGACGCTGGACTTTACAAAAATGGCGGCGATGACCTTTGAAGTTGCGGACTACCAACGCTTCCCTGGTTTGAAGCTGGCCTGGGATGCTTTGCGTGCCTCTGCAGGCACTCCGGCAGTGCTGAATGCGGCGAACGAAGTGGCGGTGGCGTCATTTTTGGCGCGACGTATCCGCTTTGATCAAATCCACCACATCAATCTTGCAACTTTAGACGCCGTCGTCACCTCCAAGCCCACATCGTTAGATGACCTGATGGCGTTGGATGCACTGGCACGCCGTGCCGCTGAGCAGTTTGTAGTCCGCTTGGCTTAAGGAGCTTTATGTTGACTGTTTTTGCTTTCATCGTTGCACTGGCCTTGCTGATTGCCGTACATGAATACGGGCACTATCGTGTGGCTGTTGCCTGTGGCGTCAAAGTGCTGACGTTTTCAATTGGCTTTGGCAAAACGGTATTGCGCTGGCAACCGCGAAACCAGAGAAACGGCCAAACGACCGAGTTTGTCATCGGAATGCTTCCGCTGGGCGGCTTCGTCAAGATGCTGGACGAGCGCGAGGCTCCCGTTGCGACTGAGGAACGTCACCTCGCGTTCAACACCCAAGCTCTTTATAAAAGGGCGGCGATTGTGGCGGCTGGGCCAGCTGCGAACTTGCTGTTAGCCGTTTTGCTTTATGCGGCTGTGAGCTGGATTGGTGTGGATGAGCCCCGTGCAATTTTGGCTAGCCCTGTCGCCGGGTCAGTGGCAGATATGGCTGGCCTTAAGGGAGTTGAGCAAGTCACGGCAACCGCGTATGACGGCGAAGCTATGGCGAGCGTGCAATCGTTTGAAGATTTGCGTTGGACACTGACACAGGCTGCTTTAAACGGACGAAATTTACGCTTGCAATTACAAGCCCCAAGTCCGTTGCCTGTTGCAGAAGCCTCTTTGCCTGCTGGTTCTGACCGCAAGCGCCCCCGCGAAGTCATTCTGGAACTCAGTCGCCTCCTAACCAAAGAGGTTGATGCCACACTGTTTCGCAAAATTGGCATTCTTTCGCCTTGGACGCAGCCCTTAATTGGCGACATCATGGTCGGTAGCGCCGCTGAAAAATCTGGTCTACTGGCGGGGGATGTGGTGCTGGCAATTGGCAATAAGCCGGTTGTGGACGGCCAGCAACTGCGGGAGTTTATTCGCGCGTCGATTACGGGCCAGGTTGCATTGACGCAGCCATGGCGCTTAAAGCGCGGTACAGGCGAAGTCACGCTCAACGTAACCCCTGAACTGAAGCGCGATAACGGTACCACGGTCGGGCGTATTGGTGCCTATGTGGGTGCGCCACCCGCTTTTGTCAAGGTCAGCTACGGGCCACTGGACGGCATATGGCGTGGTGCAGTGCGTACCTGGGAGATGTCCGCATTGACACTGCGCATGATGGGAAAAATGGTGATTGGCGAGGCATCACTCAAGAATTTGAGCGGTCCTTTAAGTATTGCTGAATACGCTGGTAAATCAGCCAGCCTGGGCATAACGTCTTACTTAATCTTTTTGGCTCTGATCAGTGTCAGTTTGGGTGTGTTGAACTTGCTGCCGCTGCCGGTGCTCGATGGCGGGCACCTGATGTATTATCTTTGGGAGGCGCTGACAGGCAAGGGCGTATCGGAGGTGTGGATGGAGCGGTTTCAACGCGCCGGTGTCGGCGTGCTGCTGGTCATGATGTCCATCGCCATGTTCAACGATGTGACCCGCCTGTTTGGCTAATACTTTTTGACGCTTTTTAACGGTGGCTGCTGCTCAGCGGCTACCGCGACGATTCAAATCCATGAAAAACAAATTCAAGCGCTTGCGCGTGTCTGCCCTGACCGCCTTGGTGGCGACGGCATTTGCTGTTACAACTGCCTGGGCCATTGACCCTTTCACCGTGCGTGACATCCGTGTCGAAGGCTTGCAACGTGTCGAGCCCGGTACGATATTCGCATCCATGCCTGTGCGCGTGGGCGAGGTCTACAGCGACGACAAAGGTTCTGCGTCTATTCGATCGCTATTTGCCTTGGGCTTGTTCAAAGACGTGCGGCTTGAAGTTACTGGCGATGTGTTGGTGGTGATCGTAGAAGAGCGTCCTACTGTTGCAGACTTGGAGTTTGTAGGTGCTAAAGAATTCGACAAAGAGGTGCTCAAAAAAGCATTGCGCGATGTTGGCCTGACCGATGGGCGCGCGTTTGACAAAGCCTTGGCTGATCGCGCGGAACAAGAACTTAAACGTCAGTACATTAACCGCAGTCTGTATGCAGCGGATATTGTGACGACAGTAACTCCGATTGAACGTAACCGCGTTAACCTGACTTTCACTGTCTCCGAAGGTCAGCCTGCCCGCATTAAGGACATCCGCATTGTGGGCGGCAAGGCTTTTGATGAGTCGGCTTTGCGTAAGGAGATTGAACTTAGTACCAGTGGTTGGTTCACTTGGTATTCCAAGTCAGACCGTTATTCACGCGCCAAGTTGAATGCTGACTTGGAGACGTTGCGCTCGTTTTATCTGACGCGTGGCTACATTGACTTCAAAATCGACTCCACCCAGGTGGCGATTTCGCCTAGCAAAGAAGATATCAGCATTACGGTGAATATTACCGAAGGTGAGCGCTTTGTAGTCTCTGGCGTCAAGCTGGAAGGTAACTATCTTGGTAAAGAAGAAGACTTTAAAACTTTGGTGAAAATTGGTGCTGGACAGGCCTATAATTCTGAGCAAGTAACGCAGACAACAAAAGCATTTGCTGATTACTTTGGCAAATTTGGCTTTGCTTTTGCGCGTATCGAAGCACGGCCTGAGATTGACCGTACGACCAACCAAGTCAATTTTACGCTAATGGCCGACCCGTCGCGCCGAGCCTATGTGCGCAAAATCAACGTAACAGGCAATTCACGCACACGTGACGAGGTAATTCGCCGTGAGTTTCGACAGTTTGAATCTTCCTGGTACGACGGAGACCGCATCAAGCTGTCACGTGACCGTATTGACCGCTTGGGTTATTTCAAAGAAGTGAACGTGGAAACCGAAGAGGTTCCCGGTGCCCCCGATCAAGTGGACATCATGCTGAATGTGGCTGAAAAGCCTACCGGCAGTGTGCAGTTGGGAGCAGGTTTCTCCAGTTATGAAAAGCTGGCGCTGTCTTTCGGTATAAAACAAGAAAATGCTTTTGGTACAGGTAATTACCTTGGTGTTGACGTGAACACCAGCAAATTCAACCGGGTGTTGGTGGTTAACACTACCGACCCTTACTTCACGCAAGACGGTGTGTCGCGCACCATTGATGCCTACTATCGCTCCAGTCGCCCGTACACAGATCAAGGTGGCAATTACCAGCTGGTCACAGCGGGTACGAGTATGCGGTTTGGTGTCCCATTTACAGAAATTGACCGAGTGTTTTTCGGTGCAGGTATAGAGCAAACCCAGATTCGGCCTGGAACCAACATTCCAGCAGCTTACCTCGCTTACGCGACCAAATTTGGCTACACCAGTTCAGCGGTGCCCTTAACCATTGGTTGGGCACGTGACGACCGTGATAGCGCACTGGCGCCCTCATCCGGTCGATATCAACGTTTGGGCACAGAGTTGAGCATGTTCTCAGATGCCCAATACGTGCGCAGCAATTACCAGTACCAGCAGTTCATCCCCATCACCAAATCCTGGACGACAGCTTTCAACGCTGAGTTTGGTTGGGGTAAGGGGTTAGGTAACCGTCCTTTCCCCGTGTTTAAGAACTTTTACTCCGGCGGTTTGGGTTCAGTGCGTGGTTTCGAGCAAAGCACGCTGGGACCGCGTGACGTGACGGGTTCATTGATTGGTGGTTCCAAAAAAATCACGCTCAATGCTGAAGTTATTGCGCCGTTTCCCGGTACTGGCAATGACCGCACGCTGCGTTTGTATGCATTTACTGACGCTGGCAATGTCTTTGGCGACACCGAAAGAGTGCAGTTGCGCGACCTGCGTGCGTCTGTAGGTGTTGGTCTGAGCTGGATCTCGCCTATCGGCCCGCTGCGCTTGGCTTTTGCAAATCCGATCAAGAAGCAAGCAGGCGATAGAATCCAGAAACTTCAATTTCAAATTGGTACGTCTTTCTAATGAAATCCATGTCTTATTCACGCTGTTTGGTTCTGCTGTTGGGCGCTACGGCTTTGATTTCCCACGCACAGGCAGATGACGTTGCGCGTATCGGTTATGTCAATACTGACCGCATCTTCCGCGAAGCCAATACCGCTAAGGCGGCACAGGCAAAATTGGAGCAAGAATTCTCCAAGCGTGAAAAAGAACTGGTTGATATAGGCAATACCTTGAAGACTGCATCTGAAAAGTTAGAGCGGGAAGCCCCTACACTTTCAGAAGCACAGCGTAACAGCCGCCAAAAGGGACTGGTCGATCAAGACCGTGACTTTCAGCGTAAGCGCCGTGAATTTCAGGAAGACCTGAATGCACGCAAAAATGAAGAGCTGCAACAGGTCTTGGAGCGTGCTAACAAGGTGGTCAAGACCGTTGCCGAAGCAGAAAAGTACGATGTAGTGCTTCAAGAAGCCGTTTACATCAACCCTCGCCTAGACATCACCGATAAGGTGATTAAAGCCCTCAACGCTGCTAAATAAAACGCTGGCGTGTGGCATTCCCTTTATCTGACATTGTTGATGCTTTAGGTGGGCAACTTTATGGCGATGGTGCCACGCCCATCGTCAGTATTGCCTCGCTAGAGGCGGCCAGTGCAGGGCAAATCAGCTTTCTCAGCCACCCCAAATACCAGTCGCAACTCACAGCCTCACGTGCAGCTTGCGTTATTGTTGCGCCAATTTTCGAGGATCAAGCCCGCGCACGCGGTGCATGTATCGTTACTGATCAGCCCTACCTCTATTTCGCCCGCCTTACCCAATGGTGGAAGCACCAGAATGCTAGGCCTGTACGCCACCGTATTCACCCCAGTGCGGTGATTGACGATGATGCCTTTATTGATCCGCAAGCGTATATTGGCCCGCTTTGCGTTATAGAACGCGGAGCACGTATTGGTGCAGGCACGGTGCTCAAAGCCCGCGTATTTATTGGTGAAGACTGCGTGGTGGGTGAGCGCTGCATCTTGCACGCCGGTGTTGTCATTGGTGCTGACGGTTTCGGTTTTGCACCGCACGATGGCCACTGGGAAAAAATCGAACAACTTGGTGCCGTCGAGATTGGTAACGATGTCGAAATCGGCGCAAACACCTGCATAGACCGGGGTGCGTTGGGCAACACTGTGCTGGAGGACGGCGTCAAGCTCGACAACCTCGTACAGATCGGGCATAACGTACACATTGGCAAGCACAGCGCCCTGGCTGGTTGTGCGGGTGTTGCAGGCAGTGCCCACATTGGCGCTCATTGCACGGTAGGCGGTGGTGCAATAGTGCTTGGGCACTTGACGTTGGCTGACCATGTCAATATTTCAGCCTCTACCACCGTTACCCGTTCTATCCTCAAGCCTGGCCACTACACTGGCATGTTTCCCATCGACGACAATGCCGCTTGGGAAAAAAATGCCGTTACATTGCGCCATCTGCACGCTTTGCGTGATCGGGTAAAAACTTTAGAGAAAGCCGCTGTCGCCGGCACAAATTCTCCCCTCACATCTTCTGAATCGAGTACCTCACCATGATGGACATCCACGCCATTCTAAAATCTTTGCCGCACCGTTACCCGTTCTTGTTGGTAGACCGCGTGATCGAGCTGGAAAAAGGCAAGCGTATCAAGGCGCTTAAAAACGTCACGATCAATGAACCCTTCTTTGTGGGTCACTTCCCGCACCGCCCGGTGATGCCTGGTGTACTGATGCTAGAGGCTTTGGCGCAAGCCGCGGCACTGTTGTCGTTTGACACCTTGGGCGTCACGCCCGATGAAAAAACTGTCTACTACTTTGTCGGCATCGATGGTGCACGCTTCAAGCGTCCCGTAGAGCCCGGCGACCAGCTGATTTTGGAGGTGGAAGTAGACCGCCAAAAAGCCGGTATCTTTAAGTTCAACGCCAAAGCCAAAGTTGGCGACGAGCTGGCCGCTGAAGCACAGCTGATGTGCACAATGCGGCGTTTGCCTTAAGCGTTTGGGCTGTGTTGGCGTATGTCGAACATTCATCCTACCGCCTTGGTCGACGCACAAGCTGAGCTGGACAGCAGCGTCACCATCGGCCCTTATACCGTCATCGGCCCGCATGTTCGCATAGGGTCGGGTAGCCGCATCGCCGCCCATTGTGTGGTGGAAGGCCGTACAACCATTGGTCGCCACAACACTATTTTTCAGTTCAATTCCATCGGTGCTGTTCCGCAAGACAAAAAGTATGCAGGCGAACCCACTGAGCTGGTATTTGGTGACCACAACACCATTCGGGAATTCTGCACCTTCAATCTGGGTGTGCCCGCTGCAGGCGGTATTACCCGCATAGGTCACCATAACTGGATCATGGCCTATTGCCACATCGCACACGATTGCCAGATTGACGACAACACCACACTGGCCAACAACACAACATTGGGCGGTCACGTTCACTTGGCCGATTGGGTCACAGTTGGCGGGTTGACGGGCATTCACCAGTTTGTGAAAGTCGGCGCCCACGCCATGGTCGGCTTTGCCAGTGCGGTCTCGCAAGACGTCCCCCCTTACATGATGGTTGATGGCAACCCACTGGCGGTGCGCGGCATCAACAGTGTTGGCTTGAAGCGGCGTGACTTTTCTGCTGCACGCTTGGCTCAAGTTAAACAGATGCACAGACTGCTGTACCGCCAAGGCAAGACCTTAGACGATGCGCGTCAAGCTATAGCCGCACTGGCGTCTGGGCCGTTTGAAGCTGCGGATGCTGTCGGTGCTGCTGCGGATATCGCCTTAATGAATGATTTCCTCGCTCAGGCAACGCGCGGCATTGCCCGCTAGACATGCGGCCTGCTAAGCCTCCCCAGTTCGCCTTGGTTGCCGGCGAGCCTTCCGGCGATTTGCTGGCGGGCTTCCTACTCGATGGCTTGAACGCCCGCTGGCCAGGCCTCAAAACTGTGGGTATCGGTGGTCCACAGATGGTTCGCCGAGGTTTTGATGCGTGGTGGCCGCAGCAGTTACTGGCGGTGCGGGGCTACGTTGAGGTGTTGCCTCATTTGCGCAAACTGCTGCGTATTCGCCGTGAGCTGGGCGACCGTTTGCTTGAAGCCAAGCCCGATGTATTTATCGGTATAGACGCTCCCGATTTCAATTTTGATTTAGAAGCCCGCCTCAAAGTGGGAGGCATTCCCACCGTGCATTTCGTCAGCCCTTCATTCTGGGCATGGCGGGCTAAGAAGCTGGAAAAACTCAAACGCAGTGCTGACCATGTGTTGTGCATTTTCCCGTTTGAGCCTGCGCTGCTGGCTGAACATGGCATTCCGGCAACCTATGTTGGCCATCCACTGGCCCAGGTGATTCCTGTAGTTCCTGACCGTGCTGCTGCCCGTACGCAATTGGGTTTTGCCCAAAATGATCTGGTGCTCGCTGTCTTACCCGGTAGTCGTCAATCCGAGATCAAGTACCTCGCTTTACGCTTCTTTCAGGCTGTAGCGATTGTTCGGCATACTTATCCAGCTATAAAATTAGTAGTACCTTCACTTCCAGCATTGAAGCCCGCAATCCTGCAAGCTGCAGAAAAAGCTGGTGTGGCTGACGTGTTGACTTTGCTTGATGGTCAATCGCACGCTGCTCTGGCCGCTTGTGACTTGACGCTGATCGCCAGCGGCACTGCCACTCTGGAAGCTGCGCTGTTCAAGCGCCCCATGGTTATTGCGTACAACATGCCTTGGCTGTCGTGGCAAATTATGCGGCGCAAGCAGTTACAACCGTGGGTGGGCTTACCGAATATTTTATGTGGTGAATTTGCCGTTCCTGAACTGCTGCAAGATGCCGCGACTCCCCAAGCTTTGGCGCAAAGCCTCCTTGATTGGTTGAACGCACCTGAAAAAATTAAGGCCCTGCAACAGCGCTTCACAGCCCTACACCACGACTTAAAGCGTGACACGGTCCAGTTGGCCTGTGATGTGATTCAAACCCTATGCGATCGAAAAACTCTCTGAATAACGAACCCCACACGGTGCAAAGTGCAGTGCAAACCGCACTTATCTGGCACAGTCCTGGCCTGATCGCTGGTGTAGACGAAGCCGGCCGTGGGCCACTGGCGGGCCCTGTGGTTGCAGCTGCTGTGATTTTGGACGAAAGCAAACCCATCGTCGGTTTGGCAGATTCCAAGAAGCTGACGGCCAAAACCCGTGAACGTTTGTACGACGAAATCCGTGCCAAAGCCGTTTGCTTCTCGATAGCGGAGGCCACAGTAGAAGAAATCGACCGACTCAATATTCTTCAAGCCACAATGCTTGCCATGCGTCGTGCCGTTGATGGTTTACGCCTCAAACCGCACCTCGTGTTGGTAGATGGCAACCGCCTGCCTGTGCTGGCGATACGTGCTGAAGCCATCGTTAAAGGCGATGCCAAAATCGCTGCTATTTCAGCAGCAAGCATCCTGGCCAAAGTCCACCGTGACCGCTGGTGTGCTGATTTTCACGAGCAATACCCGATGTACGGCTTTGCGACCCACAAAGGCTACGGCACCGTGGTGCACTTGGCCGCACTGCGTGCCCACGGTGCTTGCCCACAGCACCGTTCCTCGTTCCGACCTGTAGCAGAGGTGATGCTATGACCGATTCAAATCCTGGTCCTTCGCCTGTTGTCCACATCAACTCCCGTGACAACGCTTTTGTCAAAAACCTCAAGCGACTCTCGCACGACAGCACAGCCTACCGGAAACAAGGGCAAGTCTGGCTGGAAGGCGACCACCTTTGCCGTGCAGCACTGGCGCGTAACCTCAAACCAGCGACCGCTGTTTTTTCTGAATCATTCTGGCCATTAGCGCATGCTGAATGGGCGAGAGCTGCTCTGAAAACGATAGTGCTGAGTGATGCCCTTTTTGCCGATATTAGCGCACTGGAATCCCCTGCCGCCATGGGTTTTGTTATGGATTTCCCCTCAGCGCCATCCATCCAATCCGGCGTGGCCAGCGTCATCCTTGACCGTGTGCAGGATGCTGGTAATGTGGGCTCAATCCTGCGCAGCGCAGCAGCCTTTGGTTTCAGGCAAGTCATCGCCCTTAAAGGCACGGCGGCATTATGGTCGCCCAAAGTGCTTCGGGCTGGAATGGGTGCGCACTTTGGGCTGCATTTGGTTGAATCGGCTGAATTGGTTGATTTGGACGTGTTGGCCGTGCCGCTCATCGTTACCAGTTCTCATCAAGGTAACTTGCTGCAAAAAACAGAGCTGCCTATGCCTTGTGCATGGGCGCTAGGGCATGAAGGGCAGGGTGTTCGCGAAGAATTGATGGTGCGTGCGGCTTTATCGGTTCGCATCGGCCAGCCAGGAGGGGAGGAGTCACTTAACGTGGCCGCTGCCGCCGCTATTTGCCTGCACGCTAGCGCTATTCAAGGTTTTTAATCAAAGACAAAGACTGATAAAAATCAGTAGATGCTGGTAAACGCTGTGGGTCAATCGGCAACTTTGGCGACAGTTGTACGCAAGGTGCAAGCTAGGGCGATTTCGCGAAGCCCCTCGGTTATACTAGGGGGCTTACCCGCATACGCACGCCCTAGCGCCTTTCAAGCAGCAACTTCCTTTCACAAGCAGCACGCAAGCAGTCCTCGCAGGACTCGCCTGAAGCCGGCTGGGGCGTACCCGCAATCAAACGGAGATCCCAGTGCTTTTGTCCTTACAGGGTCTATCCCCACAGTTTCCGCCCGCCATTCTGGCGCTCGCAGACGGAACAGTTTTTCTCGGTATATCGATTGGTTTTACCGGCCAAACAACCGGCGAGGTGGTGTTTAACACCTCCATGACCGGCTACCAAGAAATACTGACCGATCCCAGCTATTGCCAGCAAATTGTCACACTTACCTATCCGCATATTGGCAATACTGGTGTGAATGCGCAAGACGTTGAGGCGAACAAGGTTCACGCAGCCGGTCTTATCATCAAAGACTTGCCCATGTTGTCGTCCAACTTTCGCGAGACGATGACGTTGTCTGATTACCTCATCGCTGAAAAAACAGTCGCTATCGCCGATATTGACACCCGCGAGTTGACCCGTATCCTTCGCTCCAAAGGGGCGCAGAACGGTTGCATTGTGGGTCTGGCTGTCGGCGCAAAAGTCACCCAAAGCGCGATTGACCAAGCCATTGCCTCTGCCAGAGCCGCGCCCAGTATGGCCGGCTTGGATTTGGCCAAAGTCGTTTCTGCTTCTGAGTCATATGCTTGGACGGAATCGGAATGGATGCTCTTCAATGCCGACGATAAGCCCGGATATGGCACCCAAACTGCACCTCGCTTCCATGTTGTAGCTTACGACTTTGGCGTCAAAAAGAACATTTTGCGAATGTTGGCGCAGCGCGGTTGTCAAGTTACTGTGGTTCCGGCCAAAACCAGCGCAGCAGATGTACTCAAGTTACAACCTGATGGTGTATTTTTATCCAATGGCCCAGGGGATCCTGAACCTTGTGATTACGCTATCGCTGCCGCCGCCGAGTTGATTGAAACAGGTATCCCCACCTTTGGTATTTGTTTGGGTCACCAGATCATGGCGCTGGCCAGCGGTGCCAAGACCTTCAAAATGAAGTTTGGCCACCACGGCGCGAACCATCCGGTGAAAGATTTAGACAACGGTCGCGTTAGCATCACCAGCCAAAACCACGGTTTTGCAGTGGATGAAAAGACCCTGCCTGCTAACCTGCGTCCCACACACATCAGCTTATTTGATGGCACCTTACAGGGCTTAGCCCGCACGGACAAACCCGCGTTCTGCTTCCAAGGCCACCCCGAGGCGTCACCTGGACCGCAAGATATTGGGTATCTGTTTGATCGGTTTGTGGGTTTGATGAATAAAGCTGCGGAGTAAAAATAAAAATGCCAAAACGTACCGACCTTAAATCGATCCTCATCATCGGCGCAGGCCCGATCATCATCGGCCAAGCGTGTGAGTTCGACTACTCCGGCGTGCAAGCCTGCAAGGCCTTGCGCGAAGAGGGCTACAAAGTCATTTTGATCAACAGCAACCCTGCGACGATCATGACTGACCCGGCCACAGCTGATGTCACCTACATCGAGCCCATCACTTGGCAGACGGTTGAGAAAATCATCGCCAAGGAAAAACCCGATGCTATCTTGCCAACAATGGGAGGGCAAACTGCCCTCAACTGCGCGCTTGATTTGTGGCACAACGGTGTGCTGGACAAGTACAAAGTGGAGCTGATTGGTGCGACACCCGAGGCCATTGACAAAGCCGAAGACCGCTTGAAGTTCAAAGACGCCATGACCAAAATTGGTCTGGGTTCAGCCCGTTCCGGCATCGCCCACACAATGGACGAAGCGTGGACTGTGCAAAAGACGTTGGGTTTCCCCACCGTCATTCGCCCCAGCTTCACGTTGGGGGGCACGGGCGGCGGCATTGCTTATAACGCAGAAGAGTTCGAGACCATTTGTAAGCGCGGCCTAGAAGCCTCGCCTACCAACGAGCTGCTGATTGAAGAGTCGCTATTGGGTTGGAAAGAGTACGAGATGGAAGTGGTGCGCGATAAGGCGGACAACTGCATCATCGTCTGCTCGATTGAGAACCTGGACCCAATGGGTGTTCACACCGGGGACTCGATCACAGTGGCCCCCGCGCAAACGTTGACGGACAAGGAATACCAAATTCTGCGTAACGCCTCGCTGGCTGTGCTGCGTGAAATTGGCGTGGACACCGGTGGCTCGAATGTGCAGTTCTCCATCAACCCAGCGGATGGCCGCATGGTGGTCATTGAGATGAACCCGCGCGTGTCGCGTTCTTCTGCATTGGCATCCAAAGCCACAGGTTTCCCGATTGCCAAGGTCGCAGCTAAGCTGGCGATTGGCTACACGCTGGACGAGCTGCGCAACGACATTACTGGTGGCGCCACACCGGCCAGTTTCGAGCCTAGCATTGACTATGTCGTGACCAAGATTCCACGTTTTGCATTCGAGAAATTCCCCACCGCCGATTCGCGCCTGACCACGCAAATGAAGTCGGTCGGTGAAGTGATGGCAATGGGACGCACCTTCCAGGAGTCGTTCCAAAAGGCCCTGCGTGGCCTTGAAGTCGGCGTGGACGGTATGAACGAGAAAACCCAAGACCGCGAAGTGCTGGAAAAAGAGCTGGGTACGCCCGGTCCTGACCGCATTTGGTATGTGGGCGACGCCTTTGCTTCGGGCTGGACGCTTGATGAGGTTTATGACATCACCAAGATCGACAAGTGGTTCTTGGTACAGATCGAGCAAATCATCAAGTTAGAGCTGGAAATGGACCAGCTGACGGTAGAGAAGGGCGATCAAGCGCTGGCCTCTTTGGATGCCACAACGTTGCGAGCCTTGAAGAAAAAAGGTTTTTCCGACCGCCGCTTGGCTAAGTTGCTAAAAACAAGCGACACCGACGTGCGCAATGCCCGCAAAGCCTTGGGCGTGCGCCCGGTCTACAAGCGCGTTGACACCTGCGCCGCTGAATTTGCTACTAACACTGCCTATATGTACTCCACGTATGAAGGCCATGGTGACGGTTTTGCGGGTGGCGAATGCGAAGCTGCGCCTACCGACAACAAGAAAATTATGGTGCTGGGCGGTGGCCCGAACCGCATCGGGCAGGGTATTGAGTTCGACTATTGCTGCGTCCATGCTGCCCTCGCCATGCGCGAAGACGGCTACGAAACCATCATGGTCAATTGCAACCCTGAGACGGTTTCTACGGACTATGACACCAGCGACCGCCTGTACTTTGAGCCGCTGACACTAGAAGACGTGCTGGAAATTGTGGACAAGGAAAAGCCACTCGGCGTGATCGTGCAGTACGGCGGTCAAACGCCTCTTAAACTCGCGCTGGATCTGGAAGCCAATGGCGTACCCATCATTGGCACCAGCCCGGACATGATCGATGCCGCCGAAGACCGTGAACGCTTCCAAAAGCTGTTGCACGAACTCGGCCTGCGCCAGCCGCCTAATGCCACGGCCCGTACCGAGCCTGAAGCGTTGGAAAAAGCCGCAGCCCTGGGCTACCCGCTGGTGGTTCGCCCCAGCTACGTGCTGGGTGGCCGAGCTATGGAAATCGTCCACGAACAGCGTGACTTGGAGCGCTATATGCGCGAAGCCGTTAAGGTGTCGCACGACTCCCCTGTGCTGCTTGACCGCTTCTTGAACGATGCGATTGAAAGCGATGTGGACTGCGTGCGCGATGTGGAAGGTAAAACCTTCATCGGTGGCGTGATGGAACACATTGAGCAAGCGGGCGTCCACAGTGGCGACTCTGCTTGCTCACTGCCACCGTATTCGCTGTCCGCAGAAACTGTCACTGAAATCAAACGCCAAACCGCAGCCATGGCCCAGGCTTTGAATGTCGTTGGCCTGATGAATGTGCAGTTCGCAATTCAGCACCGGGACGGCAAAGACGTGATTTACGTGCTGGAAGTTAACCCCCGTGCTTCGCGTACGGTACCGTTTGTCAGCAAGGCTACGGGTATTCAACTGGCCAAGGTGGCGGCACGCTGCATGGTCGGTCAGACGCTGGCCTCGCAAGGCATTGGCGCAGAAGTGAATCCTCCCTATTTCAGCGTCAAAGAAGCTGTTTTCCCCTTCGTCAAGTTTCCTGGCGTGGACACCATCCTAGGTCCTGAGATGAAGTCTACCGGCGAGGTGATGGGCGTGGGCAAGACCTTTGGGGAAGCCTTCGTTAAATCGCAGTTGGGTGCGGGCACAAAGTTGCCGCAACCCAATAAGGCTGATGGCACGTCGTCAGGAAAAGCTTTTCTGACGGTTAAAAACAATGATAAACCGCGTGCAGTAGAAGTAGCACGTGCATTGTTTGCTATGAATTTTGAAATTGTTGCGACCAAAGGCACTGCTGCTGCGATCACCGCCGCGGGTATTGCGTGCAAAACAGTGAACAAAGTGACTGAAGGTCGCCCGCACGTGGTGGACATGATCAAGAACAACGAAATTGTCTTGGTCATCAACACGGTGGAAGAGCGTCGCAACGCGATTGCAGATTCACGCCAAATCCGCACCTCGTCGCTCTTGGCAAGGGTTACGACTTTCACCACGATTGCAGGCGCTGAGGCTGCTGTTGAAGGTATGAAGTACCTGGACAAGCTGGATGTGATTTCGGTGCAAGAGATGCATGCGCAGCTGGTGACGTAAGGCCGTTGAGCTCATGTCCTTTACGGGCATAATTCAGATATCAATCACCGCCGGGCGCAAACGCCCGGCGGTTTGCTTTTAGAGAATCAAAAATGGCAACACTACCTATTACCAAACGCGGCGCAGAGAAACTCAAGGCCGAATTACATAATCTCAAAACCGTGCAGCGCCCCTGGGTCATCAACGCTATTTCTGAGGCACGCGCCCAAGGCGATTTGAGCGAAAACGCCGAATATGATGCTGCCAAAGAACGCCAAGGCTTTATTGAAGGACGTATTCAAGAGATCGACGGTAAGCTGTCCGCAGCACAAATCATTGATCCTTCTGGGCTGGATGCTGGTGGTCGCGTGGTTTTTGGTTCAACTGTTGAACTGGAAGACGAAGATTCGGGTGCTAAAGTCAAATACCAAATCGTCGGTGAAGACGAAGCTGATTTGAAATTAGGCTTTATCAATATCGGTAGCCCCATTGCACGCGCCTTGATTGGCAAGAACGAAGGCGATAGCGTAGAAGTCCAAGCGCCCGGCGGCCTCAAGCACTTTGAGATCATGAAGGTGTCCTACCTCTGATAAGGGCGGCGCAGATGTCTACCTTGATGCAACGACTCTCGGTCTTCGCAGCTGCGCTATGGTGGGGTAGCTTGTCTACACTGGGCTTTTTGGTGGTGCCGTTGCTTTTCATGCACCTCGCTACTCCCGCGATTGCTGGCAGCATGGCTGCCACCCTGTTCGGTGTGCAGACTTGGGTTTCGCTGGGCTGTGGAGTGCTTCTGATATTTTTTTTAAAGCCAAAATCCCACTCACCACAATCCAGTTCAGTACAAACCAGTTGGTTTAAGTCTGCTTTTTTTTTCGTGATAATTGGTGTGCTGCTCGCAGCGCTCAACGAATTTGCCGTTTCCCCACGAATCGTAGCCCGTGAAAATTTGAAGCTCTGGCATGGTGTGGGCAGCGCTATGTACTTGGTGCAATGGATTTGCAGTGCAATCGTGCTGTGGAAACTGGCTGTAAAGTCAAAAAATAGCACGTAAAAAAGGCCGCTAAAAAGCGGCCTTGCTGTACTGCAGTGTCAGTGCACTGCGTTGGTTAAGTTTGACTGCGTTTTTTAACGCTGATTTGCTTGGGTTTAGACCGTTTCACTGTGCCGCCCTGCGTCAACCGCTGGTTGCCTAAGACGCGCAGCGTTTTAACTTCGGGGCGTTGTCCACCACGCTTGCTGTATTTAAGCACTTTGAAGTCACGCGGGCCAGGCATGCGGTCTTCATCCACAGTGCGCTCTTTTTCAGGCTGTGGGCGCCACAATACCAGCAACTTGCCGATATGTTGGATGGGCGCTGCGTTCAGCTCGTTGCAGAGAGTTTGGTACATCGCCTCACGGGCAGCACGGTCATCGCCGTGGACGCGTACTTTAATGAGGCCATGTGCATTAAGTGCGGCATCAGTTTCTTTTTTAACGCCAGCCGTCAGGCCATCGTTACCGATCATCACGACAGGGCTTAAATGATGGGCGTTGGCGCGGTGGCCTTTGCGTTGCGCAATAGTCAGTTGTATTTGGGGCATACCCGTATTATCGAGCCTAATATGAAATCAACAATGAAAAGCCCCAAGGTCAACATCAAGGCCAGCAGCAAAGTTAACCGAGCGTGGATCAATGACCACGTTAATGACCCCTATGTGAAGCTTGCTGCCCTAGAAGGTTACCGAGCACGTGCGGCCTACAAACTCAAAGAAATCGACGAAACACTGAGCCTCATCAAGCCTGGCCATGTGATTGTGGATTTGGGCAGTACCCCGGGTGCGTGGAGCCAGTATGTGCGGCGAAAATTTTCTCCCAAAGGGGCCGCTATTGGAGAATTGAACGGCACCATCATTGCTTTGGACATTCTGCCGATGAAGCCGATTGAAGGCGTTCAGTTCTTGCTGGGCGACTTTCGCGAGACCAACGTACTACAACAATTGGAGCAGACTATGCAGGGTAGATTGGCTGATGTAGTAATTTCAGACATGGCCCCCAACTTGTCGGGTATCGCCTCTGCTGACGCTGCACGCATTGCACATTTGGTGGAGTTGGCGGTTGAATTTAGCCAAAAGCACATGAAACCTGAGGGCGCATTGGTCGTGAAAGTGTTTCATGGTGGTGGCTACGACGATCTGGTCAAACTGTTCAAAGCCACCTTTAAAACAGTAAAACCAATCAAGCCCAAAGCCTCGCGGGACAAGTCTTCTGAGACGTTTTTGGTCGGACTTGGCTTGAAGCAGCCCACGGGGGCTTGAAACGCTTAAAATAGGTCTTACGTAGACCTTGTATACCTGTATCCCTATTCGGAGCCTTGCTTGAACAATCAGTGGTTTTCTAAAGTAGCCGTATGGCTGGTAATCGCCCTCGTGCTTTTTACCGTTTTCAAACAATTTGATAACCGAGGTGGCGCTGCAAGTGCAAGCTACTTAGGCTATTCAGATTTTCTAGAAGAGGTGCGCGGAAAACGCATTAAAGCAGCCACTATTTCGGAAGGCCAAGGCGGCTCTGAAATTGTGGCTACCACAGTGGATGACCGAAAGGTGCGAACCAACGCCACCTACTTGGATCGCGGCTTGGTGGGCGACTTGATCGCCAACAATGTCAAGTTCGACGTGAAGGCCCGCGAAGAAGGCTCGCT
>JAYUED010000177.1:0-3365 GCA_043739385.1 Betaproteobacteria bacterium | reverse complement strand
AATTGGGTTGGTCTACTCCTTGTGCATCGCAACGCTGAGTTGGACTGTCACCGATTTTGGGCGCTTTGCATTGCAGCCAGATCCAGAAACCCAATGGCCCAAGGGTTGGCGAATGCTGGTGTTGATTACGCTTGGCATGGTAGGCGGTTGGCTGGGCGGCACGGGGCTTGCCGATCTGTGGTTTGGCTGGTCGACTTGGGATCAAACTCCCAACAAATTACGCAGCGACTGGGCCTTCACCGCAGTTGCGGGCATCGTCATCAGCTATTACTTCTACAGCAAGGGCAAAAGCAGCTTCTTGCAAGCCAAGTTCGCGCAAGCTCAGCGACAAGCTGCCGAGGCGCATGACCAGGCTACGGAAGCTCAGTTAAAACTGCTGCAAGCCCAGCTCGACCCCCATATGCTGTTCAACACCCTGGCGAATTTGCGCGTGTTGATTGGGCTCAACCCCACAGCGGCGCAAGACATGCTCGACCGCATGATCGCTTACCTGCGCGCCACCCTGTCGGCTTCGCGCGCCACAGTCCACCCACTGCATGTGGAGTTTGAGCGGCTGAACGATTACCTCGCGCTCATGGCAGTACGCATGGGGCCGCGCCTCACGTTCACGCTGGATTTACCTGACGATTTGAGAGACCTTCCAATACCCACACTGCTGCTTCAACCGCTGGTGGAGAACAGCATCCAACACGGTCTGGAACCTAAAGTGCAAGGTGGAAAAATTACGGTACGTGCCAGCCGCAAGGGCTCCCAGCTAACACTGGAAGTGAGCGACACAGGTATTGGCTTGCAGCACCGCGTAAATCTAAGCGACGCCACCTTGGGTGGTGCGGGTAGTTTTGGCAGTTCAGGTGGCTTTGGTTTAGCCCAAGTGCGCGAGCGACTGAACACCGCTTATGGTGCACTTTCTACTATAGAACTGGTAGCACCTACCGAAGGTGGATACTACGCTACGCTAACATTTCCCTTAAATTCAGACTGAACGAGCTGCCAGAACGAACCATGAACGCGACCGCCCTTATCGCCGAAGACGAACCCTTGCTGGCCCAAGCACTGAACGTCGAGTTGGCCCGCGCTTGGCCCAGCTTGCAGGTGCTGGCGACCGTGGGGGATGGACTGTCAGCGGTGCAACAAGCGCTGGCACTGAAACCACAGGTGCTGTTTTTCGATATTCGTATGCCTGGTCTGAGTGGCCTTGAGGCCGCCGCTGAACTTGCAGATGCGTGGGATGTTGAGGCTTCAGGTGCTGGTGCCACGCCCTTCCCTGTGCTGGTGTTCGTGACAGCTTACGACCAGTACGCTGTCCAAGCGTTTGAGGTACAGGCTATGGACTACGTACTCAAACCCGTTCAGGCCGCCAGACTACAGAAAACAGTCGCAAAAATTCAGCTCGTGCTTGCGGCTCGGGCATCCCGGTTGGGTTCAGCTGGACTGAATTTAGACTCAGCAGAGGTTTTGCCTGACAGCCTGAGCCACACCGTCGCACAACTGCGCCACCTGCTGGCCCTATCGACGACCTCGCCCTCTATAACCACAACCACCGTGCCTCTCCTCAAAGTCATCCAGGCCAGCGTAGGCCAGCAAATCCGCATGGTGCCTGTGGATGATGTACTGGTGTTTGAAGCCGCAGACAAGTACGTTCGCGTATTGACAGCCGAGCGCGAGTACCTCATCCGCACGCCACTGAAAGACCTGCTGCCCCAGCTGGATACGCTGGCGTTTTGGCAAATTCACCGCAGCACCGTGGTGCGCGCAGAGGCAATTGAGTCGGTATCGCGCGATGACACTGGTAAACAGCACCTGAGCTTACGGGGATGCAGCGAAAAACTACTGGTAAGTCGGCTTTACGCCCACCTCTTCAAACCGATGTGAAGTAACCACTCAACGGTATCCGCCCCAATAACCATGGTGATGGCCCCGCCAGTAGCCTGGCCCCCACCCACGGTAAACCGGTGCTTGGGCATAAATCACCGGTGGACGTACAACCGTGGCATAAGGAGAGCCATAGTAAGGCTGCTGGTAAAAAGGTGGGTAGTACGCTAGTTGAGGTTGCACATACACCGGCTGGGGTTGTAAGTACACCTGTGCAGGCCGCCCATAGACCTGGGCGGGCTGGGCATACACCACTTGGGGTGCATACGCCTGCTGCGGATTGACCATCCCCAACTGCACGCCGGGAAAGCCAACGCCTACCGACCAGCTGACATTACCCGCAGAAGCTGCAGGTGCAGCGCCCAGCGAGACCAAACCAACAGCCAGGGCTGCTACGGCAATAAAACGAGAGCTGAACTTCATAAGTTACTCCTAAGTATAGGCAGCCATTAAGAAGCTGCCTTGTATTTACAACGCACCTCCAGCACTTGAGATGACTCTCGTTCTTAGTGCGCTGTGTAAAGACTTGTGGTGGTCAAGTAATTTCGGATAGTTTGATAGGTTTTTTTGATGTCGATTCACGCTCGAAAGCGTTGAGTGACAAGTTGCCCAGTTTTGAGTGCAGCCTGATGCTGTTGTAAAAGCCAACGATGTAGTCAGCGATGTCGTTTGTTGCCTCAAGATGATTGGCATAGTCCTTCTGCCAAACCCGCTCCATCTTCAAATTCAGAAAGAAGCGTTCCATCACCGCGTTGACGCTCCTATGTCAAGCAGACGATGCGGAATCTTCCAGATCTGCCAAGATGAGTGGGTAAAGCTCACGAACGGTGTAGCGCTTTAGACAGCGGTGAATCTCCTTCTTGGACAGTCCTTCGCCTGTGCGACGTATTGCCGGGTGCGGGCGTCACTTCGCATGCGAACCATTGCAATGGTCCACAACGCGTTGTTGGCCTGGCGATCTCCGCCACGATTGAGCCGGTGGCGATGAATCTTGCCAGAGGATGCCTGAAGAGGGCTGGTTCCGCAAAGCGCCGTCAATGCTGCCTCGCTGTGCAACCTGGTGGGATTATCGCCAGCGGTTATCAGCAAGGTGGCTGCCGTTTGCGGACCGACACCAAATCGAGCAAGAAGCCTGGGAGCAGCTTTCTTGGTCAGGCGGGCCAGTTGTGCATCGAGTTCGCGTAGCTCGTCACTCAGGGCCGTCCATCGCTTTGCCAACAAGCGTAGAGCTGTTTGCAGGATGGTCAGTGTCGCAGAAACGGTGTTGTGAGACAGTGCCGAACACGCCGCCACGCACTTTGCCGCATCGGCCTTGTAGACCGCATTGCGGATTACTTGTGGCGCGCTGACGAGCAATGCCCGTATTTGATTGATGGTTTGAGTTTTTGCCTTGATGCGCTACGGCGCACCAGATTCAAGGTGCGCAGCCCCTCCGCCAGGCCGTTGTGCGCTTTGGGGATGGATCTCGCGTCTCCTGCCAGAACTGATCGTGC
>JAYUED010000176.1:0-30298 GCA_043739385.1 Betaproteobacteria bacterium | reverse complement strand
GATGGCTGCTGTCAGCGTGGTTTTACCGTGATCGACGTGACCAATCGTGCCCACGTTGACGTGGGGCTTGGTACGTTCAAACTTTTCTTTTCCCATTTCGATTCCTTAAAAAGAGCAATGCCCGTGTATTGGTTTTAGGTCTGCACTGCCTTGCTGATTCCAGTGCCACGGGCAGCACTGGGCAGACAATCGCAGACCGATTCAAAAATGAATTTAACTAAGACTGAAGTTACTTGGCACGAGCCGCCACAATGGCTTCAGCCACATTACGTGGTGCTTCCGCGTAATGCTTGAACTCCATCGTGTACGTAGCGCGGCCTTGCGACATTGAACGCAGTGTTGTGGAGTAGCCAAACATTTCCGACAAAGGCACTTCGGCCTTGATGGCTTTGCCGCCACCAATCATGTCTTCCATGCCCTGAACCATGCCACGGCGTGAGGACAAATCGCCCATCACGTTACCGGCGTAGTCCTCAGGCGTTTCCACCTCAACAGCCATCATTGGCTCAAGAATCACGGGCTTGGCCTTACGGCAGCCTTCTTTGAAACCAAAGATGGCAGCCATCTTGAAGGCCATTTCGTTCGAATCCACATCGTGGTACGAGCCAAAATGCAGCGTGACTTTCACATCCACAACGGGGTAGCCCGCCAGCACGCCTTGACCCAAAGCCTCGATCACGCCTTTTTCTACCGCGGGGATGTATTCGCGAGGAACCACACCACCCTTGATAGCGTCAACGAATTCAAAGCCCTTACCGGGTTCTTGAGGTTCGATCTTCAACACGACGTGACCGTACTGGCCCTTACCGCCGGACTGACGCACAAACTTGCCTTCAGCCTCTTCCACCACTTGGCGAATCGTTTCGCGGTAAGCAACCATGGGCTTGCCCACGTTAGCTTCCACACCAAATTCACGCTTCATGCGGTCGACAATAATTTCCAAGTGCAACTCGCCCATACCGGCGATCAAGGTTTGGCCAGACTCTTCGTCCGTTTTGACACGGAATGAAGGATCTTCTTGAGCCAAACGCTGCAAGGCAATGCCCATCTTCTCTTGGTCAACCTTGGTCTTGGGTTCAACGGCCTGGGTGATCACAGGCTCAGGGAAAATCATCCGCTCTAAGGTAATGATGGCCGATGGATCGCACAGGGTTTCACCCGTAGTCACGTCCTTCAAACCAATACAAGCGGCGATGTCACCAGCGCGAATTTCGCTGACTTCTTCACGGTTGTTCGCGTGCATTTGCACGATACGACCGATACGCTCTTTCTTGCCACGAATTGGGTTGTAAATGCTATCGCCCTTGGACAACACGCCCGAGTACACACGCACGAAAGTCAACTGACCGACAAAAGGATCCGTCATCAGCTTGAATGCCAATGCAGAGAACTTCTCGCTGTCATCCGCTGTGCGGGTGATGGCTTCGTCGTCTTCGCTGAGACCCTTGACAGGTGGAATGTCCGTCGGTGCAGGCATGTATTCGATGACCGCATCCAACATGGCCTGAACGCCCTTGTTCTTGAACGCAGAACCGCACAGCATCGGCTGAATTTCGCCAGCGATAGTGCGCTTGCGAATGGCAGCCTTGATTTCCTCTTCGGTGAAGGCTTCACCTTCGAGGTATTTGTTCATGAGCTCTTCGCTCGCTTCAGCCGCCGCCTCAACCAACTTTTCGCGGTACTCGGCGCAAACTGCAACCAAGTTTTCCGGAATTTCGTTGTAGGTGAAGGTAACGCCCTTGTCTTCGTCCCAGATGATCGCTTTCATCTTGACCAAGTCAACGATACCCTGGAAATGCTCTTCAGCACCAATAGGTATCTGAATGGCCACAGGGTTCGCTTTCAAGCGAAGAATCATCATTTCGCGAACGCGCAAGAAGTCGGCACCGGTACGGTCCATCTTGTTGACGAAGGCCAAGCGAGGAACCTTGTACTTGTTGGCCTGACGCCAAACGGTTTCGGATTGAGGCTGTACGCCGCCAACGGCGTCATACACCATCACCGCACCGTCAAGCACGCGCATCGAACGCTCAACTTCAATGGTGAAGTCAACGTGACCGGGGGTGTCAATGATGTTGATGCGGTGCTCTTCAAAATTGCCAGCCATGCCCTTCCAGAAGCAGGTGGTCGCAGCAGAGGTGATCGTGATGCCACGCTCTTGCTCTTGCTCCATCCAGTCCATGGTGGCAGCGCCGTCGTGAACTTCACCAATTTTGTGGTTCACGCCGGTATAAAACAAAACGCGCTCGGTCGTCGTGGTTTTACCAGCATCAATGTGAGCCGAGATACCGATGTTGCGGTAGCGGCTAATGGGGGTAAGGCGAGCCATAATTCTCTTTCGTTAATGACCACAAGCCCGCCACCCAATTGGGCGGTACGGGCTTGCTGGCCTGATGTAAGGACGGTTTTTAGAAGCGGAAGTGGCTGAATGCCTTGTTCGCTTCGGCCATGCGGTGAACTTCGTCACGCTTTTTCATAGCACCGCCACGACCTTCGGTCGCTTCGAGCAGCTCGTTAGCCAAGCGCAAAGCCATCGACTTTTCGCCACGCTTCTTAGCTGCTTCCTTGATCCAGCGCATCGAGAGCGCCAAGCGACGCACAGGGCGCACTTCAACTGGAACTTGGTAATTAGCACCACCAACGCGGCGGGATTTAACTTCCACCATAGGCTTGACATTACCAATGGCGACTTCAAAAGCTTCCATCGGGTCTTTGTCAGGGTGCTTCTTCTGGATTTGCTCCAGAGCACCGTAAACGATGCGCTCAGCAATCGCCTTTTTGCCGCCTTGCATGATCACGTTCATGAATTTGGCCAACTCAACATTGCCGTACTTAGGGTCCGGCAGGATTTCACGTTTAGGGACTTCGCGACGACGTGGCATTTTTTCACCTCTTAATTGCTTCAGTTGGCATCTTGGCAGACACCGCAAAAACCATATTGGTTTTTACTTACTCGACCCAAAACCGGGTCACTTCGCTGCATCTCCGCGCCACGCGGGAAACAGCACCTTTTAACTAACGAACCGAAAAGCTTAAAAAGCTTATTTGGCCTTTGGCTTCTTCGCGCCGTACTTGGAACGCGACTGCTTGCGGTCTTTCACGCCTTGCAAATCGAGTGCACCGCGCACGATGTGATAGCGCACACCAGGCAAGTCCTTAACGCGACCACCACGTACCAGAACCACCGAGTGTTCTTGCAGGTTGTGACCTTCACCGCCAATGTACGAAATGACTTCAAAGCCATTTGTCAGGCGAACTTTGGCTACTTTACGCAGCGCAGAGTTAGGTTTTTTAGGCGTCGTGGTGTACACACGGGTGCACACGCCACGGCGTTGTGGAGAGTTCTGCATCGCAGGGCTTTTGGACTTGGTCGTTTCGACCTCGCGCCCCTGACGCACCAATTGATTGATCGTTGGCACTATGGCCTCCTATAACTAAAACGTCCCTAAACGTTCAAAATGACGAAAACGTGAATCTCTTCGGAATTTCCGAAAAGCCTTCTAGTATAGCAACAGGGTTTATTTTTAGCAAATCAGGACCGTTGAACAGCCTGCGACGACAAGAAAACGAGATCAATCAGGCCTGTATTTCGTCGATTCCGATAAGCTACAGCGTGAGTGTGCCCGTCTATACCCATTCCTTCATCTATTCCTATTGGACTGTTCGCCCCCATGTCTATCCCATCGCTCACCGCTAAAACACCCTTATGAACATCCTTTTCGTCGCCGACCCGCTCGCTTCCTTCAAAATTTACAAAGACACCACCTTTTCGATGATGCGTGAGGCGCAATCGCGGGGCCACACCATTACAGCCTGTGAGCCAGAGCAAATATCCTGGGTGCGCGGCGGTCAAGTGCAAGCGCGGACACAAGACATCCACCTCACTGGTGACGCGAACGACTGGTTCAAAACGACCGCCACCCGCACGGCCACACTGGCCTCGTTCGATGCCATCGTGATGCGAAAAGACCCACCCTTTGATTCGGAATTTTTCTACGCAACCCACCTGCTAGAACAGGCTGAGCGTGAAGGCGCCAAGGTATTCAACAAGCCCCGTGCCCTGCGAGATCACCCAGAGAAACTCGCTATTTTGGAATTCCCCCAGTTCATTGGCCCCACTTTGGTCAGTCGTGACGCGCTTGAGATCAAACGCTTTCACGCAGAGCACCGCGACATCATTTTGAAACCGCTCGACGGTATGGGTGGCACCGGCATCTTCCGCGTGAAGGACGACGGGCTAAACCTTGGTGCCATCATCGAGACGCTGAACCGAGACGGCGCAGAAACAGTGATGGTGCAAAAATTCTTACCCGCTATTTCTGAAGGCGACAAGCGCGTGCTGGTCATTGGCGGTAAGCCCGTGCCCTTTTGCTTGGCACGCATCCCTCAAGGCGGTGAAGTACGTGGCAATTTGGCGGCAGGCGGCAAAGGTGTTGCACGTCCGCTGACTGAGCGCGATTACGAAATTGCCAACGCACTAGGCCCGATATTGGCTGCGCGCGGCTTGCTGTTAATCGGACTGGACGTGATTGGCGACTCGCTAACCGAAATCAACGTTACCAGCCCCACCTGCTTCCAAGAAATTTTCGATCAGACTGGCTGTAACGTGGCCGCACTGTTCGTGGACGCACTGGAAGCAGCCTTACAACACTGACGCCCCACAGGGTAGCCATCCACAAACGTCACCAAATCGCCCGACTCCATCTGCGTCCATACCTCGTTGGTGGTCAGCGGCTCGGTGACAATAATGGCGACACGGTCATTTGGGCCGTTGTGCTCGGCGAGATTCAGACGCAGATCTTCGTCCTTCAGATGCACCTCACCGAAAGGGTATTGGCGCACCAAGTAGTACAAGTTGGTACTAGCGTGCGTCCATAGCGCTTGGCCGTTACTCAGCAAAAAATTGAACGTCCCAAATTTAGCAATCTGCGGCACCAGCTCGCGCAAGGTACGGCTGAGCTCTTCCACACTGGGCACACCGGCGTGGGATTTGGACAGCTCTTGCATAAGCCAGCAAAACGCCAACTCGCTATCGGTATTACCTACAGGGCGAAAACTGCTATGCAGTGCGGGGGCATAGTTTTTCAGATCGCCATTGTGGGCAAACACCCAATAGCGGCCCCAAAGTTCACGTACAAAGGGATGGCAATTCTCCAGCTTGACCTCCCCCACTGTGGCTTTGCGCACGTGGGCAATCACGTTGTGACTTTTGATTGGGTACGTGCGCAGCATGTTGGCCAGCACTGAAGTGGAAGCGCTGTCTTTGTCAACAAAGCAGCGTAAGCCTTTGCCAGGCGATTCGCCATCACTCTCAAAAAAAGCAATGCCCCAACCATCGGCGTGGTGCCCGGTACAGCCACCGCGCTGGGCAAAGCCCGTAAAACTCAGGTTCAAGGTGGCCGGTAAGCGGCTGTTCATTCCCAAAAGTTGACACATGGCGTAACACTTCTTTATTTCACGGTGGTGACAGTGTAGTCCCCGGTTTACCCTGACGGAGTTGCCAAGCCGCAACAATTGCCAAAGCACACAAGCCCGCCAACATCAAAAAAGCCTCCTCGAACGCGGCCAAACGCGCAGGGCTGGTTACTGGATAAGTTAGCGAATCGCCGTGCACACCCAAGCGCCACTCCAGCACGATGCCGCACAGACTGACGCCAATCGCACCACCCAGCATCCGCACAAAATTAATAGCACTCGCGCCCTGCGCTATCAAATCTTTACTCAAGCCGCGCATAGAACCCAGGTTCAGCGACGGCAATATGAAGCCCAGCCCAATGCGCCCAATCACGGTAAACAACACCAGAAGCCACAGCGCCGTCTGTAAATTCACCAGCATCATGAGAGCGAACGATACCGTCAGCAGTGCCAGCCCAATACTGACGAGTAAGTAGGTGGGTTGTTTGTCGGCCAAGCGCCCTACGCCGGCGATGGTGAAGGCCAGCACAAAACCGGCGGGCAACAAAATTGCCCCCACATTCGAAGCTGTCAGCCCCAGCGCCAACTGCATGTACACCGGCAACAAATAAGTAGAGCCAAACAAGGCCGTACCGTAAATAAACGCCACCACGCTGCCCATCGCAAATTGACGGTAGCCAAACAGCTTGAGGTTCATCAAAGGAGCTCCGCCGGTATTGCCCAAATGCTTCTGCCAGCCAACAAACACGGCCAGCGACACCAGTGCTCCGGCCAGCAGCAGCCATGCGCCAATGCCAGCATTGCCGTGCAGTTCCACCAAACCGTTCAGCAAGCACAGCGTACCTACTGCGGCAACCAACAAACCGCGCCAGTCCAACGCAGCACCACGGCTGTCAGCCATTTTTCCACCAGGCGCCGTCAGCGGCACAAAGCGCATCGCCATGTACAGCGACGCCAAGCACAAAGGCACCACCATGAAAAAGATAGAACGCCAGCCAAACCAGTCCACTAGCAAACCGCCAACGCTGGGGCCAATGGCGGGAGCCAGCACCACGCCCATGCCAAAAAGGCCCGTGGCGCGACCTTGCTCATTGGGCTCGAAAGCACGCATGATGATGATGGCTGGAATAGGCTGCACGGCCCCAGCTGCCAGTCCTTCCGCCACCCGCGCTGCCAACACCAGTGTGAAGTTGTCCGCCAGCCCTCCTGCGACACCCCCAGCCAGCAGCAGCAACATGGTGCCCACATAGGTACGCCGGTAGCCAAAACGTGACAGCAGCCAGGGCGTGGTCAGCATGGCCACCGTCATCGCCACCATAAAGCCCGAAGTCACCCATTGGGCACGTTCTTGCCCAATCGTAAAGTGGTGGCTCATGTCGGGAATGGCCACGTTCACGATAGTCGACGACATGATGGACGCCATCGTGCCAATCATCACCGACAGCAACAGCAGCCAACGGTAGCGCGGGCCGTACCGCGCTTGCAGTTCGGCCAGGGAGTTTAAAGGGGCCTTCACCCGGTTTAATCGCGTGGCTCAGACCACAGTTTGCCGCCAGTAGCCCAGTTCTCGCGCTTCACATCGGTGATCAAAATATCGACCGACTCAGGCGATCCGCCCAACACCTCCACCGTGACACGGGTGATCTCTTGGACTAACTTCTTCTTTTGCTCGATGGTGCGGCCTTCAAGCATTTCGATGTGGTAAGTGGGCATAACGTATTCCTGAGGGTGCTTTAGATAAGCGTTCGATCATAAAAGTAAAAGCGCTCAGGAAAACCACCCTGCCATTTAACGCGCCACCTATTCACGCAACTGTGCTGGCACTACAGCCACCGGCACCACCGCCGTCACCTCAATCTCCACCTTCGCCCGCGCCTCCATCAACCCCTTCACCTCCACGCAGCTCATCGCCGGGAAGTTACGGCCCATCACGGTGCGGTAAACAGCACCCAACTCTTTAAGCCGCGCGTTGTATTCCACGCGGTCCACCACGTACCACGTCATGCGCACCATGTGCTCTGGCCCGGCATCGGCTTCGGCCAGCACGGCAACGATGTTGCGCAGGGCTTGTTCGACTTGGGCAATGAAATCGTCGGTTTCAAACTGCTGCTGTGCGTTCCAGCCGATTTGACCGCCTACGTAGACCTGGGTGCCACGGGCAGCGATGCCGTTTGCGTAGCCTTTGGCGGGGGCCCAGCCGGGCGGTTGAAGATGCTGGATCATGAAATTAGTCTCAAAATAGTCTCAGGGTTGTCTCAATTTGAAGCGCTGCAGCTTGCCCGTTTCGGTACGTGGCAAGCTGGCACGAAATTCGATTTCACGCGGGTACTTGAACGGGGCGATGCTGGCTTTAACATGGTCTTGCAAGGCTTTGACCATCAACGCATCGGCAGTGTGTCCGGGCTTCAGCACCACAAAGGCTTTGACGACCATGCCACGCTCATCGTCGGGCTTGCCGATCACGCCGCATTCAGCCACCGCCGGGTGCAGCAGCAGCGCGTCCTCCACCTCGGGGCCACCGACGTTGTAGCCCGCCGTGATGATCATGTCGTCGTCGCGGGCCTTGTAGAAAAAGTAACCTTCATCGTCCTGCATGAACGCGTCGCCAGGGTAATTCCAGCCGTCTTTCACGTACTTGGCTTGGCGCGGGTCATCGAGGTAGCGGCAACCTGTCGGGCCTATTACGGCGAGTTTGCCGATGGTTCCGCGTGGCAGCTCATTGCCCGCATCGTCCACCACGCGGGCGGTGTAGCCGGGCACGACCTTGCCAATGGCCCCGGGCCGCACATCTGCACCAGCGGCAGAGATAAAGATGTGGAACATCTCGGTGCCCCCTATGCCATCGAGCATTTCAATACCGCTGGCGGCTTTCCAGAGTTGCCGAGTGGCGTCGGGCAAGGCCTCCCCAGCGCTGACGCAGATGCGCAGGCTAGGCACAGGATGTTCCCCGATAAAAGGAGCCATTTGCCGGTAGAACGTGGGCGCGGTGTAGCACACCGTTGCCCCCACATCCCCTATCAAACGCACCATGGCCGCGGGGGTGTAAGGAATATCGGGGAAGTAGACCGACGCGCCTGCCCACATCGGAAAAATCAATAACCCCCCCAAACCAAACGTGAACGCCAGTGGCGGCGAGCCGATCACAACATCGCTGGATTTCAGTCCGAGCACATGGCGCGGCCAAGTCTCGCAGTAAGCCAACACGTCGCGGTGGCTGTGCATCACGGCTTTGGCACGGCCTGTCGTGCCCGAGGTAAACGCCATCAGCGCGACGGCATCCGCCGACGTAACCACTGTGGAAAAGTCACCATCTTTTTGCGCCGACAGCACCGCCAGCGAACCGGGTTCGTGCATCAGATTGAACGCCACAATACGCGCCAGCACAGGGTTAGCCGCCCGCGTGGCTTGTAATTCGTCCAGCAGCTTGGCATCGCACAGCGCCACCGTGGGTTGGGCTTTATCAATGATGTCGCCCAGCTCTTTGGCACGCAGCAGCGGCATGGTGGCGACTGCTACCAGCCCAGCCTTGACGACGCCCAACCACGCCAACGCCATACCTATTGAGTTACCTCCTCGCAGCAAAACACGCTGGCCTGGACGCAAGCCACAGTCTTCCACAAGCACCTGGGCAATGCGGTTAACGCGGGTTAGCACATCAGCATAGGTGAGCGTGATTTTGGGTGAGCGCAGCAGGGGCAGATCGGCAAAGCCTTTGTCAGAGACCGCCTTATCAAGCAGCTCATACACCAGGTTGAGCTGGGTCGGCGTTTGCCACTGCGCCAGCTCAGGCAGGTCATAGCGAAACTGCGGCTGCATCGCCAGTGGGGGCAAGCGGTCTTGAATGAAGGTATCGACTAGCGGGGCGGTCACAGTAGCGGTAAAAGTAACGGTAGCGGTGCCAGCGGGTGCGTTCATTGCCTACTCCGTGCGAAAAATAGCGGCTTGGCCATCGCCCTTAAGCGCCGCTTTGCCAATAATGAGCTGCTGCACCTCGGTCGCGCCTTCATAGATACGCAGCGAGCGGATATCGCGGTACAGACTTTCGACCTTGGTGCCTACCTTCACACCCAGACCGCCGTGCAGTTGCAAGGCCATGTCGATCACGCGCTGGGCATTTTCAGTGGCGGTCATCTTGGCCATCGCAGCCGCCATCGTGTAGTTCCCGGCGATATGGCAGTCGCGCATCCAGGCGGCGCGGTAGGTCAAGAGCGCGGCGGCGTCAATTAATGCGGCCATCTCACCGAGTTTGGCTTGTGTGAGTTGAAAGTCTGCCAGCGTCTGGCCAAACATCTTGCGGCGCTGCGCGTGGCTGATCGCCTCGGCCAGCGCACGGCGCGCCATACCCAAAGCTGCACCAGCAACAGACGCACGAAAGATGTCCAGCGTGCGCATCGCGAGCTTAAAACCCCCGTTCACATCCCCTAGCAAGGCACCAGGAGGAATGCGGCAGTCATCAAACTTCAGCGTAGCCAGCGGGTGCGGGGCCATCACGTGGATGTGCTCTGAAGTGTCCAGGCCGGGCGTATCCGCATCGACGATGAAGGCGCTGATGCCGCGTGACCCGGCATTCAGCTCAGTTTTTGCAAATACGCAGTAAAAGTCAGCGATACCGCCGTTGCTGATCCAAGTTTTAGTACCGTTCAGGGCGTACACGGAATTTTTTTTATCAAATTGGCCTATTTCCCTTTCTCTGTCTTCCAGCGTAGCTACTGTTTTCATAGCAGCTACATCAGAACCTGCATCCGACTCACTGAGCGCAAAGGCGGCGATTTTGTCGCCTTTGGCCACTGCGGGCAGGTAGTCAGCTTGCTGTGCGGGTGTACCCCCCAGGCTGATCGCCCCGCTGCCCAATCCCTGCATGGCGAACGCAAAATCGGCCAACGGTGAGTGGAACGCCAGCGTTTCGCGCAGGATCACCAGTGCGCGTGAATCCAATTCAGGCAGCGCACCGCCAAACGCTGCAGGCACAGCGTAGCGCAACCAGCCCGCGTCACCCAGCTTACGCACCCAGGTTTTGCAGGCAGCGCGGTCATCCGTTTCGTCCACGTCTTGCTGGGGAACCCAGTCGCTCAGGCCTTGGGCCAGCTCCGCGTGTAGCGAGGAGAAAAATGGCAGGGACAGGTGGTGCAGAGGCGCTTTCATAACGCTTGTCATAAGTTCTTTCATTCTTCAGTTCCCCTCAAAGACCGGTTGCTGCTTGGCAGCGAAGGCATCGAAAGCACGTTTGAAATCCTGAGTCTGCATACAGATCGCCTGCGCTTGGGCCTCGGCCTCGATAGCCTGGTCGATGGTCATGCTCCACTCTTGGCTGAGCATGGTTTTGGTCATGCCGTGGGCAAAGGTCGGGCCTGCAGCAAGTGCAGCGGCCATAGCTTGGGCTTGGGGCAGCAAATCAGCGGATTCGTGCAGCGCGTTGAAAAAGCCCCACGCGAAGCCCTCGTTAGCCGTCATCACCCGCCCTGTAAAGAGCAACTCGGACGCCCTCCCCTGACCAATCATCCGGGGCAGCAACGCACATGCACCCATATCTGCCCCCGCCAAACCGACGCGGGTGAACAGGAACGCAGTTTTGGTCTTGGCCGTACCTAACCGCATGTCGCAAGCCAGTGCCATCATCGCGCCAGCACCCGCGCAAATACCGTCGATAGCACCGATGATGGGCTGCGGGCAAGCGCGCATGGTTTTAACCAGATCGCCCGTCATCCGGGTGAATTCCAGCATCTCGGGCATCGTCATACCCGTCAGCGGGCCGATGATTTCATGCACATCGCCACCGCTGCAAAAATTACCGCCCGCGCCAGTGATGACGATGGCTTTCACGTCTGTGGCGTAGCGCAGCGCATTGAACAGGTCACGCATCTCGGCGTAGGAGTCGAACGTCAACGGATTTTTGCGCTCGGGACGGTTCAATGTGAGGGTGCCGACGCCCGCATCAAAGGCCCAAGCAAAATGGCGTGCCTCGTAGGCGGCGAGCGGTGAAAACTGGCCGCGCATGGGGTTGGTGGAGGTGATGTAGTGCTTCATGCGGCGTCGGCCTTAGTCTCAGTAAGAGAGGGGGTTTCAGAGGGAGTTGCAGGGCTGGAAATTTCTGTTCGGGCCTGCGCTTGTTGCTGCTTGACTTGCCCGAGCAGCCCATGCAGCTGGGTTAAATCGGTGTCACTCAGGTTGGCGAAAGCCTGCACGATCCAGCCTTCGTGCGCTTGCGCCATGCGCTGGAAATCGTATCGCCCTTTGGTGGTCAGGCGTACCAAAAAGGCGCGTCGGTCGTTGGGTACGTCCACGCGTTCGACCAAGCCCTCGGTGACAAGCTGGTCCGTGACGCCGGTCACGTTTCCACCCGTCACCATCATGCGGCGCGAGAGTTCATTCATACGCATCCCCTCCGGGATGCGCTCAAGCTGGGACATCAGATCAAAGCGGGGAAGTGTGGTGTCAAACTGCTCACGCAGGCGACTGCGCACCTGGGTTTCGATCAGCTGGGTGCAGGTCAGCAGCCGAAGCCAGAGACGCAAGGCTTCAGGGTGTTCGCTGTGGGCGCGGGCTTCCATGTCCATCAGTACTCTCCTTCATTTTCTGTATTTTTTACTACATTTTTTGCTGCATTTTTTGCTGCATTATTAATATCGATAGGTGGAGATAAATTCTGCGCATTTAGCTGTTTTAGCTTCTCAAGTTCGCGGTAAAGCTGATCGCGACCACTTTCGTACTGGCGCGGCCATTCCACGGCTTTAGCGTCCGTAACGCCGAGCTTGGCCGCTTCGTGCAGCGTCCATGCCGGGTCTGCCAAATGCGGTCGGGCGACGGCGCACAGGTCGGCGCGACCGGCAGCGATGATGCTGTTGGCCTGATCGGCTTCGCT
This sequence comes from Betaproteobacteria bacterium, assembly GCA_043739385.1. Classification (GTDB taxonomy): domain Bacteria; phylum Pseudomonadota; class Gammaproteobacteria; order Burkholderiales; family Burkholderiaceae_C; genus Defluviibacillus. Next base: position 18,024 of record JAYUED010000176.1, on the reverse strand, counting down.
GATGGCGCCCACAGCAATAGTGGCAATACCCACCTCGTTGCGAATGCGGTCGGAGAACGGGGTTTGGTACATCCGGCCATAAATGGGCTTGGCGGCGCGGGTGGTTTGGCCAGACGACACGTCGATCACATCACAGCCTGCAGCTTTGAACCAGCGCGCCATTTGCACCGCGTCATCCGCCGTGTTGCCACCAGGTGCCCAATCGTGCGCAGAAATCCGCACACTCATGGGCTTGTCTTCGGGCCAGACGGCACGCATCGCGCGGAACACTTCCAACGGGTAGCGGCAGCGGTTTTCCAGCGTACCGCCATACGCGTCGGTACGGGTGTTGGTCAGCGGGCAGATGAAGCTCGAGAGCAAATAGCCATGCGCGCAATGCAGCTCAAGCCAGTCGAAACCAGCATCGGCAGCACGCTGGGTAGCATCGACAAACTGGACGGTGAGGACAGCCATGTCAGCACGGTTCATCGCGCGGGGCGTTTGATTTTGCGGGCCGTAGGGGATGGGGCTCGCAGCGATCACGTCCCAATTGCCGTCTGTTGAACTGTCTGGTAGCGGCTCATCTGTGCCTTCCCAGCCGACTCGGGTCGAGCCTTTGGGGCCGCTGTGGCCTAGTTGAAGGCCGATTTTGGCACTGGTTTGACCGTGAACAAACTGAACGATGCGGGTGAATTCCGCCTGTTGCGTGTCGTTCCACAGGCCAGGGCAACCAGGGGTTATGCGGCCTTCGGCGGTGGGACTGGTCATCTCGACGAACACCAGAGCCGCACCACCCATGGCACGCGCCCCGAGGTGGACGAGGTGCAGGTCTTGCGGCACGCCGTCCACAGCGCTGTAGGTTGCCATGGGTGAGACGAGTATTCTGTTTTTAAGCGTCAGTTCTCGAACCTTGAACGACGTGAACATCGGCGGTGGGGGCTTTTGGCGCGCGTCGGCACTGACTTTGATGCCCGCCAGCCATGCCTCATAACCTTGTAACCACGCCGCATCCCGCAAGCGCAGGTTCTCGTGGCTGATGCGCTGGCTGCGTGTCAGCATCGAATACACAAACTGCTCAACCGGCATATCGGCGTAGCGGGTGACGTTTTCAAACCACTCGGTAGAGTTGCGCGCAGCGTTCTGGATTTTGAGCACCTCTACGCTGCGGCGCTCTTCGTAGTTGCTAAGCACGCTATCGATATCGGAGTGACCTGCTTCGCCAATTTGCTCAAACTCATTCGCCAAATCAATCGCATCCTCCAGCGCCAGCTTAGTGCCGCTGCCAATCGAAAAGTGCGCGGTGTGGGCCGCATCTCCCATCAGCACGATAGGTACCGTCTTTCCACCAATCTGCGCGCGATGAACCCAGTGGTTGCAAATCACGCGAGGGAAGCGAATCCAGATGGCCGAGCCGCGCAGGTGCGTGGCGTTGCTGATAAGCGGGTTGCCGTCCAGGTACTTCGCAAAGAGCTTTTCGCAAAAGGCGATGGCGTCTTCCTGCGCCATAGTGTCCAGCCCGTGCGCCTGCCAGACAGCTTCGGGCGTTTCGATGATGAACGTAGAGGTGTCCGCGTCAAACTGGTATGCATGGGCCTGAAACCAGCCGTGCTCAGTTTGCTCGAAAGCGAAAGTGAAGGCGTCCAGTTTTTTCTTGGTGCCCAGCCAGACAAAACGGCACTGGCGGTTGTCAATGTCAGGCTGGTAGGTGGTGGCGTAGCGGGTACGGATGCGGCTGTTGAGGCCATCACTGGCGATCACCAAATCCGCGTTGTACTGCAAGGCCAAAGCTTGGTCATCTTCGACATTCGTCTCAAACACCAAATCCACGCCCAGCGCCAAACAGCGCTCTTGCAGCACATTCAGCAGCCGTTTGCGCCCAATCCCGCAAAACCCGTGGCCTCCAGAACGCACGCTGCGGCCTTTGAAGAAGACCTCAATATCGTCCCAGTGGTTGAAGGCGTCGCCAATTTGGCGGGCGGTAACGGGGTCAGCCCGCTGCAAATTCGCAAGCGTTTGGTCTGAGAGCACCACGCCCCAGCCGAAAGTGTCAAACGGGCGGTTGCGCTCCACCACAGTCACTGCATGTTGAGGGTGGCGCTGCTTCATCAACAACGCGAAATAAAGACCCGAAGGGCCACCACCGATACAAAGGATGTTCATGGATAAATAGTTTAGGTTTAAACTATTTATTGTCAAGCGGGGATTTCCCCGCGCCACAGTTCTGACAAAGTGCTACAGGTGCTTCAGCTTCATCGGCGTGATGTCCTTAACGATCACCAGGAAGGCTTGGCGTTGGCTTGCTTAGACAGCGCCATGCGCTTCGACATACATCGCGTAGAGCGAATGGCTGCTCGCCATGTAGAGACGGTTACGCTTCGGGCCACCGAATTCAAGATTCGGGCAGCGCTCTGGCAGCCGAATGAAGCCGATTGGCTTGCCTTGTGAATTGAAGATTTTCACGCCGTCCATCTCTTCGGATTTGCCGGTGGGCAGATAGGCTTTCATGCCGCCGCCGATGTCGGTCGCCTCGGACGCGACCGCGCCGGTATAGCCCCAGCCACACCAAAGGTTGCCGTCGCGGTCGACACGAAATCCGTCGAATGCGCCAGGACCATCAGCGTCGATCAGCTTGACCTTGTTGGACACGCTGGTGCCATCGGCCGACACGTCATAGCTCCAGATGCTGCGGTTAGGCGTTCCCTTCCACTCGACGACGTAGAGCTTCTTTTCGTCGGGCGAGAAAGCGAGGCCATTCGGGTTCACCAAGTCGGTAATGACTGCCGTGAGTTTGCCGTCCTTGGCAATGCGGTAGACGTTGGTGGTAGCTTGTTCTGGCTTGGCCTTGAAGCCCTCCCACTCGCCGCCAATGCCGAAGGTCGGGTCGGTGAACCAGATCGTGTCGTCGGACTTGACCACGATATCGTTCGGCGCGTTCAGGCGCTTGCCTTCGAAGTTGTCGGCGAGCACGGTCATCGTGCCGTCCTTCTCGGTGCGCACGACACGGCGCGTGACCGAGTGCTCACAAGTAATCAAGCGCCCTTGGCGATCGCGTGTGTTGCCGTTAGCGTAGTTGACGTTGGTCTTGTGGACGGTGAACTGGCCCGTTTTTTCGTCGTACTTCATGAGACGGTTGTTCGGGATATCGCTCACCAGCAGGTAGCCGCCTTCAGGAAAATACACAGGGCCTTCGGCCCAGCGCATACCGGTGCCAATTTGCTCAATTGTGCTGCTATAGAGCCGGTACTTGGCAAAACTGGGATCCAAAATCATGACCGCTGGCTCCGGATAACGCTGGTGCATGGCGTAGCCAAACTACTGCGCCAGCACCGACTTCGTACCCAGCGCGGCAGCGCCGACGAGCGCCGAGCCGACTGCTGCGCTGAGGATGCGCCGGCGCGATGGCAGCGTGGAAGTTTCAGTTATTTCAGGTGTTATCGTTGTCACTTCGAGCGGAGCTTGATTGAGTTTCATCATGTTGCATGGGTACGATCGACCATGAGACCGAACGAAGGGGGTTGGTGCGAAGCAAGGTAGCGAGGAAAAGTTTTCAACTGTGCAAGTTGCCTCAAGTCATCAGATATCTGACAACTTTCATATAGTCTTTGATAGGGATTAGCATGTCAAGACCCATTAACTAAGTGTAAACCCGATAAGCATGACAGTTAATTTTGCCTCCTTAATGCTCAAAAATTCGCTCTCCCCCAAGCGTAGCTAAAGAACAGGCGGCCCAACAGTCAAGACATCGTACAACGTAAAGTTATGTGATGACTTGCAGAGCCGTTTCAAATCTAAAGTACCGCAACGCCAGATGGCTTTGAGGCCTTTGCACTGCGCAAGGTAACAATAGCGTTCTACTCCTCTCAACTCCCCCTTTACGGCCTTAAGGAATACGCCCATGCTCTACAAATTCAAATCCTCAGCTGCAGGCGACCTCATCATGCTGGAGCCCAATGGGCGGCGGGTGCTGGAGGCCATCGGCAAAGACGCCGGGCCACAAGGCATCATTTTGGCGGCGGACATGGGTGCGGCCATAAGCGCTTTAGAGCGCGCCGTGGCGCAAGAAGATGCTGACCACAAAGCGGCTGCGGCGCAAGCCGAGAGCAAGAACGAGGTCGCGCCAAAACGGGATACGGTGTCACTGCGTCAACGGGCGCTGCCGTTCATCGACATGCTTAAACGGTGTAGCGCCGCGGGCAAGGACATCGTTTGGGGCGTTTGATTTGAGGGGCTAAGCCCTGCCACGCCACATTCGGGTCGAGTCGCGATAATCACCCCATGCCTACGCCCTCACTGAAGCACCCGTCCACGCCGTTTCTCTCCCCCAAAGCCACGGGCATTATTGCGGCCATCGTCACCGTCTTCATCTGGACGGCTTTTATAGTCATCGCCCGCGCCTCAGCACAACGCACGTTAACCCCTTTTGATATTGCCTTAGCACGCTTCATCGGCGCGGCGGTGGTGCTGGTTCCGTGGGGCTGGTGGCTGGTCAAAAACGAAAAACTTCAAGGCTGGTTGGGTCTGTCGCCCTTGCCTTTCAAATTAACGGCGCTGATCGGTACAGTGGGAGGCCTGGGTTACGCCCTACTGGCCTACAGCGGTTTCTTTTTCGCGCCTGCGGCCCATGCCTCGGTACTGTTACCGGGCACACTGCCACTGTCTACTGCGCTGCTGGCCGTTGTCATCCTGAAAGACCACATCACGCCCACCCGCGCGCTGGGTTTGGCGCTGATTTTGGGCGGCGATGTGCTGGTGGGTGGCGCGAGTTTGCTCAAAGCCTTCGACGGCGGCGAGACCTGGAAAGGCGATCTGCTGTTTTTAAGCGCGTCTACCTGCTGGTCGTTTTACTCGGTGCTGGCGCGCAAGCATGCACTGGACGCCGTTAAGGCCACCGCCGCCATCACCGTGTTTGCGCTGGTCACGTATGTGCCGGTTTACAGCCTACTGGTACTGCTGGGCGCAGTGCCCTCACACCTCAGCGCAGCACCTTGGGGCGAGATTGCCTTCCAGATAGTGTTCCAGGGTGTGGGCTCGGTGGTAATTTCGGGGATTAGTTTTACCAAAATGATCCAGCACTTCGGGCCGGTGCGCTCCACCATGATCACCGCACTGGTACCTAGTTTGTCAGCGTTGGGTGCGGTGTATTTCTTGGGCGAGCCGCTGTACTGGAATTTGCTGGCCGGGCTGGGCTTGGTGACGCTGGGGATTTTGTTTGGCGTGCGTCGGGCCAAACCTACCCCACCAACGATCACTCCTGCCGTTCCCATCACTCCTAATCCAATAGCGACAAACGCTTGCTCCTAGTCCACAAGGGGCTGATTTGGCTGATTTAACTTTACAACCTGCTTTTACCTCCTCTCATGAATTTATTGGCCTTTGACACCAGCACCGAGGCAATGTCCATCGCCGTCTCCCGTGGTGACGCGCTGTGGCAGCACAACGGCGTGGGCGGCGCTGCCACTTCCGCCACCTTGATTCCAGCGATTTTGGCCCTTATGGCGCAAGCCGGGCTGACGTTCGCTGATCTGGCTTGCATCGCCTTTGGCCGTGGCCCTGGCTCGTTCACCGGCCTTCGTACTGCTTGCTCGGTCGCCCAAGGTCTCGCGTTGGGTGCTGAAAACGGTACTGGTGATCCCCTCCTTGTGCTGCCCATCGACACCCTGCTGGCCGTAGCCGAAGAAGCCCGCCACCAACACGGCACGCGCCAAGTGGTGGCCATGCTGGACGCCCGGATGGACGAAATCTACTGCGCCAGCTACGACTTTGATAACGGTATAAGCTGGATGGATGTACTGCCTACGCTGGTTAAGCCTGAAGCTGTGCCACGCACGAGCGGCTGGGCCTACGCCGGCAACACGCTCAACGCCTACAGCGAGCGCCTGCCCACAGGCCTCCCTCACTTTACCGTTCTGCCCACCGCCGCCGCGCTGCTGCGCTTAGCCCCGGCTCTGCTGGCTGCGGGCCAAGCCGTGCGGGCTGATGACGCCCTGCCCCGCTACATCCGCGACAAAGTAGCCAGTACAACCTCGGAACGTGAAGCTGCCAAAGCTGCGACCGTCTCGTCCTCTTCGCAGACACCCCTAACCACCCTATGAGCGTCGTTATGCGCCCCTCACCTTGCACCCTGGAAACCCGGTTTGAGCCCCTTAGCGATGCGCTACTGGACGCCGTCGTTGCCATTGAGCAAACCGCCTATGGCCACCCGTGGAGCCGAGGTAACTTCACCGATGCGCTCAAAGCCGGGTACGCGGCTCAAGTGTTGGTGGCTGGGGATACAACGACCGGGTCAACTGTGCTTGGCTACTTCGTGGCGATGCAGGGTTTTGAAGAAGTCCACCTGCTCAACATCACCGTTGCCCCACCCCACCAAGGCCAAGGCTGGGCCCAAGTGATGCTGGAGGCGTTGGCGATCTGGTCGCGCGGCCAAGGCGCACGGTGGCTGTGGTTGGAAGTGCGCAGCGGTAATGCTCGTGCCCGCCATGTTTACGAATGCCATGGGTTTGGGCTGGTGGGCCGCCGCAAAGACTACTACCCCCACACGAGCACCGCGCGCGAAGACGCACTGGTAATGAGTTTAAAACTGTCCGTGGACGTGAAGGCCTGACACATGAGTCTGAATCTCGACACCCGCCAACGCGCCATGCTCGACGAGATGGGCGTCAAAGTCTGGTGGCCTGCCGCTGCACAGGTGGCCACTGCCCCAAATTCGTCCCCCGAATTAATAGCCAACAATGCAGAACTAGAAAGCACAGCAACCGAATTAGCTTTAGAACAGCCGGTGGAACGCCCAAGTGCAGTCGCACCCAGCCGTCCGCTGCCTGTCGCCCATGTCGCGTCCTCTTCTAACGCCCCGAACACCCGCCCCATTGCCGCCCACCTCGGCTGGCCCGCCTTGCAAGACGCTGTGGCCAACTGCCAAGCCTGTAGCCTGTGCGAAAGCCGTAAAAACACCGTCTTTGGCGTAGGCCAAACCCCCACTGACTCGACCCTCGCGCCCCAGGTGGATTGGCTCATCGTGGGCGAAGCGCCTGGCGAAAACGAAGACCTGCAAGGCGAGCCGTTCGTGGGCCAAGCAGGCAAGCTGCTGGACAACATGCTCAAGGCCCTGGGCCTGAACCGCACCCAGCAGGTCTACATTACCAACGTGTTGAAGTGCCGCCCGCCGCATAACCGCAACCCGACCCCGGCAGAAATTGCCCAATGCGCACCGTTCTTACAGCGGCAAATCGAGCTGCTGCAACCCAAAATCATTCTGGCGCTGGGTCGCTTTGCAGTGCAAGCGCTGCTGGCGGACAGCGTACCCAAAGTAGAAACCATCGCATTGGGCAAACTGCGTGGGCAGGTCTACGCCTACCACGGTGTGCCAGTGGTGGTGAGCTACCACCCGGCCTACCTGCTGCGCAGCCTGCCAGACAAAGCCAAGGCCTGGGCTGATTTGTGCCTGGCGCAGAGCGTAGTGCAGAAAGTCGGGTAGGTGTGGTGGACGCGGTAAGTACGGTAAATGGGATTGTTAATCCGCGCCCTTTAAAATCTGGCCATGACCTTTTTAGACCAACTGCAGGCCGCTCAAGACCGTAACCAATCCATGCTGTGCGTGGGCCTGGACCCTGACCCCGCCAAATTCCCCAGCCACCTCAACAACGATCCGCTCAAAATTTACGATTTTTGTGCCGCCATCGTGGACGCCACCGCCGACCTGGTCATCGCCTTCAAGCCCCAAATCGCCTACTTCGCCGCCCACCGGGCCGAAGCGCAACTGGAACAACTCATCATGCACATGCGCCGCGTCGCGCCTGAAGTCCCGGTGATTTTGGACGCCAAACGCGGTGATATCGGCAGCACTGCCGAGCAGTACGCCATCGAGGCCTTTGAGCGCTACGGTGCCGACGCCGTCACCCTGTCGCCCTTCATGGGGTTTGATTCGGTGCAGCCGTATTTGAAATACCATAACAAAGGCGCGTTTCTGCTTTGCCGCACCTCCAACCCCGGGGGCGACGACCTGCAAAGCCAGCGTTTGTCCAGCGTCCCTGGCGAACCCCTGCTGTTTGAGCATGTCGCCCGTCTCGCCCAAGGGCCGTGGAACCTGAACGGCCAACTGGGCCTGGTGGTCGGTGCGACCTACCCCGCAGAAATTGAAGCCGTGCGCCGTGTCGCCCCCAAAGCACCCCTGCTGATCCCCGGTGTGGGTGCGCAAGGCGGAGATGCCGTGGCTACGGTGAAAGCCGGGTGGCGTGCGGATGCACCGATTGTGGTGAACTCCTCCCGCGCGGTGCTGTACGCCTCGAAAGGCAAAGATTTTGCTGAAGCGGCGCGGGCTGAGGCACTGCGCACGCGGGCGGTGTTGCAGGCGGCCAAAACGGCTTGACCCTGCAATGAGTTAATTCCGATTAATTTCGATTAACTCAGATCACAACAGCCGCTTCAAATACCGCCCAGTAAAGCTCTCCGCGTTCTCCGCCAGCGTCTCGGGCGTGCCCACACCTACCACTTGCCCGCCGCCAGCGCCCCCCTCTGGCCCCATGTCGATCAGCCAGTCTGCCGTCTTGATCACGTCCAGGTTGTGCTCAATGATGACGATGGTATTGCCTGCATCGCGCAACTGGTGCAGCACCTTCAGCAGCAAATCAATGTCCGCAAAGTGCAGCCCGGTGGTGGGTTCGTCCAGGATGTAGAGGGTGCGACCGGTGTCGCGCTTGCTGAGCTCCAGCGCCAGCTTGACGCGCTGCGCCTCGCCGCCAGACAAGGTGGTTGCCGATTGTCCCAAGCGGATGTACGACAGACCCACGTCCAACAGGGTATGCAGCTTGCGGGCGATGTGGGGCACCGCTTTCAGAAAATCGTACGCGGCTTCGACCGTTAAATCGAGAATTTGCGCGATGTTCTTGCTCTTGTACAGCACCTCAAGCGTCTCACGGTTGTAACGCATACCGTGGCACACATCACAAGGCACATAGACATCGGGCAGGAAGTGCATTTCAACCTTCACCATGCCGTCGCCTTGGCAAGCCTCGCAGCGGCCACCCGCCACGTTAAAGCTGAAGCGACCGGGGCCGTAGCCGCGTTCGCGGGCCGTGGGCATTTCGGCCATCAGCTCACGTATCGGGGTAAACAGGCCGGTGTAGGTGGCCGGGTTGGAGCGTGGCGTACGGCCAATCGGCGACTGATCGACGTTAATCACCTTGTCGAACTGCCCCATGCCCTCAATGCTGTCATGCGCAGCCGGCTCAGCATGAGCACGGTAAATTTGACGCGCCGCAGCGGTGTACAGCGTATCGTTCACCAGCGTGGACTTGCCTGAACCTGAAACCCCAGTCACGCAGGTCAAGAGCCCCACAGGGATGTCCACCGTCACACCTTTGAGGTTGTTGCCGGTCGCGTTGACGATAGTGAGCACCGCCTCGGTCACCGCATGGCGCGTGGTGGGCACAGCAATGGTTTTGGTGCCAGAAAGATACTGACCCGTGAGCGATTCAGGGCAGTTTTTGACCGCTTCAAAGTCGCCCTGCGCGATCACCCGTCCGCCATGGATACCGGCACCCGGCCCCATGTCAATCACGTAATCAGCAGCGCGCATCATGTCTTCATCGTGCTCGACCACCAGCACGCTGTTGCCAATGTCGCGCAGGTGTTGGAGCGTACCAATCAGCCGGTCGTTGTCGCGCTGGTGCAGGCCGATGCTGGGTTCGTCGAGCACGTACATCACGCCAGTCAAACCTGAGCCAATTTGGCTAGCGAGGCGAATACGTTGGGATTCACCGCCCGAGAGCGTCTCGGCGCTGCGGTCTAGGCTCAGGTAATTCAAACCTACGTCGTTCAGGAACTTGAGCCGGGCGCCAATTTCGCGAACCACTTTGTCAGCGATCTCGCCCTTGGCTCCGTGCATCTTCAGGGTTTGGAAATAGGCGTGGCAGTCCCGCAACGTGGCGTGGCTGATCTGGAAGATGGCACGGGCTTGCTCGCCCTCGCCCAGCATCACGTGGCGAGCCTCGCGGCGCAGCCGTGAGCCTTTGCATTCGGTACAAATCTGCTGGCTGCGGTAACGGGCCAGCTCTTCGCGCACTGCGACGGAATCGGTTTCGCGGTAGCGCCGAGTCATGTTCGGGATGATGCCTTCGAACGGGTGTTTTTTGCTAAGCTTTTTACCTTCCAAGTTACCCGAATCCATCACGTAGCTGAACTTGATCTCAACCTCTCCCGAACCGTGTAGTACCGCATGCTGCACCTCGGCGGGCAGCGACTCAAACGGTGCTTCCACATCAAACTTGTAGTGCTTGGCCAAACTTTCCAGCAGCGCAAAGTAGTACCCATTGCGCCTATCCCAGCCTTTGATGGCTCCACTGGCAAGGCTGAGCGTGGGGAAGGCAACCACACGGGTCGGGTCAAACGTCTCTTGCTGGCCTAAACCGTCACACGCCGGGCAGGCACCCATCGGCGAGTTGAACGAGAACAAGCGCGGCTCCAGCTCGCTGATCGAATAGCTGCATTCGGGACATGAAAACTTGGCGTTGAAACGGTGCTCAACGCCGGTGTCCATCTCCAGCGCGATGGCACGCCCTTCGGCGAGGCGCAGCGCGGCTTCAAAGCTTTCAGCAAGGCGCTGCTTCAGCCCCGCAGGTGGCAGCGGGGCGATGCCAGTTGCTACAAGAGGCGCATTAAGGGGTGCCGTCAAAAGTGCGGAAAGTAACGATAGCTCGGGTAAGTCGCCTTCCAGAGGATGAGCCTCTGCGCTGATTTCCACATGCTCTTCTTTCGCCTCAGGCCGCACTTTAATACGGTCAATCACCACATCAATGTTGTGTTTTTCAGTCTTTTTAAGCTTGGGCAGCTGCTCATATGCAACCACCTCGCCATTCACCCGAAACCGCACGTAGCCCTGGGCTTGCATTTCGGCGAACACATCCAAAAACTCGCCTTTGCGCTCGCGGGCGACGGGGGCCAGAATCATCAGTTTGGTGTCTTCTGGCATCGCCAGCACCGCATCCACCATTTGCGCCACGCTTTGGGCTTGTAAAGGCAGGTTGTGGTCGGGACAGTACGGCGTGCCCGCACGAGCAAACAGCAGCCGCAGGTAATCGTGAATCTCCGTCACCGTGCCCACGGTGGAGCGTGGGTTGTGCGAGGCAGCTTTTTGCTCGATGGAGATAGCCGGCGACAAGCCTTCAATCACGTCCACATCGGGCTTGTCCATCAACTGCAAGAACTGGCGAGCGTAGGTTGACAAGCTTTCCACATAGCGCCGTTGGCCTTCGGCGTATAGCGTGTCAAAAGCGAGGCTGGATTTGCCTGAGCCGGACAACCCCGTAATCACCACCAACTGGTTGCGCGGGATGTCGAGGTTGATGTTCTTGAGGTTGTGCGTGCGCGCCCCTCGAATGCTGATGTGCTGGTGTTGCAGAGCGCGAGCCAGCTTGGCGCTGCGGGTCTGGCCCAGATAGGCCTCGTCGTCTTGGGGAGGGACGACAGCAGTGGGCAGCTTAGGCAACGGGTTGGTCGGCGAGTTGGGCGGGGTAACGGTGTTCAAGGCAGGGCATTTTCAGAGCAACCTGCAATGATAGTGAAAGTAGGCGTGCTTGGGAGAGATACCGCTGGCACGCGCCTGAAAGCCTGAGCTAATCTTGAAGATATTTCAAATAATTACTATTTTTTATATAGCAAACTACGTATATAAATAATACGTTTAAGTCTTATTTAATGCTTATTTAATACTTATTTAATGCTCAAGTTCTGATTTCAGGGACATTCAGCTTTCTTGGGCTGACTTTGCCCTTGGCCTTCAACCAAGTCTCTGCCACATCCCAAACCATGGGCCCACCCGGATTGCGCGCTTCAGCACTGACAGGCGCCCAACCAGCCACTTTGTACATCTTACCCGCCTCGATCAACTCGCCTTTCAACCGCATATTGCTGATACGTTGGCCCATGGCCTCCAATGGGTCGCAGCGGTAGGTCAAGCCCCCTACGCGCACCATGTCACCCCCCTGCTGGTAGTAGGGATCGAGGTTGAACAGGTTGTCTGCCACGTCTTCCAGCACGGTTTTGACCGTCTCGCCCGTCATCTCGGTCAGCGTGGAATAGGAGTAAGTGGTGGCGGTCATGGCCATCAGCCATTCGCGGGTGATGGCTTGGCCGGGCAAGAGGGTGGTGCCCCAGCGGAAGCCGGGGGAAAAGGCGATGTCGGCGCCCTGCACCTCCAGCATGGCGTCGAGCAGCAACTGGTCGCCACTGCCGTTGAAATTGCCACGGCGATACAGCGTGCCTTCAGTAACAGCCAAAGTTTCGGCTAATTTGGCAGCGAAGGGCGCACGCACGCGGGTAATGAGCGCTGCCATTGCCGGATCAGCAGGCAGCAGATTGGCGAAGATGGGCAGCAGTTTGTAGCGGAAATCGGTAATGGTGCTGCCTTTGACTTCAAAATCAATCACACCCAAAAATTTGCCGTTCGATCCAGCATTGGTCACAATGGTTTTGCCGCTGGCGTTGCTGACCACGGTGGGCACAGGCATACCGTCGTGCGTATGGCCGCCCAGAATGGCGTGGATGCCCGTGACGCGGCTGGCGAGTTTCAAATCCACGTCCATGCCGTTGTGCGACAGCAGCACAACCAGTTGGGCGCCGAGGCTTTTGACCTCGTTCACCACTTTTTGCATCGACTCTTCCTGGATGCCAAAGCGCCAGTCTTCCACCATGTAGCGCGGGTTCGCAATCGGTGTGTAGGGGAAGGCCTGCCCGATGATCGCAACTTTGACGCCGTTGATTTGTCGCCACGTGTACGGCTTGAATACCGGGTCGCCAAAGTCGGCAGTGGCGATGTTTTGGGCCAGGAATTCAATCTTGCCTGCAAGCTGCTTTTCCACAATCTCGGTGACGCGGGCCATACCGTAGGTGAATTCCCAGTGGCCGGTCATCACGTCCACACCCAGAAGCAGCGCGGCGTCCACCATGTCTTGGCCCTGCGTCCACAGGCTGGTGGCTGAACCCTGCCAGGTGTCACCCCCGTCGAGCAACAGCGCACCGGGACGGCTGGCTTTCATGCGCTTAACCAGAGTGGAGAGGTGCGCAAAGCCACCCACTTGGCCGTACCGGCGGGCTGCCTGCTCGAAGTTCAGGTGGCTGAAGGCATAGGCACTGGCCGAACCTGCGGGGATGCCAGTGGCTTTAAGCAAGGCCTCTCCAACCAAATGCGGCAAGCGCCCAGCCATATCGCCCACACCTATGTTGACGCTGGGTTCACGGAAGTAGCAGGGCAAGAGCTGGGCATGGCAGTCCGTCATGTGCAGCAACGAGACATTGCCAAAGCGGGGCAAATCGTAGAAGGCATGGCCAGCGGTGGCTGGGTCGGCCTTGGCCTGAGCGCTAAGGCCCATACCAGCGACAGCACCCGCGCCCAGGACTTGCAAGAATTCGCGGGTGGTGAGGTTCATAAAAACGCTGGGTTAAGGATTACGGGCTAAGGGCTAAGGGTTGTTCACAGGTGATTTCGGGTCAAGCAGCAACGCCATCACATCTTGAATCTGCTTTTCGTTCAACAGCTTGGCATGACCAAAGCGTGGCATGGCCGAGCACGCGTTATAGGCTTTGGCGTTCCACAGCTTGCCCCAGGTGTAGTCCACGATGGGCTTGGCAACCGTACTGGCCGGATCAATGACGCCGCGCAAACGGCCGTACTGGTACAGGCTGGGGCCCAGGGTGCCAAAGGAGATTTCTTGGGGGCTGATCTGGTGGCAGTTGTAGCAATTGCCGCCGCCGGGGGCGGTGGTGGGATCCGTCCAAGTCATGCCTCGGCCGTTTTGGGCGATCTTTTCACCCTCACGCCAATCGCCCAGATACTTGCCGTCGCTGGGAAGCTTCACCGTTGTGAGGTTGGCGGTTTCAATGGCTTTGGCGCGCTCAGCAGTCAACGGCTTGCCAGACGCTTCTGCTTGGCTGCATTCACGGTTTGAGTCGTCTTGCACCAAACGGTCTACTTTGGCGATGCCTTCGACACGAAAGGAGCTTGCAATGGTGCTGGCAGTCAGTTTGTCCAGATCAGCTGCGGTGGGCGGGCTGCTGCAGGCCGTCATCGCCAGCGCCACAGCCAAGGCTACCGTCACACTGGTCAGCGTCCATGCGGTTTTTGTATTCAGTGCATTCATCAATTTACCCCCTTCAGCGCTTCAGGCTGGGTGTGGTGGCGGTGCCACCTTGGCTGTTGACGCCCAAATACACGCCCAACGCGATGGTGGCGTCGCTGGCGTAACCTGGGTAGGGGAAGCGCTGCTGGCGGTAGCAATCGTTCAGGCGGCGCTGCATACCCCACAGTTCGCCCGAGGACACACGGTAAGCCGGCCACGCGCCGAAACCCGCAACAGCACCGGGGTTGCTGGTCAGCTTGGGCAAATCTTGCAGGCGGATGCGTTTGCCGTCTTCGCCATGGCACGAGGCGCAAGCAAAGTCGTGAGTTCCCGCGCGCATGAAGAACAAACGCTTGCCCACCTCGAACATGGCACGCTCTTGGGTGTGGGTTTGCGGCAGGTTGAATTTCATCCCCTTGGATTCACCCGAAATCCACGCCACATAGGCTTCCATGTTCTTTTGTTCGCCCTGACCGAAGGGGGTTTTGGCGATGGTAGCCGCGCTAAAGCCTTGCAATGTCTCCATGCACGTCAACAGGCGGCTTTCCAGGTCTTGCACGCGGGCCGTGTCGGCGAAGTAGCGGGGCAACTCCACAAACGCGCCTTTGACCACACCGGAGCCTTTGCCTAAGTCGCAGCCTTGCAGACTGGCGTTTTTGGGGCCACGGAGCTGCTTCCACAAGTCTTCCCCTTTGGCCTCGAACAATTCAGCGGGATTACCGTCTTCCAGCATGGCACGGTATTCGGCGATGCCTTCAGCAGTAGTCTTCGTATGGGTGGTATTTTGAGCCACCGCTGACAGGCTGACAGTCGCCAGTACCGTGGCAAATACGCTGAACACCGTGATCGGCTTCATGTCACTACAGCCTCATCGGTGCGGGTCTCACCCCGGTTGTCACGCCACGAAATCGCCACCTTGTCGCCCGCCTTCGCACCTTTGATGCTGAACTGCATGAACGGATTTTTGGAGATAGCAGTGCCCCATTCGGCGGTCAACACGGTTTTGCCGTTGTGGGTCGCCATCACTTCTTGGATGTACCAAGCGGGGATGGTCTTGCCCGCAGCGTCTTTGCGCAAGCCGGTTTCCATCTCGTGGCTTATGAGAACGCGTACGGTGGCGTTGGCTCCAGCGACTTGGGCGCGAAGGCGCATAGGATCTGGCATGATTTTTACTCCTGAATAAATAGCTGACTGCACATACGATGCAACGGTGTAAAGGGGGTTTTACTAAAAATTAACCACCACAACCACCCAAAGTGACTTTGACTTCTTTTTTGGTAAACAGCAAGCGGCCGTCTGCCATCTGCGCCACAGCCAACACCTCGCACGACTGCCCCAGTTTCAAGCGGGTTGTGAAGCTCGCCTCAATCGCGTCGCTTACATAAAACGACGCCGCAGCGGTGTAGGGGTTTTTGTCCGCCAAAAACAGCAGCGCTTTCACGCCCGCTAACGTGGTGCTGATGCCCACCGGCACCACAGCACCGTTTTCAGCGATATCGGGGGCAGTTAAGGTGATCTCTTTGCTCTCGACAGGTGCGCTGGCACCCAGTGCTTTGTAGACTTCAGCCGGGGTTTTGGCGTCGAACAGGGCTTTACTGTAGGCGGCATGGCTGGCAGTGGGCATCAGGCCTGCACTGACCAACAGCCCGGCCACGGCTAGGCTTTGCGTCAAGGTATCACGGCGAGTTGGCATGGACTTGTCTCCGAAATCGATTGAGGAAGAGGGGAAATGGGGTGAGCCGAAAATTGTGACGGCAGGGTCAGCATTATGAACAGCATGGTCATCAGCTGATCGTGTTTGTGGCTAACTAGCGAGCGAAGGTGGCTGCACTTGCGCTGCGCCTTTAAACTTTGCGCAATAAAAGGCTCCCACTATGCTGACCAGCCCCCGACCTTCAGAACTGTTCACCCCCACCTACGCTGACGTAACCGCTGCCGCACAGCGTATCGTCGGGTACGCCACCCGTACCCCCGTGCTCACGTCCCGTACCGCGAACGAGATGCTGGGCGCACAGGTGTTCTTCAAGGCGGAAAACTTCCAGCGCATGGGAGCCTTCAAATTTCGGGGCGCGTTTAACGCGCTGTCGTGCTTTGACGCCGCCCAGCGCCGTGCCGGTGTAGTGGCGTTCTCGTCAGGCAATCATGCGCAGGGGGTTGCGCTGTCGGCGCAGTTGCTGGGGATGCCTGCCACCATCGTGATGCCGCAAGACGCGCCAGCCGCCAAAATCGCCGCCACACGGGGTTACGGGGCCAGCATTGTGCTGTTTGACCGCTACACAGAAGACCGCGAGGCGATTTGCAAGGCCATTGCCGAGAAGCATGGCCAGACGATGATTCCGCCGTTTGACCACCCGCACGTCATCGCCGGACAGGGGACTGCGGCCAAGGAACTGCTCGAGGAGGTTGGCGCTCTGGACACGCTGTTTGTCTGCTTGGGTGGCGGTGGCTTACTCTCTGGCTCAGCGCTCTCGACTCGGGCGCTGTCACCTAAAACCAAGCTCTATGGCGTAGAACCTGAAGCGGGCAATGACGGCCAGCAGTCGTTTCGCGCGGGCACCATCGTTCACATCGACACACCCAAAACCATTGCCGATGGCGCGCAAACGCAGCACCTGGGCCGTCACACCTTCGAGATCATCCGCCGCGATGTGGACGATATCTTCACGGTGAGCGACGCTGAACTGGTGGAGGCGATGCGGTTTTTCGCGAGCCGCATGAAAATCATCGTCGAGCCCACAGGTTGCCTGGGCTTTGCGGCGGCGCTCAAAATGAAAGATTTGCTGCATAGCCAGCGCGTAGGCGTCATTCTCAGCGGGGGCAATGTGGACATGACTCGCTTTTGTAGCCTGTTGGCGGCTTAACCTGGAACACCATCATGCGATTTCCTATAGCTTCAACGACAAACACACTGACATCGGCATTGACACTTGTACTGAGCTTCGCGAGCGGCGGCAGCGCCTTTGCCCAAAGCCAAGCCGGTGCCTCGGCGTCCGCCACACTGCACCTGCGCACCCTGGCTGCTACCTGCGCGAACTGCCACGGCACCGACGGACGCAGCGCCGAGGGGGCATCCACCCCAACACTGGCCGGCCAGTCCCAAGCCGCGCTGGTGACGAAACTGAAAGCTTTTAAAACCGGCAGCCGCCCCGGCACCATCATGCCGCAGCTCGCTAGAGGTCTCAGCGAGATGCAGATTGGCCAACTCGCCAGCTATTTCGCCGCACAAAAGCCGGTCGGCAAATAAAAAAGGAAGAAAGGAAACACCATGAAAAGACGTGATTTCGTACAAACCTCGCTGGGCTTAGTTGGCGCCACTTCGCTGGCCGGCTTGGTCGGCTGCGTGACCCATTCAGGAGTATCCAGCGGCGGTAAAGCCCGCATCATCGTTGTTGGAGGGGGGTACGGCGGCGCGACGGTAGCGAAATACCTTCGCCTGCTGTCCGATAGCAAAATCGACGTCACGTTGATTGAGCCCAACACCAGCTTTGTCTCGTGCCCGCTCTCCAACCTCGTGCTGGGCGGCTCCAAGGCAATGGCGGACATCACCCGGCCCTACGGCACCCTTGCCAGCAAGCACGGCGTCAAAGTCGTTCAAGACACCGTCACCGCACTGGATGCAGGCAAAAAGACCGTCACGCTCGCTAGCGGCGGTACCTTGCACTATGACAAACTGATTCTCTCGCCCGGCATTGACCTGCTGTGGGACTCGGTTGAAGGCCTGCAAGCGGCGCACGATTCGGGCCGGATTTTGCAAGCCTGGAAAGCCGGGCCTGAAACCCTTGCTTTGCGCAAACAGCTCGAAGCCATGCCCGACGGTGGTGTTTTCGCCATCACCATCCCTGAAGCACCTTACCGCTGCCCACCCGGCCCTTATGAGCGCGCTTGCCAGGTCGCCAGCTACTTCAAAAAATCCAAACCTCGCTCCAAGGTGCTGATT
>JAYUED010000175.1:0-30374 GCA_043739385.1 Betaproteobacteria bacterium | reverse complement strand
CAATGCATCATTCATTTGTGAGTTTGTAACCAATAAACGAATAACGTCCCAATGACTGCCAGTCTCTCACCATCGCTAGCCGTCCAAACGCTGGGCCGATTTCAACTCAAACGGATACTTGGCCGTGGCGCACAAGGGGTGGTTTGGCTCGGGTTTGACCCGCTACTGGAATGCGAGGTGGCGATAAAAAATATCCACAATCTAGGATCTGACGCCCAAGCGCTACAGCGTTGGCTGGACGAGGCACGCGAAGTCAGCCGGTTGAGCCACCCGCGCATCGTGCCTGCGCTTGAAGCAGGTGTAGACGCAGGTCGGGCCTATCTGGTTTTTGAGCGAGTAAGCGGTCTGACACTGGACCAGTATTTGCGCCAGCTCGGTGCACTGGATGACAAAACCGCTGTCACGATGATGCTCGATGTGTTGGCGGCGCTGGGTCATGCCCATGCGGCTGGCGTCATCCATCGCAATCTCAAGCCTGCCAACATTCTCTTAAATGAGAACGGCTTACCTCGAGTGATGGACTTTGGAATGGCCCATATTGGCGATATCCTAAACATCACAAATATTACAACCCCCACAGACAGTCCCTCTGCACTTGACACTCACGACCTGCGCTTACTTGGCACCCTAAATTACATGGCCCCCGAAGCGCTGAGGGGAGGCACACCCGTGGCCGCGATGGATGTGTTTTCTGCAGGACTGGTGTTTTACGAAATGTTAACGGGACAACCGGCCATAGTTGAAACTGACCCTTACCGGGCCATCAACCGGCTAGCGCATGAGGATTTAGCCCTGCCCAGCACCCTGCCCTACCCGATCGACGAGACCTTGCGTGCCATTGTTAACCGAGCCCTGGCGCGTGACTTGGCTGTACGCTTCGACACCGCCGACGAACTTCACCACGCCTTGTCTGAATGGCAAAAGATCCACGACGAGATTGCGAAAACGATATCAGCGTAACCACAAGCAACTGCACACTGACATTTTTACTGAGACAGATTCAGGCTCCGCACAAGGTAGAGCACAAGACCAACTTAGGCAATACCCGGCGAGCGTTTGCTTGGGTCGCCTGAGCCAGTTCTTCCACAGAAATTCCACGCAACTGCGCCACTACCTCAGCAATACGTGGCAACTCTCCGGGCTGATTGCGGCCTTGAGGCTTTCCAGCCTCACGTTGCGCAGCGGTTTGGTACAGCCAGTGCGGTGGCATATCAGGTGAATCCGTCTCCATCACAATAGAGCTAAGCGGCAAATTGGCCGCCAAACGCCGTAATTGCAACGCACGCTCGTACGTCACAGCACCGCCAAAGCCCAAGGCGAACCCTAGGTTAATAAACGCCTTGGCCTGCACCTCGCTACCGTTAAAGGCGTGGGCAATGCCTGTCCAGCCCATGTGCTCAGCTCGGTTGGGTGCAAACTCCCGCAGGCTCTTAAGCAAGAGGTCAGCAGATTTGCGCACATGCAATATCACGGGCAAACCATGGCGGCGCGCAAGCTTAAGCTGCTCACGGTAAAAAAACTCTTGGCACTGCGGGTCTAAGCCGGGCACGAAATAGTCCAGACCAATTTCACCCACCGCCACCAGCCGTGGGTCATCGCGGTACAAGGTTAAATACTCGTCTAACACCGCCAAATCGCCCTCCTTCGCCCGAGGCGTGAACAGCGGGTGAATGCCCAGTGCGTAACTGTCGCCAAACTGGTGAGCAAGCTTGCGCACGGTGTTGAAGTTAGAAATTTCCACCGCTGGCAGCACACAATGCGCTACACCTTTAATAGCAGCTTGACTACGTATGTATTGCACATCAGCACTAAATTCAGGCGCATCAAGGTGGCAATGGGTGTCGATCCAGAAGGTCATGGCTGCATCATGCCGGAAATCAACCTGATGCTCAAACTACCCCTTTGATGTGGCACAACGCCAGTCACACTGGCGACTGGCGTTGTGCCACATCAAAGGGTTCGTCCTAATACAGGCTGATGTACAAGCGCCTTAACGTCCACTCAGTTAAATATGTTACTGCAAAGTAACTGGTCTGAATGGAACCCAACTTCTGTGAAAAAACCAGCATTTTCGTCTGAAATTGTCAGTCCGGTCTGCACCGGAGAAACTGTGGACTCTCCTTGGCGCACACAGCGCGAGCGCGAGCCACAGCGCAGCGACAAGAAGGATGCTGTACTTCTGGCGGGGGCCCGGTTGTTTACCCGCCAAGGCTTTCAGGGCACCTCGCTAGACGATATCGCCAAGAGCTTGGGAGTAACCAAGCCAACCCTGTACTACTACATCACCAACAAAGAAGAGATTTTGTTGGAATGTGTGGAGCGCGGCTTGACGGCGTTTCACCAGGGACTGGCCGATTTGTCGAAGACCGGTCTAAGCGGGCGTGATTTGCTTCGTGCAGCCATGGCCTTGTATGCAGAGGTTGTGACCAGCGACTTTGGTATGTGCGCCAGCCGGGTTGGGGAGGACCCCTTGAGCGAGGTCAAACGCCGCGAATTGCGTCAGCGCAAAGGCAAGGTCGATATTGACTTTCGCATGCTGATCGAGCAAGGCATGCAGCGTGGCTGGATCGTGGCCGGCGACGCAGCGGTGGCGGCTTTTACCGTGGTCGGCGCACTCGGCGGCATTGGCCGGTGGTACCGACCCGAAACTCATTCGACTGAGAGCCTTCAAGACGCCGTGCAGCACTGCATTGAGATGCTAATGCGCGGCGTATTGAGCGCGCCCTCAGCCACTTCCTTTTCTGAACCTCAACCAGGGCTGGCCTCCATGAATAAACTGCGCCGCGAAAATCATTTTGAAAACCGTTTGGTGCTTTGCTACAGCCAGCGCCCATCCAACTTAGGCGAAATGCTAGCGGCAGCATTAGCCACGCGGCCCGAAGGCCTGGCTTTGGTGTGTGGCGACATACGCTTGACCTGGCGTGAGTTGCACAACGCAGCCAGCAAGTGCGCCAGCGGATTGGCACAGCGTGGCGTGCTCCCGGGTGACCGGGTAGCCATGCACTTGGGCAACACCCCTGAGTTCACCATCGTCACCTTGGCCTGCGCCTGGATGGGTGCAGTGCTGGTGCCCGTGAGCGCACGTGCGCGCGGCATGGAACTGGAATACGTACTGAGCGACTCCGCCGCCGTGGCCCTGGTATGTGCTCCTGATGTAGTCGAGTGGCAGCCCGAAGCTGGCAGTTTGCCTGAGCTGCGTATGCGTTTTGTTACAGGCACTGCTGGCGTTACTGGTTTTGAGCCCTTTGCAAATCTGATGCAAGCCTCGCCGCAAATCCTGCCACACCCAGCGCTGGAAGAAGACTTGGCAGTACTGCTCTACACCTCAGGCACCACAGGTCGCCCCAAGGGCGCCATGCTTAGTCATCTCAACATAGTGCACTCGGTGATGCACTATGTTGAGCGCATGGGCTTGAGCGAACACGATATTTCACTGGTCGCTGTGCCCAAGAGCCATGTAACTGGGCTGGTGGCTCAGCTTTACACCATGCTGTATTGCAAAGGCACCATCGTGGTAATGGCCCAGTTCAAGGCGGCCGATTTTGTACGCCTAGCCAGCACTGAACGAATCACCCACACCATCATGGTGCCGGCCATGTACAACCTTTGCCTGTTGCTACCCGACCTAAAGGCGCACGACTTAAGTCAATGGCGGATCGGAGCCTATGGCGGCGCGTCCATGCCCACAGCAACTATTGACGGGGTCGCCCAGCGTTTACCTGGGTTAGTGCTGATGAATGCCTACGGAGCCACCGAAACCTGCTCGCCGGCCACCATCATGCCTCAGGGTCAAACCGATAGCCACCGCGACAGTGTGGGGCTTGTAGTGCCCTGTGGCGAAATTTGCATCATGGATGAATCGGGCAATGAAGTAGCGCGCGGCACTGCGGGCGAAATCTGGATTGCTGGGCCCATGGTGGTAAGGGGTTACTGGCGTAACGCAGCAGCCACAGCCAGTGAGTTTCGCGCAGGTTATTGGCGCTCAGGCGATATAGGCAGCATGGACGCCTCTGGCTATTTGCGCGTGCTCGACCGTAAAAAAGACGTCATCAACCGCGGCGGCTACAAAATTTACTGCGCGCAAGTGGAAAACGTGCTTGGCGAACACCCCGACGTGCTGGAAGTGGCATTGGTAGGCGTGGCCTGCGCCGTATTGGGCGAGCGGGTACATGCCTTTGTGTCAGTGCGCGAAATCAACGACCAGACGAACGCTCAAGCACTGCAAGCTTTTTGCAGCCAGCGCATGTCCGACTACGCCGTACCCGAGACCTGGACTATCGACACCGAAGCCTTGCCGCGCAATCTCAACGGCAAGATCATCAAACGCGAGTTGCGCCAGACCCTGCACACCGCACTGATTTAAACGAGAACCCTATGTTCAAACTGCGCGCCACCCAACAAACTATTGTTTTCTTTTTGTTCCTGCTGATATTTGGCGGGTTTTTGCTGCTGCTGCCAGGTTTTGCACAGTTCGACAACCTATTGACCTTACTGCAAAACGTCGCAATTTTGGGCATTCTGGGCTTGGGGATGGCGGTAGTGGTAATTGGCCGAGGCATTGATATTTCAATGATTGCTGCACTGGCCGTGCCATCTGGATTTTTGCTGCAATCGGTCAGTAACGGCCACTCTATTGAGGCGTCAGTATTCGCAGCGCTGGTGTTGTCCTTGCTGTTTGGCTTGGTCAACGGCTGGTTGATTGCCTATGCCGAAGTACCTTCGTTGTTCACCACATTAGCTTCAGGCCTGTTTTTGGCCGGGCTGGGTCAAGCCGCAATTTTTCAACTGGAAGTAGTTCAGTGGCCAACGGCTCTTGACGCAATTGTCTGGGTCGGGCGTGGCAGCGTTATTGGCATTCCAATGCCCGTGGTGATGTTTGGCCTGGCCTGTGCACTGATGGCCGTGCTGCTGCGCTACCTGCGCGCAGGCGCCTTTATTTACGCTATTGGCGATAACCCGCTAACTGCCCGTGCCACTGGCCTGCCCACGCGACCAGTGATCTTATTGGAGTACCTGCTTGCAGCGCTGATCGGTTTGTTCGCAGGCGTAGTGATGGCGGCCTCGGTGAACAGCATGCCCACGCGGATCTACAACTCCACCATGGTCTATGACGTAGTGCTGGTTGTAGTGCTGGGCGGCATTGGTTTGTCGGGAGGGCGCGGTGGAGTGGTCAACGTGATCATCGGCACGCTATTGATCGGCACCATGCTCAACGGGATGACCATCATGGATATCTCCTACTCGGTCCAAAACATCATCAAAGGATTGGTGCTGCTAGCCGCCATCCTGATCGATTCCATCCTCAACCCGCGCAACGAAGAAACCGCGCACCAAGGGGATATCTGAGCATGCCGCGCACCTGGCTTCAAGGCGTGCAACTTACTTTTCCAACTTAGGAGACAACGATGCAAAAAGCAAAAAAACTGGTAAAGACTCTGGCCACTTCGGTGGTGGGCGTGGTACTCGGGGCTGCCATTGCGCTGCCGGCATTTGCGCAAAGCAAAGGCCTGGACGAGCCATTTCGTGATGGCTACAAAAAAGCACTGGCCGGTAAAACAGTGGCCTTTATTCCAGTAGCGTATGGCTTTGACTTAGCTATTGGTTGGCACCAGGGCCTAAAGAAAGAGCTGGAGGCCTCTGGCATGAAAGTGGTGGTACGCGACCCCAACTGGAGCACAAACGCTGGGGCACAAGCCTTTACCGCGCTGATCGCCGAAAAACCTGCTGTTATCGTGATCCATAACCCGGATGTACAAACCTACGCGAAGTTAATTGCAAAGGCCGAAGCCGAAGGCATTTACGTGGTGCAGATCAATATGCGTTCGTCACAAGCCTCGACTGCTTTTGTCGGTGCCGATTGGGTGGACATTGGCGAACGCACCACCGAAGCGGTTATCGAGTCGTGCAAGGGAAAATCCAACAAAATCGCTATTGTTCAAGGCGCGCCTACGGCTGCTGCCAGTGCTTACACGCTTAAAGGTGTGGAAAACATGCTGGCCAAGTACCCTAACGTGAAAGTGGTGTCCAACCAAGCAGCTGACTGGGATGCAGCCAAGGCCAAGGCTTTGACGCAAACCGTGCTCAAGCAAAACCCTGACCTGTGCGGCATCGTTGGCTTTTGGGATGGAATGGACATCGGCACTGCGGCGGCCATTAAGGAAGCTGGCATGACGGGCAAAGTGTTCCTTGCCACTTCAGGTGGCGGCGAGCAAAAAGGTGCCTGTGACCAAGTCAAAGCCGGTGCTTACAACTACGACCTGAGCTACGACGTGCCAACCCAGGCCAGCAACATGGCCGCCATGATCAAGTGGCTGGTGCAAGGCGGTCTCAAGCCTGGTGCAGTGAAGCAAAACATCTACACCACGCTAATTCCTATTACCAAGGACAACGCGTCCGCGGAAGGCACTTGCTGGAAGCTGCCTGCCAAATAAGCGCCTGCACAGCGCCTGACGACTTGGTTGGCCGCTGCCTTAGCGGGTGGCCAACCCTTTTCTTAGTTCTCCTGAAATGGTGCACCCCATGCATGAAACCCTGACTCGACTGCGTTACCGGTATTGGCCGGACCATTGGCTTGGCGAAATATTGTCCAAGCGCTGGACCGAAACGGCTATTCCGGTGATCTTATTGGCGCTGGTTGCCATAGCGTCGGGCGAGGTAGTACCCGGTTTTTACACCCAGATCGTGCTGGCCGACACCCTGCGCCAAGCGGGCGAAGTGGGCTTTATCGTGTTTGGCCTGGCGCTGGTGATGATTGTGGGTGGCATCGATTTGTCGGTTGGCTCCATCTTTGCATTAACCAACTTTTGTGCTCTGGTAATGATGCACATTCTCAAGCTTCCCGTGCTGGTAACGGTACTGGGCACTCTGGTATGCGGTGGCCTGCTCGGTGCGGTCAACGGCGTGTTGATTGGCTACTTGCGCTTGCGCGCGTTTTTGACCACCCTCATCACCTTGATTATTTTTCGCTCGGTCTATGAAATTTTAAGTCTGCGCTATTCCACCGCGATTGCCGGCTACGTGCCCGAATCCGAGATGTGGGACTTTTTAGGCAGTGGCACCTGGCTTGGCATTCCCACGGTAGCCTGGGCCTATGCGGCGGCGGCCATTGCAGGCCATGTGCTGCTAACCCGATTACGCCTGGGCTGGCACATCGTGGCCATTGGTGGCTCGCGCCGCTCGGCCTACAACAGCGGCATTGCGGTGCGCCGCACCGTCGCAATGTGCTACGTGGCCAGTGGCATCTTGACGGGCGCAGGCGGTTGCTTTTTTGCCTCTCGCCTGGCTACTGCTGGCGCTGATATTGGTGTTGGCATGGAAGTGCTGGTACTGACAGCCGCTGTGTTGGGCGGTATCAGCCTGGGTGGCGGACGTGGCTCCGTGACAAAGGCGGTCGTCGGCACCTTTATCGTGTTATTGATCATTAATGGCCTGACCTCGCTGTCGGCGACTGGCGGCATTACGCGCATGGTGCTGGCGAGCATTCTGGTTGCAGCAGCAATTATTGATGTGCGTTGGTTGAAAAACCGCCACCGTATTTTGAGTAAAGTCTATGTCAGCCCGACATACCACCGCCTTGCACCAGCACCCGATTGCAGTGCCGAGTCGGGTGGTGTTTGGGCTGTCAATAACAAGCTGCGCGATGTTCAATTAATTGGTCTGGGCCGCATCGAGGGGCCAGAAGACGTCATCTTGGACCGTGAGAACAATCTGTACGCTGGCTCCCGCCACGGCGACATCATCCGCTTCATGGCACCTGATTACCAGCAAATGGAAGTGTTTGCCCATATTGGCGGTACGCCCTTGGGAATGGCTTTCGACCGCGACTTCAATTTGAACGTCTGCGTCGGTGGCATGGGCTTATATCGGGTCACACCGCAGCGCGAAGTGCAGCGCATAACTGACGAGACGAATCGCAGTTGGGCCTCGATCAATGACGACAGCCGACTGCGCTTGGCCGACGACCTCGACATTGCCGACGACGGCCGCATATTTTTCAGTGAAGCCACCGTTCGCTACGAAATGCACGAATGGCCGGTGGACGGATTGGAAGCACGCGGCAATGGCCGAATCGTCTGCTTCGACCCACGCGACGGAAGTACCCGTACTCTGATACGTGGCCTGCGCTTTCCTAACGGTATCTGCGTGGCCACTGACCGCCAATCGATCCTGTTTGCCGAAACCTGGGGCTGCTGCATCAAGCGCTACTGGTTTGACGGCCCGCGTACCGGACAGGTGGAGATGGTTCTCGATAACTTACCGGGCTACCCCGACAACATCAACTTAGCCTCCGACGGCAACTACTGGCTGGCGCTGGTGGGCATGCGCGCTCCAGCCTATGACCTGGCCATGCGTATGCCGGGCTTTCGCAAGCGTATGGCACAGCGCGTGGCGTTGGACGAGTGGCTGTTCCCCAACATCAACACAGGCTGTGTGCTGAAGTTCTCCGAATCCGGCGAAGTGCTCGAAACTCTGTGGGATTTGGGTGGCGAGAACCACCCCATGATCACTTCAATGCGAGAGCACCGAGGATATTTATACCTAGGTGGCATTTCTAACAATCGCATCGGGCGCTACCCATTGCCTGGTGCCGACCCTGAATTCTCTCAATATGAACAGCGTTGGAGGACTGCCTGATGTGGACCCGCATGCAACTTTTTGCTGATCGCCTGCTCGGGCGCGGCAATGCAGCCATCACTGTACCCATCATGGATGGTGCAAGCCAGCCCAACCGTGCACTTGATGAAGCCACAGTCCTACTGACCCTACCGGAGATCGACGACATCGCCAGCGATGGCCAGCACCTGTGGATCAGCGCCGGCCAAGTGCTGTATTGCCTGGACGGTGCGGTGCCTCGCGAGGTTCGCCGCTTCGACTCGCCTATTACCGCCCTGGCAGTGGGCTCGCAAGGGCGCTTGGCAGTAGCGCTAGATGGGTGCGAGCTGCGCCTGCTTGACGCCGCAGGCGCCACGCTCGCCCAAACCCAAACGTTAGGCGGACGAGCGCTACACAGCGCGAATGCGCTAGCTTTTGATGGGGATGACCAATTACTGGTGAGCGACGGCTCCGAGCAATTTACTTACGCGCAGTGGTGTCATGACCTCATGCAGCATGGCAAAACAGGCAAGGTCGGGCGCTGGAACTGGCGCACTGGCCAGACCGAACTGCTGGCTCAGCGCACAGCCTATGCCTTTGGCGTGCTGGCCAATGATGGCTTGGCGCGCTGGAGCGAAAGCTGGAAGCACACTCTAGGCTCAGCACGCGGCAATGACGCTGCGCTTCCAGCCACGGTAGCAGAGCTGCCAGGCTACCCCTCGCGCATGGCCAACGCCAGTGGCGGCGGGTTTTGGCTGACCTGCTTTGTTTGTCGCACCCAGTTGGTAGAGTTTGTATTGCGCGAAGACGCGTACCGTAACCGCATGATGCAAGAAGTGCATCCCAGCCAATGGGTCGCCCCAGCGCTGTCTTCAGGCAACAGCTTTCTGGAACCCTTGCAAGGCGCCAGCGTCAAGCAAATGGGTGTGCTCAAGCCCTGGGCGCCGCCACGCTCGTACGGGCTGGTTTTGCGCATGTCAGAGGACGGGCGAATGCTGTCTTCCTTGCACAGCCAGGTGGACGGAAAGCACCACGGCATCACAGCAGTGGCCGAACACGGCGGCGCGCTGTATGTAGTCTCCAAAGGCAGTGCGCGCCTGTTGCGTGTCGAACTCAATTCCGCAGGAGCCGTTGCATGAACGCCCAATCCAAACCTCAAGACGTGGTGCTGGAGCTGCGCCAGGCCACTAAAAAATACGGTGGCGTACCCGCCATCGAGAACGTGAACTTCACCCTGCGGCGTGGTGAAATCCATGCGTTACTGGGGGAAAACGGTGCTGGAAAATCCACTCTGACCAAAATCATGGCCGGGGTGGTATCGCTGTCATCGGGCCAAATGTTGGTCGAAAACAAAGCAGTTGAACTGAAAACGCCCCTAAACGCCCGCGGCCACGGGATAGCTATGGTGTTTCAGGAAACCAGCCTGGTGCCGACCATGACAGTGGCACAAAATCTGTTTTTGGGCCGTGAGAAGTTTTACAACCGCTTGCGCGGGGTCTACATCTCAGCTCAGCAGTTTTTGCAGTCGCTCAACTTTGACGTGGACCCCACAGTTACCGTCAGCCTGCTGGGTGCTGCTAAAAAACAGATGGTGGAAATCGCCCGCGCTGTGTTGCACGACGCTCGCATCATCATTTTTGACGAGCCCACAGCGAGCTTGACGCCGGAAGAGAAGAAGTACTTTTTTGACCTGGTGCTCAATCTCAAGGAGCGTGGCGTATCGGTCATTTTTATCTCGCATGCGTTAGAGGAGGCACTCTTGCTTGCCGACCGCATCACTGTTCTGCGCGACGGCCAGCATGTAGTGACTGACGACAAATCCCAGTTTGACCGCGCCAGCATCATCCAGGCCATGGTCGGGCGCGATTTGACGCAGACCTTGTACGGGCAAACCAAAACAGCGGTACGCAAGCAAGGAGAATGTGTGCTGTCGGTGCGCAACTTGCGTATGGCATCTATGGTCAAAAACAATTCGCTGTCAGTGTTTGCAGGCCAAGTGACCGGCGTATTTGGGTTAGTGGGCTCGGGGCGAACCGAAACCTTCAAGGTAGTGGCGGGGCTAATAAAGCGGGACTTCTTCCACGGTGGCGAGATTCTGCTGCGCGGCAAACCCATCCGCTACAGGGTGGCGCGCCAGGCTGTGGAAGACGGTATTGCCTACATCACAGAAGACCGCAAAGTCGAAGGCTTCTTTGAAACCATGTCGATCACCCAAAATATCTACATGGGCTTGCTGGGTAAATTGGGGCGCATCCGGGGTGTGGTGTCTACCGCCCGGGCCGCTGAAGTTGGCGAATTTTGGAGCAAACTACTCAAGGTGCGCGCCATAAGCCATGACGTCAAGGTGATCGAACTCTCAGGGGGAAACCAGCAAAAGGTGGTGATCGCCAAATCCTTGGTGCAAAACCCTGACGTGATTATTTTTGACGAACCCACTCGGGGCGTTGATGTTGGTGCCATTGTCGAAATCCATGCAGAAATCAACCGCCTGGCTGACGAAGGCAAGGCAGTGGTGGTGATTTCGTCTTACCTGCCCGAAGTGATGTCTATCTCAGACCGCATTTTGGTGGCACGCCAAGGCAAGGTAGTCGTGGAATTTTCCGCATACCAGGCTACGCAGGAAGGCATCATGTACGCCGCCATTCATTAACACTCCTCAAGGGCTTGAAATTAAAAAGACCTGTGCGCTACGGTTAACTACTTCGACTTACTGTGAGTCGGAAAAAGCCGCAAGCGCCACTTTACGAAACAGGCTAGCCGAAACGCTTTCGGTATCAGCCATGTAGGCCAGCGACAACCCAATCTGCGCCTCCGCAGGCACATCAACTAGCGCGCGGTAGACAATTTTTTCTCGGGCAAATCGCTTCATCACCGACGGGACTAACGCTACGCCCAGCCCGCTTTCAACCAGCGCTAGCACAGTTTGTACCTGAACAGCTTGCTGCGCGATATGGGGTATGAACCCGGCCATCTGACAGGCCAACATGGCCGTGGTGTAAAGCCCGGCGGCGTGCGTTGGGGCGTACATCACGAACGGCTCATCCCGCATATCGGCAAGCTTCATTGGCACCTGATCAGCCAGCTCATTTCCACAAGGCAGTGCGGCGATATAGTGATCCCGCTCCAATGGCACCAGCGTCGCTTTGGACGATTGCAGCAGCGGCACACGTACCAGACCGATGTCCAGGCTGCGGTCTTCCAGCTGCTGCATGATGGCAACCGAGGTAGCTTCGCGCAGCACCAGCTCCACGCCGGGGTAGGCAGCGCGAAACAAGGGCAGCAGCTTTTGCAACATACCGTAGCTGGCAGAACCGACAAAGCCAATGTGCAGCGTGCCGCCTGTTCCGTCCAGCGCGCTCTTCGCTGTCTCGCTGAGCTGGGCGCCGTGAAACAGCAGCTTTTTAGCCTCTACCAGCACAGCACGGCCGCTGGGCGTGAGGGCCACACCGGTAGATTCGCGGGTAAAAAGCTTGGCACCCAACTCGGCTTCCAGCTTTTGAATGGACACCGATAACGGTGGCTGGGCCATGTGCAACCGCTCAGCCGCCCGGCGGAAATTCAGCGTCTCTGCGAGGGTGACGAAATGGCGGATACGGCGCAAATCCATAGGTCAGTGTTCAACCTTTGAAAACTGGGGGGCGCTTGGCTAAAAACGCAGCCACGGCTTCCTTGTGGTCGTCCGTCTGATGCGATAGCGACTGAAACGCTGCCGCCATCTCCAGCAGCGTATCCAGCCTTGTGTGCATGGCTTCGCGCAGCAAACGCTTGGTAAGACGCACGGCATGGGGTGGGTTGGCAGCAATGCGCTGGGCCAGCTCGTTCGCAGTGCTCAGCAACTGGTCAGCAGGCACCACACGCGACACCAAGCCCCAGCTGGCTGCCAGCTCAGGGCCAATCATCTCGCCAGTGAACGACATTTCTGACGCCCTAGAGAGTCCAATTAAGCGTGGCAGCAGCCACGCACCGCCGTCCCCAGGGATGATGCCCAGCTTCACAAAACTTTCTGCAAACTTGGCGTGTTCCGAGGCGATGCGGATATCGCACATACAAGCTAAATCCAGCCCAGCACCGATGGCTGCACCGTTCACGGCCGCAATGATGGGCACCTCTAAATTAAACAGCGCCAACGGCAGCTTTTGAATACCAGTTCGGTACTCCTGGCGAATCTGCATTCCGCTGACTTCGCCAGACGATTGACGTGCCATGTCCTTGATGTCCCCGCCCGACGAAAACGCCGTACCAGCGCCTGTCAGGATCACGGCGCGCACGCTGCGGTCGTTGTGGATGCGGTCAATCGCCTCCAAAAAATCCGCAACTGCGGTATTGCCCGTCAACGGGTTGCGCCGCTCAGGCTCGTTCATGGTCAGCGTGACGACGTGGTCTTGTTGGGTATAGAGCAAAAAATTAGGCATGGAGAAGTCCAGGTAAAAGCGGAACAAAAAAGTGGCGCTAAAGGTTGGGGTAAGCAAAGCACAGCCATAGCGTAGAAGATTCCATCCTTCAAGTCCAATATGGATAACAGCAGTTTTGATACCACTTAAGTATCGGACTTTTTCAATTTGATATTGGACGTGACCAGAGATGAGACCTATTCTCGGGCCCAATCTGCTTTGCAAACCCCCTCATAAAAACCGGAGACATTCATGAAAACCGCTTTAGGCCATCTCAAAGTTTTGGACTTGTCTCGCATCCTCGCAGGCCCGTGGGCCACGCAAAATTTAGCTGATATGGGCGCTGAGGTCATCAAAATCGAGCGACCCGTCGTAGGTGACGACACCCGCACCTGGGGCCCCCCGTTCCTTAAAGATGCTGACGGCCATGAGACGCGCGACTCTTCGTATTTCTTGAGTGCCAACCGGGGTAAGCAGTCTGTAACCTGCGATCTGGCCACGTCCGAGGGGCAAGACATCATCCGCGCCTTGGTCAAAGACGCCGATATCCTGGTTGAAAACTACAAAGTTGGCACGCTGGCCCGCTATGGCTTGGCTTACGCTGATTTGCGCCAGCTCAACCCGCGCCTGGTGTACTGTTCCGTCACCGGTTTTGGCCAAAGTGGTCCCTACGCTGCACTGCCCGGCTACGACTATGTGTTCCAAGGCATGGGTGGACTGATGAGCATGACGGGAGTTCCCGACGGTCAACCCGGTGCGACCCCCATGAAAAGCGGCATAGCCATCAGCGACTTGCTGACCGGCATGTACGCCACCACAGCCATCTTGGCCGCCATCGAGCATCGGAATGTGAGCGGCGAAGGCCAGTACATCGATATGTCACTGCTGGACTGCATCGTCAGCATCAACTCTTACCAGGCGCTCAACTACTTCTTGTCTGGCAAGATTCCGCAACGTATGGGTAATGCGCACTCCAACATGGTGCCGTACCAAGTGTTCCACTGCCAAGAAGGCGACATCATCATCGCCGTGGGCAACGACAGCCAATACACCGCGTTTTGCAAAGTGATTGATCGCCCTGAGCTGGCAGCGAACCCACTGTTCAGTACTGCAGCCCAACGCAACCGCAACCGTGAAGCGCTTATCCCGCTGGTCGCCGAAGCCATGCTTGCGCGCAGCATGCATGACTGGGTGCCGCTACTGGAAGCCAACAACGTGCCCTGCGGCCCCATCAACGACATGAAGCAGGTGTTTGATGACCCGCAGGTGCAGCACCGCAATATGCAGATGGCTCTGCCCCATGGCGCTGGCGTCAACGCACCCAGCGTGGCAAACCCGATTCGGCTGTCGGATACGCCGATTCAGTACACCCGCTCTGCGCCCACGCTGGGCGAGCACAACGCGAGCATCTTGGGTGAGCGACTGGGGCTATCGGCGGAGCGCATGGCAGAGTTGAGTGCCAAAGGCGTGATTTAAAGGGAAGCTGCAAATGAGTACCCTACAACCACGTCACCCTGTCGACAACCAGTCTGCTTCTGGGCATGCGGGAATTGGCCAGCGTCACAACCCCCTGAACGCCCAAACAAAAGGCCCTCTTCAGCTGGGTGTAAAAGCCGATTGAACCCCTGAGATTGCCCCCATCAAGGAGAAACCATTGCCCAATTTGCTGTCCGCCTTCAGGCTCGCCACCCTTCCTACTGAAACCGACGCGTTCCGTGCAGAAGTTAAGGATTTTCTTAAAACTAGTTTTACCCCCACACCGCCTGAAATCCGCGCTCGCTCGTGGCTGGGTTTCGATGCGAGTTTCAGCAAAAAACTAGCGACTCGCGGCTGGGTGGGTGTGACATTGCCCTCACAGTACGGCGGGGCCAACTTGGACGCCTTTTCGCGTTTCGTGTTGGTAGAAGAGTTGCTCGCCGTGGGCGCACCGGTTTCCGCACACTGGATTGCTGACCGCCAAAGCGGCCCGTTGATCAATAAGTTCGGCACCGAGGCCCAGCGCCAGTTCTATTTGCCCAAAATTTGTGCGGGGGAAGCGTTTTTCTGTATCGGTATGAGCGAGCCGAACGCAGGCTCTGACTTGGCCAGCGTGGGGACCCGCGCTACGCCGTGCACGGTAAATGGCGTAGCTGGATGGCGTTTAAATGGCCGCAAAATCTGGACAACTAATGCCCAGCACTGCCAGTACATGATTGCACTGGTGCGCTCGTCAGGTGAGACGCAAGACCGACAAAAGGGTTTGTCGCAGTTCATTATTGACCTAAGCTTGCCCGGCATCACCATCC
Source organism: Betaproteobacteria bacterium (assembly GCA_043739385.1). Lineage (GTDB taxonomy): Bacteria > Pseudomonadota > Gammaproteobacteria > Burkholderiales > Burkholderiaceae_C > Defluviibacillus. Next base: position 15,106 of record JAYUED010000175.1, on the reverse strand, counting down.
GGCCGATCTACGATTTGGCGGGCGATGCGCATTTCTCAGAAGTCTTTTTTGACGATGTGCTGCTGGCAGAAGATGCCTTGATTGGCCAAGAAGGCAGTGGTTGGGCGCAGGTGAATGCTGAATTGGCCTTTGAGCGCAGCGGCCCAGAGCGCATTTACTCCAGCATCGTGCTGCTGGAGCAGTGGCTGGGTGTGCTGCGCCGCCAGATAGGCGTCGCACACCACATGGCAATGCTGGGGCGTTTTACGACGCATTTGATGACGCTGCGTAATTTATCAGTCACCGTTACTGCCAAGCTGGTCGCGGGCGAAAGCCCGGTGGTGGAAGCGGCTTTGGTGAAAGACATTGGTACTGAATTCGAGCAAAGCGTGCCCACGCTGCTCGAGGCCATTGTCGCTAGCAACCCTGACGCAGATACCGACCCTGACCTGTACCGTACGCTGGTCTACGTGAGCCAAATAGCCCCCACCTACTCCCTGCGCGGCGGCACCCGGGAGATTTTGCGCGGAATGATCGCGCGCGGCCTGGGTTTGCGTTGAACACCAGATTTTCACCGAGCTATAGCTGAACTCTCACCAAGGACACACCATGTTTGCCGAAGCGATCGAAGCTATCCTGCAAGACCAATGCACCCCGACTGTCGTGCGCACCATCGAAGCCGGGGGCTCGTCCACCGTACTCTGGCAAGCCCTAGAAAACGCCGGTTTCCTCAAGCTATTGGCAACTGAGGCCGAGGGCGGTGCAGCGCTACCTCTGCCTGAGCTTTTCCCAGTGCTGCGCAGCTTGGGCTACCACAATATGCCCCTGCCGGTAGGCCAAACCATGGTGGCGCACGCGCTCCTGCCGTCCGATGCCGTGCCGACAGGGCGCATCACGCTGGCTGCCGCATTGCGCCATGGCGCAATAGGCCAAGATGCCACACGCCTAACCTGCCAACTCACACCCTGCGGTTTGGTCGCTGACTGGGTTTTAGCCCGTGATGGCGACGGTTTACTGCTGTTGCCCACAGTGTCTGCGCAGCTGGTCCCCACCGGCGTACCCCACAGTCTGATAGCCACCCTGGTGTGGCCAGATGACAGTACCGCCATTCGGTTTTCCGAAGGAGGTGCTGCATTGACGAACTTTGCCGCAGCCCTGTTCGCCGCGATGCTCAGCGGGGCCATGACCCGCGTGTTCGAGATGACATTGCAGTACTGCAACGACCGCAGCCAGTTTGGCAAATCACTGGGCAAGTTCCAGGCGGTGCAGCACCAGTTGAGCGTCATGGCAGAACACACCGCAGCGGCGTCCATTGCGGCCGAAGCTGCCTTTCGCACACCCAATGTCACACCTCCGTGGCTAACAGCTGCTGTCGCCAAGTCCCGCACCAGCGAAGCCGCGGTGCTGGTCGCCTCCATATCCCATGCGCTACACGGTGCGATTGGCGTTACAGCCGAGTACGACTTGCAACTGCTAACCCGCCGCCTTCATGAATGGCGTATGGCGCATGGCTCAGAAGCGTACTGGAACCCGCTGATAGGCCAGCGGGTTCTGGACAGCCAACTGACACTGGTTGATTTCGTTCGTACTGCTTAAAAAATTCAAAAAGACCACAAAACCGCCCTGGAGACAAACATGGCCCTGAACCTGAAACCTACGCTTAAACGTTCCCTGACACGATCGCTAAAACACCCAACATCACACCCGTCAATCCACCCTTTTTTGACTACTGTGAAGGTGCTATTCGCTACACTTTCAATAGCTGCAGTAGCAATATTTGTAAGCACGGAGGCCGTGTTAGCTCAAGATTTTCCGAATAAGCCGATCAAATTTATCGTCCCCTTCCCACCTGGCAGCGGCACGGACACTTCAGCACGCTACTTCGGCAAAAAACTAACCGAGCTCACCGGTCAGCCCGTCATTGTGGACAACCGCCCTGGCGCAAACGGCTTCATCGCTGTGCGTACGCTACTGGCAGCCCCTGCGGACGGTTACACCGTGTTTGTCGGTAGCAACTCGACGTTGGCTGTCAACGTGGCGCTGTTCAAAAAGCTTCCCTACGACCCGCAAACGGACTTGACGGCACTGAGCATGATGATGCGCGCCCCGGCATTGGTTGTGGTACCGGCCAACTCGCCTTATAAAACTTTGAGCGATTTGATCAGCGCTGCCCGTGCACAACCCGGCAAGCTGAACTACGCCGCAGGCTCAGCGGGCTACCAACTGATGGCTGAATCATTGAACGACAGCGCCAAACTGGACATTCACAATGTGCCCTTCAAAGGCGCCTCCGAGGCATTGACAGCGGTGGTGTCGGGTAACGTGGACATGGCTTTTTCGGACATCACTGCCGCTTATGAATTGGTGAAAGGCGGCAAACTCCGCGCTCTGGCAGTTGCCTCTGACCACCGTGCGCCCGCCCTGCCTAACGTACCGCACATGGCGGAGGCGGGCATGCCTGGCTTCAGCGCTTCGGTATGGGTGGGTGCGATGGTGTCCGCAAAAACACCAAAGGCAGAGACAGAAAAACTCGCTACGTTACTGGCCCAGATCGAACGCTTGCCAGAGACAAAAGAGTTCTACGAGCGCATCGGGGCTGAAACAATGTACGGCGGCGCAGACGAGATGCGCCGGTTCCAAGCTGCAGAGATAGCGTTGTGGAAACGTATCGCCACGCAAGCAAAGATTGAGCAGGAATAAGTTATGCAGCCCCTTTCAAACTTTTCCAAATCCTCCAAATCTTCCAATTCCTCTACTTCTTTAACCATTCACTCACCAACGCGACGTAACGCGTTACAGGCACTAGGCATCTTCACCCTCAGTGGTTTGACAGGCGGCGCACAAGCGCAGGCTAACTACCCCACAAAGCCACTGCGGTTGATTTTGGGCTTTCCTGCTGGCGGCCCCACGGACAACATTGCACGCCTGCTAGGTCTCAAACTTGGGGAAGCCTTGGGCCAGCCTGTCGTGATTGAAAACCGCCCGGGTGCCAACGCTATCCTGGCCGCTGATGCCGTCAGCCATGCCCCTGCAGACGGCTACACCCTGCTGTACAACACCTCGTCGTTCGCGTTGTCAGCCGCCCTTTCGCCCAAACTGCCCTACCACCCGACACGCGACTTCACGGGTGTCGCACTGACCGCTGCTGCACCTCTGGTTTTGATCGTGAACAACGACTTCAAGTCCACAAATATCAAAGAATTTATCGAACTGGTTAAAAACAACCCTGGCAAATTCAGTTACGGCTCCGCGGGTACCGGCACGATCACCCATGTAGTTCCAGCTCAGCTGCTGCAAGCGTCCGGACTCAACGCTGCCCACATACCTTACAAGGGCAGCGCACCAGCTTTGATTGATTTGTTTGGCGGTCAGATTCAGTTTGCGGTCGATGCGATGAGCTCAGCGCTGCCCTACATCAAGGATGGCCGTGTCCGCGCCATTGCTGTGACCGGCCATGAGCGGGCACCGTCGCTGCCAGGCATCCTGACGGTGTCCGAGAGCTGGATCAATGGGTTTGAGGCTAGTGCCTGGCAAGGCGTCATGGTGCCTGCTGCGACTCCCTCGACCGTGGTGACCAGACTGAACAGAGAACTGCTCAGAATACTGGCAATGCCTGAAGTCCGCGCCCAAATGGCTAAGCAGGGCACCGATCCCTTGGGCAGCACCCCGGATGCGTACAACGCGTTCGTTCGCACTGAAATCGACCGCTGGACCAAGGTGGCACAAACTGGAGATATCGCCCTTGAATAAATACATAAGCTCTGCACTTGGTGCCTTCACAGCCTTCACAGCCATCACGCTCATTACAGCTACGGCCGTTTTGACCACAACAACGGATGCGCGAGCCCAATCGCCCTACCCGTCCAAACCCATCACCTTGATCGTGCCTTTCCCCGCCGGTGGCCCCACCGATTTGGTAGCCCGGGTGATTGCCCAAGAAATGGGTAAATCCATGGGCCAACCGGTGGTGATCGACAACAAGGGCGGTGCCAATGGAAATCTGGGGGCCGTAGTTGCCGCCAAAGCCCCGGCAGACGGCTATACGTTGCTCTACAACACGTCCTCCATCACGCTCAGCCCGGCGCTGTACAAAAATCTGAGCTACGACCTGAAACGCGATTTCGCTCCCGTCGCATTGACGGCGGTGATTCCGCTGGCTTTGGTGGTGGCACCGAATATTCCAGTGGAAAACGTCAAGGAGTTCATCGCTTGGGTTAAAGCCCATCCGGGTAAGGTGTCGTACGGGTCAGCTGGCAATGGCAACGTCACCCACCTGGGTGCATTCCAGTTTGTGCAGGCGAATGGATTGGACGCGGTACACATCCCCTACAAAGGCAGCTCTCCAGCGGACGTGGACTTGGCTGGCGGTCAAATCCAGTTCATGACGGATACCGTGAACTCGGTGATGGCGTTCGTCAAAGACAAGCGCATGAAGATGCTGGCCGTAACTACCGCAAAGCGCATGTCACTGTTCCCCGACGTACCCACGCTTGCGGAATCCGGGATGCCGGGCTTTGAGGTGGGTGCATGGCAGGGCGTACTGGTGCCCGCCAACACGCCAAAACCCGTGATCCAGCGCTTGAACCTAGAAGTGCTGAAGGCGCTGCAAACCCCTGAAGTCAAACAAAAACTGGCTCAGCAAGGGGTAGAAGCGCTGTCATCCACACCCGAGGAATACGGCAACTACATCAGCAGCGAACTCACCCGGTGGGTAAAAGTAGTAAAACTGGCGGGCATCTCACTGGAGTGAGCGCCCAATCCAAGCCGACAAAAGAGCTGACACCGACATAGGCACAGACCTAGAAAAGTGGGCGATGATAGGGGTTAACCCAGACTGACGTTGCGCCCTTGTCCAAAGAAAGCTCCTATGCCTACCCGCTTTGATATCGTTCACACCACCACTTACCGCTACAGCTCACCAGTGACTTTTGGCGAACACCGCGTGATGTTCCGCCCACGTGACAGCCATGACCAGCGGGTGCTGGCGACCGACTTGAAGGTCAACATGGAAAGCATCGTTCGGCTGATCCAAGACCCCCATTCCAATTCTGTCGCGCTGGTGCAACCCTTAGGAGAGTCTCTGGAACTGCAGCTGGTGTGCTCATTCACCATTGAGCAAGCGGTGGATTTGCCCGTGGTACTGATGCCCTCGCCTGCCGGAGAGTTTTTGCCACTCAGCTACTCGCTGGAAGACCGCTGCGACCTGGAGCATTACCTGCGCCCACACCACGAAGACCCAAAAGGCGAACTCGCCACCTGGAGCAGCCAGTTCATGCGCCCTGAAGGCCGCACCCACACCCGCGAGCTGTTGGAAAACATGAACCGCCACATTGGCGCCACGCTGACCTATATCCCTCGCGATGAGGAAGGCACACAAACGCCACTCACCACCTTGAAGCTGGGCAGTGGCAGTTGCCGTGACTATGCGTTGCTGATGATGGAAGCCGCCCGCCGCTTAGGGATAGCTACGCGCTTCGTATCTGGTTATTTGTACGACGCCGCGCTGGATATAGGTAAAGAAGGCACAGGAGGCAAAGACGCCAAAGACACTGAGGGCCAAGCCATTGCCGGTGCGGGCTTTACCCATGCCTGGCTGCAAGCCTACTTGCCCGGCTCAGGTTGGGCCACCTTTGACCCTACCAATAACTTGCTAGGCGGCAGCCAACTTATTCGCGTCGGTGTGGCACGCGACCCCGCATTCGCGGCACCGGTATCAGGCAGCTGGTATGGTGCAGCAGGGGCCTATTTGGGACTGACAGCGACGGTGCAGGTGACACGGCAGGCACAGGTTTAAAGCAGCACCGTTCACCAAAATCCGTCACACTTCTGCAAGGTAATGCTGCATTACCACAGCTTCTCCAGCCAGTAAAAAGCGGCGTACCTGGACCTCTAACTCGTGATCAGCCATGGTGGTGCGTGCCCGCTGGTGCAGGTAATCGGCCCAAGAGGTCACGATGAAGCGCTCGGTAAAGCGTGAAGGATCAGACAAATCACGGTAGACGCGCCAAAACGTGGCGCCATCGCGGCGGCGCGGCGCACGCAGCAGGCTAATGGTTTCTAAAAATCGCACGGCTTCTTCGGCTCGAATCCGGTAGCCCAGCTCAACCGCTACGGGCCCATCTTCAGGCGCAGGCTCATAGGCAATGGACAGGTCATCCCAGGGCAGAGTTTGTGTCACATCTTGGGCGTCGCCCATGCGCAGCGGAAACGGCCATGCTAAAAACACGCCTGCCGCCATGCACAGCGCTGCAATCGACAGAGCCGCAGGCAGCCCAAAAATGTCGGATGCCGCGCCCCACAAGGCCGAACCCAAAGCGAACGAACCGAGCGCACAAAGCGTATGCATGGCCATCGCCCGGGCACGCACCCACGGCGGTACGCTGGTTTGTGTGGCGGTATTGAAAGTGGACATCACCGACATCCAGGCAGCGCCACCCACCACCAACGCCGCATAAACAATCCAGGGCGTGTGTGAAAACGCGGCAACCAGCATCACATCGGCAAAAACCAAACAGCCGCCACCGACCAAGCGCTCCATCCCCACCCGCGCGCGCAAACGCCCAATCACCAAGCCCGCCATCACCGCACCGGTACCCAAGCAGCCCATCAGCAAACCAAAACCTGCTGCGCCCAAGCCCAGCTGACGCTGACCAATCACTGGCAGCAAAGCCCACAATGCAGAGCCCGTCCCGCTGTAAGCCATGGTGCGCACCAGTTGCGCCAGCACGGTTTCAGAGTGCCGGGCAAAGCGCAAGGCACTGAGCATTCCACCCCACAAACGCTCTGCGGGCAAGCGCGAAGGGGGATGCGGTTTAGGTGGCCACCGGCGTATGGCACAAAGCATTAGCACGGTGCTGATCACAGCAATCAAAAAATTCCACGCTCCGCCAATTTCTGCAAACACCACCCCCGCTAGCGCAGGCCCAAGCGCCCGGGCTGCGTTGTAGGCAATAGCAACGGTGGTAATGGCTTGGGGTAGCTCATCGCGCGGTATGGCGTCGCTGATGGTCGAGTTCCATGCCGGGGACATCAGCGCCGTGCAACTGCCCGCCACAAACACCAAAAACAACAGTGTGGCGGGCCCCGCCCAGCCTGCAAGGAGCAACAGCGCCAACAAGCAACCCACCACAGCCTGCGCCATCAGCGCCCGCATTATGAGGCGGCGTCGATCGGTAATGTCTGCTAATACCCCCGCTGGCAACGAAAACAAGAACATCGGCAAAAACACCGCCGTTTGCACCAAGGCTGCGAGGAAGGAGGAGCCTGTCAATTCCACCATCATCCAGGCCGCTGCCATGGTCTGCATGGCATTGCCAACAAAGTAAATCGCACCGCTGCCCCATAACCCCCGAAAATTGCGGTGACGCAGGGTATGCCAGATAGAGGCGGTGGGCGAGGTAGCGCTGGGGGCAGGCGGCTGGACAATACTCATGGCTTAGATTGTCGCCGCCTGGGCTAATTCATTGAAAGAATCGTACCTAGTTAACCTCAAGCACCAAAATCAAATGGTAGCCCCACATAGTTCTCAGCCACCGTGGTCGAAGCGGCACGCGAACGCACCAAATACTCCAGCTCTGCCTCTTGAATTTTCTGACCAAAACCATCCGCGTCAGGGAAGCGGTGCATCAGCGAAGTCAGCCACCACGAAAAGCGCTCGGCCTTCCAGATGCGGCGCAGCGCAAGCTCGGAATAACCGTCAATGCCGGCTTCCGATTTCTCCACAAAGAACTCGATCAGCGCGTTCGAGAGCATCTTCACATCACTGGCCGCCAAATTCAGCCCTTTTGCCCCAGTAGGTGGCACGATATGGGCGGCGTCCCCGGCCAGGAACATCCGGCCAAAGCGCATCGGCTCAGCGACAAAACTGCGCAGTGGGGCGATGCTTTTTTCAATAGAAGGACCAGTGATAAGACGGCTGGCGGTGTCGGCGTCCAGACGCGATTTCAACTCGTTCCAGAAGCGCTCATCGCTCCAGTCTTCCACCTTGTCTGTCATCGGGCACTGCACGTAGTAGCGGCTGCGCGTCATGCTGCGCATCGAGCACAACGCAAAGCCGCGTTCGCTGTTGGCGTACAGAATAGCGTGCGGTGACACTGGCGGTGTATCTGACAACACACCCAGCCAGCCGAACGGGTAAACGCGCTCGAACTCCTTGATCGCACCTTGGGGGACGCTTGCACGACACACACCGTGAAATCCATCGCAGCCAGCAATGAATTCGCAATCCAGTGTGTGGCTCTGGCCGTCTTTTTCATAAATCACGCGCGGTGTAGCGCGGTCGTAGTCGTGAACAGCGACATTGCTTGCGGCGTAGACCGTAGGGCTGCCACTGGCTTCGCGGGCGATCATCAGGTCGCGGGTGACTTCGGTTTGACCATACGCCGTAACAACCCTACCGCCCGTCAACGCATGCACATCAATCGGATGGCGCTCACCTTTAAAAATCAGCTCTATATGGTGGTGTACCAAACCCTCGGTAGCTACCCCTTCGCCAACACCGGCTTCATGCAGCAAATCCACCGTGGTTTGCTCCAGGATGCCTGCACGGATACGGCCCAGCACATAGTCAGGGGTTTGTCGTTCGATGATGATGTTGGCAATGCCCGCCTTGGTGAGCAGGGCACCAAGCAACAGGCCGGAGGGGCCTGCGCCGATGATGGCAACTTGGGTCTTCATGAGGTTTATCTCTGGGTAGTTCCGGGTGAATTTGGCTGGTAAACGAGTCCCCCTAGGTTAAAAGCGTGGCATTTATTTAGCGAGATACCTACCGCACAATTTGCGCGATGATTGCGCAAATTGTGCGATCATCGCGCAATGAATCCAAAGCCGGTCCAAACTACAAACGCCATTGCACCCGCCGACTTCATCGCAGGCATGGCAAAAGGTATGGCCGTACTGGAAAGCTTTGACACCCAGCGCCAGCGCTTGAATGCCACCCAGACCGCTCAGCGTGCTGGATTGACCCGAGCAGCAGCACGCCGCCATTTGCTGACGCTGGCGCACCTGGGCTACTTGGAAACCGACGGCAGCAGCTTTTGGCTGGCGTCCAAGGTGCTGCGTTTTTCAGGCAACTACCTCGCTTCAGCCCAGCTCCCCCGCGTGATCCTGCCCAAACTGAATCAGCTGGCCTCGCTCACGCAAGATTCATATTCTGCTGTGGTGCTGGACGAAGACGAGGTCGTCATCATCGCCCGCAGCGACGCCCTACATGGCTCGACACGCGGCCTCGCTTATGGCCTGCACCTAGGCGCCCGGTTACCTGTCCACGCCACCTCCACTGGACGGGTATTGCTAGCGGCCAAGCCCAAACCAGAATTTACCCAATGGCTCAAAGGCCGCGCACTGGCACGGCTGACGGCACACACCGTGACAGACGCAAAAACCCTCACGACCATCATCAACCGTGCCCGCACCGACGACTATTGCCTGGCTTTTGACGAGCACGAGTTGGGCGTTGCCGCACTTGCTGTACCGCTGCGCAATATGCAGGGCAAGACAGTAGCGGCGCTGAATGTTGTCGCCTCGGCAGCAGTGAACCCGCAAGCGTTATTGAGAGAAAGGCTGCCGGTGTTGGTGCAAGCGGCGTTGGAGCTGCGGGGGGTGTTGTAGGAAATTTAATGAACACAGCCCACCATCGGTAAATACGCACCAAGTATCAATCTACCTAAACCGATAATCGCTCTCCATGCCTACCGAACCCATAACCCCCGCCCCTCGCCCCACACCAAAATCCCTGTCTGATTTGTTTTTCTCATTCACCTGGCTGGCCCTACAAGGTTTTGGCGGTGTGCTAGCCGTGGTGCAGCGGGAAATTGTGGACAAAAAACAGTGGCTGACACGGGACGAGTTTGTGGAAGACTGGGCTGTCGCGCAAATCCTTCCTGGCCCGAACGTGGTCAACCTTTCCTTGATGATTGGTGGCCGTGCGTTTGGTTTGCGCGGTGCCGTAGTCGCGCTAGCGGGGATGTTGACGTTCCCGATGCTGGTGGTGCTAATTTTGGCGGCACTTTATGCAGGAGTTTCTGACAGCCCCACCATGCAAGGTGCGCTCAGGGGCATGGGGGCGGTGGCGGCGGGATTGATTACCGCGACGGGGCTGAAACTGATTGGAGCGATGAACAACAACGTGATGGGCAAACTGGCGTGTTGGGGCTTTGCGGAGCTGACATTTATCGCCATTGCCCTGCTGCACCTGCCGTTGGCAACAGTACTGATGAGTATTGGCGTAGTCGCGTGCTTTTGGGCTTACCGGATACTGGGTATCGCAGCAAGAGCCGCAAGCGCAAAAGGTAAAACCAAGGACCAAGGGGACGCAACATGAACGCAATACACACGTTAAACACGTTGAACCTCTCCATGAGCCCTGCGGATTGGCTGGGGCTGTTCGCCCACTTTTTGTCACTCTCGCTTTTGGCTGTGGGTGGCGCGATCACCACGGCACCGGACATGCACCGCTTTTTGGTAAATGACCACAATTGGTTGACAGAAGCCCAGTTCAGCTCGTCCATTGCCATCGCGCAGGCAGCACCGGGGCCGAATGTGCTGTTCGTCGCACTGATGGGCTGGAACGTGGGGCTGAACGCTGGTGGGGGCTTGGGAGCGGGGCCGCACGCGTGGTGGCTCGCGTTGCTGGGGGTAAGCATCACCATGATGGGGATGTTGATCCCGTCTTGTACGCTGACGTACATGACAGCGCAATGGGGGCACCGTAACCGTGAACTGCGGTCAGTGCGGGCCTTTAAGGCGGGCATGGCCCCTATCGTGATTGCGCTGCTGATTGCCACTGGCTGGCTGCTTACCACCGCGCACGACAACCCTGCCAAAGACTGGCCGCTGTGGTTGCTGGCGTTGTGCAGCGCGCTGGTGGTGTGGCGTACCAAAACGCACCTGCTGGTGCTGCTGGGCATAGGCGCGGTGCTCGGCGCTACCGGGTTGGTTTAAAAAGAGCGGTCTTGTGCTTTCAAGGCCAAAGCTAAAGCGAACAACTCATTACGAAAGTGAATACCCAGCCGCGCAAAGGCACGGTTGCGGTAAGTTTTGACGGTCGATACGGTCAACCCCAGTTGGCAGGCGATGCCATCGAACGTCAAACCTAGCAAGATACCCGCGCATACCTCGCACTCACGCGGGGTCAGCGCAGAGCTGAGACGCTGAACCTGCAACAGCTGTGCGGCAAATGCATGGTCTCGCTCATATTTGCGTTCATGTTCACGTGTCAATGCCAGTGGGTATGTCAACGCCTGCTCTACATGCGTCAAAGGTGGTCGGCGTAAGGCCAAATGCTTGTGCGCCAGCACCAACAGAGCAGGCGCCAGCTGCTCGAAGGCCAAAATTTGCGCATCACTGAAGGCCCGCTGGTGCTGGTGCCTGTAAAAATTGATAGCAAACAATGCACCATCTGCTTGCTGCTCTACGATAGAAACTCGTTCAGCCATGCCATGCGCTTCGTAGACCTTGGCACGGTGCTCAGGTGGCACTTCTTGGGCGGTGATGTGACTCAGTTGCTGAACAGGACTGCCGCTGGAGACGGACTGGAAGGGCGGCAAGGAAGGTTCACGGCACAACGTGCGGTCGCTTAGGTAAGGGCCAGAGATATAAGCGCGCCAGCAATCCAGGGTGGTATCGGGCACACCATGGCTGGCTGACATGAAAAACTCAGGCGCGGACTGCACGCCCGTGCGATAGACGGCGCACGAGGCAGCGGGCAGCACGGGGTAAAGACTGTCCAGCAAGGTCTGCTGAAACTGCGCCTCACCTAGCTGGGGAATAGCCTTTACCAGCACATGGCTCACGTCGCCCGAATCGGTGTTGATGGCCCACTGTCTCATGGTTTTTACGTCGTTCTATGGGATGACAGCATTGTGGCAGCAAGCGACGTAACCTTAGCGGTACAGCCATTCTTCACCTTTTCCCTTCCGTATTCCTGCCCCTATTTCAATCCGTATCTGGAGACAACACCATGTCCATGTCCATGTCTATACCAACACTGCTCACCGCACACACGCTGGCCCGCCCCCGCCGTCACGCACTGGCGATGGCTTTTACCCTGACCATTACCAGCGCCGTGCTCGCGCTTAACGCCACAAGCAGCTTTGCCCAATCAACCTACCCTACCAAATCCGTGCGCTTGATCGTTGGCTTCCCAGCGGGCACAGGGCCAGATATCGTGGCCAGATTGCTGGGGCAAAAGCTCTCAGAAGCCTGGGGCACTGGCGTAATCGTGGACAACAAACCAGGTGCGGGTGGCTTGATTGCTGCGACCGAAGCCGCCCGTGCTGCACCCGATGGCTACACGCTTATGCTGGGTGAAACCGGCCAGCTGGCCATCGCTCCCAACAGCTACAACAAGCTGCCCTATGACGTGCAACGCGACTTTGCGCCTGTCAGCCAAGTCGTTAGTGCCGACTTTGCACTCTTGGTGAATCCACTCAAAGTGCCGAGTAAAACCGTGAAAGAGTTCGTGGAATGGTCGCACCAGCAAAAAGGCGGCTTGTTCATGGCCACCTTTGGTGCAGGTACACCGGGTCATTTTGGGGCTTACATGCTGGGCGATGCGCTGAAGATAAAGCCTGAACCAGTTCACTACAAATCAACGGGCGACGCACTGACCGGCATGTTCGGTGGCGACGTGCAAGGTGTGTTCGCCAGCGTAGGGTTGGCGGCGCCCAATGTGAAAGCCGGGAAATTACTGGCTTTGGCTACAACAGGCCCTGTACGCTCGACTGCAATGCCTGACGTGCTCACTTTTAAAGAGCAAGGCTACCCTGAGTTGGAATTCAGTTCATGGTTTGGCATCGTCGCTCCGGCCAAAACACCCCCTGAAATTTTGGCCAAGCTGAACGCGGACATTGTCAAAGTCGTGCGCTCACCCGAGGGACTGGCCAAGCTGGAAGACGCCGGCTTTCGTGTCACCGGAACCAGCCGAGAAGAGTTCGCTCGCAGCATAACAACAGACACCGCCAAATGGGGCAAGGCGGTGGCAGCTACAGGCTTTAAAGCGGATTAAGGTCATCAACACACCGGCCTGCCGCCCTTTCACCCTGGCCAGCAATTTCGCTTGTTCTGACAATTAAAACGGGTTCTTTTAACGTGGATATGCTACCAACCCCTCTGCTTACGCCCACCCTCACCTACTTTGCCGACCTGTCTGTGCAGGTGGAAAAGCCACAAGAAGTGGGGCAAACCGCCCATGGCCTGCGCCGCCTGATTCCTATTGTGGGCGGAAGCGCCTCAGGTGTGGATTGGACGGCACGGGTGCTACCCGGTGGCGCTGATTTTCAGCTCATCGTGAATGACCGGCTGGCCGAACTGGATGCTCGCTATTGCCTGGAGACGGATGGCGGGGATTTGATTTACGTGCAAAACCGCGCCATTCGCACCGGGCCACCTGAGCTGATGGCGCGCCTGATACGGGGGGAAACGGTAGATCCGTCAAAAATCTATTTCCGCTGTAGTCCTCAGTTTGAAACCGCAGCCCCAGCGCTGCGGTGGATCACTGAGCGGCTGTTTGTAGGAACTGGCGCTCGGCACCCGGACAAGGTAGTGATGCGGTTTTGGGTGCTGGACTGAGGGTTTGGGACGCAAAGCAGCAAAAATCGAGCACCAAAAACCAAACAACTGAACCCGGAAACTCCTCAGCGCAAGATACGGTTGTTGCGTGCTGGATTTTCGGGCAGCGTCAAGGCTAAGCCGGTAGGAGCCGTTGGTGTAACAGATTTAGCCAGAAGTGTTTTCAGCGCCTCACTGGCTGCACTGGCGCTGACCGCAGGGCACGCCCCGGTACTGCGGTAAGTCAACGCCGTTGCCAGTTGTTTTTCAGCGGGGTCACCCAAGGCATGGGTGAAGTCGTCAGGCGCAGCACAGATGGGCACGAAGCCGTCGGCATAGTCGCCAAAGCCAAGCTGGTTAACGCCTTTGAACTGGATGGCAAAGTAAGTCACGCCACAGTTGTCTTGCGGGATAAAGCCATAAGGTTTACCGCAGGTAGTGCCACCGATCAAATCCACAGCGATGCCCACGCCGCGCAAGCCATTGACAACGGCTTCACTGGCAGAACAGGTACGGCTGGTGGTGAGCACGGTCACATGGCGCAAACCCAGATACGGCAAGGGCTGGTTTGGGGGGGCAGAAAAACCCAACGTCTGGGCATGAAAGGAGGTAAGGGTGTCAGCGGCGCTATAACCAAAGGGGTTTTTGTCGTTGAACGTCAACTGCTCAAAGGTTTTTCCGGTAGTGGGCGCGGGGCCCGCGATCATATAGGCAAGCTCAGCGGCGATATCCAGGTAGCCGCCCCCGTTGTAGCGCATGTCGAGCACCAAATCGACTACGTTCGCTGCCTTGAGCTGATTAACCGCAGCGATCAGCTGGACTTCTGCTGTGGCGATATGGTCGTTGAACAGCATGTAGCCCACAAGGCCATTGGAGGTGCTGATAGTTTTGACGTTTTGCACAGGTACTGAGGTCACCGCCCCCCCCTTCAGCGTGACTTGCCGAGTGGCAGTGGCCCCTAGGTCTTGCACGGTGAAGGTGTGGGATTGGCCACTGACGGTAGGGAACAGCCCTGCATTCAAAGTGGTGACGTCATTGCCGCTTACCAAATCAACTCCATCGACAGTCAACACCGTTGCACCACGCTGAATGCCTGCTGCTGCGGCAACGGAGCCCGGCGTGACCTGCGAGACCACAATGCTCCGGGGTGGTTTGTTGGCGATCAATGTCCAGTCAATACCATAGCCCACACTGACACCCCCTTGCGACAAGGCCTGCCAAACGGGTGTGGTGTAGGTGAAGTGAAATTTATCTTTGAGCGCACCGCTGGCGGTGATGGCAGGCGTCTTGAGCACAGCGAAATAATCGGTTGCCGTCGCGTAGTTGGCAGCCACCGGATTGGGCACCTCGCTGTACCAAAGGTAGGTGTCGTTGATCCAAGAGCGCACCCAGCTTTTTTCGGTGGTGATGCTGCCTTGGATATCCAGATAAGCAGCTTGGGTGCTGGGGTCAATGCCGGTGCGCGGTGTAGCGCATTGGGCTGCAATACTTTTGGAAGACGCGATACCAGGGGGGCTACCCGTTGTGACTGCGGCAGGAGCAGGAGCAGGAGCAGGAGCAGGAGCAGGAGCAGGAGCAG
>JAYUED010000174.1:0-10294 GCA_043739385.1 Betaproteobacteria bacterium | reverse complement strand
TCATGGCCTACAGCAACATTGGCCTTTCCCCAGATGGCGGCGGCAGTTGGCACATCGGTCGCGCCCTACCCCGTCAACTGGCCACCGAACTGCTGATGCTAGGCGAACGCATCACCCCACAGCGACTGCACGTGCTGGGCATGGTTAACAAAATCAGCGCACCCGGCACGGCTTTAGCTGAGGCACTGGCACTGGCCGAACGCCTCAACGCCCGCGCGCCCAATGCAACCAGTAGCGTTAAAGACCTGCTGAACGATGCGTCGCACACGACTATCACCCAGCATCTGGCCAAGGAACGTGACCATTTCGTGGCCAATCTGCATCACGACAACGCAGGTATTGGCATCAACGCCTTCCTGGCCAAAGACCCCCCTCAGTTTTTATAAGTCACCATGACTTTAAGCCTTAGTTTTTAAGCCTTAGTTTTTGGGGTTCCGGCTAGGCCATCGCTTGTGCCTGCGTGGCCAAGACACGCAAGCGACAACCCTTATAGCGGGGGGTCGTCCCAGACGTGACAATCATCAGCTTATTAGTCACTCATAAGACAGTCAATGGATGATCCGATTCTTACTATCGAAGAACGTGAAGCGATCAACTCTGGTCGCTGGTTTTCCTCACTTTCGCCCTCACTCCGACACGACATTCTTCGATGTGCTTACGTCAAACGTTACAAAGACAGCGAGCTGATAGCCGCTCGTGGCGATCCACCAGAAGAGTGGATCGCCTGCGCCAAGGGTGCCGTGCGGGTCAGCTCCACATCGATCTCGGGCAAGCAGATAACGCTGACCTATGTCGAGCCGGGCATCTGGTTTGGCGATGTGGCGATCTTCGACGGCGACCGACGCACGCACGATGCGTATGCGCACGGCGAGAGCACGATTCTGTGTGTGGCCAAAGCCGATTTCAAAAAAATCCTGGCGCTGCATGTCGAACTGTACGAAGCCATGCTTCGATTGCATGCACGTCGCATTCGCCAACTTTTCGGCTTAGTGGAAGACCTGAACACGCTGCCCCTGCGTGCGCGTTTGGCCAAGCAGCTGGTTCACTTGGTGCGCAGCTACGGTGTGCCGAGTTTGTCGGATGCCAGCGAAATGCGTATCAGCCTGCAGCTGGCGCAAGAAGAACTAGCGCAGTTGCTGGGCGCCTCACGTCAACGTGTCAACCAAGAGCTAAAAGCGATGGAACGCGAAGACATGATTCGCATCGAGCCGGGCGGCTTGGTGATACGTAACCGCGATGCCCTGATGCGCATTTCTGAAGCCGAAAACTGAAGCGCACTTCAAACGACCACAGCACACCATAACGAGAGACAGCACAAACCCCATGAGCAACTTTGACCATTTCATCGGAACGCGTGCCGTCACCGGTGCCCAAGCGTTTGACACTGACGCGCTGCAAAACTACCTCAACGCTCACATGCCCGGCTTCGAAGGCCCGCTGAGTGTTGAGATTTTCAAAGGTGGCCAGTCCAACCCCACCTACAAACTCATCACACCCAGCGCCAGCTATGTGATGCGTGCC
This sequence comes from Betaproteobacteria bacterium, assembly GCA_043739385.1. GTDB lineage: Bacteria > Pseudomonadota > Gammaproteobacteria > Burkholderiales > Burkholderiaceae_C > Defluviibacillus. The sequence continues at coordinate 8,773 of JAYUED010000174.1, read as the reverse complement.
AAACCCGGCCCAGTGGCGAAGTTACTGCCTTCAGCCCACGCGGTAGAACGCGAATTTGCGGTGATGAAAGGTCTCTATGGCACAGATGTGCCTGTGGCCAAAATGCACTGCCTCTGCGAAGACGAATCAGTGATTGGGCGAGCGTTCTACATCATGGAATTCGTCCAGGGCCGCGTGATGTGGGATCAATCCCTGCCGGGCATGGAAAACAGTGAGCGCAGCGCCATTTACAACGAGATGAACCGCGTCCAGGCGGCATTGCACGCCGTCAAGTTTGCTGATCGCGGCCTAGCCGGTTTCGGTAAACCAGGCAACTACTTCGAGCGCCAAATTGGTCGCTGGAGCAAGCAGTACGTCGCGTCAATCACCAAGCCCATCCCCGAGATGGACAAACTGATGGCTTGGTTGCCGGCCAACATCCCCGCCAGCGGTCGGGATGAAAGCTTAACCTCCATCGTTCATGGTGACTACAGGCTCGACAACCTGATGTTCCATCCCACCGAGCCTCGCGTGCTGGCCGTTCTGGACTGGGAGCTGTCAACTTTGGGCCACCCGTTTGCCGACTTCAGTTACCACTGCATGGCGTGGCATATCCCACCCGGCACCTTCCGAGGTTTAGGCGGGCTAGATGTGAAAAGTCTGGGAATTCCCACCGAAGAAGAATACATCCGCCTCTACTGCGAGCGCACGGGCACCACTACACCCGAGAAGCTTAAAGCAGACTGGAACTTTTACCTCGCCTACAACCTGTTCCGCCTCGCCGCCATTCTGCAAGGCATTGCCAAACGAGTAGAAGCAGGCACTGCGTCCAGCGCACAAGCAGTCAGCTCGGCAGCAGGCGCCCCCACATTGGCGCAAATGGCCTGGAAATTTGCGCAAGCGGCTTGATTTTTAAGTTTCTATAAGTTTTTTCACGTGCAACCCCTCAGGAGACCCCATGGACTTTGAATATTCCCCCAAGACCAAAGAATTGCAGGCCAAAGTGCAGCAGTTCATGGACGATCACATTTACCCCGCGGAGCCTGAATACAAGGCCGAGCTGATCGCCAACACGGCGGTTGGCAAACGTTGGACGGCCCTTCAAACGGTGGAAAAAGTCAAAGCAAAAGCCCGCAAAGCTGGCTTGTGGAATTTGTTTTTGCCGGTCGACAGCGCTTCTGCATCGGGTTACGAAGGCGCAGGCCTGACCAACCAAGAATACGCACCACTTGCTGAAATAATGGGCCACGTGCCATGGGCCAGCGAAGCTTTCAACTGCTCTGCACCCGACACTGGCAATATGGAAACCATTGCCCGCTACGGCGATGAGGCCAACAAAGCCCGCTGGCTCAAGCCCCTGCTAGACGGTGAAATCCGCTCCGCATTCGCGATGACAGAGCCTGACGTGGCCTCCAGTGACGCCACCAATGTCGCTACACGCATCGAGCGCCAGGGCGACGAATACGTCATCAATGGTCGTAAATGGTGGATCTCCGGTGCAGCTGACCCGCGTTGCGCAGTCTTCATCACCATGGGTAAAACCGACCCAGAAGCCCCTCGCCATTCCCAGCAAAGCATGGTGCTGGTACCCGCTGATGCCAAAGGCATCAACATCATCCGTCCGCTGAACGTTTTGGGCTACGACGACGCACCCCACGGTCACGTCGAAATGACGTTTGACAACGTGCGCGTCCCTGTCTCCAACATCCTGCTGGGTGAAGGCCGAGGGTTCGAAATCGCTCAAGGCCGCCTTGGACCTGGGCGTATACACCACTGCATGCGTCTGATTGGCTTGGCCGAGCGTGCCCTGGAATTGATGTGCCGCCGCGCCTCGTCGCGCGTCGCCTTCGGCAAAACTGTGGCCTCGCAAACCGTTACGCAAGAGCGTATTGCCGAAGCCCGCTGCAAAATCGATATGGCCCGCCTGTTGACCCTCAAAGCCGCGTGGTTGATGGACATCGCAGGTAACAAAGTCGCTAAAAACGAAATCGCCATGATCAAAGTGGTGGCTCCAAGCATGGCTTGCCAGGTCATCGACTGGGCCATGCAAGTACATGGTGGCGGTGGTATGTGCGACGATTTCCCGCTCGCGTCCGCCTATGCCCATGCGCGCACTCTGCGCTTTGCTGACGGCCCAGATGAAGTTCACCGTAACGCTATTGCCAAGCTGGAGTTGGGCAAATACGCACCAGATCCAGCGCGCGCTGCGCGCGAAGTGGAAATGCCAATTACGCGCGGATAAGTTTCAAGCGGCTTAATTAAAAAACTTAATTACAAACATTGTAAAAATTGCAAAATTAACCGCTAAAACACCCCGACACAGGCTGAGGCAAGCATATTGCCTCAGCCTGTGTCGTTTGTGCATCTGCATGATGACCTAGTGCATGACGAAGTTGTCAAAGTGGTGGGCTTGTAAGAGTGTCAATGCGCCTAAACTTAAAGCTTACCGCTACTTGCCTCTTGATTGACAGCTTTGCATAACCAGATGATTTCCATGACCAATCCACTGCTCCATTTCGCCGACCTGCCGCTGTTTGATCAAATCTTGCCAGAGCATGTCTCCCCCGCCGTTGACGCGCTTTTGTCCCAAGCGGAAACCGCTCTCGAAACAGTCACCGCACCCGACTTTCCCGCAAAGTGGTCAGATATAGCCCGAGTGCTTGACGTGTCCACTGAAAAGCTAGGCTTTGCCTGGGGCGCCGTGAGCCACCTCAACAGCGTCGCCGATACCCCTGCACTGCGTGCTGCCTACAACGAAGCGCTGCCTGTCATCACCGAATTTTGGACGCGCCTGGGTGCCGATGAGCGCTTGTATGCCAAATACAAGGCGATTGACGCCTTATCACTCAACACCGAACAAGCTCAGGCACACAAAAATGCAGTGCGCAATTTCGTACTGAGCGGCGCTGAGTTGATCGGCCCCGCCAAAAGCCGTTTCGCGGAGATCCAGGAGCGTCAAGCGGCATTGAGCCAAAAGTTCAGCGAAAACGCCCTCGACGCCACCGATGCGTTTGCCTACTATGCGACCCTTGAAGAGTTGGACGGCGTACCCGCTGACGTGCAGCACACCGCGCTTGCGGCTGCTAAAGCTGAAGGCAAAGAAGGCTACAAGCTCACGCTAAAAATGCCAAGCTACCTGCCCGTGATGCAATTCGCTACCTCAAGCAAACTGCGTGAAACGCTGTACCGCGCCTACGTAACGCGGGGTTCCGACCAAGCGGATGAAGCAGGTCGCGTTTTTGACAATAGCGCGCTGATTGCTGAAATTTTGCAGTTACGCAAAGAAGAAGCTCAACTGCTGGGTTACGCCAACTTCGGCGAGGTGTCCGTCGTCACCAAAATGGCCAAGTCGCCAGACGAAGTCATCGCCTTTTTGAAAGAACTTGCGGTTAAGGCTCGCCCCTACGCTGAAAAGGACTTGGCGGACCTGCGTGAATTCGCCGCGACTGAGATGAACATCACCAGCGCGCTAAACGCCTGGGATGTAGCCTACCTCAGCGAGAAGCTCAAGGAGGCGCGCTACGCCTTCAGTGAACAAGAGGTGAAGCAGTACTTCACGGCACCTAAGGTGCTCGCTGGCCTCTTCAAAATCATTGAAACACTGTTTGAAGTCGCTATCCGCGAAGACAGTGCCCCTGTGTGGAATGCAGGCGTTAAGTTTTACCGCATTGAGCGCGACGGTAAGCTGGTCGGTCAGTTTTACCTTGACCCCGCCTCCCGCACCGGAAAGCGTGGCGGCGCGTGGATGGACGATGTGCGTACCCGGTGGCTGCGTCCTGACAACGGCGTACTGCAAACACCTGTCGCGCATTTGGTCTGCAATTTCGCGGATGGCGTGGGTGGTAAACCCGCTCTGCTGACCCACGACGACGTGACCACCCTTTTCCACGAGTTTGGTCACGGACTGCACCACATGCTGACCCAGGTTAACGAGCGAGATGTCTCCGGTATCAGCGGTGTGGAGTGGGATGCCGTAGAGCTGCCCAGCCAGTTCATGGAAAACTTTTGCTGGGAATGGGATGTACTCAAACACATGACTGCCCATGTCGATACTGGCGAACCGTTGCCCAGGGTTTTGTTCGACAAGATGACTGCCGCCAAGAACTTCCAAAGCGGATTGCAAACCTTGCGTCAAATTGAGTTCTCGTTGTTCGATATGCTGCTCCACACGGTGCATGACCCTGCGCAGACAGACATCATGCCGCTGCTGAACACGGTACGCGCCGAGGTAGCCGTGATGCAACCACCCGCCTGGAGTCGCACAGCACACACCTTCAGCCACATCTTCGCAGGGGGCTACGCAGCGGGCTATTACAGCTATAAATGGGCCGAGGTACTGAGCGCCGACGCCTATGCTGCGTTCGAGGAAACCGCATTGCCGGACGGCACGCCCAACCTGGAAATAGGCCGAAAATACCGACAGGCGATTCTGGAAGCTGGTGGCAGCCGCCCTGCAATGGAATCTTTTAAAGCTTTCCGAGGTCGCGCGCCCACGCTCGACGCATTGCTACGGCACCAGGGTATGGCTTAAAGCACTGTGTTTTGAACAAACCCCTTCTATGACAAGTCTTATGTCAAAGTCGTCAAAGTCAGCTCGCCAGCTTGCACAACCGATGCATCTACACGTGCATATGCCGCTGCGCGTTGGAGTGAGGCTATTATTGGGGTTAACGGTGATCGCTACTTCAGCCGGTCTGCATGCCCAAACGGTCTACCGTATCGTCGGCACAGACGGTAAAGTCAGCTTTTCAGACCGCGCGGACAGCAAAGCCACTAATGCCCAAACTGGGGCTTCCGTTACCCAGTCCAATCCTGCGTTGCCCTATGACTTGCAGCAGGTGGTGGGTAAATATCCTGTTACGTTGTACACCAGTAATGCGTGCAGTCCCTGTAATGCAGGCCGCAACCTGCTCATGTTGCGCGGCGTGCCTTTCACGGAACGCACCATAAGCACCGCAGAAGACAGCACTGCATTACAGCAACTCAGCGGCAACACCACACTCCCCTTTGCAACCATAGGGCGTCAGCAACTGCAAGGCTTTTCAGACACGGAATGGATTCAGTACTTGGACGCAGCGGGATACCCTGCTGCCAGCAAACTGCCCACCAGTTACCGCAATCCACCGCCTGCACCATTGGTCGCAGCTGTGAAAGTAGCCCCCAAGGTGGACAAGGTGGACAAGATGGAAAAAGCCACCGGAGAGAACGCTGCCCGCTCAGCTGGCGCCCAGCGCACACCCTCAGCGGACAGCCCGGCTAATAACCCAGCAGGAATTCGATTCTGAGCCTCTGAGGTATCAGGTATCGGGTATCAGGAGCGGCACAATACCGCGTCCTCGTTATCTCGTGTACTAGGCGCGCGACTTACGTACCTTGTGTCAGTGTTCATGCAGCGCTTCCCATCGCAGTCACCGCATTGGCGCCGCGTTCAACAACAAATTCACGGTCGAACAGGGTTTTCGAATGGTTGACGTCCGACTGCGAAATCAAGACGGCTAACTGCGATCCCCTGAGCGTATGAATAACTTCAGCAAGACGTTGCGACAAGGCCGGTGCGACGCCCTCAAATGGCTCGTCAAGTAACAACAGCCGCGTCCCAACCGCCAATGCACGACACAGCGCTACAAGTTTTTGCTGCCCTCCAGACAATAGCAAGGCACGCCGGCTGCGCATGTCGGCCACTTCTGGCATAAGGCCATAGACGAATGCTAGGCGCTCCTCGCGCTGTAAGGTTTTGCTGACCCAGATCGGCAATAAGATGTTTTCCTCAACGGTCAGTTGCGGCACTAGGCCTCGGTCTTCGGGCATATAGCCAATACCAAGAGCTGCCCGGTCGTGGCGCGCCCGCTTGGAAAGATCTTCACCAAAGAATTCTAGGCTGCCGGAGACGGGCGGGAGGTGTCCCATCACGGTGCGCATGAAAGTGGTCTTGCCTGCCCCGTTGCGCCCGAGCAGGCCGACCATTTCGCCCTCGCTGATCTGGAGGTTCAGGTCTCTAAGTGCAGGCATTGCCTGGATGTTCACGGCCAGATGGGATACCGACAACAATGGCTTGCTCATTTCGGGCCTCCTGTGATGTACTGGCGTACATCTTTGTTCGACATCACCTCCGCTGGTGTCCCGTCAGCAATAACGCGGCCGCTGTAAAAAGCAATGACCCGCTCGGAAAAGTTTGCGACGATCTCCATATCGTGTTCGACGAACAACACCGTCGCAGCCTCCTCACGCAAGGCCTCCATGACCCGCTCCATTGCCGGGAATTTTTCGTCAGCGCTCACACCCGAAGTAGGCTCATCAAGCAACAACAGCTTGGGCCTGCGGGCCAGTGCCATGGCAATGTCCAGCAGCTTACGAACCCCTCCAGCCAGCTCCATGACCGGACGGTGGGCATCCGCCTGAAGCTTGAATTTTTCGAGCAAGGCTTCGGCGCGATCACACCAAAGTTGGCTTTCCGCCGAACGCCATACCGACAAACGCCCGTCAGCCGCAGCCACGGCAACCAACAGGTTCTCCATGACCGTCAAGTCCAGGCACAGCTGGGGAATCTGGAAAGAACGGCAGATTCCCAAGCTGGCAATTTTTTGGTGCGATAAGCGCGTAATGTCAACACCGTCTAGATCAATTTGACCTGAGTCGGGCTTCAAATAACCGGTAACCATGTTGACAAAGGTCGTTTTTCCGGCGCCATTACTTCCGATCACGCTAAGGCGTTGACCGGCAGGAACATCAATGCAGATATCTTCGGCGGCCACCACAGCCCCGAAACGCTTGCCCAATCCGCGAGCAGAAAGTAGTGGTCTGCTCATGGCTTGCCCTCCGCAAGGCTAGGCGACGACTGCCTTAGCAGTAGCTTGCGCTTACGCGGCGCAGCCCACAACGACCCGATACCGTCGGGGCGGAATAGGATGACAGTAAGCAAAAACGCACCGAGAGCCAGCTGCCAAGTGTTTGGGAAATACAGATTCGAAAATGACCGTACAACTTCGAGCAAAAGCGAAGCGACGAATACGGCAGGTACGCGCTTGTAGCCCGCCAGCACCGCAACGAATACAAACTCACCCGACGTGGTCCAGTTGGCAAAGTTCGGCTCGACGTGACCCAGTGACTGTGCTGTGATGGCGCCGCCAGCACCACCAAGCAGCGCACAGATGAAAAAACTCGTGCCTAACGAGCGCCGCGCTGAGGCTCCAAGGTACTCGACGCGCAACGAGTTACCGCGCACCGCAAGCGCCATGAGCCCAGCTGCTGAATTCCAGTACACCGATACCGCCCAGCCAGCTGCGACCGCAATTACCATCGTTAAGCTGTACAGCACGTATTCAACATTGCCGCTTGGCAAAGCCATACCCAGTACCGTCGGCTTGAGGGTACTGATCCCGTCTGAGCCGCCGAGCACCGTCCATTTAGACAACAACCCAAACAGCACCATTGATAACGCCAGCGTCAGCATGGCGAAAAAAATACCACGGTACCGGACCAGCAACGGCGCAGTGACAGCACCGGCCAGACCAGCCACCAGCGTACCAAGCAAAGTGCGTAACAGCGCATCGTTAATGCCTAGCAGTGAGGGCGCGAGCGCTGCGGCATAGGCTCCCAGTGCGAAAAACATGCCTTGCCCGAACGTCGCACCACCGCCGCGCATCAACACCACGATGCCCAGCACGGCGAGGCCGTTAGACGCCGATAACGTGACGAGGAACAGCAGCCAGGCAGGCGCTGCAAGGCCCGCAGCAATAAGAGCGATGGCTGTGAGCACAGCCATCAGGACAGAGTTGGCGAAACGCATCAGATCAACCTCGCCTTGACACTTTGGAACAGCCCTTCAGGGCGAAAAATCAACACCCCAGCCATGACCAGGTAAATGCTGAAAAGCTCGATCTCGGGAAGTAAATGCACGGACAGTGAACGTGCGAGCCCCACAATCAGTGCGCCAACGGCTGCGCCCTGGATGCTCCCGAGTCCACCGATGATGACAACGGCGAAACTGACAATGATGACGCTGACGGACAAGCCCGGTTGAACCGAGATCATCGGCGCCGTGAACGCACCGCCTAATGCGGCAAGAAACACGCCGATCGTGAACGCTATGCAATAAACCCGCTCGACATTGACGCCCATGCTGGCACTCATTTCCGGGTTATGGATCACGGCGAGCACCACCTTACCACTGGTAGTTCGGTTGAGGCCATACCAAGTGGCAAGGCCGCAAACCGTAGCCAGAACTATGAGAAACAGGTCGTAGCCACTAAGCCGCATACCAGCAAAGAGAACGTTCCCGAAAATTTGCGCGGGCTCTGAGACATAGTAGGGATTGACGCCCCAGACCAGCTTGGTAATGTCTTCCAGCATAAGGAAAAGTGCATAGGTGACCAGCAGCAGCAGCACCTCGTCACGGCCGTAGAAGCGCGCAAGCAGTCCGCGTTCGAGCAAAGGCCCGACGATGACAGCCACGGCTACAGCCGAAAGCAGCATTGCAACCAGCGAGAACGCCGGTGGCAAACCGAGCGCTGCGGCTAGCGCTACAGCGCTGGCCGCAGCGTAAGCACCTACGGCGTAGATGCTACCGTGCGCCATATTCAGGATCTTGAGGATCCCAAATACCAGCGTCAAGCCTAGCGACACGATAAACAGCCAAGACGCGTAGGCTATGGCGTCAATAAGGATCGGGATGACAGTTTGCACGGCAGCAGTCCATTCCTATTCGTTGACTTTTACAAAGACCGTCATTCGCATTTCGCGCCGGAGAATCCAGCCTTGATCCAATCCAGGCTCTTCACGCCGGCCGGCGGATTAA
>JAYUED010000173.1:0-3428 GCA_043739385.1 Betaproteobacteria bacterium | reverse complement strand
ATGGTTTCTGCAGAGTCCTGGATCAAATCGGCCACATCATCCATGGTGTTGATCAGGGAATGGATCTGTTCACGGTCGATCGGCGTGATGAAAGTAATGTGAATCGCCTTGTTGCAGTCGTGCGTGACACGGTCCGCCGCGCGCTCTGCGTCGTCCACTTCCTGGTTGTATTTGGCGCGCAAGTCCGGGTCGTTGTAATTGGCCACCAGCCGTGAGAAAGCGTGCGCCGCTTCTACGATGCGGTCCGCATGCTGGTTAAACATCTCAAAAAAATTGCCCTCACGGGGCAGTAATTTTCCAAACAGCATCAAAGTTCCTAACGATGGAGTGTGTCAATTTTTTGACGAAACGATTACTTCGCAAAGTTTAACCGCACCGCCCAAAGGATCCCAATCGGCTAGCCAGAGCGAAAAATAAAGTACACCGCACCGACCATGCACAGGCCAGCCCACACATAGTCCAGCTTAAACGGTTCGTTCATGTACACCATGGCGAACGGCACAAAAATGCTTAACGTGATGATCTCTTGCAGGATCTTCAGTTGGGCGAGGGTAAAACCCGCCTGCTGGAAGCCGATGCGGTTACCGGGCACTTGTAGCAGATACTCAAACAGTGCAATGCCCCAACTCACCAGGGCAGCGGTGTACCAGGGCGCAGTGGCCAGGTTTTTAAGATGGCCGTACCAGGCGAAGGTCATGAAGATATTGCTTGCAACGAGCAACAGAACGGTTTGCAGGGACAGGGGGATGGCGTTCAGGAATTGCATCTTGCGCATTATCGGGGGACCAATGTTGTGTTGGTACTTGCTCCAGATCAACCGGGCCAGGCGTTTTGCTCCGTGATAGGGGTAGAGAAGGACTCCCGTCCTCCCCTCCCTCCGAACCGTGCGTGCGGTTCTCCCGCACACGGCTCTCCAGTCAGTGGTTTCCTCATCGGGATTGGCTCGCTTGTTGTTGGGCTGTGGCCATGGTGAACAGTCCCAAGTTTGCGAAGTAAACATTTGGCCAGCGTCGGTGATCGTCATGGCAACGCCCCATTCCAGGCCTCTTTTCTTGCTTGCGCAGAATCGCCCTTAATCGCCGACGGATGAATCCATCGAGCGGTTGGAATGTGCTTTTAGTGGCATGTTTGAAATACCCAAACCATCCTCTAATCATGGGTGTCAGGTCTTCAACGATGGTGCGCAGACTCTCGCCTCGGGTGCGTTTTGTCTTTTCGCGTACCTTGTCCTTGAAACCTTTGAGACTTTTGTCTCGTACCCTGCGCCTTCCTGCCTCGAAGCGGTAGCCCAGAAACTCAAAGCCTTGTCCAGCCACCAAACAGTCCCCCACGTGGGTTTTGTCTGGATGCAGGGTTAGCCCGTTTTCTTCTACCCATACTTTGACTTCTTCCAGAGCCGCTTGCGCTTGTGGCGCGCTTTGGCACAGGATGACGAAGTCGTCAGCGTAGCGCACCATTCGGTAGCCCAACTTTGACATTTTTGTGTCCAGGGGGTGCAAATACAAATTGGCCAACAACGGGCTGATAACGGCTCCTTGTGGGGTGCCTGCCGTGGGTTTCCAACTTTCTAATCCCTTGACAATGTCTTGTTGCAACCAACTCGCCAGTAAATCCAGCAGTCGGCCATCGCTGATATGTTCTTCGATTCTCTTGGTTAACAGGTCGTGCGGGATGCTGTCGAAGTAGCCTTTGAGGTCAGCGTCCACCACGTGGGTGTAGCCTTCTTTCAGGTGTCCATCGACTTCTCGCAGCGCGTCCTTGCAGCCTTTGCCCGGTCGAAATCCGTAGCTTATGTCCAGAAATTCTCTCTCAAAGATCGGCTCTATCACCCGTTTGACCGCCGTTTGCACGATTCGGTCTTTGACGGTGGGGATGCCCAAGGGTCGCGTTTTACCGCCTGCTTTGGGTATGTCCACCCGGCGCACCGCTTGGGGGCGGTACTTGCCTTGTTCGAGGTCTCTGGCCAGTTCGCCCAAATACACCAGTTCATTGGCCGCAAATCCTTCTATGCTTTGCCGATCTATACCTGCGGCTCCCTTATTCGCTTTGACTTGTTGCCAAGCCGCTTGTAGGGTGCTTGGGCGATAGACTTTGTCGATCAGACTGAACCAAATGTGCCCTTTGACGCCGTTACCCAGCGCCGCCAACATACGTTCTGTCCAGATTGCACGATCCACCCACACCCATTGGCTTGGGGCAGATTCAGTTTGTTTAGCCTTTTCTGGCACTGTCACTGAGTCGCTCATGCTTGTCATGCTTTCTGTACTTCACGTTTCCACTTCCCTGCCACCCTTGCCTCACGCAGCTTTCCTATTCCGCGCTTCTCAGCGCTGCCGTCTGCAAGGTTTAGGCACAAGGGGCGAACCCCGTTTTAAGCTTCCGTTTCCAGATCGCTTGGCCCTGCTTTGCTCTGGCAGCCTATCGGTACTACGATGGCTCTGACTCCTGCCCACCGTCACCCCGGCTGACAGGTCTCCCCGCTTATCTCACTACACCTACCCAACATTGCGCCTCCAACCACGTGATGCACCCCGGTATCGCTTTACACGCCATATCCCCAGCGTACCGGGCGAGTTTCGGGCTTCGCCTTGAGAGAGGAGGCTCGCCGTCACATCCCGCCGAAACGAGTTCGTTATCCTGCGCACTGCCAGTTCGCCATCCAGTTGCTCCCCACCCCGCTTCGCAGCGACGCAGTTACCTTCGGCTACAGGGTCTTGGCTTGCCCTGACACGGACTCTCACCGTGCTGATGTAGCGCCTTCACGGGCGCACTCCCTGCAGCCTGCCGCTGCACATGCAAATGCGTCTGCACCGCATCCCCATCCCCCGACTTCACCTCTTTCGCCTCCAGATACGCCGCCTGCTGGCGAATCAACTCACCCAACTTGGCAACGCCATAGTTGCGCGGATCAAATGCGGGATTGCTGCGGGTAATCCAACTGCCCAGCGCCGATAACCTTGCATGGCCTGCGTCGGTCATTCAAAAGCCTGACCGAATGGCTGGAGGTTCCGGTGGGTGTGGTGGCGCACATTCAGGGGCACAAACCCAGCGCCACAGCTGAAAAGCATTACACCGTGCGTCCGCTTGACCTGCTGCGCGTTCACCATGAAAAGATTGAAGCGTGGATTCTGGAACAGGCCGGGATTGTGTTCGATGCCAAAGCCGCGCCCGGTGCGCTGCGCGTGGTGGCTGGACAGATTGCAAAGTGTAACGCTACGAGATACAATAGTTCATGATTACATCATTCGCTCACAAGGGGCTGCACGCGTTCTTTGAGCGTGGCACCAAAGCTGGCATCCGGCCTGGCCACGCCTCCAAGCTAGGCCGTTTGCTGGCCCGTCTGGATGTGGCTACGTGTGACCGGGATATGAACGCTCCGGGCTTGGGCTTGCATCCGCTGTCGGACGATTTGAAGGGCCATTGGACCG
>JAYUED010000172.1:0-3429 GCA_043739385.1 Betaproteobacteria bacterium | reverse complement strand
CCATGGGCACGATGCGTTCGCGTCAACTGCTGTTGTCCATAACCGGCTCCACCCACGCTGCGGCCTGGTGTGGGCCAGACGGCAACATCGCCTTGATTCGAGAGGACGTGGGGCGCCACAACGCCCTGGACAAGCTGATTGGTGCCCTTGCGCGGGCGCACCTGTCGGCCAACACCGGGTTCATTGCAGTGACCAGCCGTGCAAGCTACGAGATGGTGCAAAAAACTGCCCAGGCTGGCGTAGGCACGCTGGCTGCGGTATCCGGCGTCACCGGCTTGGCCGTTGAAGTCGCGGACCAGGCCGGACTGACCCTCTTGGGCTTTGCCAGAGGCGACGACGTTTGCATATACACCCACCCAGGGCAGTTCTCATGGAAACCCACCGAATGCAAGACAGTAACCTAACACGCATGGGCAATCAGATAGCCACCTTCTTTGACAGCATGCCAGACCGCCAAGAAGCCACACTGGATCTGGCAACCCATTTGAAAAAATTCTGGGAACCCCGCATGCGCCACGCGTTTCTGCAGGAGATCGATGCAGGGCATGTCGCTGCAATTCATCCATTGCTGGTTTCTGCAGTGAAGCTGCACCGGGCATTGATCGAATAGTCGAGAGGAAACTATGCCAATTTCTCCTGCAGAAGACACACTCGATGGGTTGCTTCAGCGCCGCTCCGTTTCGCCAAAACGTTTGGGATACCCAGGGCCATCACATGAACAAATCGCCAATATCGTTCGCGTGGGATTAGGCCAACATCTTCAGCTCACAAACACTGAAATCCCGTTTTTCGGCAGCAAGTCGCCCAGGACGTAGTCCCGGTAGTGGTTCGCCGCTTTGAGGAACTGGAATACAGAAGTGGTTTTCGCATCTGAATACTCAACGTCCTTGCCCATCAGCCCCTTGCACTCTGCCTCAAAGGCCTTTTCGTCATAGGGCATCAGCTCGAACTTATAGCTCAGCAAACTGCCATCGGCCAGGGCATTCACCCAGGCTGCTTTGCGCCCATCCATATCCGCTTCCAGCTGCAGGATCTCCTGCACCTTGCCGCGAATCTTCTCGAAGGGTATGGGCTCGTGCATGACCAACTCCGGGCGGGCGGCGGCATAGTCACAAAACAGCTTGTGCAACTTTTCGGTGGCCAGCAGGAAGGTTTCGGTGTTGTTGCGCTGCCCAGACTGACGGCCGTCCGCGTGGGTGAACGACCAGGTCAGGTACGGGCGATCCGGGTAGGTGGTCACCCCCCCATGGCCCAGCCCCAGCAGATTCGCAGCAGTGGCTTCGGCGCTATCCTGCGAGCGCTGCATCAGGCTGGAAATGAAGCTTTTGGCCTTGCCCATGATGTAGCTTTCAACGGTGGGGTTGTTGACTTTCAACTTGATGCTGTCGAAGTCCACCTGGTTGATGTCAGCCGCGATGCCCGAGAAGCCGTAATGCGCAAAGGTGTCGGCGTAGACGTGGGCGGCAATGCCCAGCATCATGGGGCCGTATTCGCCCGTAGCCTCTTTGAGTGCCCATTGCACCATCTCGCGAGCGATGTCACTGTCAGGCGTACACAGTAACTTCTCCTGAAGCGTGCGGCCCTGATTGCCCGGCAGGAAGTGGAACGGAATCCAGACCCTGCGCTGGTCGTATTTGCGCAGGTTTTCGGTATTGACCGGGTGGTGGCCGGTCGCATCCCCGTGGAAGAAGCTCCCGTCCTTGAAGCTGATGTCCACCGTGTCGGAGTCGTCCACGAACTCTGCAGCGGTTGCAATCTGGTGCGCGGTGACGGGGTTGAGCCCCGCAGCCAGGGCCAGGGCGTTCGTGCCATAAAAGTGCATGTCTGTCTGCATGGAGCCCCTTAATGTGTAAGTTAATATGTAAGATTATAGGGTTTTCCTGTTTATGTTGTCAGTTTAATTGTAAGATTTCTGTGCCAAACTACTGAAACTGGGCAAAAAAGCCCACCAACGGAGAAAGATGACCACCGAAAACCTTGTAGCGCTTGGGACGCTTCCCAATGCGCCTTTGGTGCTTGTGCTGGCACAAGTTCGATTCTTGCCCAGCATGCAATACAACCTGGACGCCATGCGCGAACCTGTCTGCAGGTCGCTGGCAACCGAGTTCCCCAACGTCTCACCGGTGTATGCCTTCAATGTGCAGCTCGGCGGCGTATTCGGCCAGAACTTGCCGCCTACACAGCAAACCCTGATGGGTTTTGAATTGCGCAGCGCCGATCAACGCTCGGTGATACGCCTGAGTCCGGACTCGATCACGCTGGCTGTGAGCTCGTACACGAATTTCGAGGACTTCATGGGCATATGGTCAAAGGCCCTTGCACCGCTCAAGGACGCCGGAGTTGCGCACGTGCAGCGCGTTGGATTGCGGTATGTGGACTTCATCTACCCGAGCGCCGGCAGGTTACCCGAGGACTATTTTGTGGCGCCCTTCGATTACCGGGGCTTTGCGTCTGCGACAGGTGCCACAGACGTCGCGCAGACCAACGCACATATCCAGGAATACCCCTTTGAGCAAGGCCGCATGCGCGTGCAGTACGCCCGTGGCATCGGACAACCGACCCTGCCCGTCGAACTGCAGGGCTTGCTGGAGGTCACATCCATTCACGCCCGCCCGGTGGTACAGGGCGCGACCGCCATCTTTGATACCGATCGCTGGATTGATAGTCAACGGCCATCAGACCTCGCATCCTTGCGTGATGACTTCGATTTATTGCACACTGGGGTGTCTGACGCCTTCAAACAATTTGCCACACAAAAAGCCATCGACGAATGGTCAACTCCAAGGGACGCAGCTGTATGACCGAAACCCTAGAGAGCCCCTCGGCAAACTATGCCGACCAAATCAATAGCCTGGTTCTGACCTATCTCACTTCATCCAGCAGCGTCGGCTCAGGTGGATTTTTCGTTTCGACCGTGAAGGGCCGTACTGCACTGTACGATGCCAACGCACACCAACGGCTGACACTCCTGAGCCATACGCACACCGGTGCCGACAGTTGGCAAGTGGCGAGTGAATACCTTGTCTATAGCAGTGTGTTCGATCACAGCGGTTCGGTTGAACGTCCGTGTTCTGTTCCTACTCTGGGATGGTCTGGAGCCCCCACATTCAATTACGCCCTTGCATTGAATCCTGCCGTTGCCACAATAGCAGGCACATCAGCAAGCGCACCAGAACGCGTACTTTTAGCCGCTGCTGCCCCTGCAACGGCTTCAGCCCCAGTACCGGTTTCCTTGTCTGACATTTTGCGGTCGATCCGCTCGACCTTTGGATTGACGGTTACCCAGATTGCAAGTGTCATGCTGGTGGAGCGCGTGACCATCTATGACTGGATGGATAGCAACTCCATGGACAAGATGCGCCCACATAGTCGTGAACGCCTCAAGACACTGCATTGCATTGCTGTCACGTGGGCATCCAAGGCTCCCCT
>JAYUED010000171.1:0-10393 GCA_043739385.1 Betaproteobacteria bacterium | reverse complement strand
GGGGACGCTGAATTGAAGCGAGACAAAATCCGCCTGCTGACTTTTTCGACGCTTTACCCCAGCAGCGTCCGGCCAGGGCACGGCATTTTTGTGGAAACCCGTTTGCGCGAGCTGGTGTCAAGCGGCAAAGTGGAGGCCCGTGTTGTTGCACCCGTGCCCTGGTTTTTTTCCACACATCCGCGATTCGGGGAATACGCGCGGATGGCCCGCATTCCACGGCGCGAACATCACAATGGCTTTGAGGTCCAGCACCCGCGCTATTTTTTGCCACCCAAAGTGGGCATGAACATGGCGCCATTCTCGTTGGCCTTGGGAGCCAGGCCAGCCGTCCAGACACTGCTTGATGAAGGCTATGATTTCGACGTGATAGACGCCCATTACTATTACCCGGATGGCGTAGCGGCTGCGCTGTTGGCACGGCATTTCAAGAAGCCTTTTACCGTGACAGCGCGCGGGTCCGACATTAACCTGATTGCTGGCCATGCCATCCCGCGCAGCCTGATGCGGTGGGCGTCAACACGTGCTAAAGCTTCCATAGGCGTATCTGCCGCCCTGACGCAGGCCATGCTGCAAATGGGCGTGCCCTCTCCCAGTCTGTTGACCATGCCAAACGGTGTTGATCTCAGTCGTTTTCAAATCCATGCACAGAAATGTGTGCGGGCTGAGCTGGGTTGGCCGCAGGAACCGACGCTGCTCAGCGTCGGCAACCTGCTGGAGAGCAAGGGGCACCACATTGCCATCCAGGCGCTTGCTTGTTTGCCGCAGTTCCGCTTGGTAATTGCAGGCGAAGGTCCGCAGCGCAGTGCGCTTGAGTCCTTGGTCCACCAGACCAACATGACGTCCCGCGTTCGGTTTCTGGGCCGCGTTGACCAACATCAGTTGGCCAAGTGCTACAGCGCGGCCGACATGCTAGTGCTAGCCTCAAGCCGCGAAGGGTGGCCCAATGTGCTTCTTGAGTCCATGGCCTGCGGTACACCTGTTGTGGCAACCAGGGTGGGTGGTATTCCTGAAATAGTGACTTCTGCCAGCGCCGGTCGTTTGATGTCAGAGCAAAGCGCCGCTGCTCTGGTCGATGCGGTTGTTGATTTATGGGAACATTTGCCAAACAGGGCCACTGTGCGGTCACATGCCCAATCGTGCGGGTGGCAAAGCACCACTGACGCCCAAATTGCACTGTTCAACAAAATAGCAAATGAGCAAATAGAGGTAGCCCATGCGTGACTTTGCTCTTGGCCCCATCATCCTTGCGCTGGCCGCCTATGGCCTGCTGCATCCCTGGATTGGAATCCTGGGCTGGACGTGGATCAGCGTTATGAATCCGCACGCCTATAGCTGGCGTTTGAGCAGCATGCCAGTTGCCGCAGCGATCGCCATTTCAGTACTGCTGGGCGTTTTGATCACCAAAGACCGCCGCAATTTTTTTTTGACGCGCGAAACCGTCGTCTTGATGCTCTTCATGCTCTGGATGTGCATCACGTTGCCGTTCTCGTTTTATTTTGACCCGGCCTTCGGCTTGTGGAACCGGGTGATGAAGATTGACCTTATGATTCTTGTCGCCATGGTGGTCCTCTATTCAAGGAAGCACATCACCGCGTTGGTGTGGGTGTTGGTCGGCTCACTGGGATTTTACGGCGTCAAGGGCGGCATGTTTACCATCCTCACCGGTGGAACCTATCGCGTCTGGGGACCCGTGGGCAGCTACATCGATGGCAATAACGAGGTTGCCCTGGCGTTGGTCATGACGATTCCCCTCATGCGTTTTCTGCAGTTGACCACCGATTCGGCATGGGTCAAGCGCGCCCTTGTGGCGTCCATGCTGCTTTGCGCGGTTGCTGCGATTGGGAGCCAATCCCGCGGTGCGCTGCTTGCAATCGTCGCAATGACTGCCGTGCTGTGGTTGCGCAGTGAAAAGAAATTTGTCGTCGGCGTCCTGCTGGTATTGGCGGGTGTGGCGTTGTTGTCGTTCATGCCTGAGCAATGGTGGACGCGCATGGGCACGATCGGCACCTACCAAGATGACACCTCCGCCAGCGGCCGTATCAACGCCTGGTGGATGGCGTGGAACCTGGCCAAATCCAATTTTTTTGGTGGCGGGTTTGTGGTTGCCCAGCCCGAGCTGTTCGCGTTGTACGCGCCCGATCCCACATCCGTTCTGGCTGCGCACAGTATCTATTTCATGGTGTTGGGTGAGCACGGCTTTGTGGGCCTGTTCTTGTTTTTGTTACTTTGGTTTTTTGTGTGGAGCTCTGCTGGTCAGTTGCGTAAGCAGGGGAGCAAGTTGCCTGAAACCAAATGGGTGTCGCACTTGGGAGCTATGTGCCAAGTCAGTCTGGCAGGTTATTTGGTGGGGGGAGCATTCCTTAGCCTTGCCTATTACGATTTGCCCTACAACCTGCTCATCTTGGTGGTTCTGGGTCGTCGTTGGGTGAGTGGCAAAGAGTGGGTCAATGAGGCTACTCAAGAAGCTGCCAAAATAGTTGCGTTTTCCGCTAAAACTGCCAAACCTGCGCTGCCATGATTTTGTTTAGGCCAATGCTCCAGTGGGTTTCACCGGCCGGTGCGGGTGCCCGCTTGTCCGTACTTATTTTTCACAGGGTGCTGCCTGCGCCCGATCTGCTGTTCCCGGACGAAATGCACCTCCGCCGCTTTGACGCTCTCTGCGGATGGATGGCATCGTGGTTCAACGTCGTTCCCTTGGACAAGGCGTTGGCGCAGCTAAAGGCTGGGACGTTGCCCGCGCGGGCTGCATCCATCACTTTTGACGACGGTTACGCCGACAACCACTATGTTGCCATGCCAATACTCCAGCATCACGGCATGACAGCAACTTTCTTTATTGCCACTAGTTTTCTGGATGGCGGTCGCATGTGGAACGACACCATCATCGAATCCATACGCGGGTTCACACAGCCGACTCTGGACCTGTCCTCACTGGGGTTGGGTCGTCACGCCCTCGGGTCTATCAGCGAAAAAAAAGCTGCCATTGCCACCCTCATTGGTGAAATCAAATACCAGCCTGCTCAGGAGCGCATCAATATTGCTGAAAAAATCGCGTATCTCGCTGGAGCCCTGTTACCCGACGATCTGATGATGACCTCGCACGAGGTTAAGGCCATGCACCATGCGGGCATGCAGATTGGAGCTCACACCATGTCACATCCCATTCTGGCCAGGCTTACCGATGCGCAGGCCAGGTACGAAATCGAGGGCGGTAAGAATTTTCTGGAGGAGTTGCTAAGCGAGCGCGTGAGCCTCTTCGCCTACCCTAACGGCAAACCGGGCGAAGACTACACGCCGCAAAATGTGGAGGTGGTTCGCAGTCTTGGTTTTGACGCTGCCGTCAGCACACAGTGGGGTGCTTCAAGTGCAGAGGATGACATGTTTCAGGTCCGGCGTTTTACCCCATGGGACCAGTCTCGGTGGCGTTTTGGCACCCGTCTGCTGGTCAATTTGCACAACGCTTGATTTAAATTAGTGCAATGTCCCCATCCAGTTGAGGTTCAACTCGACAGCATTGGCGAGTTCGCTAATAGGCACCTTTAGAAGCAATACCGAAGGAGGTTTCATGAGCCACACCGTCAGAGCCAGAGCACCACTTAGATTGGGACTTGCCGGAGGAGGTACTGATGTATCGCCATACTGCGACGTGCATGGCGGTTATGTACTTAACGTCACCATTGATCGCTACGCATACGCTGTCATCAAGACTCTGGACGAACCCTTGGTCCGTTTTGTTTCAACAGACCAGCAAAAATCTGTGGAATATCCCATGCGGGGTGATCTACCCCTTGATGGAAACCTTGACCTTCATAAGGCTGTTTACAACCGCATCGTACAAACATATAACAGCGGCAAGCCCATTGGGCTGGAGTTGACTACTTTTTGTGATGCTCCAGTTGGCTCTGGTTTAGGCTCGTCTTCAACGCTGGTGGTGGTCATGCTGCGTGTCTTTTCTGAGCTGTTGAACCTGCCGCTGGATGACTATACGTTGGCCCTCCTGGCTTTCAATATTGAACGCGTGGACTGTAAGCTCCAAGGGGGACGCCAGGATCAGTACGCCGCGACCTTTGGGGGGTTTAACTTCATGGAGTTCTATGGTGATAACAAAGCCATCATTAACTCACTACGCATCAAGAACTGGATAACCTGCGAGTTAGAGGCTTCCATTTTGCTTTATTACACAGGTGTTTCGCGTGAATCAGCCAAGATCATTGCAGATCAGAGTAGCAACGTTATAACGGGTGATGCCAATGCCATTGATGCCATGCACGCAATGAAGCGGGAGGCGGTCAGCATGAAAGAATGCCTGCTCAAAGGCGACTTTGAAGGCATGGTTGAGTCTATGCGCGAAGGTTGGGCCAATAAAAAGCGGTCTGCCAAGACGGTTTCGAACCCGCACATTGAAAGCATATTTGAAAGCGCACTGCAGGCTGGAGCGCTGGCGGGCAAGATTTCCGGTGCGGGCGGCGGCGGGTTTATGATGTTTTTTGTGCCCCCCGAAAAGCGCATGGATGTTATCCGTCGCCTCAACCAGTTCGAAGGCAGCGTCAGCAATTGTCACTTCACCAATAACGGAACTCAAGGCTGGAGACTTTAATGCAACAGAACATCAAGAACCATATTCAGGATAGCGCGCAGGTTGTCAATGCCATGCTTGCTGATGATCATTTGGTTTCGACAATTGAAACCGTTGCAAACGCGTGTATTCAGGCACTTAAAAATGGCAAGAAATTGCTTTTTATGGGCAACGGCGGAAGCGCTGCCGATTCACAGCACCTGGCTGGCGAAATGGTGAGCCGGTTTGCCTTTGATCGTCCGGGCTTGCCGGCTTTCGCCTTGACCACTGACACTTCAGTGCTCACGGCAATTGGCAATGATTACGGCTATGTTCAACTGTTTGCGCGCCAGGTGCAGGCGGTCGGGCAAGCAGGTGATGTTCTGATCGGCATATCCACATCCGGAAAATCCCCCAACATCATCGCTGCGCTTGAGGCTGGCACAAAGCAGGGGTTGGTCACGGTAGGCATGGCCGGAAATCAACGCGCGCGAATTACAGAGGTTGTCGATCATTGCATTGAAATCCCGTCCTGCAGTACCCCAAAAATTCAGGAAGGGCACATCATCAGTGGTCATATCCTTTGCGGGTTGATTGAGGAAGCGATGTTCGCCCGTCCAGTGTGATGAAAGCTGTGGTTTTGGCAGGTGGCTTGGGAACACGCCTGCGGGGGCGAATTGCAGACTTGCCCAAACCTATGGCACCGGTTGCTGGGCGCCCCTTTCTGGAATATTTGCTTGACCGTTTGGTACTGGCAGGAACTGAATCAATCATACTTTCGGTTGGTTATCGGGCTGAAATCATCCAGAACCATTTCGGCAACGCTTATCGGGGCGTTCCATTAAAGTACGCGTATGAAGAGCAGCCGTTGGGCACTGGGGGAGCGCTGGCCCATGCAGTCAATGGACTGGATGATGACCCCGTGCTGGCCTTGAATGGCGACACCTTGCTGCAGCTAGATATTCATGAGCTCACAAGGTGGTATGCCAAGGCACCAGAGCCATTAGCCATGGTCTTGCGACAAGTGAACGACGCTGGCAGGTATGGAGCGATTCGACTTGAAGATGATCGCGTCACCGGTTTTGAAGAAAGAGGCGTTTCGGCTCCCGGCATGATTAACGGGGGTGTCTATATCTTCCGTCCTAACATGTTCTGGTCACTTGGATTGACTGGCCGCTTTTCCTTTGAAGTTGATGTATTACAAAAACACTGCCATCGGCTCCGTCCGCGCGCTTTCATCACTGATGCATACTTCATTGACATTGGCATCCCCGAAGACTTGGATCGTGCTGGCCAGGAATTGGCCCACCTGACGTAAGTGGTCATGAATCGTGCGCTGTTTCTAGACCGCGATGGCGTTATTAACGTCAATCATGGTTACGTTAATACACCGGAGTCTTTTGATTTCATTGAAGGTATTTTCGATATTTGCCGTTTCGCCAGACAAAAGGGTTATCAGCTTTTTGTTGTGACCAATCAGGCCGGTATCGGTCGGGGGTATTACACAGAGCAGGCCTTCCATGTCGTGAACGTCTGGATGTTGGAGCAGTTTGCAAGCCAGGCGGCAGACATCGCTAAAGTTTATTGGTGCCCCTATCACCCTGAGCATGGCATTGGGCAGTACAAACGCGAATCGTATTTTCGCAAGCCAGCTCCGGGCATGATTCTCGCTGCGGCCAAAGAATTCAACATCAACCTTCCATCCAGCGTTTTAGTTGGAGATAGCCTGACAGATATCCAGGCTGGAGTAGCTGCTGGAACTAAGCATAATATTTTGTACGACCCTGCACAGGCTTGTTCGCAGGAGCATGGTGTTATCAATCAACTGCATCAACTCCGGCATTGGCTAGTTTGACCGATTACAAGAAAACACCGCAATCCAGAACAGTTGGCACATGCAAAACATCTAAGGTTTTATCAAACTGAAATCCGGCGCCTTGGCCGCCAGCCACTGCTCCAGCATCATCAAGATCCACACCATCTCGCCGTAGTACCCGGGGTGCTCAGGCAGGCGCTGGCTGATCAGCGTCTGCACAAATTCGGCCCTTACCAAGCCACGCCTGGCCAGGCTGTGCAGCGAGTCAGCGGCCAGCGTTTTGAGGCCGGGGTGGGCGTTGGCCCACACGCCAAACGGCAAGCCGAAACCTTGCTTTTTCTTGACCAGAATCTCCTCGGGTAAAAAGCCGCGCAGCGCCTCCTTGAAGAACCAGCGCAGCTTGAATCCTTTGAGTTTGTAGTCTGTTGGCAATTTTTGCGAGAAGGCCAGAAGCTGGTCGTCCAGCATCGGAAAGCCAACGTCCAGCCCCGCCAGCGTCGTCGTGCCTACCACCTTGGGGAGATCACAATCTGCCAACGTGTAGCGCCAGTCGAACGCCAGCATGCGGTTGACCAGACTATCGGCATGAGCTTGAGCCCAGACACCGCTTTGCTGTCGGGCGGGGTCCCGCTGGTCTACCTGGGCTAGCAATGCGGGTGTAAGCATGCTCTCAACGCCCAGGCGGAACAACAGGTTGTAGGTCATCAGGCGATCCGGCATGGGCACTTGGGCCTGATTCACATAGCTGGCACCCTTTTGCACCATTGGAATTTTTTCCAGGAATGAAAGCCTGGACACAGGCTCCAACAACCCCGTACGGAGCCCCGCTGGAATACTCTCATACCAGCCAAACACCTTTTGCTTGGCATAGCGGGTGTTGCCGCCAAACAGCTCATCCCCGCCGTCGCCCGCCAGTATTTTGCTGACCCCATCCTCGCGTGCCATTTTGGCGCAGTAGTAGGAGGGCAGGGCAGACGAGTTGCCAAACGGCTGGTCGTAATGGGACGCCACGGCCGCAATGCTGCGCACCAGGTCATCGGGGGTGACGTAATACTCGTGGTGCTCGGTCTTGAAGTGCCTGGCTGCGATGCGGGCAAACTCCATCTCGTCATAGCCTTGGGCATCAAAGCCGATCGAATAGGTCGCGACCGTCTGACCGCTGGCCAGAGCTGCCATGCCCGCCACAGTGGAGCTGTCGGTGCCGCCGCTCAAAAAACAGGCGGGTTTGCTGCCGTCCAGCTGCTTGGCCACTGCGTCGCGCAGCAGTTGCCTGAATTCATCTTTCAAGTCACCAAACGATGCGCTGCGCGGTTCTTCAAACGTAGGCACCCAGTAAGGTGCAACTGTGAGCTTGCCGTTTTCAAACAAAGCATAGTGCCCAGGCGGCAGCCGAAAAATGCCTTTGTAGATCGTGCGCGGTGAGGGGATGATGTGAAAATACAGATAGTCAAAAATCGCCTGCGGGTCTATTTCCGTAGTGACGTCAGCCAGTTCGTCGGCGCGCAGCGCAAACCGCAACCGGCCATTGTCAACGCGGTAACACAGCGTTCGAATGGCAAAGCGGTCCACCGCCATAAAGCTGCGGCCACTGGCTTCAACCATACCGGCCGCAAAGTCGCCGGTAACGCCCTGTAGCGCAGATTTTGGGTCACCCTGGAGTGCGCCACGCCAGGCCGCTGCGGTATCTTCGGCCATCGCCAAAGCGGCCAGTCTGGGGTCTGAAAATCGTGGAGAGCCACTGAACAAATCGGTAGGGGTGTCTGGCATTTGAAGTGTAATGTGGTGCTTAGGTCAGGGCCGGCTGGCTGGCCGCATGCTTTGTAGCGCCCCCGGATTATGCGGCTTTCCCGGTAGAACCCGCGAGCCTCGGGGGTGCAAATATTCCGCTTGCGGCTGTAAATCGATGCCATTGGCCCTGCCCGGCGCCACCACTTTGCCGGACAAGTGGGAACCGCGCTTGAGGCGATAATCTGACTGCGCGGCGTGCTCGAATTCATGCCGGTCCACGGTGAAATTATTGCGGTACTCGCCAAGCCCGGCGGCATTAAGCCTGCTTTGCCCTAGCAGCAAATTGTTTACCGCCTTCACAATCACATTGCCGGGCTTGATACGCAAGAACACACCGCCCTGGGGCAGGCTGTCCACCAGTGTGTTGTTGACCAGATAAAGTTCGTTTTTTGCCCCTTCGTAACCCTCAACACCGTAAGAGATCAAGTGTGGGTTTTCGGTCTGCGGGCTTTGCTGGATGATATTGCCCACCAGGTAAGCAACACCGCCATTTGCGAACTCCACTTCATAACTGGCGCGGCCGTCGGTTTCGTCGCTTAGCCGATTGTAAAAAATATGATTCACCGCGGCACGGCTTTTGAGCAGGTGCCCGACTTTGGCATGGTGAAAGTAGCTGCCAGTTACCGTCAGGCGTGCGATTTCGCCGACGTACAGGTTGTGGCTTTGGCCATCGCCATAACCGTTGTGGCCAAACTCGCTGTTTTCTATTTCAAGTTCAGCGTCTTTTTGGTTGCTAGTCAGAATGCCATTCTCGTTGTCCATGAATGTGCAATCCCGGACACGGAGAAATCCTTTTTCAAACCGGATGCCCGCACCGTTTTGATTCGGCACGCGCGCGCCCGTGAAGTCAAACCCTTCAACCGACATTTGCCCGCCCCGCACTACCCAAATGGCCTTTGCCTCAGCGGCTGCGCCCGCAGCGATCAGCTTGACACGCCCACCCGCAGCACGCAGTGTCAGCCGCTCCTGGGTCCACACAGCCACATCGCCCCTGTATTCGCCAGAATCAACCTCAATAACAAAACCAGCGCTTGCCACTATTGAAGCTTCAGCTATTGTTTTTATAGCTCTATTAGGGCCGACTTGCAAAACACCTCGGTTGCCGGTTTGCCCGATTGCATTCCCGAAAACCGAGCTGTCAAGGGACCCCACGATCAGATAGCCGGCCTGCACCCCGGCAAATTGGCTGCAAACACGTCGGGAGATCACTTCAGACTTCTCGCAATCGCTAGCAGGCAATCTGCGAGGTTACTATCTGAAGTTTTTAAAGAGCGGTAGCGTGGTTCCATTGCAGTACGTGGATTTTTCTACGGCCAATGTTAGCCAGTCGCTTGAGAATATCGTCTTCCAGAAATCAAGCGTGAAAACCAATTCTTTCCCCCGGTCAAGCCTGCCTTTTTTCATTTGGCTCGGCTACGTATTTTTTGTTATCTACGGCAGTCTGGTGCCGTTTAAATACAAGGCCCGCCCGCTTTCCGACGCATGGTTTGCTTTTCAAAACATCCCGTTTCTTAAGCTTGGTGTTGAATCCCGGGCCGACTGGATTGCCAACGGCGTGCTCTATGTCCCGGTAGCTTTCCTGACCATTTATTTGCTGACGCAATCTTTCAGAGGCGCGCCTCGCATTTTTTTGTTTGCATTAGCCGCTGTTTTTTCCATGGCGTTAGCTGTAGCTGTTGAATTCACCCAGCTTTTTTTCTCTGTGCGAACTGTTTCCCTCAATGACATTCTGGCTGAATGCGTGGGGAGCTTTGTTGGGCTGCTATTGTCCGCAGGGTATGGAAATTGGTTTCGAGCGCTGCTGAAATCGTTCTCTAATGATTCACAGCGGTTAAAGGTATTAGTCCTTGACGGCTATGTCTTTGCTTACATTGCCTTCGCTTTATTCCCGTACGACTTTCTATTGTCGTCGGCAGAGCTTTCCGCCAAGATTCATTCGAGCAGTTGGGGTTGGCTTGTAGCAAAGGATTCTCCCAGACTTGTGTTGTTGAGCCTTAAATTGGTTGCTGAAGTCGTATTAACTTTGCCTTTTGGTTTCTTGTTTGCACGCAGCGTAAGAGGCGGCCACGGCAATTACAAGCGGTCAGTGATTGTCGGTCTGCTATTGGGCGCGTTCATTGAAGTGGCGCAGTTCTTTGTCGCTTCGGGTGTCTCACAAGGTTTGTCAGTGCTAACCAGAGCGGTTGGCGTTTGTGGTGGCTTGGCGCTTAGCAGGTATGGAAATCGTTGGACTA
>JAYUED010000170.1:0-3500 GCA_043739385.1 Betaproteobacteria bacterium | reverse complement strand
TTTCAGAAAGAGCGCATGCGCCAGAATCAGCAGCCAAGCGCCCACACTAAATGCGATGCCTTGTGTCCTGATAACAGGCGGCACGTTCATCCGTTTTGCCCTGCCGCCAGTCGGCTGTCCCGGGCTGCCCGCTTACTTGACAGCTGCTTGATAAACGGCCAGGGAGGCAGCGCAGCAATTACGGCGAGATAGTCCAGCAAGCCGCCCTCGCCGCTTAAAAAACGAATTACCCGCGCGCTATCTGCGTTGCCAAATAACGAACAAAACAAGCCTCCAGCTTTTTCTGGCTGGACACGCAATACCTTCAAAAAAAGATGATCCATGGCTTGAAGGACAGCTGGGTCGGACGCATGCCCGATGGGCAGAGCACCCGCCAAAACTGCCTTTGTACATGCGTCGGCCCAACGTTGTATTCTTTGAAAGGCAAACCCGGTACTTGACCTTGCACCGCCCGCCATCAAGCCGGCTCGCACATAACTGCGGTCAGGATGTGTTGGCAGGTTTCTCAACCCCATCGGAAGAACGCCGTGCTCGGACCGCAAGACCCGAAAAGGGGAATGCCCAACTCTCTCGGCAACAGCTGCTTCGAGCCTGGGTGCAAGGTCTTCTGGATGGCGTGGGTCGGTGCCGAATACCGTAACCTCGACCAGCGCTCTGGTGGCGGTCATTGGAAGAACATAGACGAAGGGCACACAGGCCAAATCAGGAGGAAGGAAATGCATCAAATCCATACACACTGGATTAAACAGTGGCTGGCTGCATTCAATTTCTTGTCCATAAAACGATTGCCAAAGCAACGCACCGTCCGGTCCCGGAGATAGTTGCGGGCGGGTGTCGACCACCATACGCCCAAAAAAAACGCCTGCGCTCGTCATGACCCGCCAACCCCGATCAGTTTTAGTGGGTTCTGCCAGCACCGCGGTACCCAGTTTGAGGCGAATGTTTTTTGCCAATGCCAAAGCCGTAAGTGACGCGCCATAAAACCTGTCGGACGGCAGCATTTGATAAGGTGTGGCGCTGCAATCCACCAGCACGTTTTGCTCGCCAGATCGCAATCGCATGGTGTTCCATTGATGTTCAGCACAATGGTTGCCGGAGGCTGCATTAGTTCTCCAAAAGCACCAGGTACGGTCATTCGTGTAGTGGCTGCGGCTTTCCACTACGAGCGCTTGAAGGTTCGACGATGCGGTACCGGCAAGTCGCGTTGCAAGGCTAAGCCCTGCGCACCCGCCTCCCAGAATAATCAGGTCAAAAGTATCAGACATGATGTGCGCTTGGCTGGTCCCCGCACCCAAAGATCCCAGAAAATGCGCGGTGCAGTTGGGCATCATGTTGCGTTGATGGAGACCAGAAGGAAGGTTTAAAGGGCACCTCCAGCAGCGCTTGCAGCGTCAATGCCATTTTGGCGCTGGGCGGGACCACGGTACGACCAAGCCAATAGGTACTGCCCCGCCGCCGCAGCCGAGTCCCGATAGCGCGGTAGACACGCGCCGCTGACAAAATACCGCTGCGCGTTCCGACGGGCAAATAAGCCAAGCCAAGCTCACCGCTCAGGTAATAACGGTCCGCCATATCGAGCAATGTCTCAACACACTTTCGGACGCGGGGTTGCAGGGACTCAGCGGGATACACAAGTGCTTGTGGCTCGAGGGTACCGACCAACGTGGCGGGAAGATAGCGACGTCCGACCAAGCCGTCGGCGGCGATGTCACGACAAATGTTGGTCAGTTGCATGGCGATCCCAAGATCAACTGCGTACGGTAAAGCTGCAGCATCCTTGCTGTCAAGCACCTTGCACATCATCAAACCCACAGTGCCCGCGACCTGATAGCAATAGCGGAGTAAGGCATCCTCATCAGCAACGCGAACCAGTCCCAAATCGGATGTCACACCGGAGATCAGCTCCAGAACTACAGCGCTCCCGATGCCGCATTCCTGCATCAGGTCAATGCCATCCTGAATCACCGGGTGCGCAGATTCTCCCCTTGTAACATCTTGCGCAGCACACGCCAACGCTATCCCTCCAGACTCTGCGGAGGAGGCTTCGTCGGCGAGGTCGTCGATGAACCTGCAAAAACTATAGAGCCGGGTCGCCCTTGAAGCATGCACGGGTCCCATCAAACGTCGGGCCCAATAAAACGTTTTGCCCTTTTGTGACAGCGTAATCTCTGCTTCTTGAAGAGCCAATTCGGCCGCACTGTTAACCTTCAAATTCATGGGGTTCCGCCTTGCGCAGCGCCAGGACTGGGTCGCAGTTCAGGCACCAGGGTATCAAGTACCTTGGCTGAACACAAAACGCCAGGAACACCGGCGCCAGGGTGAGTACCGGCGCCAACAAGGTAAAGATTCTTAATCCCTTCAGCCCGGTTGTGAAAACGAAACCAGGCGGACTGACGAAACAAGGGCGCCACTGAAAAACCCGCTCCATGTGCGCTTAAATAGTCTTTCTTAAAGTCTTCTGGAGTCATGAAAAATTCCTCGGTGATGGTCGAGGAAAGATCAGGAAGTATGGTTTTTCCAAGCGCAGCAACGATACGGTCTCTGAGCCGCGGTGCTTCTTTGGACCAGTCAACGCCGCCCTTCAGGTTTGGGACTGGGCACAGCACGTAAAAACTGTCACAACCGGCTGGTGCAAAACTTTCATCTGTCGCCGTTGGCCGATGAAGATAAAGCGAAAAATCTTCAGACAGAGTCTTTTGATGGAATATGTCATCTAGCAACTCACGATAGCGTTCGCCCATCCAGATAGTGTGATGGGCAACATCGGGATAGGTCCTTGTTGTGCCGAAATAAAGAACAAAAAGACCCATCGAGAACTCGGCGGCACCGAGCTTGAGGCGCGTTGCTTTGGCTTGGCTTGCCGGGCTGACCATGTGGCCATACAGATGGGCGGGATCTACATTTGACACAATCAAATCAGCTGCCAGGACGCGTCCATTTTCCAATACGACACCCTTTGCGACACCGTGCTCTATCTGCAGCGTAGCGACCGTTGTGTTTAGTTCGATCCTCACACCCTGCCGAACCAGCAAATCTCCTAGCGCTTTGGTGATGGCTGCTGTTCCACCCATCGCAAAATGCACGCCGAAAGCACGCTCGAGATAATGAATCAGGCCGTAAATACTGGTTGTGTCAAACGGATTGCCTCCTACCAGCAACGGCTGAATTGAGAACGCCTGACGCAGCTTCGGACTGCTGAGGTAGCGGGACACTAGCTGCCAAACAGTCTCATAACTGCGCAGACCAATCAGCCGGGGTATCTGCGACAGCATGGTTATAAAACGGTCAAACGGCTGGGCCGAAAGCTCGGTGAACCCCACATCAAAAATGCGTTTGGACTGCGCCAACAATGCCCGATAACCATCACAGTCGCGCGGTTCGATGCGGGCTATTTCCGCCAGTGTTTCATCAAGTGTTCCGCCATAGTCGAATGTGTCCCCATCAGCGAAATGGAAGCGATACCAGGGCTTGAGTGACACCAGCGTAACGTGGTCAGAAAA
>JAYUED010000169.1:0-10558 GCA_043739385.1 Betaproteobacteria bacterium | reverse complement strand
GCTGACGAGACCATCGCCCGCTTTGGCCGAGTCGATATTCTGGTCAACAACGCCGGTGCCAGCTGGGGCGCTCCCGCCGAAGAGCACCCCGTGGCCGCTTGGGACAAGGTGATGAACCTGAACATTCGCGGTTACTTCATCCTGAGCCAGCATA
Source organism: Betaproteobacteria bacterium (assembly GCA_043739385.1). GTDB lineage: Bacteria > Pseudomonadota > Gammaproteobacteria > Burkholderiales > Burkholderiaceae_C > Defluviibacillus. Next base: position 10,404 of record JAYUED010000169.1, on the reverse strand, counting down.
TTGCCAAGCACAGCATGATTCCCAATAAAGGTGGACGCATCATCAACATTGCGTCTATCGCGGGCCTGAACGGTAACCCCAAGGGCATGGACACCATCGCCTACACCACGTCAAAAGGTGCCGTGGTCAACTTTACCCGAGGGTTGGCAGCGGAATGGGGTGACCACAACATCACCGTCAACGCGATTTGCCCTGGCTTCTTCAAAACCAAGATGGCGATTGGCTTGATTGAGTCATTGGGCGAGGACAAAATGGCCGCCGCAGCGCCGCTGAACCGTCTGGGCGACGACGAAGACCTGAAGGGCTTGACCTTGCTCTACGCCTCAGACGCGGGCAAACACATCACAGGCCAGTGGCTGGCGGTGGACGGCGGTGTGAGTGTGGTGACAGGGGCCTGATCGAGACTTACTTCGAGACTTACTTTATGGCCATGGATTACCCCTCTCCTATCCCCTTCGTCCACTCTCAAGGCATCGAGTTAATTGCCTCTGCCGACGGCAAATCTGAGTTGCGCATGACTGTGCGACCCGACCAGGAAAATCACCTCAAATTGGCCCATGGTGGTGTGTTGATGACGCTCTTGGATGTAGCCATGGCCCAAGCCGCCCGCAGCGCCAACAACGGAACCTCTGTCATCACAATCGAGATGAAAACCACGTTCTTCCAGCCCTCGCTGGGCGTGTTGACGGCGCGTGGCACGCTGCAACATAAGACTGGGCGTATGGCTTTTGCCGAGGCGACGGTGTTTGACGCCGAGGGCAAGCGCTGTGCACACAGTACGGGAACCTTCCGGTACCTAACGCCGAAATCAGGCGCTACCGCAATAGCTTCGCCAATAAATACAGAAACCCCGAATCTAGCCTGACCACTAGGCCGACATTCGACACAATATTCATTGCAACATCTAAAGAGAACTGACATGCCAACTAACCAACAAATCCACCTCGATAACCGCCCCACTGGCGAAGCCGTCGCCAGCAACTTCAAGTTGATCGTGTCTGAAACGCCCGCGCTGCAAGACGGACAGGTACTGGTGCGCCACCACTTCATGAGCTTGGACCCCTACATGCGCGGTCGCATGAACGAGAGCAAGAGCTACGCAGTGCCCCAGCCAGTGGGTGCAGTAATGCAGGGCGGCACAGCGGGTGAAATCGTTGAGAGCAAGAACCCAAAATACGCTGTAGGCGACAAAGTAGTCGGCTTTGGCGGCTGGCAGGAATACAGCGTGGTTGATGCCACCGTGCCTGGTGCGATTAAAAAGGTGGACACCACCCACGTACCGCTCTCGGCCTACTTGGGCGCGGTCGGTATGCCAGGCGTGACAGCTTGGTACGGCCTCGTCAAAATCATCGCCCCCAAGGCCGGTGACACGGTGGTCATCACTGCAGCCAGCGGCGCAGTCGGAAGTGCATTTGGCGCGCTGGCCAAAGCACGCGGCGGCCACGTGGTGGGCATAGCGGGTGGCGCTGACAAGTGCCGCTACGTCACCGAAGAACTCGGTTTTGACGCCTGCATTGATTACAAACAACACACCGACGTGAAAGCCATGAGCCAAGCCCTTAAAGAAGCTTGCCCTAAAGGCATTGATGGCTACTTTGAGAACGTAGGCGGCTATATTTTTGACGCAGTGATGACCCGTATGAACGCCTTTGGTCGTATTGCGTTGTGCGGGATGATTGCGGGTTACGACGGTCTGCCCATGCCACTTGCCAACCCGTCAGCGATTCTGATCAATCGCCTGAAAATCGAAGGCTTCATCGTCAGTGAGCACATGGAAATTTGGCCCGAAGCGCTGGCAGAATTGGGCGGTATGGTTGCAAGTGGCAAGCTCAAGCCGCGTGAATCTATCGCCCAAGGCATTGCCGCTGCGCCTCAAGCCTTTTTGGGACTGCTGAAAGGTAAGAACTTTGGCAAGCAGCTGGTCAAATTGATCTAGGGCGCAATGTGAACCAGCGTTGATAGCTATTAATTTAGAAGTAATTCAGCGCTAAGTTCCTAAGCATAAGCATAAGCATAAAAATTAAGATAACAACAGTGGTTATAGCCACGGCTTTACGGCACCATGCAACCAAGGCACCGCGAGGAGACAACCATGCAAGCCACGGCCACCCCCAGTAACGCAAGTAACCCGACTACCCATGAAGTCTTCAACCAGCCTAATCCGCTGACCGACTACAACCTGTTTGAGACCAACCGTGGCCTGCGGGATGCACTGAAGTTCAACGCCCCCGAGCTAGATCTCGCTGCGTTGAAGCACTTGGGCGAAGCGGTTGGCAGCGACGTGATGCAAGGCCATGCGCGTCTTGCCAACATCAACCTGCCACAGCTGCACACCCACGACCGCTTTGGACGTCGCCTTGACGAGGTGGAGTTTCACCCGAGCTATCACGTGCTGATGACCGCCGCTGTAGGTGCTGGCCTTCACGGTACGCCATGGGCTGGCGTTGTCTCGACCACCCATTCTCCACACCTGCATCGCGCCGCAGCGTTCACGATGTTCACAGAGTTGGAGCCCTCCATACTGTGCCCCATCTCGATGAGCTACGCCGCCACACCCGCTTTGCGCAATAACGCATCCATCTACGCTGCATGGGGCCCCAAACTCACGAGCCACGGGTACGACCCAGCGTTGAAGTTGTTCAGCCACAAAGCCGGTGTCACCATGGGCATGGGCATGACGGAAAAACAGGGTGGCTCGGACGTGCGGGCCAACACCACCACGGCCATACGTGTGGGGAGCGACGCTTGGGGCGAGTACTACAGCTTGGTCGGCCACAAATGGTTTTTCTCAGCGCCCATGTGCGATGCTTTTTTGGTACTGGCCCAAGCTCCGGCGGGCCTGACCTGCTTCTTTTTGCCCCGAGTACTGCCCGATGGCAGCTTTAATGGCAACCTGAATGCCCTCTACATCCAGCGACTCAAAGACAAATTGGGCAACAAGGCCAACGCCAGCTCCGAAGTCGAATTCCACGGTGCCACTGCCTGGTTGGTCGGTGAGGAGGGCCGAGGTATTCCGCAAATACTGGAAATGGGCACGATGACGCGCCTGGACTGCGCGTTGGGCACCAGCGGCCTGATGCGCAACGCGCTTAGCCTCGCGCTGCACCACACCAGCCAGCGTCTGGCCTTCGGTAAAAAGCTGATTGATCTGCCGCTAATGCAAAACGTGTTGGCTGATTTAGCTATTGAAAGTGAAGCAGCTACTGCTCTTTCCATGCGCTTAGCCAGAGCTTTTGACCACCAAGATGACGCGCATGAAAAAGTCATGGCGCGGCTGTTAACACCTGCCGCCAAATTCTGGATTTGCAAACGCGGTAGCCACTTTGCCCAAGAGGCGATGGAATGCCTGGGTGGCAACGGTTATGTTGAAGAGCATGGCGAAGGCATCATGGCCCGCACTTACCGGGAAATGCCGTTGAACTCGATTTGGGAAGGTGCAGGCAACATCATGGCGATTGACTTGATGCGTGCTTTTCGTCAGGGTGATGGCAAATCCGATACCGCTGCCGCGCTGGCGCAAGAACTCGCCCCTGCCAAAGGTGCTCACCCAGCGTTAGATCGCATGGCTGTTGCCTTGCTGATGCGCATAGACGAGGCCACCGATGAAATCGGTGCCCGCCGTTTGGCGCAAGATGTGGCTCTGGTGGTGCAGGCCGCGCTGCTGTACCAGCATTCCGCGCCCGCCGTGTTTTCAGCGTTTTGTACCTCGCGCTTGGGGGGTGACTGGGGCTATACGTTTGGCACCTTGCCAAGCGGGATTGATTTCAGCAACATCATTGCGCGGGCCATGCCGCAGTAACCCCCCCTAAGACTTCCAAAATCAATACAAGGAGACCCTATGAGCGACCTCATCCTTCACCATTACCCCACGTCACCATTCTCAGAAAAAGTACGGTTAATTTTTGGCTACAAAAAGCTGGCCTGGAAATCCGTCATCATCCCCGTGACGCTGCCAAAGCCTGATGCAGTGGCGCTCACAGGCGGCTACCGCAAGACGCCGTTTCTGCAAGTCGGTGCCGATATCTACTGCGATACCGCGTTGATTTGCGATGTACTGGAACACCGTCAGCCCACACCTACCCTCTACCCCGAAGGCCACAAAGGTCTTGCACGGATCCTTGCGCAATGGGCGGACGAAAAGCTGTTTTGGGCGTCAATGGCGTACAACTTTTCACCCAAGGGCGCCGCGCAAATGTTCGCGGGTATGAGCACTGGCGGGCCTGAGCAATGGGGCCCTATTGGTAAGGCGTTTGGCGAAGACCGCGCCAAAATGCGTGTTGCTGTGCCGCGCATCTCACCCGGAGACGCCACTGCCGCTTACAAAAGTTACCTGCGCCGCTTAGCCAACATGCTTGATGGACAATGCTTTTTGCTAGGTGACGAGCCTTGCATCGCGGACTTTTCGGCTTACCACCCCCTGTGGTTCACACGCTACTGCACCTCGGTGATGGCCAGTATTTTTGACGCTACTCCCAATGTTCTTGCCTGGATGGACCACATGGCAGCGTTAGGGCAGGGCAGCATGGAAAAATTCAATGCTGCCGACGCCATTGCACTCGCCGCTGCCTCAACCCCGGTTGCTTTGGCTGATGAGCCGTTCCAGGACGAGCACGGCATCCCGTTGGGCAGCCTAGTCACCTTGGCGGGTGAGGCTTTCGGCCCCGAACCCACAACCGGTGAGCTCATTGCCGCTACCCGCACCCACTACACCCTGCGCCGTACCGACGAGCGCGCAGGCACCCTTCACGTCCATTTCCCCCGCATCGGGTATGTTTTAAAGAAAGTTGAATCATGATTGTTGACTTCAAAGGAAAAACCGCCGTCTTAACTGGCGCAGGCTCAGGTTTTGGCCTGGAATGTGCCCGTATTGGGGCTGCGTTAGGCATGAATCTGGTACTGGTGGATGTACAGCAGGATGCGCTCGACAAAGCCGCCGCGGAAATGCAAGCCGCTGGTGCACAGGTGCTGGCACGTAAAGTGGACGTGTCCAACGCCGCCCAAATGGAAGCGCTGGCCGAGGCTGTGAAAGCCCGTTTTGGCGCGCCTCATTTCGTCTTTAACAACGCCGGTGTTGGCGCTGGTGGCCTGATTTGGGAAAGCACAGTAAAAGACTGGGAATGGGTGCTGGGCGTTAACGTCTGGGGCGTGATCCACGGCGTGCGCTTGTTCACGCCAATGATGCTGGAAGCCGCGTCCATTGACCCGACATACCAAGGTCACATCGTCAACACCGCCAGCATGGCCGGTCTGCTGAATCCGCCCAATATGGGCGTCTACAACGTAAGCAAGCACGCCGTGGTGTCACTCACCGAGACGCTGTACCAGGATTTAGTTCTGGTGACCGATCAAATCAGCGCAAGCGTGCTGTGCCCCTTCTTCGTTGCCACTGGCATCAGCGAAAGCCAGCGCAACCGTCCCGAGGCCATGTCCGAGGCGAACGCCGAGCTGACGAAAAGCCAGCTTATCGGCAAAGCGATGACCAGCAAAGCTGTAGATTCGGGCAAAGTCACCGCAGCCATCGTGGCACAAAAAGTGTTTGATGCCATCGCCGCCAACCAGTTCTACATCTACAGCCACCCGAAAGCGATTGGCTCAGTCCAGACACGACTGGAAGATATCTTGCAAGCCCGCAACCCGACAGACCCGTTTGCGGGCAAGCCGGAATTGGGTGTGCAATTAAAGAATGCTCTTCGCCAATAATTTTTTCAGGATCATGGTAAACATGGGTGGCGTGATCCTGCCAATGCGTATTCGATTTTTATTCCGCGTCTTTCAGGGAACCAACGGGGGATGCTTTAGCGCATGTGCCAGCTCGGCCATGTAATGCATGGACTTTTCGGAATCAACTGGCAGGCCCATTTCCCCATGGCTGTAGGCCATCGCCAAAGTTTGGATAGCTTGTGGGTGCTCGAGCTCTGCTGCAGTGCTGTACAGCTCGACTGCTTTTGAAAAATTTGGTGCAACACCTTTTCCATATTGGTAGGCGTTCGCAAGCATAAACAAGGCTGCTGGCTGGCCTTGTTCTGCTGACAGTGCGTACCAAATTGCAGCTTGCTTTGCATCAATGGCAACGCCATACCCATTGGTATACTGAACACCAAGAAAGTAGGCTGCTGCCGGGTCTTTATCGAGACCGGCCGCGTTGAACCATTGAAGCGATCGGGCATAGTCCCTGGTAACCAGTGTTGAGCCTTCCAGATACAGCCGTCCCAATCTGACACGGGCGGTGTTATCACCATGTGTGGCAGCCTCATTCAGCCAGTTAAGTCCTGCTTCAGCGACTTTCGGGTCCGCAGAGTCCAACAACACCAAACCCAACGCTCGTTGGGCCATGACATGACCCGCCTTAGCCCGCGTGTTGAGCGTTTCCAGGGCCTGACTATCACGGCCGGTACTGGCCTGGACTTGAAGCTGCAGCGTCTCATTGATTTCAGGGTTTACCGCTGGGCTTGTTCTGGGCTGTAACGCCAACGCTGTAATTGTCTTCAAACGGGGAAGCGCCCATGTAAACCCACCCGTACCCAGCGCCAGGAGCAGCACACCAGCTCCAGCGAAGGTCATAAACGTCATGGCATTCGTGCGGTCTTCGGGATTGGTGTAACGCATCACTTGCTTAAATCAAGCGTGTAAATTGCCAAGGTCTTACCTGAGCCATCGTCCGCTTGAACTTGCGCGATACCTGATATCCCTGCAGATGTTGCTAACGCCAGTTTGCCAGGGGCTGAAGTGAATGTCACCCGACCTGCTGTGCTGACTTTGGTGAACTTCCAACTGCGGTCTGTGCCGTTGCTGGTACGAGCGATAGCTTTGAGATTCTTGATGTAGCTTATGAGTACATCGCGGTTCTGGTCCGGTGAGGCATAAATGGTTTTGCTGCCATCCAATCCGGGAAAATTGCCTCCACCGCTCGCTCTGTAGTTGTTGGTGGCGACTACAAACCCTTGCGTGCTGTTGATCGCTGTACCTTGGTAGGTCAGGTTTTTGATTCGGCTGCCTACAGGCTGAGTCACGTCAATTTCATAGCCTATGTCTTTGCTGGTGAACATGTCAAAGTTATAGCCGGGAAAGGTACTGACCAAGGCCTGATCGGTAATTAGAGTGGGATCGATTTGATTGAACCGCTGCGCTGCCGTCTCAAGCCAATTTTTGATGTCGGCACCATTCACTTTGACGGCATAAATCGTATTGGAGTACAGGTACAAATCAGCCGCGTTGTTGATCGCAACATTGCCTTGTACGACATCTGTGTAGTCGTTACCGCCTGCAAAGCCGCTCTTGAACGGCGCGCTGACCGATAGCACCGGCAAGCCAGCATACTGGGGCAAGTTGGCTTTGATGTGTGTGGAGACGTAATCCGTCTGAGCCTGGTTCACGATTTGAATGGCGCCTGGGTCGCCCACATCCGCAAAGTAGCTGTTCATGCCGAAATCAGTGGTGCCAATAGGTGTTTTGACGTACTTGATGGTGGCTTGGTGCTCTGCATCGATCATAGGTGCCACCGTGGCGTCCACCGCCACATAAGTTTTGTCCGCATTCTGGATACTGCGTGCTTCCACTTTGGTCTTAGTCTTGTCAATAATCCAAGTTTTGCCGTCCCATGCCATATCGAGCCTGATAACGCCCAAGTGCTTACCCCAAAAATTGCCCATCACTGTGGGCACGCCATTCACCAGTCCAGCCACTTTGTCCACGCCGGGCAGGTTGAACTGACTTACCGTGCTAGTGGCATTAGGGAAGATTTGGTGTGAATGTCCTATCAGCATGGCATCAACGCCTGCAACCTTGCTAAGGTAGTAGCTGCCGTTTTCCATCGTGGGGGAATAAGCTGTGTTGTCCAAGCCACCATGCGAGATCACCACAATAATGTCAGCTCCCTTAGCCTTCATTTCCGGGATGAACTGCTGTGCAGCTTCTTGTACGCCCACTGTGTAGACCTTGCCATCCAACCAGCGCTTGTCCCAGCTCATGATAGAGGGGGGCGTGAAACCAATAATGCCGACCTTAACGATGGCATCCACCGTCGCACCCGTTGGGTCAGTCGCTTTGACAGTTTTGCTGATGATGCTGTAAGGCTGAAACAGCGGTGCTTTGGTCTTGCTGCTGTAGACGTTGGCCAGTACCTGTGGGAATTTTGGCCCAGCGCACGCCTTTTGGTTGGCAGGCTCAGCCAGCCCGTCCAAACTGAAAGTGCTGCCGGTGATTTGGTTCAGGTACGGGAGTCCAAAATTGAACTCATGGTTGCCAATGCCACCGCCTTCGTATCCGGCGTTGTTCATCACTTTGTACATCGCCAGCGTTTGGTCACACGCCAAAGGGCTGACTAAGGCTTGGTAGTCACCTAGCGCCGTACCTTGCACGGTATCGCCGTTGTCCAGCAACATAGAGTTGGTGAACTCTTTGCGGGCATTGTTGATGAGGGTAGAGGTGCGCTCAAAACCCAGCGATTTGTCTTCTGCCAGCTTGTAATAGTCGTAGCTCATTACATTGGTGTGCAAATCTGTAGTTTCGAGCAGCGCCAATGTCGTTTTTGAGCCTGTTGCCACTGGTGGTCCAGAGGAACCGTCAATGCCGCCGCAGGCTGAAAGCAGGCAAGCGAAAGCAGAAAAGAAGGGGGCAAATCGAAAAATAGCGGAAGGCTTTTGCATGGGAATCCTTTACATGACTGGAACAAATCCAGTGTGCACAACCCACATGAAACATTGATGACTATTGGGGTACAAAAAAGGTCCACCTGTTGCCAGGAGGACCTTGAAGTTAAAGGGGGTGCCGCTTAGTTCAGGTATGAAACCCGGAAAGCCCGCTATTTGATTCGCTGCTTTTCGAGTTTTCGCGCCAAGGTCCGGCGGTGCATACCTAGGCGACGGGCCGTCTCTGAAATATTGAAATCGGCAGCTGCCATGGCTTCGTGGATGTGCTCCCACTCCAGCGTCTTGATCGAGGTCGGGCGAGAGGTGAGACTAACTCCAGCATCGCCTTGGGCACGAGCGAACGCCTCTTCAATGTCGTCGGTATTGGCCGGCTTGGCGAGGTAATGCCGGGCGCCTAATTTGATCGCCTCGACTGCTGTTGCGATGCTGGCGTAACCGGTCAGAACCACAATCAGCATCAGCGCATCGTGCGCGTGCAGGAGCTGCACACAGCTTAGGCCGGAGGCACCAGCAGCCAGCTTCAAATCAACTACCGCATAGTCAGGGCGGTGCTCAAGAAGCAGAGCAGGGAGCTCGGCGAGACCAGCGGCTCGTTTTACCTGATAGCCACGCTTCTCGAACGAACGGCTCAGAGTCATGGCAAAAGCATCGTCGTCTTCGACGATGAGCAAACGGCGATCAGCTTCCACGTATTTTCCTTTCACGCAGGGTAAACGCAGTAAGTGGTAGCTTGACCACTACCTCGGCACCACCGCCTGCCATGTTGCTGGCTTCGATTCTGCCACCCAGCGTACGCGCTACATTAACCGATAAAAAGAGTCCCAGGCCGCTACCAGGCCGGCCCTTGGTTGAATGGTAAGGCTTTGCGAAATTTGTCAACATTTCAGGACTAAAGCCTGGGCCGGCATCCCGGACAATTAGCGTGAGCCAGTTGTTAGTGCATTCAACGCGAAGCTTCAAAGGCATGGTTGGTGCCGCGTCAATGCCGTTGTCCAGCACATTGCCAATCATCTGTTTGAGGGCTGCGTCTGACATCATAGGCCAGTCGATGAGGTCGCTCCTTACATAGTCAAGCTCCTGCGTTGGGCGTGCACTGCGCCATTCGTCAACCAACTGATCAAGAAAAGCGTGCAGTGTGGTTGCGACGGAAGCTTCGGCGCGAACCTCGCCAGCCGACATCAATATGCCGCTGACGATGGTCTTGCAGCGCTGCAGCTGCAATTGCATCATCTTGATTTCATCTGCCAGAACCGGGTCATTGGCCAGGGGCGAGCTATGAGACCAATCTCCCAAAATTACCGACAAGGTAGCCAAGGGCGTACCCAACTCATGCGCCGCACCCGAGGCCAGCAAGCCCATGCGAACAATGTGCTCTTGTTCAGCCGCACTCTGGCGCAGGTTGGCCAGCCGTGCGTCCCGCTGACGCAGATTTTTGCCAATACGGTGGATAAATATAACCAGCAGCGCTGCGTTGAGCGTGAAGCAAACCAGCAAGCCGCCAATGTAATGCACTGACAGAGCCGGGCCCACCATATCGGGCAGGATTAAAGGCCGATTCCATGCGGTCAGTACTACAAAGCAAAGGCTGGTCAAAGCCACCATTGACCAGATGTACCGAGTTTTGAGAAGGACGGCACCAACGGCAACTTGCAACAGGTATAAAAAGATGAAGGGGTTGGCAATACCGCCGCTGTAATAGAGCAAGGCACTGAGTAGGCTCACGTCAACCAGCAGACCAGTGAACAGTTCACCGTTT
>JAYUED010000168.1:0-31744 GCA_043739385.1 Betaproteobacteria bacterium | reverse complement strand
CTGACCCTGCTAAAACCGGCACTGCCAAAAGACCAGTGCCAATGATGCCCAGTGCAAAAATAGCGAACGCAAACTCACCCGCGACCGGTCTTAATGCTTCAGCGGCTTGGGCTGAAGTTTGAATGTTGGTGATGCCCTGTAGATTCAAGGTGACCGCCGTGGCGATGACGATACACAAGGCAATCAAGTTAGAAAACGTCATTCCTACAAAAGTGTCTTGTTTGATTCGCGATAAATGCTCTGCCACATAGGCTGGATGCAGTTTTAGCGCTTGCTCCTCGGGCCTGCGCCGGCTATCTTCGACTTCTTGTGACGCTTGCCAGAAAAATAAATATGGGCTGATGGTTGTGCCTAATACTGCGACGACCATGGCTGCGTAGTCTTTTACGGATCCATCCTTTGGAAAAAAGGCCCAAGGATGGATCGACTCAGTAATCGCCTGTCGCCAAGGTACGGAAACAGCCAAGATAACCGCCACGTAAGCAAACAGTGCCAAGGTCAACCATTTGAGAACGCGCACGGAGCTTTCGTAGGAAAAGAAAACCTGTGTGCCGATACACAGTGCACCGAAGCCGATGGCATAAAGTGCTTGTGGGCCACCGATCAGTAATCTAACGGCCTCACCCATAGCCCCCACGTCTGCTGCAATGTTGATGGTGTTGGCTAGCACCAGCAAACCTACCAAAGTTTGAGTGAACCAGCGAGGGAATTGTTTGTTGATATTGGCCGCTAACCCTTCGCCGGTCACCCACCCAATGCGCGCTGACAGCATTTGGATGCCAATCATTAATGGCGTAGTAATGAGTAGCGTCCACACCAACCCAAATCTAAATTGTGATCCTGCCTGTGAATAGGTGGCGATGCCGCTAGGGTCATCGTCTGCTGCCCCGGTGATGAGGCCGGGCCCAAGACGCTGTACGAATTTTTTCGCCGATTGTGTAACCATGGGAGTTGAGTAATTTTTTGCTGCAATACTGGATCGAGAACTGACGCCACCATTGGCGCATTGTTAAAGTCAATCCTAACCGCCGCCTCGCCCCATCGCTGCTTGGCCTAGGTTCCACAGTGGCAGAAAAACGCCTAACGCGAGCAACAGCACAAGCACAGCAATTATTGATAGCATGATTGGCTCAATGGATGCTGACAGGCCTTTGATGCTGTAGTCAGTTTCGCGCTCGTACATTTCAGCAATTTCAAACAGAAGAGCGTCAAGCTCGCCCGTTTCATCTCCCACTGATATCATTTGTAGCACTACCGGCGTGAACACGCCGGTAGCTGCTGCGCAGCGTGGAATACTTTCACCACGCTCAATGCCATCGCGCATTTGCTCGATGCGGCTGCCAATAAAAGCATTGTCCACAGTTTGAGCTACAACTGTCAGTGCTTGTACGAGCGGTGCACCACTCTGACTAGACAAAGCAAAGCTGCGCGCAAAGCGTGCTAGCGTGGATTTCAGAACAATATTGCCCACAATGGGCAGCTTGAGCTTGTAGGTATCCCAGCGGTAACGTCCTTGCGGGGTGCGCAAATAAGCGCGAATCAGTACGGTAGTTCCAATGGTTAGTGCTATCAATAAGCTTCACCAGCAAAATTGGTGACAATTAAATTGTAACCAATTAATTAAAAATGTCAATAAAAAAATCAACATAACGACTATCAAGGACTAAATAGTGATAAGTTTCGTGTATTTAGAACGCTTGAAAAGCATATTTATGCTGACTTTTGGCTGACTCTTTTGGGGTAATTGAGTGAGGCAAGAAAATAAACTGCATGAGTTGACGTTAGGCAGTCTGTCTGCAGTAGTTCTTCTTTCAGCACGCACTGATCAGCTGCCCAGATTCCTACATGGGCGTTGAGAATGTGCTTGTCGGTGATAATTGCCCCTTCCCCCCTCTGTTTGCACCGTAAAAACTTAGATCCTGGCTGTCTGGGTATCCAAATTTGGACGGTTTAAAGCCATTCACTCCGACCCTGATTGATGGGGGTTAGTCAGCCACAGCGTTGCTAACTCTTTTGTAGTCGATGGGGTCGTTAAATTGAAGATTTTGACGATGAAAAAAACATTCCAACTGAATATTGAAGGCAAGCATCCTGAGCGCGTGCTTGAGGCTACTAAGCACGAAATCCGCAAATATGTGAAACGCCAGCGCCGCGTTCCATTGCCCGCAGGCGTGGATTACTGGGATTTTGACTGCCGTTTTGGTACCAGCGAAGCCGTTGCGGAAGTCGTACATTTCGCAACCATCACCAGTTTGATCGACGCTGTCGTGAAAGAGGGTGGCACAGTATTTTTCTTGGAGATGCTGGCCAAGGCGGGCCACCGCGCTGCCAAAGCGCCTCGTGAAGAGTCCGCTGAGCAAGCAGGTGATTCAGAGGGCTGATCTGCTGATCTGCTGAGCAGCGGTTGTACTTCTTATTTGTATTCGGTATCAAGATCATCCATGTCGAAACCTTTGCTTCTTCACTTTCTGGATTTTGACTACAGCGAAGATGAGCATGGATTCGGCACCTTTGAGGCCATGGCCTCTACCCACGCGGCGCAAGCTACCCATGTTCGCCAAGAAATCAGCCTGGTATTAAATTGGGCACACAGCGCTTTTTTGGGTCTGAGAGCGCCTTTGGATGAGGGAGGTGAGTGGGATTTTGACCTTCAAGGCCAGCAGGAATGGTCTGCGTTGGAGACCTTGACGTTCAATGAAACCACAGGACTACTAAGCGCTCAGCTTGAAGCTGCTGCGCCACCCCGGCACAGCATTACCTTGTCATTGACTGGCCATCCGTCATTTTGCGATGCCTTCCGGCAGCAGTTTTCTATTGATTGACACTGTCCCGAGCGGACTATAGCTGTGCCACTGCACAGGCTGTTAATTTTGGAAGAGTGTCGCCATCTATAGGGTAGATCGCCACCCCAACCCGCAAATTGATGTTGTGTTCTTTGCTGTGGATCTGCACTGGCTGAGAAGCGCCACTGACGGCCTTGGCGGCCAGCACATCCGGTGTTGCCTGGTTGTCCACTTGCGGAAGAACTACAGCAAAGCGGGCATCGTCAATACGGCACACCGTGTCAGATCGGCGAAATACGGCGCGCAATCGAAGCGCGACTGCCTTCAGGATGGTGTCGCTGGTATTTTGACCAAAGACCTGGGTGGTTTTTGAAATATCCGTCACGTCAATAATCAACATAGCGCACATGCGTTCATGCCTCGCGGCCAAGGCAAAGGCCTGACTGAGGCGATCTTCAAATATATTGCGATTGGGTAAATCGGTTAGCGCGTCATGTCCAGCAGTGTGAACCACCGCATTGGCCAGTATGCTTGCGTCACTGTTATTGCGCATCAACAGCAGGCCTTCAATGGCTTTGCCTTCGTCATCACGAACTACCGCCGTACGGAAGGTGACGGGAACGCGGCTGCTGTCGTCGCGCTCAAGTATGGCGTCGGTGGTCGTGCCTTGTGTGCCATCGCCCATCAGTAGCGCGCTGAGCAGGGGGTTACCTAGCGCCGCTCCGGTGCGCTGATTGACCAGATGCACAACATCCCCTAAGGGCCGCCCCGCTGCGGCGGTGGCGGTCCAGCCTGTCAAGGCTTCGGCAGCAGGGTTGAGGGCGCTCAGCACAAGTGCGCTGTCAGCTTGTAGAACAGCTTCGTCGATTTCGGATAATAAAGCGTCAAAACGCCGAGTCTGGTGGCGCATCGCCTGTGTGCTAAGCCACGCCGCACTGTCATCGCGCACCACCACGATAGCGAGGGTGGAGAGCATTTCTAGTGTTTCGAGGTCCGGGGGGATCGACAAAGGACGGCAAGAAATATCCGCCCAAAAGGCCTCGCGCTGCTGGCGGTAGGCACGGCATTGCAGGCGGGCTGACTTACCGTTGGCGAGCCGTTCTGTCAAAGTCATCCAGTCCGCGTTGAGCGTGTCCAGACCCAGTAAGTCGGGCAGGCTACTGACCGCATTTGCCACTTTTACCGCCACAGCCGTGCTAGAAAAAGTCAAGGCAGCAAAAGCTTGGTTGATTTGCACCACAGGTATGCCGGGCAATGACACATCCACCACAGCAGCAGCCTCGGGGAGGTTGTGGACGATCCAAGCCGCCATGCTCAAAGGCGAAAACTCGATCAACGCGGTGTTCGTCGAAGGTGTGGCATTGGAAGTTGCTGGCAGATTCATTGGCGCCCCTAAACAATATCGACAGTGTGAATGCCAAACGCGTCTAACCGCCGGTCAGCAAAATAGCGTTCCAGTGTCACGCGCACAGTGCGAAAGGCAATTTCATCCCAAGGAATATCGCCCTCAGTGAAAAGCTGGGTTTCCATTGTTTCGTGACCGGGATTGAATTGGTCATTAAGTAGTCTAGCAAGGTAAAACAGGTGAACTTGGCCCACCCGTGGCACGCTCAACACAGAAAACAATGGCCCCATTTCAATCTGTGCGCCGGCTTCTTCGTCAGTTTCACGGGCGGCACCTTGAGCTGCTGTTTCATTGAGCTCCATGAAGCCTGCAGGAAGTGTCCAAAACCCTTTGCGCGGCTCAATGTTGCGCTTGCACAGCAGCACACGGTCGTCGAGGTAAGGCACCGTGCCCACCACGTTGAGCGGGTTTTCATAATGCACGGTGTTGCAGGCGGGGCAAATCGCGCGTTCACGCACATCGCCGTCGTCAGGAAGTCGGTAAACCACGGCTGTGCCGCAGGCTTTGCAATGCTTGATGGGACTGCGAAAGATCATAGGATCAGAGTGTAGGGGCTATGAGAAAAGGGCACACCGCATAGGGACTAGGTCAATGTAGCGTTAAGGATCAGTCCATACATTTCGTGCGCGGATGATCTTGGCGTTTGCGCAGTGTGTGTCATTCCGTCACTGTAACCTGCAAGGTCTCTAATCCATCAATTCCACCTACCAGCGTATCCCCTACGACCACTGCAGCCACCCCTTCAGGAGTGCCCGAGTAAATCAAATCACCGGGTTGCAGCTCCCAAGCGGCACTCATGTATTCGATGAATTCACCAATATTCCAAATCAGTTTGGACACGTTGCTGCGCTGGCGGTCTTGGCCGTTCACTTGTACCCAAATTGCCGCGTTGGCGATGTCGCCTGCTTGCGCGGCGGGGGTGATAGGGCCGATGGGCGCTGATTCTTCAAACGATTTGCCAATTTCCCAAGGGCGACCTTGCTTTTTCATTTCGTTTTGCAAGTCGCGGCGCGTCATGTCCAGACCCACGGCATAGCCGTAGACGTGGTTTAGAGCGTCGGCAGCTTTGATGTTTTTGCCTCCCTTGCTGATGGCCACAACCAGCTCGATTTCATGGTGCAGATTCTTGGTCAAACTGGGGTAGGCCATGTTGCCCGTTTCACCCGCATTGACCGGCACCACAGCATCGGCGGGCTTGAAGAAAAAGAACGGTGGTTCACGGCCAGTGAAGCCCATTTCTTTGGCGTGCTCTTCGTAATTGCGGCCCACGCAGTAGACGCGGCGTACGGGGAAGCGGTCGGTGGTGCCAACAACGGGCACAGAGACTTGAGGTGCTGGAGAAACGACGTAGTTGGTCATGGTGAGTGGCTCTTAGAGTACTGAATGATGAGAAGAAAGTGAGCGGGTGAGCTGATGAGGGGAGACGGGTAAAACGAAAATCATTATTCCGACTTGATACCTTGATTTTTAATGATCGCACCCAGCTGTGCGGTTTCTTCACGCACACGCAGGGCCAACCCTTCAGGTGAAGTGCCCACAGTTTGCCAGCCTTGGTTGAAAAGGCGTTGACGGACATCTGGGTCGCGCAACACGGTAACTACGGCGGCGCTCAGCTTTCTTACGATGGCTGGGGGCAGATTGGCAGGGCCAATCAAGGCGTTCCACACTTCAAGGTTGACGCCTTGGATGCCTGCATCACTTAGCGGTGGAATATCGGGGACCAAGGGGCTGCGCCCGCCGGTGATTCCAATCGCTTTTAGCTTGCCTGCGCGCACTTGTGGCAGTGCCACGCCAGGGGCCATAAAGGCTAGCTGAACTTGCCCGCCCATCATGCTGGTTACGATTTGTGGACTGCCTGCAAAGGGGATATGGACGGCTTGCAAACCAGGCGCCTTACTTTTGAGCAACTCCATTCCGAGGTGCGCCACGGAGCCGTTGCCCGGCGACCCGTAGTTCCATTGCGAGCCACTGGCTTTTGCAGCGTCAAAGAAAGCATGACCTGATGGCAGGCTCGGCTGAGCGACCAGTACCAAGGGGGCTTTGGCCAGCAGTGAGACGAATTGGAAATCCGTTGCCGGGTCATAGGGCAGCTTGGGATTGAGCAGTTTGGCGGAGGTTAAGTTGCCATTGATGACCACTCCCAAGGTGTGATCATCGCTTGACTTGGCCACCATGTCAGCGGCAATATTGCCCGAGGCACCGGGCTTGTTGTCCACCACCACGGGCTGCCCCAGTGCTTTGGACAACCCTTCCGCCAGCGTGCGGGCTGTGGCGTCAGGGCTGGAGCCGCCGGGGAAGCCGACCAAAATGCGCAGCGGTTTGCTTGGCCACGAAGCTGCGATGTCTACCGCAGTAGGGCGGGTACTTTTATTGCTTTTAGCATCTAATTGAACCACTGCAAAAGCTGGAAGCGCAATGATTGCTATTAAAAAAGAAGCATATCGGCGGCGAAGCGGTATCTGCATTGTGTGCATCAATCAGACTTTCCTACCAGTTCAAAATGCTCCACGGCAGGAGGTGCTGCGAAAAACGGACCCACGATGGCACGCCATTGGGCAAACAAGGGCGATTCACGAAACCCTACGGTATGGTCTTCCAAGGTATCCCAAAAAATTTGTAGCACAAAGCGCTCAGGCGATTCGATGCATCGGTTCACCGTGTAGCCCTTAAAGCCCTTGGCTTGGCTGATGATGGTACTGACGGCGCGTTGAATGGCCTCTTCAAAAGCAACCTGTTGGCCAGGATGTATGCGGAGATCAGCGAGTTCAAGAATCATGGTTTGACCCAAGTTGGATTTTATGAAGAAGGCGAGGGAGCCAAAACGGGGATACCCACGCACTCTATGAGTCTAGCGCGTACCGCCAAACTTAGCTTTTGATTTTTTGAAGGCGGCAGTAACTGTTATCCCAAAAATTTTACGGGTTTGTTGCGCCTTTAAAAGGTATCAATCTACCTTGCGATTCCCCTTCATTTCCCCTTCAATTTGGGTGTCAAGGCCGTTTTTACGGAGAGGTTTGCAGCTTGCGTGGTGCGGCGCAACATTTCCGCGTCAAGTATCAAACGCAGGGGCGCATTGTGTATAGCGAGGACAACGCGAGCTTTCTGGCTGATTCCGCAGTGAAAGACCGTTACTTGGGTGTTGGCTTGGTTTGAGTTTTTACCTCCGCCATTTATCCTAGTACTTGTCTCTATTTTTTATCCAACTTCATTTTCGACCTGCTCACCCGTGATATGGACCCTATGAACATCCTGATTGCCCGCCTTAACCACGAAACCAACACGTTTTCGCCCGTGTCAACGCCCTTGTCGGCCTTTGCCCCCCGTTTTGGGGACGCGGCTTACCAGGACAACAGAGGGATGCGCACAGCGATGGCGGCGTTCATTGATTTGGCTGAGGGCTTGGGTGCCCGGGTCATTACCCCCGTGTCGGCAGCAGCCAACCCAAGCGGGCGGGTACACGCGGTGGCTTATGACGCCTTGACGCAGTGCATCGTGGATGCGGCTGTCGGTTGCGATGCGATGCTGCTGGATTTGCACGGGGCGATGGTCGCAGAGAATTCAGTGGACGGCGAGGGCGATCTGCTGGCGCGTCTGCGGGAAGCGGCACCCGGTGTACCTATCGGCGTTGCTATGGATTTACATGGCAATATTACTTCAAAAATAATAGCTAACTGTGACGTACTGGTAGGCTTCAAGACTTACCCACATGTGGATATGTATGAAACTGGCGAACACGCGGGGCGCTTGCTACTGGGAATGTTGCAAGGTGGGCCTCCTTGCGCTGTGCGCTGGAAGCAACTGCCTTTAATGAGCCACACCCTGCGCAGCTCCACGTTGTCTGGTGCGATGCAGCAAGCCGTTGAGTCTGCCAAAGCCGCAGAAAGAAAGGGCGTACCAGCGGTATCGGTGTTCGCAGGTTTTAGTTTGGCCGACATTGAAGCGCCATGCGTCAGCGTGGTGGTGACGGGGCAGGCAACGCCCGAAGGACTTGACGTTGCCCAGGTCACGGCTGACCGTATAGCCACACAAATTTGGGCCGACCGCGAAGGTTTTGTGTACGAGAGCGAGCCTTTGCAGGCTTCATTACAGCGTGCGCTGGTCTTGGCTGATGAGTCTGGCAACGCAGATCAGCGTCCCGTCTTGCTGCTAGACCACAGTGACAACTGCATGTCTGGTGGCACCTGCGACACCATGGATGTGCTGCAAGCCGCATTGGCGCTAGGTTTGACGGACATTGCTGTCGGGCCGCTGTGCGATCCCGAGGCCGTGGAAGTGTTGACTCGGTCCGGCGTGGGCGCACCGGTCAGTTTAGGTTTGGGCAACAAAGTTCAGCTGGTGCAATTGGGTATCACCAAGCAGCCGATGGCGGTTACCGGTACTGTGCTGGCGGTCAGCGATGGCGAATACATCATCACCGGGCCAACCTATACCGGGCAGCGGGTTTGTATGGGGCGAACGGTACTGCTGGACATCGGTGCTGCACGGATTGTGGTGACAGCGCAGACCCATGAACCGTGGGATTTGGGCGTGTTTTCTTGTGTTGGGCTTGACCCGACAGCCCATCGCTTTGTGCTGCTCAAGTCCCGCATGTACTGCCGTCCGGTGTTTCAGCCTCTGGTTCATGCCTTGGTGGAGTGCGACAGCCTGGGCGTGACAAGTTCAGACTACGGGTTATTCCCGTTTATACGGGTTAAGCGGCCGGTTTACCCCCTGGATTCTTCGTTGGGTCTGTTGAACTGTGCAGTCGGCATAAATCCGTCAGGCGCAGTCGCCGCGAAGTACTGAAACCGGCCACGTCCCAGGCGCTTGGCTGCATACATGGCGACATCTGCATTTTTCAAAAGCTGAGCTGATTCGATGGCATCAGAGGGGTACAGCGCTATGCCAATACTGACGGAAATAGACAGCATTTTTCCGTCCAACGCAAACGGCTCTGCTAGCTTGTTCAATATCATTTGCGCTATGTTTCCTGCATCATTTGCGTCTTTCAAGTCGCACAAAATAACGGTGAATTCATCTCCACCCAGTCGTGCTACGGTGTCCGCTTTGCGCATGCAGGTTTCCATACGGATAGCAATTTCTTGCAGCAAAGCATCACCCACACCGTGCCCTAGGTTGTCGTTCACCGCTTTGAAACGGTCAATGTCTACAAACAGCACTGCCAGTGTGAAGCCGCCTCGTTGCGCCTGCAGTCGGTTGCGCTCAAGGCGGTCGTTGAACATGGCGCGGTTGGGCAGTTTGGTCAGTGTGTCAAAATTGGACAGCCGAAAGTAATGCTGCTGTGAATGCAGAATCATTCGAAACCGAGCGCTTAGCACCAGTGTAAGTAGGCTAAGTAGTAAGCTGATTGCTATTCCTGGCAGCAGTATCGAAAGGCCTGACACATTGTGTTGAGGACTAAAGTTGGGCAGCGCTGTCAGTTCTAAAAGCCAATTGTGGTTATAGAGTGTCATCGTTTTGACTTTGTTGTTCTCTTGCAAACCCAAGTGTGGCGTTGATACAGAGGGGCTTGTCTCTTGTTCGTCGTACATCAATGCTTCTGGTAAGGCTGATGTGCCATCGTAGATGCGCAAGTTAATGCCGTCTTTCATTCCACTGAGTAAATTTTGCATCAGATCGTTGATGCGAAATGGGCTGTTCACAAAACCACGCAAAGCGGTGCGCCTTTGGGCAACCGTATCGGTAGGCTGGTCAGAGTGGTATACCGGCAAATACACCAGGAAACCAAAGTTGGAAAAATTGACGAATGTATTGGTGGGTGTGCCGGGTTCAGACGTAAGTTTCAGTCGATCGGTTATGGCCGGCTGGCCCGTGTCGCGTGCTTGAGCCAAGGCCATATGGCGAGTAGGTTCAGAAAACATGTCAAAGCCTAGCGCCTGCAGATTACGGGGCGTGTTGGGTTCAAGGTAGGTGACGGGTATGTAGGCCTCACGGTTGCCAGCAGGCCTGATGTCGTAATCGGGCAAGCCTTGACTGCGGATACGTTGCAAAAACGCAGCTTTGGCTGTTTGAGGTACGTATTCAGCGTAACCAATCCAGTGAATCCCAGGGAAGTTGGTTTCCACATTCAGCTGAGCGACATAAGCTGCCCATTGGGTGCGTGACACATTGTCCAGCGTGCCCATCAGGCTGACGCCACCACGCAAAATCTGCTCATACGCCACCATACGGGTTTGAATAATGCTTTGAACTCTCTGGGTTTGCGTGTCAAACTGTATTTGGTTCAGTTTTTCCGTATTAGTATTTGCTGACCACTGCAACAGGCTGGCAGCGACTAACCCCAAGATGAACACGGTCAACGCAGGCCAGACCGCCTGAAAAGTGTTGAAGGTCGGGTACTGCGAACGCCAAAGCGCGAGGACCCGCTTCATGGCGAAACTGGTGCAGACACCAAACTACGTAAAACAGCAACCACCTCGAATACCTCTCGGCTAGATGCTAACGACGCCATCGTTTTGCTAAAAAATTGCTTGAAATTTACAGTGAATTATTTTTATATGAAACAAGTGTAACTAGACGCCCAGTGGCGCAAACGTGCCTGGGACGCATTCCCCGATGCAGTATGAGGTCTTTTAGCCCCCACTTCGGTACACTGTGTCGACTTATCCCCCCTACCCATGAAGCTCTACAACTATTTTCGCTCTTCTGCCTCCTTTCGTGTGCGCATTGCCTTGGCTCTCAAGGGTATTGCTTATGACTATGTGACTGTTCACATTGCCAAAGGCGAGCATAAAAAAGAGGCTTATGCTGGTATTTCAGCGGATCAATTGGTACCCATGCTGGAAACTGATGACGGTACGCGCTTGTCGCAATCCATGGCCATCATGGAGTATCTGGACGATATTCATCCTGAGCCCCGTTTGCTGCCTGTTGATACACTGGGTCGCGCTCACGTGCGGGCATTAGCGCAGTCCATTGCCTGTGAGATTCATCCGCTTAACAACTTGCGGGTGTTGAAGTATTTGGTGCGTGAATTGAAGGTCGAAGAAGATGCCAAAAATGCGTGGTATTGCCATTGGTGTCGCGACGGCTTGCTGGCTTTTGAGCGTCAACTGGCGCAGTTGCCTGCTGCCGTGTTTTGCTATGGCAACACGCCCACGATGGTCGATTGCTGCTTGGTGCCACAAATTTTCAACGCTCGGCGTTTCAAT
This sequence comes from Betaproteobacteria bacterium, assembly GCA_043739385.1. GTDB lineage: Bacteria > Pseudomonadota > Gammaproteobacteria > Burkholderiales > Burkholderiaceae_C > Defluviibacillus. The sequence continues at coordinate 20,405 of JAYUED010000168.1, read as the reverse complement.
GCCGATTTGACAGGCTTGCCTCGCACCATGGCAGCATTTGACGCGTGCATGCAGCTGGACGCTTTTGTGCAGTCCCAACCCTCCCATTGCCCAGACAACGAGGCGTGAGTGCCTTGACGTCTTGGTTAACCCCCGTCTGGCCTGCGCCAGCCAACGTGCATGCGGTGTGTACGACCCGTGAAGGCGGTGCCTCCAAGGGGTCGTATGACGGCTTAAATTTAGGTGATCATGTGGGCGACCAGCTTGATGCTGTCGCCCGCAATCGCCTCTGTTTTGCCCAAACGCTGACCGCACATCCGGTGTTTTTGCAGCAGGTGCATGGCTGGAAAGTAGCAGAGCTTGCGGCGAACACGCCGGATGGGCAACTGGCCGATGCCTGTGCCACGGTGGAGTCGGGTATCGCATGCACGGTGATGGTGGCCGATTGCCTGCCTGTGCTTTTTACCCGCACGGATGGCTCTATGGTGGCTGCTGCTCATGCAGGGTGGCGGGGTCTGCTGGGGCTGGGCGGCTATGGCGTGCTAGAGGCAACTTTAGAACGATTTAGCATTCATGCGCAATTACAGTATCCTTCTGCTGCTATTGATAATGTAGCTAATGGCATTGTGCAAAGTCGTTTTGGAGACAACTTGCTGGCTTGGCTGGGCCCCTGTATCGGCCCTCAAGCCTTTGAGGTAGGTGCGGAAGTACGAGAGTCCTTTGTGCAAGATGATCCTGCGTGTGATACGCAGTTTCAGGCGCTGGGTGGCGGGAAGTTCTTGGCCAATTTGTCAGGTCTTGCGCGGGACCGGCTGCAGCGCTTGGGCCTGACTCATATTTACGGCAATGACGGCAGCGAAGCATGGTGCACCGTCAGCAACCCCTCACAGTTTTTTTCCCACAGGCGTGACCAAGGGGTCAGTGGACGGTTCGCCGCCAGTATCTGGCGGGAGTGATTCAGATGAGGTTTCAGCTGCCGATTCCGAGGAAGCTTCGGCCCACTCTGCTGCTTCACGGGCTTTGACGGCCCGGCTCCTAAGGGGAGACCCCATCAGGTAAACCACCAGTGATACAGGGGCCAAACCGTAGAGAACAAAGCTTATTATTCCACCCATGACAGTGCCGGTAGTGTTGGTCGCTTCAGCGATGCCCATCATCATGGCAACATACAACCAGCCTATAGCAACGATATACATATACGTGTTCTTACGAGTTGATGCGGAGAGACGCATCCGGGACAATAATGCCGCGCCACCGTGAATACTGTGAAACAGAGGAGACCATTATGAATTCTCATGCAGATTGGGCCAAAACAGCCCAACAACTTCAACAAAGCTTCGCTGACAGCCTGAGCAAAGTCACGCAGTCGTTCCAAGCTATGGATCCTAGTGATTTATTGAAGGGGTTTTCGGCCACTGGCTTTCAAATGCCCTCAGTACCTGGCATGGCTGCTATGCCCCAAATGCCTGCTATGCCACCGATGCCAGGAGTACCACCCCAATTATCCATCGCTCCCGACAAGCTTCAAGCCTTGCAAAAGCAGTACATGGAAGAAGTCCTCAAGCTGATGAGTGAAGGCGCGCAAGGGGCTAAGAGCGCCACTCCTCTAAAAGATAAGCGTTTCAAAGACGATTCTTGGACCAGTAACCCTGTAGCTGCATTCTCTGCTGCCAGTTACCTGCTGAATTCGCGCACGCTGATGGGTTTGGCCGAAGCCGTTGAGGGCGACGAAAAAACCCGTAGCCGGATTCGCTTTGCCGTGGAGCAATGGATGGCCGCCTCAGCCCCTAGCAACTTCTTGGCAATGAACGCTGAAGCACAAAAGAAAGCTATCGAATCCAAAGGCGAAAGTATCGCCAAGGGGATGCAGAACCTGCTGCACGACATGCGCCAAGGCCATGTGTCGATGACGGATGAGAGTGTGTTCGAGGTCGGTAAAAACGTTGCTACAACGGAAGGTGCCGTTGTTTTTCAAAATGACTTCTTCCAGCTCATTGAGTACAAGCCGCTCACAGCCAAAGTTTTCGAAAAGCCGTTCTTGCTGGTGCCGCCATGCATCAATAAGTTCTACATTCTTGATTTACAGCCTGAAAATTCGCTGATCCGCTACGCCGTGTCCCAAGGCCACCGTACCTTCGTTCTCAGTTGGCGTAATCCTGATGAGTCCATGGCGAATGTCACTTGGGATGACTACATCGAGCAAGCGGCTATCAAAGCAATTGCCGTGACTCAAGAAATCACGGGCGCAAAGCAGATAAATGCATTGGGTTTTTGCGTAGGGGGAACGATTTTGGCTAACGCTATCGCCGTATTGGCTGCGCGTAAACAAAAGCCAGTGGCCTCGGCCACGCTGCTCACCACGTTCCTGGATTTTTCCGACACGGGTATCCTGGACCTGTTCATCGACGACGGCATGGTCAAGTACCGCGAGCAGCAACTCGCCAAAGGCGGCATCCTTAAAGGGCAAGAGCTGGCGACTACTTTCAGCTTTTTGCGCCCCAATGATCTCGTGTGGAACTATGTGGTCGGCAACTACCTTAAGGGCGAAACCCCTCCACCGTTTGATTTGCTCTACTGGAACAGCGACTCCACCAATCTGCCTGGTCCCATGTACACATGGTACTTGCGTAACTTTTATTACGAGAACAACCTCACCAAGCCTGGTAAGGCGATCGTATGTGGTGAGAAGTTAGATTTGTCCACAATGGATATGCCGGTTTATATCTACGGCTCACGCGAGGATCACATCGTGCCGATTGGTGGGGCCTACGCCAGCACCCAGTTCTTGCCCGGGAAAAAACGCTTTGTGATGGGCGCTTCTGGTCATATTGCTGGCGTGATTAATGCACCTACCGCTAACAAACGAAGTCATTGGACACGTGAAGACGGCAAATTTCCTGCCACACAAGCCGAATGGCAAGCCGGTTCAACTGAGCATGCGGGCAGCTGGTGGCCAGACTGGTCTGATTGGCTTAAAGGCCAAGCAGGCAAGCAAATTGCCGCGCCTAAAGACTACGGTAACAGTGGTTACAAGGCCACGGAGCCTGCGCCAGGCAGCTATGTGAAAGTCAAGGCGTCAGCCTGAAACTAAAACTAAAACTAAAGCTGCCTTAGCGGGTGGCAACCCTTTTAAATCGGTATTGAAAATGGCTACAGCACCAAAAAAACCGCTTTACAGTTCTTTGTATTTCCAGGTGGTCGTCGCGATCATCATCGGTGTGAGTTTGGGGAATTTCTTTCCCGATACGGGCGCCGCCATGAAGCCTTTGGGCGACGGCTTTATCAAGCTCATCAAGATGGTGATTGCGCCTATTATTTTCTGCACCATCGTGGTCGGCATTGCTGGCATGGAGGACATGAAGAAAGTCGGAAAAACAGGGGGCTACGCGCTTCTGTATTTCGAAGTTGTAAGTTCGCTGGCATTGCTTGTTGGCTTGGCTGTCATAAACATTCTGCAACCCGGAGCAGGCATGAATGTGGATGTTGCAGCTCTGGACACCAAGGGTCTTGCTGCGTTCACTGGCCCTGGCAAGTTGCAAACGACGACTGAGTTCTTGATGGCGATCATCCCAAACACGGTCGTGGATGCGTTTGCCAAAGGTGAAATGTTGCAAGTGCTGTTGTTCGCATTGCTCTTCGGTTTTTCCTTGCACGCTATGGGCGCAAAGGGCCGACCGATTTTTGATTGGATCGACAAAATGGCGCACGTGCTGTTTGGCATCGTGGGCACAATCATGAAGCTGGCTCCGATTGGTGCGTTCGGTGCCATGGCCTTCACCATTGGTAAATTTGGCATTGGTTCGCTGCTGTCTATGGGCAAACTGATGGCTGCCTTCTATGCGACCTGCTTGTTGTTCATTTTTGTGGTGTTGGGCACCATTGCCAAGGTGCACGGCTTTAGTGTGTGGAAGCTTATCAAGTACATCAAGGAAGAGTTGTTCATTGTGCTGGGCACGTCTTCATCGGAGTCCGTACTGCCACGCCTAATTACTAAGATCGAGAACCTAGGTGTTAAAAAATCTGTCGTTGGTTTGGTGATTCCTACCGGTTATTCGTTCAACTTGGACGGTACGTCGATTTACCTGACGATGGCCGCTGTGTTTATCGCCCAAGCTACCAACACCCCCATGGATTTGACGCATCAAATCACACTCTTGGCTGTGTTGCTGCTGACCTCCAAAGGCGCGGCAGGCATCACAGGTAGCGGTTTTATCGTACTCGCGGCCACTTTGTCTGCTGTGGGTACCGTACCTGTCGCCGGTTTGGCCTTGATTTTGGGGATAGACCGCTTCATGTCCGAGGCGCGTGCACTGACCAACACCATTGGTAATACCTTGGCGACCATCGTCGTGGGCAAGTGGTGCGGAGAGGTGGACATGGATCGCCTGCATCAGCAGCTGGACAATCCAGACCCGAGCGACTCTCCCGAGCGAATCTTGGTTGAGGCTGAAGAGGGTGGGGCACTACAGCCTTCAGCGCTTAAGCGCGCTGGGTAACTTCATCGTCTTGTCGAACCTCTTTGTCTGCCTCTCGAATATCCCTTTAATTTCAAGCAAACGTTTAGTAACCCCTAAAAGGAAACACCATGGAAGACATCGTCATCGTTTCAGCAGCCCGCACCGCTGTAGGTAAATTTGGTGGTTCGCTCGCCAAGATCGCCGCTACCGACCTGGGTGCGTTGGCGATCAAAGAAGTGCTCTTGCGCTCCAAAGTTGACCCTGCACTGGTAGGTGAAGTCATCATGGGGCAGGTGCTGGCCGCCGGTGCTGGGCAAAATCCAGCCCGGCAAGCCGTTATTAAATCTGGCATGCCCCAGGCTGTTCCAGGCTTGACCATCAACGCCGTATGCGGCTCTGGCCTCAAAGCCGTGATGTTGGCGGCGCAGGCTGTTGCCTATGGCGAAAGCGAGATTGTGATTGCTGGTGGTCAAGAAAACATGAGTGCTGCTCCGCACGTGTTGCTCGGCAGCCGTGACGGCCAGCGCATGGGTGACTGGAAAATGATCGATAGCATGATCGTTGATGGCCTTTGGGACGTTTACAACCAATACCACATGGGGATCACGGCTGAAAACGTCGCAAAAGCCAACGGTATAACCCGCGAAATGCAAGACGCGCTAGCGCTGGCTTCGCAAACCAAAGCCGCTGCAGCCCAAGCTGCAGGCAAGTTTGCAGCCGAAATATTTACTGTGTCGTTAGCCCAAAAGAAGGGTGACCCGATCCTTTTTAATGCAGATGAATTCATCAATAAAAAGTCCACTGCTGAAGCGCTTGCCGGTCTGCGTCCCGCATTCGACAAAGCGGGTAGCGTGACTGCTGGCAATGCGTCTGGCATCAACGACGGCGCCGCCGCTGTGATGGTGATGACCGCCAAGAAGGCTGCAGCCTTGGGCTTGACACCCTTGGCCCGCATAGCTGGTTTCGCGACAACCGGTCTTGACCCAGCCACTATGGGCATGGGCCCAGTGTCGGCATCGCGTAAAGCGCTGCAACGTGCAGGCTGGTCAGCCCAAGATGTGGACTTGTTTGAGCTGAACGAAGCCTTTGCGGCGCAAGCCTGCGCTGTGAACCAAGCGCTAGAAATTGATCCCTCCAAGGTCAACGTCAATGGCGGTGCGATTGCTATTGGCCACCCTATCGGTGCGTCTGGATGCCGTATTTTGGTGACCCTGCTGCATGAAATGCAACGCAGTAATGCCAAAAAAGGCTTGGCCGCCCTGTGTATCGGTGGCGGCATGGGCGTTTCTCTCGCTTTGGAGCGTTAATCTCAGTCAAAATACTTACTTCTGCATATTGGATAAGCATAAGTGGCTATTAAATTTATAGTGTTCAGCACAGTATTTAAAACATTTACAGGAGCAATTCATGAGTAAAAAAGTAGCTTACGTGACCGGTGGTATGGGCGGAATCGGTACCGCCATTTGCCAGCGTCTTCACAAAGAGGGTTTCACAGTGATTGCTGGTTGCGGTCCGACCCGCGACCATGCCAAGTGGATTGCTGAGCAGGCTGCTCTGGGCTACACCTTTTATGCGTCAGTGGGAAATGTGGGCGCATGGGATTCCACCGTGGAAGCCTTTACCAAGACAAAGGCTGAGCACGGCAGCATTGACGTGCTTGTGAATAACGCTGGCATCACTAAAGACCGCATGTTCCTGAAGATGACCCGTGATGACTGGGATTCAGTGATCGAAACCAACCTGAACAGCATGTTCAACGTCACCAAGCAAGTGGTGGGTGACATGGTTGAAAAGGGCTGGGGCCGAATCATCAACATCTCTTCTGTCAACGGTGAAAAAGGCCAAGCTGGTCAAACCAACTATTCAGCGGCTAAAGCCGGCATGCATGGTTTCACTATGGCCTTGGCACAAGAAATGGCCAGCAAGGGCGTCACCGTCAACACAGTGAGTCCTGGCTACATTGGCACCGACATGGTCAAGGCGATTCGTCAAGACGTGCAAGACAAAATCGTCGCGACGATTCCGGTCAAGCGCTTTGGCGAACCCAGCGAAATTGCCTCCATCATTGCGTGGCTGGCATCAACCGACGGTGGTTATTCCACTGGTGCTGATTTTTCCGTGAACGGTGGCCTGCATATGGGCTAAGACGCTTTGTGTTTTGTTGTCTAAAAAACCCGCTTCGGCGGGTTTTTTTGTTTAAATCGTTCTGTCCATAATTTTCTCAAGGTACTGCAAAGTACTTTTAAGGTACTCACATCCCTATGAATATGCTGAAAAACTCTCGTCATGCTTCACGCGTTGCTCTCGTCACTTTGGCAGCCGTTTTAGGCGGCTCTTTGTCCGCATGGGCAACACCTGATGAAGCAGTCCGTACCCAAGCACAGCAGCAAAAGAACGCTTTGCTCGACACATTGAAAGACTTGGTCGCGATTGAATCGGGCAGCGGGGATCGTGAAGGCTTGGACCGTATTTCCCAGTTGATTTACGACCGCCTAGTTGCACTGGGCGGTAAGGTTGAGTTCATCGAGCCAGGTGCAGACACTTACCGTATGCACGATAGCCCTGCCAAAGTGGGGCGTATGGTGCGCGCCACCTTCACGGGCACGGGCAGCGCAAAAATCATGCTGATTGCCCATATGGATACGGTGTACCTGCGCGGTATGGGATTGAAGCAACCATTCCGTGTAGAGGGCAACCGCGCTTATGGCTTAGGAATTGGCGACGATAAAGCCGGTGTGGCAACCGTTTTGCATACCGTGGCAAGCTTAAAGGCGTTGAATTTCAAAGACTATGGTCAGTTGACGGTACTCATTAACGGTGACGAGGAGATCAGCTCTCCTGCATCGCGCGCTCACTTTGCGAAACTGGGTGCGGAACACGACTTGATGATGTCTTTTGAAGGCTCTCCGGTGAACTCTGATCAGCTGTCTTTGGCAACTGCTGGGATCGCCGCTGTTACGCTCAAAGTGACGGGCAAGGCGTCTCATGCCGGCAGTGCGCCCGAGCGGGGTTTGAACGCAATTTACGAGTTGGCGCACCAAATACTACAAACCAAGGATTTCTCTAATCCTGCGACTGGTCTCAAAATGAACTGGACAATGGTGTCCGGCGGTACTAACCGCAACGTGATTCCCGCTGAAGCCAATGCCGCTGCAGACGTACGGGTTGAGCGCGTGTCAGATTACGACGGCTTGGAAACTAAATTGCGCAGCACCATCCAAAAGCAACTGATCGCAGGCACCAAGGTCGAGATGAGCTTCGAGCGCCGCCGTCCACCGTTGGAAACCAATCCTGCACAAGTCACAGTGGCCAAATACGCACAGCGCATCTATACAGAGATCGGTAAGACGTTGAAGGTAGTGGATACCGTTTCCGGTGGTGGCACCGATGCTGCATTTGCCGCTCTCAACACTAAAAATCCAGTGATAGAACGCTTTGGCTTGCTGGCGTTTGGCGCCCATTCCAACGACGATGAATACATTTTGGTTGACTCAATTGAGCCTCGGCTGTACCTGGCCACGCGATTGATCATGGACTTTTCACGCGGCTTGGTGCGTTAAAAGGTTAAGTCAGGATTTTTAAGTACCAGCATTGGTCAATCTGTGCACACTTTGCTGAGCTGGATGGACTAAAGTTGCCTTCAACTTACTAAAACGCACTGATTTAAGCCAATTTACTTATGGAAACCCCAGAAACTCCAGAGAAAATCCCGCACGTCAAAGGCAAAACAAACGTCAGAATTGCCACTGCAGGCGAAGCGTTGATTGACCTGATTGGTCGCCCTGACGGATTGTTTGACCCTTGTTTGGGTGGGTCTGTCTTCAATTTCACCCGTGCGATGGCCCGCCAAGGTGTGGGCACGCTGTATCTCAATCCTTTGTCCAGCGACCGCTTTGGTCGTCGTTTGGCCGAGTCCTTGGCTGTGGACGGCGTTCAATTGGCAAGGCCTGATGCGGTGCAACTGACCACATCGCTCGCCGTAGTTGGCCTCACAGCCTCCGGTCACCCCGATTACGCCTTCTACCGCCAAGGGGTCGCCGACCGCGATGTGACTGCGCATACCTTGAACACAGCCACTGCTGCCGTATCCACGCTAGAGATAGTCTGCACCGGTTGCCTGGCGTTGTCGCCTGACGATGCGGATGCGTACCTGCCGTGGTTGAAGACGAGTCGGGAAGCAGGGAAAACCGTAGTGGTGGACGCAAACTTGCGCCCCTCGGTCATGCCCGATATGGCCGCCTATCGGGCCAATGTACTGGCTGCCTTGCAGTGCGCGGATGTGATTAAAGTCAGTGATGAAGACTTAGACCACCTAGCCACCCCTGGTGCTACCCCGCTGGACAAAGCCCGTACGCTATTGGCGTCAAGCAGTGCGACCTTGATGGCGCTCACGCTAGGCGCGCAGGGGGCGTACCTCTTGACTCGCTCTGGTGATGCTTGGCATGTTCGCGAAGCGGCGCCAATTGCGGTAGTCGATACCGTGGGCGCAGGAGATTGCTTTTTGGCTGGTCTAGTGACAGCACTGCTGACCAATACCATAACTCGAGACTTGGCTGATGTGGACGCTGCTGCAGGGCGAGTTATTTTGTCTCATGCCTTGGCCAGTGCCAGCCTGTGCGTAATGCGACAAGGTTGCCAGCCGCCTACGATGGACGAGGTGTTAGCGCGAGTGAAGGATTTCCCAGGCGTGTTTACAGCTTAAGTAACTGCTTCGAAGACCTCGACTACCAAGACTAAGACCAGCGAATGCTGCTTATTCCTAAAGTTGTTTATTTCCAAGCTGCTAAAAATGCCAGCAGCACTTTCGCCGAGTTATCTGCAGCGATAGCCATGAAAGTGCTCATCTCATTTTCGCCTCCACCGCCACCTGCGAGATCACTCAAACTGCGGAATGCGATGTAGGGCACGCCGTTGCTGTAGGCCACCATGGCAGTGGCTGCTGTTTCCATGTCCAGTACATTGGCTTCAAATGTTTTGAAGGTGTAGGCACGAAAAGCGGCGTTGTCCATGAAGGCCTGACCTGACACTCCATTGCCACCAATGACGAGCTTAGGTTTATGACCTAGGCATTTCTTGGCTGCGTCGCAATCGGCCAGCACTGTGTCCTGGATGCTCCGTGCCAGCGTCAGTAGGGTAGGGTCAACATCAAACCAGAATTTTTTTTCTTCACCACTGTGACCTGCTGACCGCAGACGTACGGGGCGCGGGTGCATCATTCCGAAGTTGGGTAGTTTGATATCGTCCATCCAAGCTGGTGGGGTGTATTTACCTGGTGTGGCTTCACGGGCCATGAGTACCTCCAGATACTGACCCCAGCGCTGTGCTACGGTTACGTCACCGATATTGAGTGCCGGATTCACGCCCCCGGCAATGCCACTGAACACCAAGTGCGTTACTTTGAAGCGGTCGAACACCAGCTGGGTGTTCATCGCCGCATTCGTCATGCTGACACCCGAGAGGAACAGCACTACAGGTTTGCCTTGCAGAACGCCTGTAGTGAAGTCAACACCGTTCACTGTGTGTAGCTGTGGTTTTTCAAGCCGACTCAGTAATAGGCTTAGTTCGGGTTGAAAGGCAGATACCACTGCAATGCGAGGTGCGTCGTCTAATACTGTGGCTGCGCTTGCTAGGGTAGGCTGCAGGCTCCCTGTGCTGAGGTAAAAGCCCACGACCAAGGTAAGGCAGCGCAAGAGGCTGCCCGCGTGGCGTTGCCACAGTCGTACAGGGGTTGCAGAGATGCTGGTGTGGTGGGCATTCATTGTTAAGCGCTATTGATCCGCAAATGGGTTGGAATTAGCTTTGGCAGATTTAATGATTCATCAGCAAATACTGCACCAAACTTGAGTGCACTTTCCTGCAGGTTACTCCTGACTACTCAGGGTTATTTTGTTCCAAAAATGCGATCCCCGGCGTCCCCTAAGCCTGGCAAGATGTAGCCATGATCGTTGAGTTGTCGATCAATTGCTGCGGTGTAAATGTCCACATCAGGGTGCGCGGCTTGCATGGCCGCAATGCCTTCGGGGCAGGTCAGCAGACAGACAAATTTGATTGACTTGGGGTCCATTTTTTTGAGCCGATCCACTGCTGCAATGGCAGAGTTTCCGGTGGCCAACATGGGATCAACCACCACAATATCGCGCTCGGCCATATCGTGCGGCATCTTGAAGTAGTACTCGACGGGTTTGAGTGTTTCGGGGTCACGGTACAAACCAATATGGCCCACGCGCGCACCGGGCACCACGTTCAGCATGCCTTCCAAAATACCGTTGCCCGCACGCAAGATTGACACAAAAACCAGCTTTTTTCCATCAATTACCTTGCTGGTCATAGTTTCCAGTGGTGTTTCGATAATGACTTCTTGCATTGGCATGTCGCGAGTGACCTCATAGGCCATCAGGGACGCCAGCTCGTTCAGCAGTCGGCGAAAGCTGTTTGTACTGGCCTCTTTGTTACGCATCAACGTGAGCTTGTGCTGCACGAGGGGGTGGGTGATATGGTGGACGGTGCTCATGGTGTTTCAGATGTTGAAGGTTTAGGGTTATGGGGGGTAATGCGTTAAGGCGTTAATAAATCCTATTAAAACACCGTGCCGTGCTGTATGTTTCGAGGTTGAACAGCTAGCTGCCCATCCACCACAGCAGCCCATGCAGTGTCCCCATCCCCACCAGCAGCGACACCAACATCCCGCCACGCCACCCAGCGTAAATGCCTGTGACTATCGCCGCTACAGCGTGTGGCCAGCGCTGTGCCATGTTTAACTGCCCGTCTGATAAAACAATGAGAGGCACCACTAGAGCCGCAAAAATCGCAGGTACGGCCAGTTGCAAGGCACGTTCCAATTGCAGCGGTAATCTTTTACCCGCCAGCAAACCGATGAAGGAATAGCGAATAGCAAATGTGCCCAGCGCCAAGCCCAAAATGGCCAGCCAGCCTTGCCATGTTCCAAAACTTGTCCCACTCATACTGCCGCCTCTTTCACAGGTCGCAAGGTGTCCACAACCATGCCAACGCATGCACCCAGCACGCACGCGGCTATCAAGCCTAATTTGAGCGGCAGCGCAAACAGCAGCACCCCCGCTGCACCGCCTACCACAGCTGCAAAAATCTGACTACGGGATTTGAGCATTGGCAGCACCATGGCCACAAACGACAACGGAATTGTGAACTCCAACTGCCAGCTGGCAGGCAGTTTGGCTCCGGCAAACGCCCCCACTGCATTGGTAATGATCCACCAGGGCCACATGATCAGCGAGCAGCCCAAGTAATACGACAGAGGGTGATCCATGTGTATCCCCCGCTGGTGCCGCACTTCGTTATTGATAAAGGTTTGATCGACGAGAAACGCGGCCCACAGCAGGCGTTGCTTCGGCGTTGCGCCGTCAATCCTTGGCGAAATTGCGGCGCTGTACACCGCCATACGCAGGTTCACCACCAATCCTGAGACGATGGCAATGGCCAGTGGTGCGCCACTGCCTAAAAACTGCGTCAATACGGCTTGTGCCGATCCCGCAAACGCAAACGCTGCTAGCGCCACTGCACCCCATTCGCCCAAGCCTGCTTGTACGGCTGCGACGCCACAGACCAAGCCGAACGGAACGTAAGACGGTAGAAATTGCAAACAGCTTAAAGCGCCGGCCTTGAAGGCTGCGCGCTGAGCTGTGGTGTCGTCGGGAGATGTCATCAGACGATTGTAGGGAGCCCACGGTGTGATGCAACATGGCGTGACGCCGAGCGACTGCCGACTACCGGGTTACTTCCCTTTACCGAATATTCCCCCCAGCACACCACGCAAAATTTCCTTGCCCACACTGGTCCCGATGGTTCGCACTGCTGATCGTGCCATGGATTGCGCCAGACCGTCATGTTTACCGCCGCGCGGACCGGTAGTGCCGAAGAGCAGGTCGTTTAGGCCGCTCAGAATGGCACCTCCTGTGGAATGGCCAGCAGGTGCTGGAACCTCGGCTTGTCCACCATAGCTGATACCTGAGCCCATAGTTGTGCTGGTACTTACACGGGTGTTAGCGCTGAAATCTCCACCCATATCGACGGCTACATCCGAAGAAGGTGTCGCTGTGTTCTGTGCCGTGTTCTGTGGGGCGGCGCCCATGCGGGTTCCTGTGCGGCCTTTGATTTTTTCGTAAGCTGATTCGCGGTCAACCATTTTTTCATACACCCCTGCGACGATGGATTCGTCCCGCAAAGTTTGACGCTGTGATGAGGTAATAGGGCCGATTTGCGATGCAGGTGGGCGCACAAAGACGCGTTCGGTCACGCTGGGGCGGCCTTGGTCGTCCAAAAAGCTGATGAGCGCTTCTCCCACTGCTAAGTCTGTTATGGCCGCACCAATGTCCAGTTTCGGGTTCGGGCGCATGGTGTCAGCGGCGGACTTGACAGCTTTTTGATCGCGTGGCGTGAAAGCACGCAGTGCGTGTTGTACGCGGTTGCCCAATTGGGCGAGCACGGAGTCGGGCACATCCAGCGGGTTTTGCGTGACGAAATAAACACCCACACCTTTGGAGCGCACCAGACGCACTACCAGCTCAATGCGCTCTTGCAGGGCTTTGGGCGCATCTTTAAAGAGCAGGTGCGCTTCGTCGAAGAAGAACACCAGTTTGGGTTTGTCCAGATCACCCACTTCGGGCAGGGTTTCATACAACTCGCTCAGCAGCCACAGCAAGAAGGTGGCGTACAGGCGAGGCGAGTTCATCAGCTTGTCGGCAGCCAAGATATTGATGACGCCTCGGCCACTGATGGTTTGCATGAAGTCTTCGATGTTGAGCATTGGCTCGCCAAAGAACTTGTCGCCGCCTTGCGTCTCGATTTGCAGCAGGCCACGTTGAATGGCTCCGATACTCGCTGCACTGATGTTTCCGTATTCCGTGGTGAAGTTGCTACCGTTGTCACCGACAAACTGGCACATGGCGCGCAGGTCTTTCATGTCCAGCAGCAGCAAACCCTGGTCGTCAGCGATTTTGAAGACCAGCTGCATCACGCCCGATTGGATGTCGTTCAAATCCAACATCCGGGCTAGTAGCAACGGGCCTAAATCACTTACTGTGGCCCGTACAGGGTGGCCTTGCTCGCCAAAAACATCCCACAGCGTGGTGGGGAAAGAATCTGATTCAGGTGCACGAATGCCGCGCTCAGAAAGAACACTGGCCAGTTTTGGACTGATATTTCCTGGCTGTGAGATTCCCGTCAGGTCGCCCTTGATGTCGGCCATGAAGACCGGTACACCGATCCGCGAAAAGCCTTCAGCCAGCGTTTGCAGGCTGATAGTTTTGCCGGTGCCTGTAGCCCCTGTGATTAGGCCGTGGCGGTTGGCCTTGTCGGGCAACATCAGGCATTCGATGAGGTCAGGGCCAGCACCATGCTGGGCGACAAGGATGGGGTCTGCCATAGCGTGTCTACGTTGTATAAATTAGATGAAATTTAAATTTAAATTTAAATCAGATGAAAGTCAGATTAGAGGCGGTTGAGCAAGTCAGCCTTTTTAGCGGCGAACTCTTGCGCCGTCAGAATGCCGCGTGTTTGCAGACCCGCCAGTTTTTCGATACTGGCGAAGATGTCGCTCTCATTGCCTGATGATGACGGGCTGTAGTACGGCTGTACGTTCTCACCGCTGTTGTAAGTCTGCTGTGCTTGAGGCGCCTGAGGCGTTTGGTAAGGGGCCGGTTGCTGGGGTGTCACGCCGTTCACGCTGACAACAGGCAAGCGGCTCAAGTCCACGTAGCCGTATTGACTGGTGAAGGTGACGGAATAGCCGCCGCTTTGCTGCTGAGAGACACCGCCAATCTGATGGTCTAAGGTGTCATAAATGGTGATTTGGCCGCTGGCATCAATCGCCAAACGGCGTGCTTGGGCAAACCAGGCGTAGCGCAGGTCGTTTTGGCCACCGGTGCTGTTGGGCCAGCGCAAATCAGGGCCCCACCAGTCGGGCTGTGCGGGGGCGGTTACGTAAAGCTCAATCGGCCCACGGATCAGGCGCGATAACTCAGCGCAGAGGCTGTCCACTCGGCCTTTGAGGTAATTGTTGAACATATCACCAATCATGGTCATGCCACCCGACATCCATTGGCCAGAACCGCCGAATTCGTAGTGGCTGAACTGAGCCATGCTTCCGTTGCCGTTCATCACCGATTCAAGCATGGACTGCACAGCATCGGTGCTGAAGCCATGGCGTTGGGCGACATCGTTGATAGCCTGTTGGCCGGAGGGAGTAAGTTGACGCATATAAAGGAAACCGCTGTACTCAGCGGCAGAAGTAGGGGTAAGCCCTGACTTTAGATCAAATTGACAGTGAATACGTGCTGAATTTTTCGCCATGAAGGTTCGCGATCGTTCAAAACGTAAAATCGGACCTTTGATTCTTAAAAAAGCAGAGGTTGCGGCATGGCAGGGCACAGTAAGTGGGCAAATATTCAGCACCGCAAGGGACGGCAAGATGAAAAGCGCGGCAAGGTCTGGACGCGGGTGATTCGTGAAATCATGGTGGCTGCACGCCAAAGCGGCGGTGACATTAAAGAAAACCCGCGTTTGCGCCTTGCTGTAGAGCGTGCCAAGGCGGCGAACTTACCTGCCGACACCGTTAAACGCAACATCGACAAGGCCACCGGTACTTTGGCCGGAGTGCATTACGAAGAAATCCGCTACGAAGGCTACGGCATCGGAGGTGTGGCCATCATCGTGGACACCATGACGGACAACAAGGTCCGTACTGTGGCTGAAGTGCGACATGCATTCAGCAAATACGGTGGCAACATGGGTACGGAAGGTGCGGTAGCTTTTCAGTTCAAACACTGCGGCCAGCTGATTTTTGCCCCAGGGACCGATGAAGACAAGGTGATGGACATCGCTCTGGAAGCTGGCGCTGAAGACGTGATCAAGGACGACGACGGTGCTATTGAGGTGCTGACGGCCTATGCCGATTTTGAATCAGTCAAAAATACGCTTGAGGCAGCAGGCTTTAAAGCTGAAGTAGCGGAAGTCACTATGCGACCGGAAAATACGGTTGAGCTGTCCGAAGATGATGTGGTGCGTATGCAACGCATTTTGGACGTATTGGAAGATTTAGACGACGTGCAAGAGGTTTACCACAATGCCCAGATCTAGTGTGAAGGCCAGCGTTCGGATGAATGTGCTGGTGGTCGGTGGCGGTGGCCGAGAGCATGCGTTGGCGTGGAAGTTTGCGCAGTCTGACAAGGTGGACAAAGTTTTTGTGGCACCCGGTAACGGCGGTACAGCGCTCAATCCTCGATTTACCCCTGTTAATCTCTCCACCCCCCAGGAACTGCGTGCATGGGCAGCTACGGAAACTATAGCGTTAACCGTGGTCGGCCCGGAAGCTCCACTTGCTGCCGGCATCGTGGACGAGTTCCGAGCTCACGGCTTGCGCATTTTTGGCCCGACCCAAGCAGCTGCGCAACTGGAAAGCTCCAAAGCCTTCTCTAAAGCCTTTATGAAGCGCCACGGTATCCCCACCGCTGCGTACGAAGCCTTTACCGATGCCACTGCCGCGCACGCTTATGTGGATGCGCAAGGTGCGCCTATCGTCGTGAAAGCGGACGGCTTGGCTGCTGGCAAGGGCGTGGTCGTCGCCATGACACTCGCCGAAGCGCACGAAGCCATCGACTTCATGTTGCTGGACAACACCCTTGGTGTGGTTCATGCGGCGGGTGACGATGGCGTTGCCGTGCCGCGTGTGGTGATTGAAGAATTTTTAACCGGCGAAGAAGCCAGTTTCATCGTGCTGTGCGATGGCAAAAACGTCACCGCATTGGCCACTTCCCAAGACCACAAACGCTTGGGCGATGGAGACACCGGCCCCAATACCGGCGGCATGGGGGCTTACTCGCCCGCACCCGTCGTCACACCCGATGTGCATGGTCGGGCGATGCGTGAAATTATTTTGCCAACCATTAAAGGGATGAAGGCGGACGGTATCGTCTACACCGGTTTCCTCTATGCTGGATTGATGATTGACTCGCAAGGCCAAGTTAAAACGTTGGAATTCAATTGCCGCTTGGGTGACCCTGAAACCCAGCCGATTTTGATGCGACTGAAAAGTGATTTGTTTGACGTGCTGTGGGCGGCAACAGGCGAAAAACTCGATCAGCTGGAACTGCAATGGGATCGCCGTGCTGCTTTGGGCGTTGTGATGGCCGCGCACGGTTACCCGATGAATCCGCGCAAGGGCGACGTGATTACCGGTCTGCCCAAAGACAGTGATGATTTGGTTGTGTTTCATGCTGGAACCACCAAAAATGACAGCGTGCTTTGCACATCTGGTGGTCGAGTCCTGTGTGTAACCGCCTTGGGCGACTCAGTGAAGGCTGCACAACAGCGGGCGTACGACGCAATACCTGATATTCAGTTTGCAGGTGCGCAGTACCGCCGTGATATTGGGTTCAGGGCTGGTAAATCTTGAATGTATTCACAGGTGCTCCGGTGAGTCATTCCGTGCGGGACTACCTGCTGGATTTGCAGAACAGCATTACTACCGCCGTTGCTGCGGTTGATGGCGGGAGCTTCCTGTCCGACGCGTGGGCAAAACCTACTGACGAACCGCTGCAAGGCAACGGCATTACCCGAATTTTGGAGGGTGGTGCGGTATTTGAGCGAGCAGGCTGCGGTTTTTCGCATGTACGCGGGGCTAAGTTACCTCCTTCTGCGACACAACACCGGCCTGAGTTGGCGGGTGCCCCGTTCGAGGCCATGGGCGTATCGCTGGTGTTCCATCCGCGCAACCCCTATGTGCCCACGGTACACATGAACGTGCGGATGATTTCAGTGACTGCTGCAGGTCTCGCGCCAGTGTGCTGGTTCGGTGGTGGTATGGATTTGACGCCGTACTACGGCTTTACCGAGGATGCTGTCTATTTTCATACCGTCTGCCGCGATGCGCTAACACCGTTTGGTGACGATAAATACCCACGTTTTAAAACCTGGTGCGATGAGTATTTCTTCCTCAAGCACCGCCAAGAACAGCGTGGTGTAGGTGGTGTGTTTTTTGATGATTTTTCTGAACTTGGCTTTGAGCGCAGTCTGGCGATGATGCAGTCTGTGGGTTCGTCTTTACTGACGGCCTATTTGCCTATTGTGGAGCGCCGCAAAGACATGCCCTATGGCGAGCGTGAACGGCAGTTTCAGTTGTATCGGCGCGGGCGTTATGTGGAGTTCAATCTCGTGTGGGATCGTGGCACGCATTTCGGGTTGCAGTCGGGCGGGCGCACGGAATCTATTTTGATGAGCATGCCGCCGCTGGTGAGCTGGTCGTACCAACGCCAGCAGGAGGCGGGTTCACCAGAAGCGCTGTTGACGCAGGAATTTTTAGTACGCAAGGACTGGGTTTGACGCCTGACACGAATTCTGGGTACCGCATTGGCGTATTTGGTGGCGCATTTGACCCTCCGCACCTAGCCCACCTCGCACTGGCCCGTTGCGCGGTGGCGCAGCTGAATCTTGACGCCTTGAAAATTTTCCCCACAGGCTATGCGTGGCATAAAAGCCGCACGTTGACGGAGCCTGAACACCGTCTTGCTATGGCTAAATTGGCTTTTGCGGCATTGCCCCAAGCCGAGGTTGATTCCCGCGAGCTGTTGCGCGCTGGCCCTACGTACACCATTGACACGCTGGTGCAGTTGCGGGCGGAAAACCCCGGCTGCCAGCTGTTCCTCATCATCGGGTCTGACCAAGCCCGGGCACTGGCCAGTTGGTATCATTTTGAAGATATTTTGCAAATCGCTATAATTTGCGTAGCTGGTCGTGCCAATGCGGTGCGCACAGCAGGCTCACTTGATGCTGAAAACGGCGTTCCTAGCGCCGACACCCCGCTCGCTGGCGGTCATTTTGAATCGCTGCACTTACCCGCTATGGCGGTCAGTGCCACCGACATCCGCCATCGTGTTGCTACGGGCCAAGACATTCATGGTCTGGTCAGTGAGCCTATTGCGCGCTATATTGCGCACCACCACCTTTACCACTCAACTTGATGGCCACTACCTATACCTTTTTGTCCTCCACCACTTCCGAGAGCGTCGGTAAAAAAGACGTTCAAAAACTGCAACGAATCATCGTTGACGGCTTGGAGGACGTGAAAGCGCAAGACATCGTTGTGTTTAACACCGAAGCTTTATCAGCCTTGTTCGAGCGTGTCATCATTGCCAGCGGAACCTCAAATCGCCAAACCAAAGCCCTCGCTGCAAGCGTGCGCGATGCGGTGCGCGAAGCCGGTTTCCCCAAGCCCCGGATGGAAGGTGAAGAAAACGGCGAATGGATCATTGTTGATTGTGGCGCGGCTGTTGTACACATCATGCAACCTGCCATTCGCCAGTACTACCACCTCGAAGAGTTGTGGGGCGAAACGCCGATCCGCATGAAGTTCGGCGCAGTCAAGCCTGCCATGGCAGAAGCTGAAAAAGCACCAGCTAAGAAAGCAAAACCTGAAAGCACTTCATTGCGTCGCAGCAGTGCGGTTAAGACCGCAGAGCGCGATGCGAAGAACGCCGCCGAAGAAGCAGAACGCGCCGAAAAGCTTGCTCGTGCCGCCAAGACCGCTGGCCGCAAACGTGCAAGCCCCGTGAAGCGCGCCGCAGTGCCCGGAAAGCGGGCATTGACCGCGACTGGCGCGCCTGTGGTGGCGAAGAAGGCTCCTGCCAAGAAATCTCCCACCACCAAGCCCACCACTGTAGTCGTGAAAGCCCAAGCCACCACGGTGACGAAGGCTGCTGCGAAAACTGCTGCTGTCAAAGCCCCTGCTAAAAAATCTCCCGTCAAACGGGTTGCTGCCAAAAAGGCTGAATAAGCCCGATGAAGCTGTTGGTCGTCGCCGTCGGGCTGCGCGTGCCCGATTGGGCACAAACTGCTTGGGACGACTACGCCAAACGCTTTCCGCCTGAGCTTCGCGTTGAGCTTAAAGCTGTCAAAACTGAGCCCCGCGCCAGCAAGAGCCTAGAGACCCTCTATGCCGCTGAGCGCGAGCGCATTGAGGCGGCCATCCCCAAAGGCAGCCGAGTCGTCGTGCTCGACGAACGTGGCACTACCCTCACAAGCGTTGCGCTTGCAGCACGCCTCAAGTCTTGGCAGTTAGATGCCGACAACGTCGCCCTCGTTATTGGCGGGCCAGATGGCCTAGACCCTGCCTTCAAACAAGCCGCGCATGAACGCATTCGCTTGTCTGATTTGACGCTGCCGCATGCCATGGCAAGGGTGCTGCTGGTGGAGCAGCTGTACCGGGCTTGGTCTGTCAATGCGGGGCATCCGTACCATCGGGAGTAGGTCTCGAATTACGCAATTACCGTGCCGCTATCTTTCAACAGCTAGCCATCACACACCACCTCCTACATCCCACCGTTCCGTGGGATTGCGTTTCAGCAGTTCAGCAATGCTGAGAGGTTTGCTGAGCAAGAAGCCCTGCACCAAGGTGCACCCGGACTGCTTCAGAATCTCTAACTGAGATTCGGTTTCAATACCTTCAGCAATAGTTTTTAAATTCAAATGCGAACCCAGATCGACAATTGTTTTAACGATGGCACTGTCGTGAGGCTGTTGACCAAGGCCACTCACAAAGGAGCGGTCAATTTTCAAGGATGAAATAGGCAGGTTTTTCAACAACGATAAAGACGAATGGCCCATGCCGAAGTCGTCCAAGCTGATTTCAAAACCGAGCCGTCGTAAGGTGTGCATGACAGGAATCACTTGGTCGGGGTGCTTCATCAGCATGCCTTCTGTCAGTTCCAAAGAGACACTGTGAGGCTCAATTCCCAAGGACGTGACCAGTCTGAGCAGCTCTTCAGGCAGCGTACTGCTAGTGAACTCCGATGCGGCCATGTTCACATGAATCTTCAGGTCGCTAAAGTGGATTTTGCGAAGCTTCGCCAGATCACTGCACGCTTGCGATGCCACCCATTTCCCGATTTTTACAATGAGGTGACTTTGTTCCGCAATGGGAATAAACACATCGGGGGGGAT
>JAYUED010000167.1:0-3541 GCA_043739385.1 Betaproteobacteria bacterium | reverse complement strand
TGCGCACCGAGCACACCGGCATCGAGCTGGGCCACAGCACCACGGACTCCACCGGGCGGCGCGTGGATTACCTGGCCAGCCCGGGCACGCAATACCTCAACCCGCTGTTCAGCGCAGACTTCAGCGCGTTGCAGAACTTCAACAACACCGATATCCGGGGCCAGGGCTACAGCTACGACGGCACGGCGCTGACGCCAGACCAGCCTTTGGGTGAGAGGGTGAGCTACCTGGGCTCAAACATCGTGGGCACGCTGACGACCAACAAGGATGCCGGCAATGACGTGATTTATGCCGGGGCGGGGATGATGTCGTGAATGCGGGGGTCGGCAACGACGTACTATTTAAAAATGCTACGTATTCAATAGCTACTTGTGCATGCTATTCAAGGGCTACAGCCCGATTTTGTTGTGAAAACAGGCGCCAAAAGATTCAAAAGCAGCGGGTTACACAAAGCCTGAAGTATTCAAGCGCCAAAAGCGCGCATGTAAGTTCCATGGGACTTGCAGGGCAAAAAAGGCTTGGAAGGTTCATGGGCAGAACCTTGGTCAACGTCAATACTGTACTAGAGCGTGAGCAGCTGGCAGTCAGCAATACGAATGTGGTCTCAGCAGCTAGTGGGAGGGGGTAGCATGGGAGGCTTGATTTTTCTTTTGGCGACGGGTCTCTGGTTTGCCTTCTGTGTCTTTTTGGCGCGCAAGATTCCGGGCTGGATAGGTGCAAAGCGCTTCGGCTTAGTTTTGGGGGTAGTAATTTTCCCTGTGTTGCTTGTGGCTCCTGTGGTTGACGAAATCATTGGAATGCGGCAGTTTGAACAACTTTGCAAAGAACGCGCTGTGGTTCGCGTAAGTCCCGAGGCTGCCCAAGTAACAAGTGCCAAGATATCCACTAGTCCCGTGGTGAACCTAGCGGGCTATTGGATCGAAATCCAATCACAAACGGTGGTTTATTTGAATGCTGAAACAGGGAGACCCTTTTACAGTTACGAATCACTTATTACTAAAGGTGGACGTGTTGCGCGAATTGCCTTGATGGGAGGAACGCACTCCTGTACCGCAAAAAATATAGTCGAAACGTCAAATCAACTGAATTTGGAAAAACTCTTGGAACAAGGAAAAAAATCATGAAAACACTTGAATCTGCTTACATCAACGCACTATTGGCCGATGCCTCTTACGTGACGTTGCCACCCGGTCTCAGCGGGTCGGATTTAGCCAGCAATCTTGCGCTCAGGACTCGAATGACCCCCACGCAAGCCAGCTTCCTCGCCGCAAACTTCGACGTAGTGGACAGCGTGGAAACCCTTGGCACGTCTGGCAGCACCGGGTTCGATGCCGTCGTGTGGAAAGGTAAAGCCGGTTCCGACTACGCTGACAAAGTTTTTGTGTCCATGCGGGGTACTCAGGGCACGCAAGACCTGCTTGACGATGTCGATCTTTCCGGCTCGGGCCTGGCGCACAAGCAGTTGCGCGACATGGTCAATTGGTGGTTGCGTGGCACGGCCCCAGCCGGACAAGCGGTTCAGCAAATAGCCATCAAAGAAACTGTGATTCCCGGCAGCCCCGTGCTGCTGGAAGATTTTGTGCCAGCGGTGGTCACCGCCGTGGGAACGGGCAAGCTGAGCGGCATTACCTCTATTGAATCCGTTAACGGTCATAGTCTTGGTGGCTACATGGCATCCAGCTTTGTGCGGCTATTCGGGGGGCAATGGCCCGTAACTCATTTCACAACTTTTAACAGCGCGGGCTTCAGCAATCCCTCGACTGCCAATATTGAAAGCGGCTTCAATCAGATTGCCAGCATTCTGGGTGCAGGCGTTGGGCTAGGACGGTTTGCCACCGCATCCGAGCAAACCAACTTCTTTGCGAAAAACGGCATTAACGTTACGACAAATGACTGGACAACAGTTGGCTTCAACCAATATGGCCAGCGGGTTGAACTGTTTCAAGAAGACGCGGTGTATGTATCCGACGGCGGCATCACCAACCACTTCATGTACAAGCTGACAGATGTGCTGGCTCTGGGCTACGCGTTGGAGCGGCTTGATCCCACCTTTAGTGTCAAACAACTCAATGAACTTGCGACCACAGGCAGCAACGTCATGGCCGGATCGTACGAAGGCGTGCTCGATGGCCTGCGCCGGTTGGTGCAAGGCAATGGCGCTGCGCCCACGCCGATTGGTGACGTCAGTGATAGCGTTGGCTCCCGCGTGGCGTACCAGGCCAACCTCAAAACCCTCACCGACAGCGCCACGTTCCAATCCCTCGCAGGCAAAGTCACCCTGAGCCTTGCCATAGACGCCAGCCTGGCCACCACCGCCAGAACTGACTTTGGTGCCGCGGCGAGCTTGGCTACCCTGAGCCCCATCACCCTCAAAGCCAACAGCCCTGCCGGTCAAACAGCGCTGGACGCCCTGTGGCAAACCCCCGCATGGAGCATCACCTATCAGGCCTGGCTCTCGGACTACGCAGCACGTCAGGGCGGCGGCATCGCCGTGAACTTCACCGACACCTACCTGAACGACCGCCAGGCCCTGCTGCAAAACACCATCACGGCCAACATCAAGGACGCAGCTACCAACCCCGATGGCTACCTGGCCGTACAAGGCACCCCCAGCGGCAGCACCAACACCCGCTACATCGACCTGACCAGCGGAGTCCTGCTGCAAACCAACACCGCCCTCATCACCCCCAGCACCGCCCCGAATCGGTACGTCATCTTTGGCGACAGTGCTGCCAACGTCATCAACGGCAGTGCGCAGGATGACCGTCTCTACGGCGGCGCAGGTGCAGACATGCTGAATGGCCAAGGCGGAAACGACTACGAAGAGGGTGGAGTCGGCTTTGACACCTACAACTTCACAGGTGCATTCGGCAACGACAAGATTCTGGACTCCGACCGGCTGGGCCAGCTCAACATCGACGGCACCACCTTGAGCGGCGGCAATAAAATCAGCGAAGGCCTGTGGGAGTCTGCTGACAAGCGCTTCATCTACGTGCAGCAAGGCCAGAACCTGGTCATTGCTGAGCGCAGCACGGGTGGAGCCAGCACCGCCAGCGGCACCATCACCGTCAAGAACTGGGACTTCAGCCAAACAGGCAGCCAGGGCACAGCCCAGCTCGGCATCACCTTGCAAGGCGCAGCAGCGCCGCTCGCACCCCCAGTCGCGGCAAACACCTTCGACCTGTCCACCAAGACAGGTGCCAACACACTGCTGCTGGCCGACTCCCCCAACAGCACCAGCAACCTGCTCATCCAGAACGCAGGCGCCGCACTGAACTGGGGCACGCCAGGCCAGCCCGCATGGAGCAGCAGCTCGGTGCGCAGCGGCGCCGGGGCCGACGTCATCGAAGGCGGCAGCCTCAACGCCGTCTCCAACGTGGTACTTGCCGGTGGGGCGGGCAACGACCAAATCTACGCCAATACCACCCTCACCCTGGCAGACGCCATCGCGCGGGGCGACAACCCCGCCACCGTGGCGCTGGACAGCAGCCGCTACGCGCTGGACGGGGGCGCGGGTGCCGACCAGATCATTGGCAGCGAT
>JAYUED010000166.1:0-86119 GCA_043739385.1 Betaproteobacteria bacterium | reverse complement strand
CCACAGCCGACTGTTTTCAGAGAAAAATCGCTTGACTACAGCGCCCAAGTGCAGCGTGTGGTGGGGGTAGCGCGCCCCACTGTCGACCACACCGATGTTCATCACAGCAGCCAGAGCGTAGAGCAAAAGCAGGCTCACCATGCCCGCATGCAGTGTGCTTTCAGGGAGTGAAAAGTGAAATAAATCCACTAAAAAATGCACCACATCGATAAAACTTTCAGGCATGGTGAAGTGCCGAAAACTGGGACTGACCAGCAAACCGCCTGCAACCGTGCCCAAAATCACCGCACATACCGTACTGCCTTCGACATAACCATTGGCCCGTACAAGCTGGTGGCTTGGCAGCAACTCAATCACCAAGCCATATTTTGCGGGTGCGTAGATTGCGGCACCCAGGCCTGCAAAAGCCAGCGCCAGCATGGGATCAACACCACCCAGCAGCATCAATGCTGCGCAGGCTTTGAGTCCGTTCGCAGCCATCATGACCCGGCCTTTAGGCCAGGCGTCGGCCAGTGGTCCAACAAAGGGCGCGAGGAAGACGTAGCACAGCGTGAAGCTGAGCTTGAGCAGCGGTGTTGCCCAATCGTCAGCAGCCAATTCCACCAAACGGGCAATGGCAAGGATCAGTAAGGCGTTGTCAGCGAGTGCCGAGATGAACTGCACGGCAATAAGCCGGTAAAACACGGAAGGCATGTCTGAGCGGCACCGTTAAAGCCACTATTACAGTCTGGCAATGTGTAAGTAGTATGACGCTTTGCCACTTAATTTGCTCTTAAAAAGATAGCTAGCAATGCTCACATACGCTATATTCTGAGAGAGTTTAAGTAACTAGATTGCTATTAAGTCGTCATTAACCTATGACTAATCGGCGGATTTATCGAGAATTTTGAAATAGCCATCGTCAAACGCTTCAGCGTAGTTGACCCAGTCATACGTGACCAGCACCGCGCAATCAGCAGAGGCACTGAGCAGTTTTTTGTGCCATTTGAGATTTCGACCAAAGTCGCTCAGCGCGTCCGCAATAGCTGATCCGTGAAAACCTGCACTGCGAAGCTGCGCCCACGCAAGCAAACTGGCCATTGTGTTGATGGCTTGGTGTAGCTCAGGTTTGCTTAAGCTATCGCGGCTGAGTACCACGCGGTCTTCCACCGGTTGTAAATCGCGAAGTACATAGGCGGCTTTGCCCACACGTACTGGCTGCAAAAAGGCCATTGATACGGCCTGTACACGGCTTTGCACGGTGACGACACGATGTGCTTCGCTCAGCCATTGAGGCTGCTCAATTTTCAGCGACTTCACATGCCGAGCAAGCGAAGAGGGCATGGCTTGCTTTAAGTCAAGCAAAAAATTGCTATTAGGCGAGCCCTTGCCCTCAACCAGTACCGCGTAACGTTCTACGCCCAAGCTGCCTGTGCCTGCAATGCGCAGGGCCACATCGAGTACCTTGTAAAACGCAGGGTTAGGTTGTTGAGCCGCAAATTTCTCTATGAAGTTGGTAACTTTCAGTCGCTGCTTGTCACTGGCTTTGAGGGCTTTCTTACCATCTATACGCAGTTGACGCTGTTTGCCGTTGCGCTCTGTACGCTTGTCCAAAAAATCCACCCGGCGGCGTTCTCGCAAGCTGTTCAGCAACTTGCCAATGGCGCCATCAGCGGTGTCACGCTCCAACCAGCGACTTTTGCCTAAGACCAGTGCGTTGGCGTAGGTAGTCAAGAAGCTGAGGCACAGCGCTGTCACCTCATCGGGGTTAATTCCTAAAGTTTGGGCGCCGACACGCAGGCTGGTTAAAAACCTCAGAATATCCCAGCTGGCCGGTGCCAGCACTGTTTCGTCAAAGTCATTGATATCAAAATACGACAACCGGTTATCGCCCTTGTAGCTGCCAAAGTTTTCAAGGTGCAAATCACCGCAGACCCAGACTGACGGAGAGGCAGGCAGTGGGGCGATTTTGGACAGATGGTCGTAAAACAGGTGGCAGCTACCGCGCAAGAAAACAAAAGGATCAGTGCGCATATGGGCGTACTTGAGGGCCAAGCGCTCAGCATCGCGTCCAGCATTGAAGGTTTTTATATTTTTGAGAGTGTTCATACCAACTATTGTGCTTCCCAATTCAAGGGCGCGACGGTGCTTTGCGATGTCACATTATTGTCATATGAAAAGCACATAATGAATGCCGATTCTGTTTGCCACTTCTGCCCATCACTACAAGTACAACACCGCATGAATGTGCCATTTCCTAGGGGTATTGAGCTTCTCAACCGCGATCACAGCATCCTGGCATTCAATGAGCGGGTGCTCGACTGGGCTTACCGTGATGATGTACCGCTGCTGGAGCGCCTGCGCTACCTTTGTATCGTGTCCTCCAACATGGACGAGTTCTTTGAAGTCCGCGCTGCACCGCACCTGATTGCCGTGCAGGCGGGGGATCACAAGGGTTTGTATTCGGTTTCCACATTTGAAGCACTGGCTGGCGCTGCCCATGATTTGGTCGCCCGCCAATATGCGCTGTACAACGACCTTCTGATGCCAACCTTCGAGGCACAGGGCATCAAAATTATTTCCCACGGTGAGCGCAATGAAGAGCAGCGGCGCTGGGTACGGCAGTATTTCGAGCGGCAGGTTCGTCCACTGCTGATCCCTGTCAGCCTTGACCCAGCGCACCCTTTTCCGCAGGTGGCAAATAAGTCACTGAACTTTATCGTTCGGCTGGAAGGAGCGGATGCATTTGGCCGCCATAACGACATTGCAATCGTCAAAGTGCCTCGCGTGCTGCCTCGCATGATTCGCTTGCCTGAGAAGGTATCTGGCAAGCTAACGCTGTTTGTCTCTCTTTCCAGCGTAATCCGCGCGCACTTGGCCGAGCTGTTTCCAGGGCGTCACATGGGCCAGTTTTCGCAGTTCCGTGTAACGCGAAATTCCGATCTGTCGGTAGACGAAGACGATGTTGAGGATTTACTCACGGCATTGCGCGAAGGCCTGCAGCACCGGCATTACGGTCAAGCAGTGCGCTTGGAGGTGTCTGCAAGTTGCTCAGAGCATCTTTCTGGCTTCTTGCTTAAGCAGTTTGAGCTGCCCGATTTGGCGCTGTACCGTGTACATGGCCCAGTGAATTTGGTACGTTTGACTGAGCTGGTCGATTTAATGGACGCACCTGCTTTGCGGTTCACGCCGTACATCGCAAGCAGTGCGGTGCATTTGGCGCCTGGGCAAAACTTTTTTGATCGGCTTAAGCAAGGGGATATGCTGATTCACCAGCCATTCGAGAGTTTCGATGGCGTATTGGCCTTTTTGCGCGCAGCGGTACACGACCCGGACGTATTGGCCATCAAGCAAACCATTTACCGTACGGGCAGCAGCACAATATTGATGGATTTGTTACAGGAGGCTGTGCGTCAAGGCAAAGAAGTGACTGCTGTAGTAGAGCTCAAAGCACGGTTTGACGAAGAGGCGAATATCAATTGGGCTGAGATGCTCGAATCCATTGGTGCACAAGTTGTCTATGGTGTTGTAGGCCTAAAGACCCATGCCAAGATGCTGCTCGTGACGCGCCGCGAAGGGCGCACGCTGCGGCGCTACGGGCATTTGTCAACGGGCAACTACAACCCATCCACCGCCCGGCTTTACACCGATATCAGCCACCTGACTGCTGACCCGCTGTTGACGATGGACATGGAGCATGTATTTGTCCATTTGGCTAGCCAAAGCAAGCTGCCAAAGCTCAAGCGCATGTTGCTTGCGCCCATTCAGTTGCACCAAAAGTTGATGGACAAAATCGAGGCTTTAGGGGAAGCTGCGGCTTTGGGGAAATCCACCCGCATCGTCGTCAAAATGAATGCACTTACCGATGAAGCGCTGGTACGCGCGCTGATTGCAGCAGGTCAGCAGGGGGTGAGTATTGACCTCATCATGCGTGGTGCCTGTACGCTGCCCGCAGGGGTTCCAGGCTTGACAGACAACATCCGTGTGCGCTCGGTCATTGGCCGATTTTTAGAGCATTCACGGGTGTTCTACTTCCGATGTGAAGAAGACGAAGAGCTGTATTTGTCCAGCGCTGACTGGATGAACCGCAACATGATGCGCCGCATTGAGCTTGCTTGGCCGGTGACCGATCCTATTTTGCGTCAGCGCGTGATTGACGAATGTCTGGTGGCCTATTTGTACGACACCCAGGACGCTTGGGTATTGCAACCTGACGGGCACTACCAGCGCGTTAGCAGTCTGCCCGATGCCCCAGCCATCCGGCATGGCGCCCAGAATGCGTTGATGGCCCGCTATAGCGGTGCTGTAGCGCTTGGTCAGCGACCAAAACGAGGAAGCCGATAAAGTATGGATTTGCTGCTCTGGCGCCACTCTGAAGCCATTGACTGGGCACCCGGTTGTGATGATCTGCGCCGCGCGCTCACGGCTAGGGGTGAAAAGCAAGCCCGCCGCATGGCACAGTGGCTAGACCGTCAACTGCCAGAAAGCACTCGCATACTTGTCAGCCCCGCACGCCGCACCGAGCAAACGGCGCTCGCACTTGACCGTAAATACAAGCTGCATGATGAGTTATTGCCGGTTACTGAAAGCAGCGCTAAAACCTTGTTGGATTTGGTGCAGTGGCCTGCTGCCAAGGGTGTGGTGCTGGTTGTGGGGCACCAGCCCTACTTGGGCGAAACCATCGCACAACTCGTGGGCTTGAAGGAAAGCGAGTGCGCGGTAAAGAAAGGTGCAGTCTGGTGGTTACGCAGCCGTCTGCGCGATGGACAGTGGCAGACGGTGATTGTGACAGTTCAATCACCAGAGCTGCTCTAGTTCGCCGCTCTGGTTTGTAGCTTCACAGATCTACGTATCTATAAGCTTAGGTTTTTTTGACTGCTGGGATTGAGACTGGACGACCCGTCTTCAATGCAGGAATTGCGACCAATGCAGTACGGAAAGCGGTATCGCTCAAACCGACCAACAGTTTGATGCCTGCTCGCAGCAATTCACTCTTCTTAGCCGGCTGCTTCAGGCGAATTGCTCGCGCTTTGAGCGCGGTAAGTAGGTCATATTCAGCTTTGGGGATAGTGAAGCTGTCACGCACCAACTTCGGTTTTTTCTCTTTGTCAGCTTTAACTGTTTTTTCAATCTTGACAGCGCTCGTTGTCTTAAGGGCTGTAAGACCTTTCGCTGCCTTCACAGGCTTGCTTGCATTTGCCGTTTTAACTGTTTTAACAACCGGTTTTACAGCGATCTTTTCAGCCAGCTTAGGAATAGCTTTGGCTGGCGCTTTAGCCAGAGTTTTTGCGATGGCTTTGACAATGGTTTTTTCAGCAGCCATAACAGCCTTCACCACGATTTTTGGCTTTGTCACTGGCATGACTTTGACCACCTTGGTCGCTGATGCCTGTAATGTAGAAGGCAAAGTGGTGGTCGCCACGGGAATCACCGCAGTTGCACCAATTTCAGGGGTTTTGCTGTCAAGGTTAAGTTTTGTAGTCATGGTTTTTCGATGAAGTTAAATGGTGTAAACAGTATAAACCGTTTAACTTCAAAAAAACCAGTAAAAAAACTAGCAAAACCTAGAGCAATTACAAGCTCATAAGCAGTTATTTAGTGGTCATCGTCTCAGGGCCAGCCAGTAATGATTTGTGTAAACCACATCAGCAAGCCTGGAATAATAATTGGCAGACCTAACATCAAAAACATGATGAGCGTCAGCGTCAAAGTCCAAGCACCGCTGAGTGCCTCTTTGAACACTTCACCAATATCACGGTTCCAAAAATGTGCGGGATGGGTATACCTGTCCATAGTGTCTCCTGTCTGCCGGGATGCATAGTCTTAGCTTTTACGTTATACGCTTTACAGCACCTATTGCAAGCCTCAACGCTCCATATTCCTTCGGTATTCATACGGTTGTCATGCACATCGCGTGTACTTAATGCATTTCATAGAAAATGAGTTGCCATGCGGTTACAAAAGACCGAAAAAGCTCGTCTAGAGTTGCAGCCCGGTAACCGTACTTTAAGCTTGCAAGAACGGTCTTTGCTGCTTTTGGCCGACGGACAAAAGTCAGTCAATGAATTTCACTAGATGTACGACGGGCGAGGTGCGCAGATGGTGCAAAACCTCGTTCGAGGCGGTTACTTAAACCACACTTCGTTAGGTAACTCCGATGCTTTTTTGCAAAAATCTAAAGACGGTGGCGTTAGTGATGCGCCACAGCTAAAACAACTGCAAGGCTCAACATCAAGCGTGACACCGAAGGTTCAGCACGCAACGGATCAGTTTGAAGGCAAGCGTTCATTGGCGACAACACGTATGTTTTTATTCGACTTGGGCGAGCGCATGTTCACGCGACGAGACCCTGTTCTTGCGGAACAGTTTCGTGAAAACCTGCGCAATGCGAAAGACCGGCAATCTATGCTTACCGCAGGGCGTGAAATGCTGGCCGAAATTGAACGCATCGCTGGTTACGAGCGTGCAGATGCCATCAGTGAGCGCATTGCCATGCTGCTCCCTGAAGAGGATCTCTCCGCGACTTGATGGGCTCATCGCGTGAATGCTCAACTACTTACGCAAACTTAGAAAGTCACGCCTTATGCTCAAAATAACATTGCAAGTTATGCGACGTCGACATCTAACATCCATAGCGTCTTTTGCCACGCTGCCAGTTCTTCGCGCATCAAGTACACCGACTGCGGGAATTGTGCTGCCCACGCACTGGTGCAGCGCAGACTGAATTTCCGCCCCTGCTGGCTCAAGCTAAAACCAACTAAATCGGGGTCACGTCGCGCATGGCAGAGCAGGGCAGCGAGGCGCAGGCACAGCAGTTGGCGGATGAACGGTTCGTCCTCTAAATCTGCTTCCAACTTACGCAACTTACCTCGGTGGCCCAGCACCAGCAGACTCAGGCGCTGCATCTCGTGTGTAGCGAAGCCAGGAGCGTCTGCGTAGAGCAAGATGTAAGCGCCGTGCTTGTGATAGTCGCTGTGGGATATCTGGCTGCCTACTTCGTGCAACTGGGCGGCCCAAGCCAATTTTTTTAAATGTTGCGTATTTTCATGCTCAAGCGCGGTGTTGACTCCAATATCCATCACCTGGTGGAGCAGTGCTATGGCAATTTTTTCGACACGTTGAGCTTGAGCCGTGTCGGCCCCGAATTTGTCTGCCAAACGTCTTACTGTGCGCGCGCGCAAGTCGGTTTGCTCGGTTTCCCGGGCCAGCATATCGCACAGCACGCCTTGGCGCAGAGCGCCTTCAGCGGCCTGCATAGACGGTATTTCAAGTAGTTTGAACAGGGCGCGCAAGATGCTCAGGCCGCCACCCATTACGGCGCGGCGGTCATCTTTCACGCCCTCCAGTTTGAGGCGGTCAACGGACTGTGCTTTGATGAGTTTGTCTCGCAGCCAATCCAGGCCTTCTTGGGTAATTACGTCTTTTGGAAAGCCTGCTGCGCTCAAGGCATCGGCCACCGCCCCGACTGTACCGGAGGAGCCATAGGCTACATCCCAAGTTTCCGGGCGGTAGAGGCTGGCGGCTTCGTCCAGTATGGCCGTGGCGGCGATTTCAGCGATTTGGAAGGCTGCTGGCGTGAACAGGCCGTTGGGGAAATAGCGCATTGACCAGGCCACGCTGCCTACGCGGTACGACTCCATGACCCGGGCGTCAAGGCCTTGTCCCAAAATAATTTCGGTCGACCGTCCTCCAATATCCACCACCACACGGCGCTCTTGCGACTGCGGTAGCAAGTGCGTGACGCCTTGGTAGATCAGTCTTGCTTCTTCGCGCCCTGGAATCACGTCGATGGGGAAGCCCAGTAGCTCTTGGCCTTTGGCTAAAAACACATCGCGGTTACGGGCCTCTCGCAACGTTTGCGTGGCTACGGCGCGCACCTGTGAGGGTTGAAAGCCTGCCAATCGCTCACCAAAGCGAGCTAGACAGTCCCAGCCACGTTGCAGCGCCTCAGGGCTAAGGTTACGTTCATCGTCAAGACCGTTGCCTTGACGCACGATTTCTTTGTAGTACTCGGCGCGGTGAATTTGGTCGTCGTCAAACTGACCTATTTCCAGACGAAAACTGTTTGAGCCTAAATCGACGGCTGCGAGTCGTGTTCCGTTTTGCATAGTACGTGTTATTTAGGGTGGCGCAGCATAGCACTCATCCATTTACAGGCGAATTCCCACCGTCGTTTCAGCAGGATACGTGCCTGGTATGACACAAAAATGACACACCATAGACATATCAAAGACTTACCAATGAATAAAACTTGTCACATCAATGTCATAAATAATCCTTACAGTAACCATCAAATCATTCTTAACTGAAAGGTATCCTGATGAAAAATGCTTTGAACCTCAATCTCGCCCGTATCCTGGCGACAACCTCGATCAGTTTTTTGGGCCTCACAGCCGTGCATATTGCACAAGCCCAGGACGTAACGGGTGCCGGTGCTTCCTTTCCTGCGCCGCTGTACGCTAAATGGGCGTCTGATTACAACAAATCGACTGGCGTCAAAATCAACTACCAATCGGTAGGCTCAGGCGCTGGCATTAAGCAAATTGACGCAAAAACAGTTGATTTTGGTGCATCAGATGCCCCCTTGAAAGACGATGAACTCAAAGCCAAAGGCCTGGTTCAATTCCCCACTGTCATTGGTGGTGTGATTCCTGTCATTAACATCAAGGGCATCGCTGCGGGTCAACTTAAGCTCAATGGTCAAGTTTTGGGCGATATTTTTCTGGGCAAAATCACCAAGTGGAGTGACCCTGCAATCAAGGCGCTGAACCCCACACTGGCACTGCCCGACGACCTGATTGCACCTGTGCGCCGCGCTGACGGTTCAGGCACCAGCTTCATCTTTACCAACTACCTCAGCAAAGTTAATCCTGAGTGGAAAACTAAGGTGGGTGAGGGCACCGCAGTGAACTGGCCAGTAGGCGCAGGCGGCAAGGGCAATGAAGGCGTCGCAGCTTTTGTCTCACGCCTGCCGAACTCGATTGGCTACGTCGAATACTCGTATGTGAAGCAAAATAAAATGGTTTACGCGCTAATGCAAAACAGCGCAGGTACTTTCGTAACACCGGACGATTCAGCCTTCAAAGCTGCTGCTGCCGGCGCCGATTGGGCCAAGAGCTTTTACCAAATCCTGACCAACCAGCCAGGTAAAGATTCGTGGCCTATTACGGGTGCCACGTTCATCTTGATGCACAAGATTCAGGACAAGCCTGCGCAAGCCACAGCCAGCCTCAAATTTTTTGAATGGGCGTACAAAAATGGTGACAAAACTGCGGATGACTTGGACTACGTGCCAATGCCTGATGCTGTCAAGGCCATCATTGGTAAATCGTGGGGTGACATCCATGACGCTTCAGGTAAATCCGTCGCTACCAAGTAAATCTGCTCCTACACGTCAAAGGGCTTAAGCCGTGTCCTCTACACTTCCTGTGAATCAGGCTCCGTTTGACTTGTCTGGCAAATCTGCCAGCCGGAGCGACAGACGCGATATGACCAATCCTCCTCCCCGTAAAGCCGCTGGCCTAGGCCAGTTAGGCGATCAGCTGTTTGCTTGGGCCGCAAAGGGTGCTGCCCTGCTTACCCTAGCCTTGTTGGCGGGTATTTTGATGTCTCTAATTGCGGGTGCTTGGCCTGCCATCTCAAAATATGGCTTGGGGTTTTTGACCAACAGCGTCTGGGATCCCGTGAAGGACGAGTACGGCGGCTTCGTGATGATTTATGGCACGCTGGTCACTTCGGCCATCGCGCTATTGATCGCAGTGCCCGTGAGCTTTGGCATCGCACTCTTTTTGACGGAGTTGTCCCCAGCATGGCTTAAGCAGCCGCTAGGGACTGCTATTGAATTACTAGCAGCCATTCCCTCCATTGTTTACGGTATGTGGGGCTTGCTGGTATTTGGCCCGATTTTGGCAACCTACGTTCAAGGGCCTTTGCAAAAGCTCTTTGCAGGTGTGCCAGTGCTAGGTACTTTGGTCTCTGGCCCGCCCGTTGGCATCGGTATTTTGTCGGCTGGCATTATTTTGGCGATCATGATCATTCCGTTCATCGCCTCGGTAATGCGCGATGTGTTTGAAGTAACGCCACCATTGCTCAAAGAGTCCGCCTATGGCCTGGGTTCTACCACTTGGGAAGTCATGTCCCGCGTCGTGTTGCCGTACACAAAGGCGGGCGTAGTTGGCGGCATCATGCTGGGCTTGGGTCGCGCATTGGGCGAGACAATGGCGGTCACGTTTGTGATTGGCAACATGAACCAATTGGATTCTGTTAGCTTGTTCCAAGCGGCCAACAGCATCACCTCGGCGCTGGCGAATGAGTTCGCAGAGGCAGGTGAAGGCCTGCACCAAGCTGCGCTGATGTATCTCGGGTTGGTCTTATTCTTCATTACCTTTGTGGTGCTAACGCTTTCCAAAGTACTGTTGTCGCAACTTAAGAAGAGCGAAGGCAAGAAGTCATGAGCACTCCCGCTTCATCTTTCGGCGATTCTGTAATTGCCAGGCAAACGTTGAATGCCACCCGTCAAGCCAAGTACAACAGCCGTAAGCGTGTCAACCAAATCGCGCTGACCTTGAGTTTGATGGCCATGGCATTTGGTCTATTTTGGCTGACCTGGATTCTTTGGGAAACCGTGCGCTTGGGTCTAGGTGGTCTGACGATCATGACCTTGACTGAATCCACCCCACCACCAAATGAAGCAGGCGGTATCGCCAATGCAATCTACGGCTCATTCTTGATGGTCGGCTTGGCTACCTTTGTAGGCACCCCAATTGGCGTGATGGCTGGCATCTATTTGGCCGAATATGACCTCAAAGGCTGGTTGGGTTCGCTGACACGCTTTGTGAACGATATTTTGTTGTCCGCCCCATCCATTGTGATTGGCCTGTTCGTTTACGCTGTGATTGTGTCGCGCTTCAAGAGCTTCTCGGGCTGGGCAGGCGCTGTATCCCTGGCGTTGATTGTGATTCCAGTGGTGATTCGTACCACCGAGAACATGCTCCAACTGGTGCCGCCAGGCCTGCGGGAAGCGGCCTATGCTCTGGGTGCGCCCAAGTGGAAAGTCATCATGTCTATTACTTTGAGAGCAGCCCGTGCAGGCGTGGTAACCGGTGTGTTGCTGGCTGTAGCCCGTATCGCTGGTGAAACTGCACCGCTGTTATTCACCGCTTTGAGCAACCAGTTCTGGACCTCCTCGCTCAGCGAGCCTATGGCAAGCTTACCAGTCACCATCTTCAAGTTTGCGATGAGCCCGTATGAAAACTGGCAACAACTGGCTTGGGCTGGCGTGTTCCTCATCACCATCGCTGTGCTGGGTTTAAACATTTTGGCCCGCTACGTTACCCGCGCTAAATAAGCCTTGTGAAATAAAAAATCACATCCAAGATTGCCAAGATTACCAATATCCGCCATGAACACCATGACTGCCCCCGCGAAGACACAGGCCTTAAATAATTCTAAAATTTCGGTCAAGAACCTGAACTTCTATTACGGTAAGTTCCATGCCCTCAAAGGCATTAACTTGGAAATTCCAGAGAAAAAAGTGACCGCCTTTATTGGTCCGTCAGGTTGTGGCAAGTCGACACTGCTGCGCACATTCAATCGCATGTTCGAGTTGTACCCTGAGCAACGCGCTGAGGGCTCGATCGAGTTGGACGGTGAGAACTTGCTGACCTCCAAGCAAGACGTAGCACTGATCCGCGCCAAAGTCGGTATGGTGTTCCAGAAACCAACACCGTTTCCCATGTCGATTTACGACAACGTAGCGTTTGGCGTCAAGCTTTTCGAAAATCTCAATGCTGCCGATATGGACGAACGCGTGGAATGGGCTTTACGCAAAGCTGCGCTGTGGACGGAAGTGAAGGATAAACTAAGCCAAACGGGCTCAGGTCTCTCGGGCGGACAGCAGCAGCGCCTTTGCATTGCCCGTGGCATTGCAATCAAGCCTGAAGTGCTGCTGCTCGACGAGCCTTGCTCAGCGCTAGACCCGATTTCTACCGCCAAAATCGAAGAGCTGATTGCCGAGTTGAAGAACGAATACACCGTTGTCATCGTGACCCACAACATGCAGCAAGCAGCGCGTTGCAGCGATTACACCGCCTACATGTACTTGGGTGACCTGATTGAGTTCGGCACCACAGAGCAGATGTTCTTCAAGCCCACACGCAAAGAGACCGAAGACTACATCACAGGCCGTTTCGGCTAAGCCCCTCACGCCTAAGGAGATTGACATGCCTGATAAACACCTCTCTACCCAGTTCGATACTGAGCTTAACGGCGTTTCCTCTCGCGTAATGGCGATGGGAGGGCTAGTTGAGTCTCAGATTGGCCAGGCGATTTACGCGCTGTCCAATCTGAGCCTGGAAACTGTGTCGCAAGTGCTGGACATTGAGCAGCGCGTTAATGCCATGGAAATCGAAATTGACCGCGATTTGTCCAACATCATTGGTCGTCGCCAGCCCACTGCCAGAGATTTGCGCTTGCTGATGGCCATCTCCAAGGCCACCGCCAATCTAGAGCGTGCGGGCGACGAGGCTACCAAAATTGCCCGCATGGTTAAGTCCATTATTGAAAGCGGTGCCGGACGTGGTCTGCCTTCGTCCGATTTGCGGGTCGCCTCACAACTTGCATCTGGCCTGCTGCGTAAAGCGCTAGACGGGTTTGCACGTCTGGACCTGAATGTGGCCGTCGCCATCCTCAAAGAAGACGATTTGATCGATCAGGAATTTGACGGCTTTATGCGCAAACTCGTCACTTACATGATGGAAGACCCCCGTACCATTTCGCCCAGTCTGGATTTGCTGTTCCTAGCCAAAGCGATCGAACGTATCGGTGACCATGCGAAAAACATTGCGGAGCTGATTATTTACATCGTTAAAGGCACCGATGTGCGCCACACGTCGATGGAAAACATCGAAACCGCTATTCAATCTTAAGAAAAATGAAACACCTCCCTCGCGTCCTGATTGTGGAAGACGAGCCCGCTATTGCCGAGCTGATCGCTGTCAACCTGCGCCATAACGGCTTTCAACCCACGTGGGCGGAGGAGGGTGTCGCGGCACAGCGTGAACTGGACGCCGTGCTACCCGATGTGATCTTGCTCGACTGGATGCTCCCTGGTCAAAGTGGCGTTACGCTCGCGCGCAAATGGCGGGCTGATCCTCGTACCAAGGCTATTCCCATCTTGATGTTGACGGCCAGAGGCGACGAGCCAGACAAAGTGACCGGTCTCGATGCAGGGGCTGACGACTACATCACCAAACCTTTTTCTACCCAAGAGCTGATGGCCCGCATCCGCTCCGTACTGCGCCGTCGCTCGCCCGAGCAAGTGAGTGACAGCGTGACGATTGCCGAGTTGGTGCTGGACGCTGCTAGCTATCGTGTTGCCTTCCAAGGTCAGCAACTCAAAATCGGCCCTACCGAATTCAAACTGTTGCATTATTTGATGAAGCACGCCGAGCGGGTACACAGTCGCGGCCAGTTGCTGGACAAAGTGTGGGGCGACCATGTGTTTATTGAAGAGCGCACGGTGGATGTCCATATCAAACGGCTGCGAGAAGCGTTGGGCGGTGCAGGCACCATGGTGGAAACCGTTCGCGGCGCCGGGTATCGGCTGACGGCGCAACCGGTGGTTGCGCCCGTGGCTCCCATTGCGACTTCTTTCATGGCCGCATCTGCCGCTATCGTGCAGGCTTGAACGGTCGATGGGTTTGAAATTTACGCCTATTTATATAGCTAAAAAATACCACCGGGATGGAACAAGAAGCCTAATTGATCCAAATCATCCAAAGAATCCACACAATCCAAAAGATGCTTTTTGGAGATCGGCATGCTAGGTCGCACTGTGGTTTACCTGCTTTTGCAGGCTTTGGCGGGTGTCGCTGGTTGGCAAGCTGCACG
Organism: Betaproteobacteria bacterium; assembly: GCA_043739385.1. GTDB lineage: Bacteria > Pseudomonadota > Gammaproteobacteria > Burkholderiales > Burkholderiaceae_C > Defluviibacillus. The sequence goes on along the minus strand of JAYUED010000166.1, from coordinate 72,250 downwards.
CGAACTTGGCGCTTTAATCGGCGTGATGCTAGCGGGTTTTCTTTGGTTTTTATTTGATGCTTTCCGCGGTGCTCGTTTACTGGCCTGGCTGCGTAAAGGCGAATGCCGGGACTCCCCGATGCGGCGCGGCCTGTGGGGTGAGGTGGCTGACCGTACCCGGCGGATAGTGCGTAACCTGAATCAACAAAATCGCCTCAGCATCGATCGTCTGCAAGATTTTTTAGCGGCGATACAGGCATCCCCAAACGGGGTGGTGCTGCTCGACGAAGAGGGGCGTATTGAGTGGTGTAACCAGACTGCGGCGGATCACCTTGGTTTTCATGCGGAACGTGACCGCGAGCAGCTCATTGGCTATCTCGTGCGAAGCCCTGTGTTCGCTGCCTACTATGCAGCAGAAAACTACGGTCACGAGGTGATGATAGAAGGCCGCAGCAGTACCTTCACTAGGCCTGTGATGTTGTCTTTACAACTGCACCCCTACGGAGAAGGCCGTAAGCTGCTACTGTCTCGCGACATCACCGCGCTGGAACAGGCTGAAGTGATGCGGCGAGATTTTGTCGCCAACGTTTCGCACGAAATCCGTACCCCCCTAACGGTGTTGTCCGGCTTTATTGAAACCCTGCAAAACCTGCCACTGGACGCCAATGAGTGCGATCGCTACCTGAGCATGATGGCTTTGCAATCGCAGCGTATGCAAAGCTTGGTCAGTGATTTGCTCACACTTTCTCGCCTTGAAGGTAGCCCCTTGCCCAGCATGCAAGCATGGACACCTTTGCCCGATTTGATGGCCCGGTGCGAACAAGAAGGCAGAGCGCTGTCGCATACGCTGACGGCCGCAGTCGGTAAACCCCACCACCTGAGTTTTTCTGCCCCCCCCTCGGTTGAACTGGCTGGCTCTCCAAGTGAATGGTTGAGCGCGTTCTCTAATTTGATCAGCAATGCCGTACGCTACACGCCCCCAGATGGCACGATTAACGTGAGCTGGCAAACCTTGACCGGCAGTGAAGGTAGCCATGAGGCTAGTTTGGTTTTTTGCGTACAAGACTCTGGCCCGGGTATCGCACCTGAGGATATACCCCGTTTAACGGAGCGTTTTTACCGTGTGGATCGCAGCCGTTCGCGTGAAACGGGTGGCACAGGGCTAGGACTGGCGATTGTTAAGCATGCTCTGCAACGCCATGGGGCAGAGCTTAAAATCAGCAGCGTGCAAGGACAAGGGTCAAAGTTTTCGATTGTGGTGCCGGTAGCGCGGGTGCGCTAAACGGGGCACCTTGCCCCAAAAAAATCATCCAACTACCGTCGCTATGATTTCAACATCATTGTCATAAACATCCACCCGTTTGTCGTACAACGGAATGGTTGTGCCATTAACCCGGTTGTTGACCAGCTTGGCCAAGTCCACATCGGCGATGACGATTTGCTCCATGTTGGGAACCCCTTCGGCTGCGATACCGTCACGGGCAAACGGGAAGTCGGAGGGCGTGATGATGGCTGCTTGTCCGAAATGCATTCCTAAGCCTTCGACAGCGATGTTGCCTACCGTACCGGTTACCGCCACATAGACTTGGTTTTCAATGGCTCTGGCATGACAGCAGTAGCGCACGCGCCAGAAACCCTGGCGGTCATCGGTGCAGGAGGGCACAAAAATAATATCTGCACCCTGCTCGCATACTTTGCGCGACAGTTCAGGAAACTCAATGTCGTAGCAAATCAAAATGCTGATACGACCATATGGGGTATCGAAAACTTTCAGGTGGTGACCAGGGTCCCCCTTCCATTTTTCCTTTTCCCAGCGTGTCAGGTGAATTTTGTCTTGCGTGAACACACCGCCTTCAGGCGTGAACAGGTAAGCGGTGTTCAACAGTTTGCCGTCGGTAATCGTGGGGTGGCTTCCGCCAATGATGTGAACATCCCATTTGGCGGCCAGCTCCTTGAACAGGGCTACGTAGCGCTCGGTGAAGTCGTGCATATTGCGCACGGCTTTGGTCAAGTCGCTGGTGTCCATAAAGGACAGCAACTGGGTAGTGAAAATTTCGGGAAACATTACAAACTGCGGTTTGTATTCTCCAGCAGCTTTCATCACAAATCGAACTTGGTTCTCAAACCCATCCCAGTCGTTGATGGCGCGCAGCAAATACTGAACTGCAGCAATGCGCACCATGCCTTGGTTGGGTTTAAGCGAAGGGTTTGGGGCCGGGCTTTTTGACATCATGTTCCTTTCATCGCTCAAGATCATTTGAGATGGGCTAGCAGTTGCGCAGCTGTTTGCATTGCAGGGACGTACTCGGGATTGATCCAGACGATCAGGGACGCTTGTCCGCAGGATTCGTCATCTTCAGGGAGGTAATCTTGCATGATGCCGCAGTAGCGAAACTCTTCATGCAGCTGAAAGCTCAAAACGGGATCGGTCAGGTCACCCCATAGGACTTTTTTAGCGTAAAGCTCTACCGACATCTCACTCGCCAAGAGGTGGTAACCAGGCAAACGGCCACACGCAATGATACGGCGCAGATTTAACTTTTGACACAACGCACGCCGCCCTGCATACAGCGCATGACCAATATGTTTGCCTCGCAGCACTGGATCGACAAAAACCTCAGCACCGTACAGCGTTAACCCATTGGGATTATGGGTACGGAAAGTGCCTGAAGCTGTAATTTCCTTCCACGTGTGCTCATCTGACCATTGGTCCCAAATGATGATCAAAGCGCTGGCGCAGCCCACGATCTGGCCACCAAGTTCGGCCACCAACTGCCCCTCCGGGAAGGTCGTTAACTGGTGCGCCAACTGGTCGCGCCGCCAAGGGGTGATAGTTGGGTAAACACGCTCCTGTAAACGCAGCAAAGCGTCTACATCACGTGGCGAAGTTGGGCGAACAGATACATCAGACATGATCCAATGGTACCCGGCATGTATCAAGGTGCTGCAATCAAGCGCCGATAAGCTTGCACCGCTTCACCGCCGCGTGGACCAGAAAGTATGGGGCCTTGCTGCACCCAGCGTAGCGTATTTACACCGGGGCTAAGGTCGGCAGGGTTCTCGTTGGAAAGTAACCAAGGGCAGCCACTGTCTTGGTCTTCAACTTGTACTTGGCCGTGGTAACGCAAGCCTATGACCAATCCTGCGCTAAGACCATGGGATTCGACACAACCGGGTACCGCGTCGGTGATAGCGGTCAGCTGCTCGACCAAGCGGGTATTGCTGAGTGAGAAATTCAAAGGCCCCAGTAATAGGGTCATCACCAACACCCAGCCTAAAGTTGCGCCACATGCTGGCAGTACGAGGCTTTTCCAGATGGCAGCACGGTGCCGCCCTACACGCCAGCGTACCAAGGCGATCCAGGCCAGAGTGGCTGCAAGCGCAACCGTGAACGCCAAGGGCGAAAACGTAGGTACAAAACCTGGCGCCAGTCGTGCCACGTTGGCGGCAGGTTGGGTTGGGAAGCCTGTCTGCATAGCGATCCAGACCACCCAGACAATGATCGCCCAGCCTGAGAAAAACAGCAACGTGAACCAGTCAATCAGCGCCGTCACAGTACGGCTGAGCGTGGGCAAGGCAAATGCAGCCAGTGCAGCCAATGCAGGCAAGCCCAGCAACAGCGAACGGTCTGCCGACGGCGTACACAGCGTGGTACCCAAAGCAACCATTAAAAACCATAGCGGTAAAGCCAGGTGAGGACTGCGCCATAGCTTACGCCAGCGCCATAGCGTCCATGCAGCCAGTGGCGTAGCAGGCCAGCCAAACCAAAGCAGCAAGCGCGCCAAGCCTTTGGCACTTTGGTAGTCACCCCGTGGTGCTTCAAGTCGCCATTGCCATAAATCCAGGCTGCACGCCAAACTCACTGCGCCAGCAGTACACAGCGCGATGAGCGCAGCGATACCCGCATTAGGCAAAGAAAATGTGGTTAACAGAGCGGCTCTTGACGGCGTTGCACTTGAATGACCGGAATCAAGCTTTGTGCTCTTGCCACGAGGTATCGCGGGGCTAAAGCCAATGATGACAGTACTGCCCAAACCCAATAGCGTCGCCACCGTTGGTGCGCCTGAAAGCGCCAAACCAACTAAACCTACCAGCAAAGCAATACCGCCAAAATTCTTACCACGCAATAAATGCACTACGGCAAAAAAGCTAAGTGCAACGAAGGCCAGTTGCGCCAATGCGCTTGAGGTTTCGTGGGCCAGCAGTGCTAAGCCCAAGCAAGCAAGCAAGGCCAGTAAACCGCCATCCGCCATAGCACGGGCATAGTCCGTTGGACTCGCTTCGCCACCAAACGCAAACAGGACGGGCTGGGCCTTCGGCGTGCGGGCCAAGCCATAGACGGCATTCCAAGTAGCCATCAGCACAGTACCCAACAAGAGAATGTAGGGAATTCGCACTGCTATATCAGGCAGCAACCAAGATGAGCTGAGTTGTATGGCCCATGCACCCAACCAATACGACAGCAGTGCGTCTATGGGTGTGGGGTAGCCTAGCAGTTGCGGATTCAACCATGAGGCGGTGCCTTGCGCCATTTCCCACATCACGCCAAACCCCATGATGTCCGCACTGCGCCAAGGCTCGCGGCCAACGAAACCGGGTAGTACAAAGGCAAGGCACAGTAACCACAGTGCCAAACGCGGTAAACGGCGCACGGCACTCTGGGCAACCAGAGCAGGACTGGGGGAATTCATCGGGAGATTGTCAATCGCGACCTACTTAAACGATAAAAAGGGCAGCGTGGTTGCCCACGCTGCCCTTTTTGTACCAGTGCAGGCCTTGCTTATTCTGCAGCAGCAGGCGCAGCAGGCAACACGGTGGTTTTGCCGAAAGCTTTACGGAAGCGCTCAACACGGCCACCCATGTTGTCCACGGATTTTTGTGTACCCGTGTAGAAGGGGTGTGACTCACTGGAAGTGTCCAGCTTGTACATAGGCAGCTCGCGGCCGTCTTCGGTTTTGCCCATTTCCTTGGTGCTAACGCAAGAACGGGTCACAAACTTAAAGTTGTTGGACAAGTCAACAAACAAAATTTCGCGGTAGTTGGGGTGAATTCCAGCTTTCATGGGGTTTCCTTGAGTTTCAAACGCGAGAGCCACTTATGCAACCATTGCCAAGCACTTTTCGCCAAAGCCTTCGATTATATGACGAAGGTAGATTAATTAGCCACCGCGACGCATCATGTCGAAGAACTCGACATTGCTTTTCGTGGCACGCATGTTTTTCAGCATCAATTCCATCGATTCGATCTCGTCCATGTTGTACATGAACTGGCGCAGGATACGGCTCTTTTGCAGCACTTCGGGCGACAGCAGGAGCTCTTCCTTGCGGGTACCACTGCGGTTCAAGTTGATTGCAGGGAAAACGCGCTTTTCGTACAAGCGGCGCTCAAGGTGAATCTCGCTGTTGCCTGTACCTTTGAATTCTTCAAAAATCACCTCATCCATGCGGCTGCCGGTATCAACCAAAGCCGTGCCGATGATGGTGAGCGAGCCGCCTTCTTCCACATTGCGTGCCGCACCAAAGAAGCGCTTGGGGCGTTGCAACGCGTTCGCGTCTACACCGCCGGAGAGCACTTTGCCGCTTGAGGGCACCACATTGTTGTAAGCGCGAGCGAGGCGGGTGATCGAGTCCAGCAAGATCACCACGTCTTTTTTCAGTTCTACCAAGCGCTTGGCGCGCTCAATCACCATTTCAGCCACGTGCACGTGGCGCGCTGCAGGTTCATCGAACGTTGAAGCAATAACTTCACCGCGCACCGTGCGCTGCATTTCAGTTACTTCTTCAGGGCGCTCGTCTACCAACAGCACCATCAGGTGAACGTCAGGATAGTTTGCGGTGATAGCGTGGGCGATGTGCTGCATCATCACCGTCTTACCCGACTTTGGCTGGGCGACGATCAATGCGCGCTGGCCTTTGCCGATAGGTGACACGATGTCAATGATGCGGCCAGTGATGTTCTCGTCGCTCTTGGTATCGCGCTCTAGGCGGAACTGCTCTTTGGGGAACAGCGGCGTCAAGTTCTCAAACATCACCTTGTGACGGTTGTCTTCAGGCAGGCCGTCGTTGACTTTATCGAGCTTGGTCAGCGCAAAGTAACGCTCACCGTCTTTAGGCGTGCGCACTTCGCCTTCAATCATGTCACCAGTGTGCAGGTTGAAGCGGCGTACCTGGCTGGGGCTGATGTAGATGTCGTCGGTGCTGGCGGTGTAGCTGGTGTCCGGGCTGCGCAAGAAGCCGAAACCGTCAGGCAAAATTTCGAGCACGCCGTCGGCAAAAATTTGCTCACCAGCGCGGGCACGCTTTTTGATGATGGCAAACATCAGCTCTTGTTTGCGCATACGGCCCGTATTTTCAATCTCAAGGGCTTCAGCCTGCTTGAGGACTTCAGACACATGCAGTGCCTTGAGTTCGTTTAAGTGCATTTTTTACTCCGTACAGGAGCTCAAGTGAGGTAACAGAGGTAACGCGGAATGGAAAAGCGCGGAACGTTGAAGAGTGTGATGGGTTTTGGAGTTGAGGGAAGCGCCAAGGTCATAAGGGCTTCAACAATCCAATATTCGAACTGCTAGTCCTATAGACCTTACAGCGAACCTAAGAATTATGACAGGAAACTAATGGGATGGGTTTGCAAGAGCGGGAATCTAGGGATTTGCCGTTGCTTAAAACTGAAGAACGTTAAGTTCTTCAGTTTTGGATGAATGACTTAAACCAATTGCTGGTCAATGAAAGCGGTCAATTGCGCCTTGCTCAGTGCGCCCACTTTGGTGGCTGCCAACTCACCCCCCTTGAACAACATTAGCGTAGGAATGCCACGGATGCCGTATTTAGCGGGAATATCGCGGTTGTCGTCTACATTCATCTTGGCGATTTGCAACTTGCCTGCATAGCTGGTAGCCACTTCGTCAAGGATAGGCGCAATCATTTTGCAAGGGCCGCACCACTCAGCCCAGTAGTCCACCAAAACAGGTTGGGCAGATTTCAGGACATCCGCGTCAAAGGTAGCGTCAGTCGTGTGTTTGATGAGTTCGTTAGCCATGGTGATCTTTCGGCGTTGGGTCTGTGAGGTTCTGAGCGGAACAGAGGCCACTTTATGCGTGTGGTTTACTCTGGATAAAAACTGGAGACATTGTGACAGAAAGCAAGGGCTACAGCCCCTGGTGAGCCTGTAGCATCAGGCTATGACTTCGATAGAAAATCCGTTGGATTCCCGTACAGACTCCCTTATAAACAGCACGGTGTGGTTGTCCACTGAAGGCGGGTTGCTGACCCGCATCGCCGCAGAAATCGCGCAGCGAGGTCTTCATCCCTCTCGTGTCGTTGTGCTGCTGCCCTATGGCCAGCTGCTGGCGCTTGTCAACCGACTCTGGGCGCAAGCCTGGCCTGATGGCTTTTCTCCCAGGTTCGAGACCACAAAAAACTGGGCGCTTGCGCTCGGTGCTGAGGCAGGTACGCTGTCACCTGCGCAACACAATGACGTGCTGGGGGATGACTACCGCTTTGACGCCGCGCTTGACAGCCTGACAGCCCGAAGCCTGCTGGAGCGCACAGGTTTTACCAATACCGACAACGATACTGACGTTGATTTGATGCCGCGTCTGCTGCAAGCCTGTGGCCCAATGGCTGGCCGTGCCGCAGCCGTGCCCCCCAGCGAGCGTCTGACCTGGGCCGCTGGTGTGCGGGTAGCGCTCGATGAACTCAATACGACCAATGCCCCACCGGTGCAAGCCCTGCGCATGGAGTCCGCCGTAACGCGTGTGGCGCTGGTGTGGGCCTCCAGCTCGTCTTATGCCACCGATGTGCTTTGGGCAAGTGGGGAGGGTGCATCCTTAAAGTTAATGTCTAACGTGGACTGCCTCATCGTCCTCAAGGGATTTCAAGACGACCCACTCTCTGAGGCCTTAGCCGCGCAGTTTGGTGACAAAGCCGTCCACATGCCCCTGGTCGCTACAGCCCCTCAAGGCGCTATCAACACCCATGCTGCGCTGGATTTTGAGGAGGAAGCACTGTGGGCCGCCGCCTGCGTGCTGCGTCATGTGGAAACCCGCGAATTAGCGAGCTCAGAGGACTCAGGGGATAAGCTGCCCCCCATAGCCTTTATCGCTACCGATCGCACGCTTACCCGCCGCGTACGCGCCATGCTGGAAACCCATGGCCTGTCGATTCGCGACGAAACCGGCTGGACGCTCTCGACAACCCGCGCCGCCGCCACGTTGATGACGCAGCTCCAAGCCTGTGGATGGCAAGCGAGCAGCGACGCGGTGCTGGACTGGCTGAAAAACTCACCCGCTTTCCCTGAGCCGCTGGTCGGTCGCTTGGAAAACCTGCTCCGACAAGCCCGCTGTACCTTGTGGCGTGACCGCGATATGTCGGTGTTGTCTGTGCTGGCGCGTAAAACGGCCAAATTTTCGACAGAGGATGAGGTTGCACCGCCCGACGAACTCATCGCCTTTGTCCAAGGTTTGCAGCAGCAACTCGCCCTGATGCAGTCCCCGCGCCCACTGCGCCAATGGTGGGTTGACGTGGTGACACACCTGCAAATCAGCGGGGTCTGGCCCCTGATGCAGCAAGAAAGCGCGGCCAAAGAGCTCATCACCGCCTTGCACCTGAGCGACGCCGCCCAGACGGCGTTAAGAGATTGGCCGCTCGCTTCCAGGCGAATGCGCTTGGACGAATTCATTGCTTGGGTGCGCCATGCGCTGGAGGCGTCCAGCTACCTACCCCCATCGGTGGGCGACAGCCATGTCGTCATCCTGCCCCTGAGCCAACTTTTGGCACGTCCCTTTTATGCTGTCGTGCTGCCTGCTTGCGACGAAGTGCGCCTCAGTCCTTCGCCCGAGCTGCCTGGAAGTTGGACGGGCCCAGAGCGCATTGCACTTGGTCTGCCAACCCGCGAAGAGGGTGCCGCCATGCTGCGCGCTGCGTGGCAGCAGGCCCTGCAGTGCCAGCGCGTTGATCTGCTCTACCGCAAGACCGACAGTGGTGGCGAAACCCTGCTGCCCAGCCCCTTACTGCAACTGCATTTATTGGCACAACCTTCAGGGCATGCTATGAATAAAGTGGCTATCCATGAAGACGAAGACCGCACACCAGGCCTGAACGCTTTAAATCACCGTGCCATCACCGCAGCCCCGACGCTTCAACCTCGCCCACGGGGCCAAACGGTGCCCGTAACGCGCCTTTCCGCCAGTGCTTACGAGGATTTGCGCCACTGCCCCTACCGCTTTTTCGCCCTGCGCCAACTGGGTTTGAAGGAAGCCAGCGAGTTGGATTCCGAATTAGAGAAGCGCGATTTCGGTGACTGGCTGCACGAGGTGCTGAAAGACTTTCATCAAGCAATGGCATTACCTGCCAATTTACCTGCTGATTTGCCCACCCGTCGCACGCTGCTCGACCAGTGCGCTGAGGCTGTGAGTGAGCGGCGCAAATTCAGCGCCGGCGAATTCCTGCCCTACCAAGCCGCCTGGCCCCGTCTGCGCGATGGCTACCTTGACTGGCTGGCAGAGTTTGAAGCCACCGGCGCTCACTTCGTCAGCGCTGAAACCTGGCATGAAATGGGCTTAGGCCCGATTACGTTGATAGGCCGCATTGACCGCATTGATGCCAGCGCATCCACCCAAGACGCACCCGCGTTTTTGCTCGACTACAAAACCGAATCCCCCATCAAAACCAAAGAGCGCCTGAAAAATCCCTTGGAAGACACCCAAATCGCCTTCTACGCAGCACTGCTGCCTGATGACAGCCTTCGTGCGGCCTACCTCAACCTGAACGAAAAAGACGGTACCCAGTTGATCGAGCAAGCCGACGTTGTGGACACCCGTGACACCCTGATTACAGGCATTCTGGACGACATGCAGCGCATAGCAAATGGGGCCGTCTTGGCCGCGCTTGGTGAGGGCGTCGCCTGCGACTACTGCGCCGCCCGTGGCCTTTGCCGCAAAGATTTCTGGGAGCAAACGGTATGACAACAGGTAACAACACACCGGCTTACCAGCACAACGGCCATCCCGTTACCGCAGAGGCGTTTTATGCAATTGCCTGTGACCCACGCCGCAGCGTCACCGTACAGGCCTGCGCAGGCGCTGGAAAAACATGGATGCTGGTGTCCCGCATCCTGCGGGCTTTGTTGGAAGGCGGGCAGGGCAGGGCCGATAAGGCCCCCCTTCAACCCCATGAAATCCTCGCCATCACCTTCACCAAAAAAGCCGCAGGTGAGATGCGCCAGCGCCTGAACGAGTGGCTGGCCGAGTTCGCAAACGCATCACCTGAAAAATTAATCGCCGAACTGAGAGCACGCGGTTTTTCAGAGCAAAAAGGCGGTATGCGCACAGCAGACGCTGTCAACGCGCTACAAAACTTATACCGAACCGTGCTCGAAGCAGGCCGACCCGTGCAAATTCGCACCTTTCACAGCTGGTTTGCGTCTCTGCTGCGCACCGCCCCATTGGCGTTGCTCCAAGACCTCAATTTGCCCAGCGTCTACGAACTGCTGGAAGACGACACCGACGCCATTCGTCAAGTCTGGCCCCGCTTTTTCGAAACGCTCACACAAGACGCCACGCTGCTGGCCGATTTCACAGCCACTGTTGAAGCCCATGGTCGCTTTCAAACCCTGCGGGCACTTGCCTCCGCCTTGAGCAAACGTGTGGAATTCACCCTGGCCGATGCCAACGGTGTGGTGGATGCTTCCGTCCAAACCGCAGACCAGCTCTTCCCGGCTTTGGCTGGACTTGCTGCACTTGAAGACGCGCTGGCTCCCGGTGGCGTTTACCGTGCTGAGTTCGATGCCGCAGCCTCTAACCTGGGCCGTGCCAGCGCCGTCAGCTTCGCCGCCTTTGGCTCGAAGCTGGAACAAGCGCTCACCGCCAGAGACTTCGATGCCGCCCTGTCCGCCTTATTGACAGCGCAAGGTACACCACGAAAATTCAGCGAGAAAGTTCCTAATATCGATCAGGTGCGCATTGCCCAAGACTTGGCCGTCACCCTGCAAAGCGCCCGTACGCAGACCCAGGCTTGGGCGCATCAGCAGCGCATGGCCCGCCTGACCCGCGTGTTGTTGACAGCTTTTACCGCCCTGAAGCGCGAGCGCGGCTGGATCGACATGAACGACGTGGAACGCGCAGCCCAAGCCATGCTCGCCCATTCCGAACTGAGCGGTTGGCTCCAGCAGCGCCTGGACGCCAACATTCGGCATCTGATGATTGACGAGTTTCAGGACACCAGTCCATTGCAATGGCAAGCTTTATTCGCGTGGCTCAGCAGCTACGCGGGCAGCGGCAGTGGTGAGGCACCCCGCGTATTTATCGTGGGCGACCCCAAGCAAAGCATTTACCGCTTCCGCCGTGCTGAACCACAGGTATTTCTGGCCGCGCAAGCCTATGTCTGCGAAGGTTTGCAGGGCGATTTGCTCAGCTGCGATCACACCCGGCGTAATGCCACTCAGGTGGTCGATACCGTCAACACAGTGATGCTCGCCGCGCAGGATGTCGGTGACTACGCCGACTTCCGCACGCACACCACCGATTCCACATTCACCGGCGCGGTGCTCAGTCTGCCTGCTATTGCCACCGATGCGGGCAAAGGCAGTGACGACGATGCTGACATCACGCGCTGGCGGGACAGTCTCAGCACCCCGCGTGAAGTTCCCGAAGAAACCCGCGGTACGCTTGAATGCCGCCAAGCTGCGGCGTGGTTGGCAACCCGTATGGCGGAAGCAGGTAACCCGTTAGCGCCCCAGCAGATCATGGTACTGGCCCGCAAGCGCGCTGCGCTCACGCTGATGCAAGACGAGTTACGCCGCCTGCATATCCCCGCGTTGCAACCTGAAAAAAACCAGCTAGGCGATGCGCCCGAGGTAAAAGACATCGTTGCACTGCTCGACGCATTGCTGTCACCCACCAACGATCTGGCGCTGGCACAGGCGCTCAAATCGCCGTTGTTTGGCTGTAATGATGATGATCTGATCGGCTTGGCGCTGCTGGCCAGAGAAGCTAAAAAGGGCAGCAAAGGCGATAAGGGCGGCAGTACAACGCCATCCTGGTTCTCGTTACTTCAAAAAGCAGAGCACGGTGTGCAGGATTGGCCTGCGCTATCGGCACAATTGATTCAATGGCAAGGCTGGCTCGCCACGCTGCCACCTCACGACGCACTGCACGCCATCTACCACCACGGCGACGTGCTGGCCCGCTTTGCCGCAGCGGCTCCGGTGGCGGCCCGCGAGCGTGTCATCGTTAACCTGCGCTCGTTGCTCGCCGCTGCGCTGGAGTTCGATGGAGGCCGCTATGCCACACCCTACGCGCTGGTGCGTGCCCTCAAAGGCGGGCGCGTCAAAGCCCCCACCACTGCCAACGCCCACGCGGTGCAGTTGCTTACCGTCCACGGTGCGAAAGGCCTGGAAGCGCCACTGGTCATGCTGCTCGACACCGACGGCACGCCAGCGAAGGCTGAAACCATGGGGGTACTGGTCGATTGGCCAGGCGAGGCAAAAGCACCCACCCGTTTCACCTTCCTCGCTGGCGAGACTCGTCCCCCGTTGTGTAATGCCACGGCTCTCGCCACCGAGCAGGCCGCCCGCAAACGCGAAGAACTTAACGCCCTCTACGTCGCCATGACCCGCGCCCGCCACACGCTGGTGCTGTCGTCTGCCACCCCCGCCCGGCCTGATGTAGGCAGCTGGTGGGCGAGGGTGCACCCGCTAACAAAGGCAGTAAATGTCGAGGCAGATCCTGCGGCCCCAGCGGGTGTTACCACGGCATCCGCTGAACCCTCTGAACCCACAACTAAGGTATTTTTATTACCCGAACTGCCACATACCAAAGCACTGCAAACACTCACAGCGATGACTGCTATAGAATCAATAGCAAGCAAAAAACCAGATGACACCGAAGCCCGGATCGGACAAGCCATGCACCGCTTGCTGGAATGGCTTCCGTTGACTTCAACCCTGCCCGCTAACCTCTGGACTAGCACCCAAATTGCCGCCGTAGCCCTGGCGTTTGACCTTAGCCCCGTCCAAACTGCCCAAGCTCGCCACGGTGCCCAAGCCATCCGCGAAGGCGATGCCGCTTGGGTGTGGGACGTGAACCTCATCGCATGGCAAGCCAACGAAGCCCCCTTGAACATCGCAGGTCAGCAACGTCGCATCGACCGTCTGGTACAACGCAGTGATACGCAAACTTGGTGGGTGCTGGATTACAAGTCCACAGCCGACCCACTGCGCGACGCTGAATACCGTGCACAGCTGCACGGCTACCGCAGCGCCGTTCAAAAAAACACCCCAGGCCAAAGCGTTAAAGCTGCCTTTTTAACGCCGCAAGGCCGCTTGATTGAATTGATTGAACTGAATGAACACTGAAAAATCTACAGCCACCCAAACTGTCACCGTCATTGGCGGGGGGCCCGCAGGCCTGATGGCCGCCCAAACGCTGATGGACGCAGGTATCAGCGTTGACCTGTTTGACACTATGCCCAGCGTCGGGCGCAAATTCCTTTTGGCGGGCAAAGGTGGGTTGAACCTCACCCATTCCGAACCCTTGACTCTGTTTGAGACCCGCTTCGGCCCCGCATCGCAAGCGCAAACGGCACTTTCGCCCTTGCTGCACGACTTTGGCCCTGAGCAGATCAAAGAATGGGCCAAAAGTTTGGGCGTGGACACTTTCGTTGGCACCTCGGGCCGCGTATTTCCTATCGACATGAAAGCCGCGCCTTTGCTACGCGCTTGGCTGCACCGGCTGCGCCACCCCGGTACGGGCAACGGTGTGCGTTTTCACATGCGCCACCGCTGGACGGGCTGGGCCGAAGACGGCAGTTTGAAATTCACCACCTCGGGTAGCAATACCGGTAACAGCACCAACAGCAACACGACCACTCACCGTGCCGATGCTGTCGTCCTCGCGCTGGGCGGAGGCAGCTGGGCCAGATTGGGTTCTGACGGTGCATGGGTCTCGTTGTTGCAGCAGCGCGGCGTTGCTGTGCAGCCGCTTCAGCCTTCCAACTGCGGTTTTGAGGTGGGTTATGTCGATGCCGCTAGCGGTGCGGTAGCCACCGGTTGGAGCGACCATTTCAGTACCCGTTTCGCCGGTCAGCCCTTCAAATCTGTCGCCATCCGCTTTACCGACAGCCTAGGCCAAAGCTTCAGCCGCAAAGGCGAATTCGTCGCGACCGTCGATGGCGTAGAGGGCAGTTTGATTTACGCCGCGTCCGCGTTGCTACGCGATGAGATCACCCGTACCGGAAGCGCCACCTTCCATCTCGATTTACTCCCCGACAAGACCTCGGAACGCGTACTCGCCGAAGTCAAACATCCACGCGGTTCCCGCTCGATGAGCAGTCACCTCAAGAGTCGCCTGAATCTCGACGGTATTAAAAGCGCCATCTTGCATGAGTTGCTGAGCAAAGAAGATATGGCTGATCTGACCAAACTGGCCGCCGCGATCAAAGCCGTCCCGATTCGCGTCACAGCTGTACGCCCAATTGACGAGGCTATTAGTACTGCAGGCGGTGTCCCATGGGATGCGATGGACACCCAGGCAATGCTGAAATCTGTTCCCGGCGTGTTCTGCGCAGGCGAGATGCTGGACTGGGAAGCACCCACTGGGGGGTATTTGATGACGGCGAGTCTGGCCAGTGGTCGGGCTGCTGGACTCGGTGTGGTCAGGTATTTAGCGGCGTAGACCGTCGCCTGCTCAGTTTTTAGCGCTGTTTAACCCTGCACACAAGTTACCACATCCTGTGCAAGGCAGCTCAATGCCGTAAAACTGTCTCGATTTAGAACACTAAAACGACGCCTTATGGCCTGATGCGGGGATAGGCGTGTTTGCTGCACACTCAGGCCTCAAAATTATCAATGCGCAATACGGAGCAACGCATGACTTTAAAAAAAACGCGACCTCAATCTCAATTGATTCCAGGTCGCATCACTTTGTCAGTATTGGCTGCAACCTGCTCTTCAGCATGGTCACAAAACGCCACACCACCTGACGCAACACTGTCCCCAGTCATCGTCAACGTAATGCGCAGTCAGGTCACAGCGTTTGAAGTTCCCGCTTCTATCAACGTCATCACACCCAACCCCGATAGCGCCCGCTGGAACGTCAACTTGTCGGAATTGCTGGGCGGCGTACCGGGGCTGGTTGCGAACAACCGCAACAACTATGCGCAAGATATACAGCTTTCCAGCAGAGGCTTTGGTGCCCGTACCGCCTTTGGCGTGAGAGGGATGCGTATTCTTGTTGACGGCATTCCCGGCAACTCGCCAGATGGCCAAGGGCAGGTGTCGCACATTGATCTGGCTACAGCACGACAGGTAGAAGTGTTGCGTGGGCCGTTCTCTGCCTTGTATGGCAATGCCTCGGGCGGCGTCATCAGCGTCACCAGCGAAGAGGGCGGGCCTGACACCTTGTTGTCAACGACAGTGTCAGGCGGGAGCAACCAGACGTACCGGATGGAAGAAAAAATAAGTGGCTCTACCCCTTCGCTGAACTACGTGATTTCCGGCTCGCACTTCAGCACTGATGGCTGGCGCCAGCAAAGCGCGGCGCAAAAAGACAACTTGAACGCCCGTCTAGGCTTCAAACTCGGACAAGATACGCAGGCTGTGCTCGTGCTGAACCGTGTGGACTTGCCCAATGCCAAAGACGCGCAAGGCCTCGATTTGGCGGGACTTGCCAACCCGCGCAACGTCACACCCGCTGCGCTGACTTTCAACACCCGAAAATCCACCAAGCAAAGCCAAATCGGCCTTGACCTCAACCACCGCATTGACAGTGAGAACTCCCTCAAGCTGATGCTCTACGGCGGAAATCGGGGTGTGACGCAATACCAGTCCACCGCCATTAGCGCCCAAACCGCACCTACCTCGGCCGGCGGTGTGGTGGATCTCGACCGGAACTACGGCGGCACAGATATGCGCTGGACATGGCGGCGCAACCTTGACAACGGCCCGTTGATGGTCAACGTAGGTCTGGGTTTCGAGCAGATGACAGAGCAGCGCCGTGGCTTCACCAACTTTTTAAACAGCACCAGCGTGAATCCTGATCCGCTGTGCGTCAACGGCGTCTCGCGGCTTTACACCTGCGGCGTGCAAGGCGTGCTTCGCCGCAATGAAACCAACAAACTCAACTCAGCCGACCAGTATGTGCAAGCAGAATGGTGGCCGTTACCCTCTCTAGGCCTGCACGCCGGACTGCGGCATTCGAGCATCCGAGTGAATTCGGACGACCACTACATCACCGCTGGCAACCCGAATGACAGCGGCAACACCAGCTACGGCGGCACCACACCCATGGTGGGCCTGGTCTACAACCTGAGCGAGACGATGAACGTCTACGCCTCCGCGGGCAAAGGCTTTGACTCGCCCACGCTGAACGAAATAGCCTACAACGCCAACGCGAACGCCAGTGGACTGAACACCACGCTCAAAGCTTCGCAGAGCCAGCAGGTCGAGTTGGGCCTGAAGTCCCAAACCCCAGCTGGACGACGCTGGCAAGTCGCCCTGTTCCAGGCCACCACCAACGACGAAATCGCTGTACTCAGTAATGCCAGCGGCCGTTCACGCTTCCAAAACGTGGGCCGCACCACACGGCGCGGCGCTGAGCTGAGCTTCTCTAACGCCATTGCCAAAGGCTGGACAACGCAGCTCGCTTACACCTATCTGAATGCGGTGTACAACGACGCGTTCTTGTCGTGCTACCTCGCCACTTGCACGCCTGGCGCACCACTCGCTGCCAACCAGCCGCAAACCGTGGCTGCTGGTCAGCAGTTACCAGGTATTCCTAAGCAAAGCCTGTTTGCCGACCTCACATGGCGCCGAACCGATGGCGGTATCGAAGCCGGCCTGGAATGGCGCGCCAATGGCCGCGTAGCGGCTGACGATCTGAACACGCAGTTCGCACCTGGCTATGGCGTTGTTGCGGCGCGCGTCACATTCAAGCAAAAGTTGGGAAATTGGACACTGCGTGAGTTTGCACGGATGGATAACCTGGGTGACAAAAACTATGTGGGTTCCGTCATAGTCAATCAAGCCAGCAAGCAGTTTTACGAGCCAGCAATGGGGCGGACTTGGCTGGTAGGCTTGAGTGGTGTGTACAAGCTCTGAGGGCAACTAAGCTCGCGAGCTCGACTTGAACTCCTGAAGGCATCGCTGCCAGTGCCCATCATTTGGGCACTGGCTTAAAGCGATCACTTGGAGACGATCCGACTCATACCCAGCCGCTCTACGTTGAGCTTTTCCAGCGCATAAATTTCTGCCATGGATTTCCCATAAGCTTGTGGCCCCAAGTAAAGCACCTCTTGGTCGTACTTGGCCAACTCAGCCACTTGCTGCGGGTCAAACAGTGCCGTTTTGAAGGCTTCGTGAAGCGTTTGCACTACCGCAGCAGACATGCCGCGTGGGCCTACCAGGCCATAAGGGGAGGTGGCTACGATGTCGTAACCCAGCTCACGCAGCGTGGGCACCTGAGCCCAGCGCTTGGTGCGGTTTTCGGCAAACGTACACAGTAGGCGCAGTCGACCCGTATCAACATAGGGCGCAAAGCCGTTGGAATTCACACCCGCCATCACTTGGCCTGATGCCACGGCTAGCATTTGTTCAGCCGTGCCTTTGTAAGGCACATGGATGTATTTAGCGTTACGCCCCGCCATCAGCTCTTCCATGACCAAGTGCGGTGTGGTGCCGTTGCCATTGGTCGAAACCGACAGCAGTCCGGGATGTGAGACAGCGTAGCTCAGCATATCGTCCAAAGTGCGAAACGGGCTATTGCTGGCAACCACGATGCCAAAGGTGACTCCGCTGAGCTGGAGAATAGGGGTGGTGTCGCGAATCGGATCCCAGCTGACTTTTTGTAAGTAGGGCACACGGAACGCAGGTTGTGGCATTTGCGCAATCGTGTATCCGTCTGGAGCGGCTTGCTGCAAGAGAGGCATGGCCAAGCTACCGCCCGCGCCAGGGCGGTTTTCAATGATGATTTTTTGGCCTAATTGCTTCCCTGCTAAATCAGCCAGCAGACGCAGCGTGATGTCGGTAGCACCACCGGCAGGCCAAGGCACGATCAGGGTAATGACACCACTGGGGAAGGGGCCTGACTGAGGACCTTGGGCGTAGGTAGGACAAGATAAACCGGGGAGGGCGGTAGCGATTAGGGTACTGATGGCGCGTCGTCGGGACAGCATTGGGCTGCTGTATCGGGTCATGCTGGACCTCCTCCACCGCGTTTAGCCAGCGCACCGAAGCCCCGCTGCGGATCATAGCCCCAGCAGGCAAAACCAAAGCACACCGCCAGTGTTGCCAGCACCACATACGGCGAGATGCCCGCATCCTTGCCGTAACAGGCAAAGCGAATCCACTCAACCGCATGGGTAAACGGGTTGAAGCGGGCGATTTGGTAGACCCAATTCGCGCCAGATTCTTCTAACTTCCACAGCGGGTAAAGCGCGGTAGACATGAAGTACATTGGGAAAATTACAAAATTCATAGTGCCTGCGAAGTTTTCCAGCTGCTTGATATGGACGCTCAGCAGCAAACCCACCGCGCCCAGCATCAAGGCTCCGCCAGCTGTGGCAATCAGCAGCATAAAGGTGTTTTTGCCTAGCAGCGGCAATTCGGTGCCCAGCAGATAAGCGACGATGGCAAAGGCCACCGCCTGCACCAGCGACAGCATAGCTGTGGCACTGAGCTTGCAGGCCAACACCCACCAGCGCGGCAAAGGTGCAGTCAGTAGCAGTCGCATCAATCCCATTTCGCGGTCGTACACCATTGCTAGCGATGACTGCATGCCGTTGAACAGCAGCACCATTCCCACCAAGCCAGGCGCAATATAAACGTCATACGAGACATAGGTGTCATACGGCTCAACGATGGAGACGCCAAACACATTGCGAAAGCCCGCTGCGAACACTGCCAGCCACAACAGCGGGCGTACCAAAGCAGAGATGAGGCGGCTGCGCTGGTGCGAGAACTTAAGCAGTTCGCGCCAAACGATGGCCCGCATGGCTTGCCAGAGGTGACGTGGAGAAGTTGCATTCATAGGGCGGCTCTTGGGGCTGGTAATTGGGCTGTTCATGGTTTTGCCTGACATTGTTTTTCAGCCTCGTCGGCACCCAGCGTGTCCAACACATTACGGGGGTGCAAGATGCCATCGACTGGGGCCATTGCTACCACGCCCTGACCGTCGCTCAACAGCAAGGGTTGGCGGAGTTGCCTGTCCCAAGTTCGGAATTGCAAATTCACACCTTTGGAGCCGTCGACGCTGGCTTTGGCTAAGCCTTCTTTCAAAGCTGTGGCATCGGTTTTAACCAATACGGCTACGGTGCTGGCAATAGCGCGCCCTGCCAGCCAAGCCGCCCAGTCTTGGTCAACCATAGGACGTTTGGCGATTTTTAAGAAGCGTCGAGACAACTGGGGTGCGCCAAACCGCTCGAACTGTCCGTGCCATGCCACAGCAACCAGCCCTGCATCACCTACTACTGGCCGGGCAGCTGATGTGGCGTAAGGCAAGCTACGGGCGAATTCGCCATCGCTGTCCACGACCCACACAGCGTCGTAATTAGTCCCTGCCGTCAGCAGCAGCGGGTTTGCGAGTTGGCGTTCACGCGGGTCGGTGGAAATCTTGAAGGGGCGCTCAGCCACGGGTTTTAGGCCATAGCGCTTCATAGAAGCCAACACCACAGCGTTGCGCTCAAGATCTCGGGCACTGGGGCCGGTTAGCAGCAGGATATTGCCCCATTTACGGCTGGCCAACGCTTGGGCCAAGGCGTCGGCACGCATGCGCTCGCTGGGTATGGTGTGGAACAGATTCACCGCGCAGTCTTTGCCACGCAGAATGTCTTCTCGGGCACCCACGTTTAGCACAGGAATTTTGACGGCGGTGGCGACTGCGGCTGCCCAGCTGGCGGGAAGATTGACAACAAGGGCTTGGGAACCTGTTTTTTCGGCTTTCTGCGCACTGGTACGGGCGGACTCTAAGCTGCTAACTGCCTCATTGCGTAAGTCCAGGGTGGTTTTGTTGCTCTCAAAATCATACTGAGCGTCCTCCAGCGCCAGCATGAAAGCCGCTTTGACCGAACCGCCCAGGTGCCCCAGGTAGGCGCGTTCCAAGCGATTTCGTTCCAAATCAGGGGCACCGTCTTGCTCCATCAGTGTGACTGACCAGCTGGCAGCAAAAACTGGGCTAAAAATACTTGTTATGCAAATCAATAGGGCTGTAGGTGCTATTAATTTAATTACATTTACAGCACCCATCAGTACAGCACCACCGCATAAGGCACGCGCCCCACAGGTACGGTTTGCAGGGCTTTTGCAGCGGCCACGTCCACTACAGTTAAATCATCCGACAGACCATTCACCACATACAGTTTGGCTTCATCCTGGCTCAGCGCCACGTTCCAGGCCCGCTTGCCTACCAGTACTTGCTGAGTAACTTTGCGCGCGGCTACATCGATAAAAGCTACGTGATTAGCACGGCCCAGAGCGACGAAGGCGTGTTTACCGTCGCGGCTCATCGTGATGCCCACAGGGGTAATCTCTGTTACCCGTGCACCTTTCAACTCAAAATTCAGCGTGTAGATGACTTTCATCTCTACGGTGGAAATCACGCTGACGCTAGCCCCCAGCTCGTTTGTCACCCACAGCTCCTTGCCGTCAGGCGTCAATGCAAAGCGGCGCGGGCGTTGGCCAACAGGGATGCTTTTGAGCACCTTCAAGCTGGTGGTGTCGATCACGTGAACCCGGTTAGCCACCTCAGACGTTACGTACGCAGTTTTGCCATCTGCTGACAATTTCACGCCTTCCGGCTCTTTGCCCACGGGTACTTTGCCGCGAATTTTCTTGCTGGGAATGTCGATGACAGTCAGCTCCGCATCGTCTTCATTGGAGACGTATAGCGTTTTGCCGTCCGGTGACACATCAAACATTTCTGGGTCATCACTCAGAGGGATGCGGTCTACCGATTTGCGCGTGGCGATGTCAATGACATCGGCCACGTTGTCACCGCTACAGGCCACCCAGAGCTGCTTACGGTCAGCGCTGAGTTGCATGTGGCGCGGGCGCTGGCACGTGGCGATAGTGGCTTGAGGCTTCATGTCAGCCAAGCCAATGACGGTGATGGCGTTGTTCTTTTCGCTAGAAACAAAAGCCAGCGTCTGAGCGCTGACGGTGCAGCACAGCAGGCTCAGGGCCATTAGTGCTGTAAGTTTGGTAAGAAGTAGGTTCATGTCTATGAATTATTTGAATTTCTTAAGTTTTTTGCTATTTTTTCTATGGCTGCTGACGACCATTTAATAAGTATTGTCAAACGCTACCGAGTACCGTCAAGCCCCATCGGGCTGGACATCTGATTTTTTGGTTTCAGTACGCGGTGATGTACGTTGAATAAAACCTTGCTCCAACGTGGCTTCACCCAGCTGTGATGTGACTTCCGCCGGGCTACCGTCTGCGATGATTTCGCCTTGGTGCAGCACAATCACGCGGTCCGCGTTGACGGACTCTTCGACCCAATGTGTCGCCCACAGCACGCTGCTACCCCGTGTCTTGACGTCGTTTTGCACGGTGCGCAGTAGCTCTTGGCGGGATTGGGGATCCAAGCCCACGGTGGCTTCATCCATTAGCAGCAGGCCAGGGCGATGGAGCAGGGCGCGCACTAACTCAACTTTTCGCTTGGTGCCGCCTGAGAGTTCACGCACTGGGCGGTCTAAATCCTTGTCGAGTCCTAGGCCTTGGGCATCAGCAGTGATCCGGGTTTTGGCGGTAGTGCGGGGCAGACCGTGCAAATCGGCGTGGAACAACAGGTTTTGCCGCACTGTCAAGTCGAGGTCTAAGGATTGCTGCTGGAATACCACGCCGATTCGCGCTAACGCTTGCGGCGCGCTTGTTGCAAGCGCAATACCGTCAACAGTGATATCGCCCGCGGTGGGCATGAACAAGCCGGTAAGTAGCTGAAACAAGGTGGATTTTCCGGCACCGTTTGGCCCTAAAAGCACACAAAATTGACCGGGAGGAAGCGCCAAATTAACGCCCTTAAGAGCAGGCCGCTGACCGTAGTGTTTGGTGGTATTTTTAACTGACAACATGCCGCTTTTGTGTCTCTTTAGGTGTTTTTGGTGGGGCACTCATGGACTTCGCATGAGACGCAGTGAGTCAAAATTATCGCAATTCTCATGCCCCGGCAGATTTGTGAATTTACCGCCAGCTTAGCCTGTGGGCGTTCGATCAGTAGGGTGTGATTGTGGTGCAATACCTGTCGTAGACAGGTATTGTTTTGTAACAGTAACCAAGTAAAGCCGACCCCGAAAGACAAAAGCCACCTGCAAACTTGCGTTGCAGGTGGCTTTTGCGATTCTGTACAGAAAAATAAGGTTGACGAGCCTTGACCCCGGCACTGACTCTACAGTTAGGGCTGCTTGGTTCCCCACCTGACCCGGTTGGCCGCTTCGCCATGCGGGAAGGCCCGTCAGCCTCTATTGTAGGCGAGGAAGTGCATATGATTTTGCCAGTGCCTTGTGTTTTTGCCTGACGGCCTTAGTGGATGGATCTGCATTTACAGGTTAATAAATTGGTAATTATTAAGATGAATATTGCGTAACTAGCGGTGAATTTACAGGTGGTTAATTCTGTTCAACTGGATTTTCGGCGGGGCGCTTGCGCTGTTGTGCTTGGGGCTGCTGCGATTGAAGAATCCAGCATAAAGAGTTCATCGCTACAGATTATTTTCGCGATTAACGTTCGAAAGCCCAAGAGGTGTCGGGGCCCAAACGCCGGTTCCGTCCCGTAGAATTCCTACTATGTCTTACCTCGTACTCGCCCGCAAATACCGCCCGAAAAACTTTTCGGAGATGGTTGGGCAAGAGCATGTGGTTCAAGCGCTGGGCAATGCCCTGACCACCCAGCGTCTCCACCATGCTTATCTGTTCACGGGTACGCGCGGCGTGGGTAAAACCACGGTGTCGCGTATTTTGGCCAAATCGCTCAACTGCACCGGGCCGGACGGCATGGGCGGAATTACGGCAAGCCCTTGTGGTGTATGTGCTGCCTGCACCGATATTGATAGCGGAAGGTTCGTTGATTACACCGAACTCGATGCAGCCTCTAACCGCGGAGTGGACGAAGTGCAGTCGCTCCTAGAGCAGGCTGTTTACAAACCGGTGCAAGGCCGCTTCAAGGTCTTCATGATCGACGAAGTACACATGCTGACGAACACCGCGTTCAACGCGATGCTGAAGACGCTGGAAGAGCCGCCCGAGTATTTGAAATTTGTACTCGCCACCACTGATCCGCAAAAAGTGCCTGTCACTGTGCTGTCGCGCTGCTTGCAGTTCAACCTGCGGCCTATGGCTCCCGAGACGATTTTGGAGCACCTGACCAAGGTGCTGGCTTT
The DNA here is from genome assembly GCA_043739385.1 of Betaproteobacteria bacterium. Lineage (GTDB taxonomy): Bacteria > Pseudomonadota > Gammaproteobacteria > Burkholderiales > Burkholderiaceae_C > Defluviibacillus. The sequence continues at coordinate 48,909 of JAYUED010000166.1, read as the reverse complement.
AGAACATGTGCCCGCTGACGAGCAGTCGTTGCGCCTGCTGGCCCGCGCCGCGCGAGGCTCGATGCGCGATGCATTAAGTTTAACGGATCAGGCAATTGCTTTCGGCGCTGGCGCATTAGACGAAGCCAAGGTACGCTTGATGTTGGGCAGCGTTGACCGGTCCTTTGTGTTCCGTCTCATTGAAGCGTTGGCCCAGAACGATGGCCATACGGTTGTGGAGACCGTGGAGAGCCTACGCTTGAATGGTTTCAGTGCAGCGTCTACCTTGGAAGAAATGAGCCTGATCTTGCAACGCATGGCTGTGCTTCAAGCAGTGCCAGCGATGGCTGTGTCCAACACGAGCGACCCTGATGCCGTTGCCACCACCGATTTGGCGGCGTTCATGCCAGCCGATGAAACCCAGCTGCTCTACAGCCTGTGCCTGCATGGCCGAGGGGAACTGGGGTTGGCCCCCGATGAATACGCCGCGTTAACGATGGTGCTGCTGCGCTTGCTGGCGTTCAAGCCAATGGGCATTTATGCCCAGTCGGCTGAAAAAAAAACACTGAAAAAAACACTGCAACTGCAATACCCGGTTGAATCGATCACTCAGGCAACACGGCCTGCTCTCCAGCTACCCACACCATCGCCAACACCTGTCACTACCAGACTGGCTGCTGTTCCGTTTACTGCCCCATTAGCCGCGCCCATCCCTGAGCCTGGGCCTTCTCCCGTTCCCCTTGCAGCGCCGAAAATGACGACCTTGAGCGTTCACCAAGCACCTCTCAATGTAGTTATTGAGCCAAACCACCCTATTGAGCAAGCTACTTGGCTATCGAATGCTTCAAATACGATAGCAATTAAAGTGCGCGAATCGTCTACGTCCAGCGTGCTTGACACAGCTCGTAAGGCCGTAGAAGTACCCGATGCTGGTGCAGACTCTTCCGATGCTGATTTCTGGTTTGCTACCGTTCAACAACTTATTGCCGCAGAAGCCGTCACCGCCATGGCCCGTGAATTGGCTTTGCAATCTGAGCTTTTAGGTCGCGATACGGGCCATTGGCAGTTGCGTGTCGAGCGCGAGTCGTTGAACCATGCCAACAGTCGTGAACGACTGCAAAATGCGCTGGCAGCAGCAGGCTACGCTGTCACGCTGGGCATAGAGATTGGTCGCGTTGTCGATTGCCCGGCTAAACGCAATGCCGCCGTAAACGAAGAAAAACAGCGTATCGCCGAAGAAATCGTGCGTGCAGACCCTTTCGTGCAAGACATGATGCGTGATTTTGGGGCGAAAATCGTCCCCGGATCGCTTAAATACCTCACGTAATTAGCTCACTTCACAACCTCGATAAGCTGCTTTGTAAGTTGCTTTTCACGTTTAAATTTTTTAAAACTCACAAGGAAATTATGTTTAATAAAGGACAACTCGCTGGCCTCATGAAGCAAGCCCAGGCCATGCAGGACAACATGAAGAAGGCGCAAGACGACCTTGGCAATATCGAAGTTACCGGTGAATCAGGTGCTGGCATGGTCAAAGTGACGATGACCTGCAAGCACGATGTGAAGCGTGTGACCATCGACCCGAGCCTGCTTGCCGAAGACAAAGACATGCTGGAAGACTTAGTAGCTGCTGCTTTCAACGCAGCCGTGCGCAAAGCTGAAGATACCAGCCAAGAAAAGATGGGCAAGATTGCTGCAGGAATGCCCAGCCTGCCCGGCGGCATGAAGTTCCCGTTTTGATCGATCACCGAATACGGTTCGTTCTACGTTTTTTCTTAGCGCTAAGCTGCTGCATTCCCATTGGCCAGACTCCATAACGCCAACAACGCTCTTGATGCGCTGATTCAGGCGCTACGGCATTTGCCTGGCGTAGGGGATAAATCCGCATCGCGCATGGCCTTTCACCTCATGCAGCACGATCGTTCTGGTGCTTTGGCGCTGTCTGAAGCCTTGCACCTCGCGGTCAATACGGTGCAGCATTGCTTGCTGTGCCACACTTTCACACAAAACGAGGTGTGCAGTACCTGCCTAGACTTAGAGCGCGACCGCAGCAAACTCTGCGTGGTTGAAACACCCGCTGACCAATGGGCTCTGGAACGTACGTCGGCCTATAAAGGTCTGTATTTTGTGCTGATGGGCCGCTTGAGTCCCTTGGATGGGATTGGACCTAAAGACATAGGGTTGCAAAAATTGTTTGACCGTGCCTGCCACCGCCACGAAGACGCCGCACTTGATGTCCGCGAGGTAATTTTGGCCACCAATTTCACTGCTGAAGGTGAGGCCACTGCCCATGTTATTGCCCAGGCTTTGAAAGCCCGGGGTTTGTTGGTCACTCGCTTGGCCCGAGGTGTGCCCGTAGGCAGCGAGCTGGAGTATGTGGATTTGGGCACTATCGCCCATGCATTGGTGGACAGGCGCTGATCCCTCGATGCTTGAAGGTGTCCTTTAGCTTTTTAGCTTTTTCATTACATCCAATTTAAAACCCAATTTTCGGTATTTTTTCACGATAAAACCTCGTACTCTCTGGTTTTACGTAGTTACCCCCTCGGGATGTTCCCGATGCATTTTGTTACTGTTTTAGCTAACCTAGAGACAGATTTAAAAACACGCCTACTTACCCATGTTCTATCCCAACAACGTGCGTTCTGAGCTTGGCTTGTCTGCACGATTGCTGACACGCCGCAGTTTTAATACCTCTCTTTTGCTGGCCGCAGCCGTTGCGGTGCCTGTGGTGCATGCTGAGCCAAAATTAGAGCGCAGCAAAATCGCCATTGCGGTAGGGGGTAAATCCACGTTCTACCACCTGCCTTTGACCATCGCAGAGCAACTTGGCTATTTCCAAGCTGAGGGGCTCGACGTAGAGATCATGGATTTTGTGAGTAGCACTCGTGCGCTGCAAGCTGTGATGGCCGGGTCTGCAGACATAGTCAGTGGTGCATATGAGCAGATCCTGAGCTTGCAGAGCAAAAACCAGTTCTTCCAAGCTTTCGTTTTACAGGGCCGGGCTCCGCAAGTTGCCGTCGGTGTTTCTACCAAAACGATGCCTGAGTATCAAAATTTGGCAGACCTTAAAGGTAAGTTAATTGGTATTTCCGCCCCGGGTTCATCAACCAGCATGGTGGCCAGTTTGCTGCTCTCCGGTGCTGGAATCAAGTCAGGCGATGTAAGCTATGTAAGCGTTGGCAATGCAGCTGGAGCGCTTGCTGCACTGCGCAGTGGCCAAATTGACGCTATCAGCAATATGGATCCGGTGATGACCTTATTGGCGCAAAAAGGCGAAGTAAAAATCATTTCTGACACCCGCACCCTCAAAGATACGATGGCCGTGTTTGGTGGCCCGATGCCTGCGGGATGCTTGCATGCACCGCTTGATTTTGTGCAAAAGAACCCGCACACCCTGCAGGCTTTGACTAACGCTATGGTTCGCAGTTTGAAATGGTTGCAACAGGCAGGACCCAGCGCTATGGTGCAAACCGTTCCCGACGCGTATTTGCTGGGCGATCGCGCACTTTATTTGTTGGCATTCAACAATATGCGCGAAGCTTTGTCGCTAGACGGCTTACTGTCAGAAGAGGCTGCCAGAACAGCGCTAAGAGCCATGGTCAGTTTTGATCCCAGCATGGGCACGGATTCGTTCGAGCTGGCTAAGACCTATACGAATGAGTTTGTCCGTAAAGCCAAGGAAAAATTTAAGGCTTGAAGTAGTCGTAGGCTATCAACGCTTGGCAACGCGTATTTTGCTGCTCATTGCTTTGTTGGCTGTTTTAATGACTGTCTTGTTGTTCGATTGCCTAAGTACAGGCGCTTTAGCCAACTTGCTTGAGCGTGCGATAGGCTGTTGAGTCATGCTCTTTGCCATCACTATCTGAGCCTTGATAGGCAAAAATACCACCACCTGCTGTCCCGTTTTGAAAGCAGTTGAAACGCTCACCCGATTCCATTCAGCCACGCTGCTTGTCGTCACGTTAAAACGCTTTGCTACGCTGGCCACGGTTTCAGCTTTACGGGCTTTCACCGTGGTTTTGCGCAAGACGATTTCAGGTGCCAAGCTTAGTTGAGCGTTATCGGCCACGTTGATCGTGACATCCGCTTGCTGATTACTGCTGCGCGGCACCAGCAGGGTTGAGCCGGCTTTGACCAGCATACGCGGAGGGATGTTGTTGATGGCGCGGAATTCGGCTTCGCCCATTCCGGCTTGCCGAGCTGCATCGGCAGGCTTCATGGTGGTGGGCGCTATCCAGGCAGTCCAGCTGGCTAAACGCTCGCCAGTGTAGGCTTCCAAGTTCTGCTGAAATACGGTGGCGTTGTCCCAAGGCAGCAAAATTTGCGGTGTTCCTGCCGCCAGGATCACTGGACGGTTGGCTGAGGGGTTAAGCGCTTTGAAGTCTTCGTACTTCACCTCTGCCAACTTGGCGGCCAGCGCCACATCAATATCCCGCGTGATGGGAACTTGCTGGAAGTAAGGGTGGTTGAAAATTTCAGGTAACTGTACGCCGACGGCCTCAGGGCTGGCAACGATATTTTTCACCGCTTGCAACTTGGGGATATACATCCGTGTTTCCATCGGCATGTTCAGATCGCTGTAGGTAGTACCCAAGCCAGCGTGTTGGTTTTTAGTGATGGCACGCTGAACGCTGCCTTCACCCCAGTTGTAGGCAGCGAGCGCGAGTTGCCAGTCACCGAACATGCCATAGAGTTTTTGCAGATAGTCCAGCGCAGCACGCGTGGAGGCGAGTACGTCGCGGCGGTCATCGCGGAAGACGTTTTGCTTTAGGTCGAAATACTTACCAGTGCTGGGCACAAACTGCCACATCCCAGCCGCTTTAGCACTGGAGACAGCCTGTGGGTTAAATGCACTTTCAATGAAGGGCAGCAGCGCCAGCTCGGTCGGCATGTTGCGCCGCTCCAGTTCTTCAACAACATGGAACAGATATTTACGACCGCGTTCAGTCATTCGCACCATGTAATCGGGACGGGCGGTGTACCACTGCTCACGGTCCCGCACCAGATCGCTGTCTAGGTTTGGAATGCCATAGCCCCGGCGAATACGTTCCCACAGGTCTCGAGGTGGGCTTATTTCAGTAACAGGTTGACCGTTAGCCGAGTTCGCCGTGATAGCCAGCAAGGGGACACCTGGATAAATGGCGGTACGTGGGACGGGCGTCTTAGGCGCTGGCTTGGGTCGGACGTCGGCAGTGCCAGCAACCTTGTTATCCAGTTGAGAAGAGGCTACTTCGGCGGTAGGTTGGTTAGCGCAAGCGGTCAGCCACAGCAAGCTGGCGATACAGGCGACGTGAAGCAATTTCATTTGAATTGGTTTTTCCATTCACGAATGGCTGCAAAAACGGCAGTCTCGCTGGATGAGTCAAAGGCGTTGGACGCTACGGTGGCATCAAAACGGCCAGCTGCTTCAATAATGCTACGCTGGCGGGTACGCAAAAATGGATTGATTTGCAGCTCTTGCGCGATGCTGGAGGGCAGAGTGGGCCGGTTGTTGGCGCGCAAGGCTACACATTGGGAGTTGTACGAGGCGAGCGCTGTGTTGTCAGGCTCGACCGCCAGCGCAAAACGTAAATTACTGAGGGTGTATTCGTGTGTGCAGCAAACCTGAGTTCCTGCGGGCAACGCAGCCAGCTTGTCGAGTGAAGCCAGCATTTGCGCAGGCGTGCCTTCAAACAAACGCCCACAGCCCCCAGAAAACAGCGTATCGCCACAAAACAGCAGCGGACGGCGACCCCCCTCAACATCGGCGCCGTCACAGTAATAGGCAATATGCCCTGCCGTGTGACCTGGCACATCAATCACAGAGAAGCGCAGGCCTAGTACCTCCAACTTGTCGCCTTCAATGAGGCGCAGCAAGGGCTCAGGCATTTTTTCATTGGCTGGTCCATAAACTGTAGCCCCGGTGGCTTCACGCAACTGAGCGACACCACCGACATGGTCCATGTGGTGGTGCGTGACTAGAATCGCAACCAATGGCAGTTTTAAGCGGTCTAGCGCCGCTAGAACTGGCTGGGCATCGCCCGGATCAACAACGATAGCATGGGTGTCGTTGTGCAACAGCCAAATATAGTTGTCAGTGAAAGCGGGCAGTGGAATTAATGTCATGAGCGACGAAATTATAGGTTTTCAGGTTCCTGCGCACCCGTCTTTGCAATCCTCTTTGCATTCACCTCTGCGTTTACCTCTGCAATCGCGCCTGCAAGATTGGCTGCGAACTGCGCCAGGTGCATACCTGAAAAACTGGGAAACTCAAGAATTTGAGCGCTCGGTGGTAGACGTATTTGGCTACCATGCCCTGCAACTGGGTCTGCCGCAAATCGACACACTCCAAGCCAACCGCATGCCTCACCCTTGGCTGGCGTTGGACGACTCTAATTGCGGGGACAACACGGTTACCGGTGCTTTGCATGGAAACCGTCCCATCTCATTTGTGACAGATTTTGACGCTTTGCCATTTTCTGAAGCCAGTCTGGACTTGGTCACACTGCCACACACATTGGAGCTAAGCGGCGACCCACATAGCACCCTAAGCGAAGTTCACCGCGTGCTCGTACCTGAGGGGCGGGTGGTAATTTGTGGGCTAAATCCTACAAGCTTATGGGGCCTTCGCCAACGCCGCACCCAGCTTTATCAGCGGTTTGGTTTTGGTGAGCTGTATGTGCCTGAAACCCAGGAGTGGATAGGTTACCGCCGCCTGCGTGACTGGCTGCGTCTGCTCAGTTTTGAGGTGGAATCAGTACGCTTTGGCTGCTATCGCCCTGCGGTGACCAGCCAACCCTGGCTAGACCGTACGGTGTGGCTTGATCCTATTGGCAGTCGCTGGTGGCCGATTTTGGGTGGGGTATATTTTGTGGTTGCTGTCAAACGTGTGCGTGGTATGACACTGATTCGGCGGGCGTGGAAGACGTCACCCAAGTTGGCGGGCGCTCCTGTTTCTATAGCGAACAGCGTCCACCTAGTAGACGCTAAAACGACGATAACGACTACAAAGACTACAACGAGAAAACAAATTGAATCTGATTGATATTTATACCGACGGTGCGTGCAAAGGCAACCCAGGCCCAGGTGGCTGGGGGGTGTGGCTGAAATCAGCCACTGACCAAAAAGAACTTTTTGGTGGCGAGCGCGAGACTACAAACAATCGAATGGAGATGATGGCCGTTATTCAAGCACTCAAAGCCCTTAAGCGCCCCTGCCAAGTGACGATGTATGTTGACAGCCAGTATGTGCTCAAAGGCATTACCGAATGGATTCATGGATGGAAGGCTAAGGGCTGGCGTACCGCCTCCAAAGAACCCGTGAAGAACGTAGATTTGTGGAAAGAGATGGACACCTTGGTGCAGACTGGAGGGCACAAAATCGACTGGCGCTGGGTGAAGGGCCATGCAGGCGACCCCGGCAATGAGCGGGCTGATGCGCTGGCGAACAAGGGTGTGGATTTGGCGTTAGGTCGATGAAATGTAAAAAAAAGTAAAAGTGATTGACCACCCGCGAAAAAACCCTAAATTCTTACTGGTTTACCCTGAATTAAGGCGACTGGAAGAGATTTTTGGATCAATCATTCTGTGCGAAATTTCCGCTTGACTGTTATATTGAAAAACTAACTCTCACAGCCCCGCCCAAGCCTGAACAAGCGACTTGGGCCCCACATTGACTATGGCGTCGAAATCAATTTATACCTTGGTGGCCGTGACCGGCATTGCGGCAGCTTTTGGCGCTGCGTGGTGGTTCCAGCACAATGCCCAGAGCCTTAATGGCGACGGCGGTTTTAATAACAGTGCAGTCACCAGTCCAGTCCCAGCGGGTACCGCCTCTGGAGTCACCGTACAGCGCCCTCCGACCGTAGAAGTTGCCAAAGTCGAAGTAATGAAACTCACTGACGACACCCAAGCTGTCGGCAGTTTACGTTCGCGCCAAAGTGTAATTTTGCGTCCTGAAATCAGTGGCCGCATCACGCAACTTAACTTCAAAGACGGCGAGCGGGTGCACAAAGGTCAGTTGTTGGTGCAGTTCGACGATCAGCTGCCCGAAGCACAGATCAAGCAAAGCCGTGCTGAGCTCTCTATCGCGTTGGCAAACCACAAACGCAACCAGGACTTGGCAACACAAAATTTCATCAGCCAGCGCACGGTCGATGAAAGCGCTGCAAATTTGGAAGTATCACAAGCCAAACTGGCCTTGTCTGAAGCAACAGCAGCTCGCCTCAAAATCCTGGCGCCCTTTGATGGCGTTACAGGCATACGCACAGTCAACCCTGGGGACTACCTGAAAGACGGTGCAGATATTGTCAACGTGGAGGATTTGGACGCTGTTTTTGTCGATTTTCGTTTGCCTGAACGGTTCCTGACCAAGATCAAGAAAGGGCAAAAGGCTTTGGTCGATCTGGACGCCTTGCCTGGTCAAAAATTCTTTGCTGTGGTGCAAGCCATTGACCCGTTGATTGACGCCAATGGCCGCTCCGTTAGCGTGCGGGCTTGTATTGATAACCGTGCCATGGGCTTGCGCCCCGGCATGTTTGCCCGTGTAACCGCTGTATTTGGCGAGCGTGAACGCGCATTGATCGTGCCTGAAGAGGCTATCGTGCCTCAGGGCCAACGCCAGTTTGTCATTAAGGTGCTGGACGGTGCAGACAAAGACAGCAAAATTTCACAACGTACTGAAGTCAAGGTCGGTATACGCCGCCCTGGACGGGTGGAGATTACGGACGGCTTGTCAGAGGGCGATGTGGTGGTGGTCGCAGGGCAGCAGCGAGTACAAAAGGACGGCGCGAAGGTAATAGTGATGGCGCTGGGCAGCAGGCCTGGTGCAATACAACCTGCAGCTCCCTCTGCAATACCACTAGCTCAACCCACTCAACCAGTTGTATCAACGGCCACTTTGGGTCTGGTACCCGTCAAACCATTAGTGGCTAAAGCACCTGCAGGCCCCAACCCTTGCATGGCTGATCTAAGTGGCGGAATGGGCCAGTTTGCTCCTCCCACATTGCCAGCACGCTCGCTCAGGCGCGCCAGCTAGGCCCAAGGAAGCGCCATGCAACTCGCAGAAGTATCCATTCGCCGACCGGTTTTTGCGACCGTCCTTTCGCTGCTGGTGCTGCTCGTTGGGGCCGTCAGTTTTACCAAACTCTCGGTACGCGAGTACCCCAAGATTGACGAACCTGTCGTCACTGTCACTGTGCGCTACGCCGGGGCTTCTGCTGAGGTCATGGAATCGCAAGTCACCAAACCGCTTGAAGACTCCATCGCCGGTATTGACGCCGTGGATGTAATTACCTCTATCAGTCGCGCGGAGCAGGCTCAAATCTCCATCCGCTTTCGATTAGAAAAAGACGCCGATACCGCTGCCGCTGAAGTTCGTGACCGTACCTCCCGCGTGCGCAACCGTTTACCCCAGGCGATTGACGAACCCGTTATTGCCAAGGTCGAGGCCGACGCATTTCCTGTGATTTGGCTTTCGTTCAGCAGTGAAACGATGAGCGCTTTGCAGATTAACGATTTGGTAAATCGTATTGCTAAGCCGCGCCTACAGACTGTCTCTGGCGCAGCAGATGTGCGTATTTTTGGTGAGCGCAAGTACGCCATGCGCGTGTGGCTGGACCCGGACAAGCTCGCAGCCTACAAGCTGACCACGCAAGACGCTGAAGACGCCATTCGCCGCAGCAACCTGGAAGTGCCCGCAGGGCGAATTGAATCCACCCAGCGTGAATTCAGTGTCACCTCGGAAACTGATTTACAAAAAGCGGCGCAATTCTCCAACATCATTATCAAAAATGCCAATGGCTTCCCAGTACGCATCCGTGACGTAGGCCGAGTTGAAGAGGGTGCTGTTGATGAACGCAGCTCTACGCGCCTTAATGGTCGTGCCGCCATTACTGCTGGTGTGATACGTCAGGCCACTGCCAATCCGCTGGATTTGAGCAATGGTGTGCGCGAAATGATCCCCAAGCTCCAAGCCGATTTGCCCCCCGGTATCTCGATTGACGTCGCAAACGACAACTCCGTCTTTATTGATCGCTCTATCACCAACGTGTTCCACACCATCATCGAGGCCGTATTTTTAGTGGCGTTGGTGGTTTTTGTATTCCTTCGTACGCTCAGGGCATCAATCATCCCGGTGATCACCATTCCAGTGTGTCTGGTGGGCACGTTTTCGATGATGGCGCTGGCAGGTTTCAGCATTAACACGCTGACATTGCTGGCCCTGGTGCTGGCGATCGGGCTGGTGGTGGACGATGCAATTGTGGTGCTAGAGAACATCTATCGGCATATTGAAGAAGGTATGGACCCGTTCAGCGCGTCCATCAAAGGAGCGAAAGAGGTGAGCTTTGCGGTAATTGCAATGACACTCACGCTGGTGGCTGTGTACGCCCCGCTGGCTTTTACACCTGGGCGAACGGGAAGGCTGTTTGTGGAGTTTGCGCTGGCTTTGGCTGGTGCAGTGGCTGTGTCAGGCTTTATTGCACTCACACTATCGCCCATGATGTGCTCACTGCTTCTGAGACACAACCCAAATCCCACCTGGTTTGACCGGGGTATGGAACGCGTTTTGGTGGGCCTTGTGAACGCTTACGAAGCAGCTCTGCGCTGGCTCGTCACCACCCGGTATGACAAGACACAAACCCAAACTGGCACAGCCGCTGCTATAAAGCGCTGGTTCTTTGATGCGCGTTGGTTAGTGATTGGTGTGATGGCTGTTTGCGCCATCAGTATCGCCATTATTTTCCCCAAAATGAAGCGAGAGCTTGCACCTCTGGAAGACCGAGGCCAAGTGCTCGCTGTTGTTACCGCCCCCGATGGGGCTACGCTGGACTACACCGAAAAATACGTCCATGCGCTGGAAAAAATTGGCGATGGTTATAAAGAGTTTGACCGTATTTTCGTCACCACGGGCAATCCCACCGTCTCACAAGCTAATGTGTTTTACCGCGCTATTGACTGGGAAAAGCGCTCCCGCTCTACGTTGGACATTGCGCGTGAAATGCAGCCCAAAATGACCAGCTTGCCCGGCGTCACTACCTTCCCGATAACCCCACCGTCTTTGGGGCAAGGCTTTCGTGAACGTCCCGTGAATTTCGTAATTGTCACCTCCGACAGCTACCAAAATCTTGCAGCGGTTTCGCGCCAGATGATGGACGAAATCGCTAAAAACCCCGGTATCGTCAGCGCAGACATTGACCTGCGTCTGAATAAGCCCGAGCTGAAAATCGATGTAGATCGGGATAAAGCGGCTGATCTGGGCGTGAGTGTGGACGCCGTAGCCCGTGCAATTGAGACAATGCTGGGCGGGCGCCAAGTCACCCGCTACAAGCGCGAAGGCGAGCAGTTCGACGTGATTGTGCAAACCGCCGCCACGGGTCGCGATACACCAGACGACATTGAGAAAATCTTCGTCCGGGGTCGAAATGACACCATGATCCCACTGGCCACGTTGGTCAAAGTGCGTGAATCCGTAGCACCTCGCGAGCTGAACCATTTCAGCCAACGCCGCTCTGTATCCATCACCGCTAACCTCGCCGCCGACTATTCATTGGGTCAGGCACTGGACTTTTTGGATACAACCGCTACCAAGGTGCTCAAGCCCGGCTACAGCACAGATTTGAACGGCACCTCGCGCGAGTTCAAAAACTCGCAAGGTGCGTTGGTGATTGTGTTTGCACTGGCACTGCTGTTTATCTTCTTGGTGCTGGCCGCTCAGTTTGAAAGCTTTATCGACCCCTTCGTCATCATGCTGTCGGTACCACTGTCGATGATTGGTGCGCTGCTGGCTTTGCAATGGTCTGGCGGCTCACTCAATGTGTACTCGCAAATTGGCCTGATTACGCTGGTCGGGTTGATCACCAAACACGGTATTTTGATTGTGGAGTTCACCAACCAACTGCGCGAAGGTGGCATGACTATGAGCGACGCCTTGGTCAAAGCTGCATCCCAACGCTTGCGGCCGATTTTGATGACCACCGGCGCTATGGTGCTCGGTGCATTGCCACTGGCGCTATCCAAAGGCGCAGGTGCTGAAAGCCGAATGCAAATTGGCTGGGTCATCGTGGGCGGTATGAGCCTAGGCACGCTGCTAACGATTTTTGTGGTGCCTACGATGTACACGCTGTTCGCCCGCAAATCGGTGCCGGGCGCGAATATGGCTGAGGTGGTTGAATTGAGTTCCGCGAACTCCACAGCAGGTCACGGTGGTCATACGGCGTTGATCGCTAAGTAATTCGCCATCCGACACGGTGCACTGCCGCCGTCGCGTCATGCCGGACATCGTCTTCTGAGTGAAGGTAGATGCTGGTGGTGCTGATATTCGCGTGACCCAAGTTGTCGCGCACCACCTTTAAATCTGCTTTTTCACTCAGATGACTGCCTGCCGTGTGGCGCATCCAGTGTGTTGAGGCTTGTTCAATGTGCGCTGCCGCTGCTTCAAACTCAGGGCCTTTTTGGCGCAAGCTGGTGGCACTGTCTTTCATGACGGCTTTAACGATCTCATGGATGGCTGTGCGAGCCATGGGTTTCAAGGGGCCGATCACGGGCAAGATCAGTGGGGTAGTTTCCCCCTCAAAAGGCTGGGCGCTGAGGTCGTTAATTTCTCGATAGACCAACAGCTCGGTCATCAACTCTTCAGTAGCGGGCACTAAACGGGTTTTGCCACCTTTGCCGGTGACCTCCAACCACCAGCGGGCGCGGCCATCGGCTCCACTTCGACTAAAGAAGCCCCCCATAGCCGTACCGCAAATTTCTGAAACGCGAAAGCCACCCAGGTACAACAACGAGAACAACCAGCGTACGCGCGCGGCGTGGCGCTTATCGCGATCGGTGGTGAGGGGCATCGCTTGAATGGTATTTTTAACGACTTCCCAGTGCGCTGTGGGTAAAAAACGGCTTATGCGGGGTGCAAGCATCCGCTTTTTACGCCGCCCCAGCGCCATGGGGTTACCCGCCAAATAACCCGCAGCGACCAGCCACGCGAACATGGCGTTCAGGATGGACTGCGCTTGCCGCTGGCTAGCTGCGCTCAGTGGCCCTGCAAATGGTCGCCAGAGTGGGGAATCACGACTGGGTTTTTGCACCGATTTGCCTTCAGGTCCTAAAGGCAAAACCCAGCGCTCGGCCGGTTGAGGATCAGCCAAAAACCGCTGATAGACCAGCAAGTCCTCATGCGTGAGATCAGACAACGCCACACCCTGCTCTACAGCACACCACAGCATCAGCCGCTCAGATTCTTTTCGGTAACTGGCGAGCGTGGCGGGGGAGTCGGCATAGCGTGCCAACCATGCCAGCACAGCCGAACGATCGTCCACAGCCGCCAATTGACCTGACGTGGCGGCACGATTTCGGCCCTTGCCGATTTCTTGACCATCGCGTAAGGCCGGAATGGGCAATTTGTCGAGAGTCAGCAAGGTGAAAGGCTCTAAAGCCTTTGAAACATATGGATTTTGCTCGTTCATAGACTAATTATGGACATTATTAAGATTATGTCCATAGATTTTATATTGAATATTATTTAAATACGTAATATGTTGTATTATTTATGAATCATGCAAAAAACCCCAATGTCCGAAGCTATAACCCCGACAGATACCGATTTGCAGGCAGAAATTGATGTTTTAAGGGCTCAACATCCAGAAACGCAGGCACTGTATCGGGAAGTCTGCGTATTGCTGTTTTTCCGCTACGGTATTACGCCCACAGCGAACCGGCTCTATCAGCTAGTGCGCAAAGGCAGCATGAGCGCGCCAGCCGAGGCGTTGACCCGGTTTTGGGCTACCTTGCGTGACAAAAGCCGGGTTCGCATCGAGCACCCTGATTTGCCCGCCTCGTTGCAAGATACGGCAGGAGAGATGGTGGCGGCACTCTGGCAACGCGCGCAATCAGCAGCGCTGGAGGCAGTGGAGTCCTTGCAAAACGACGCGCAAGCGAGGATGCTGGAAGCCGATGCACTGGTGCAAGCTGCTCAACAGCGTGTTGTGGAGTTGGAGCAAAAATTTAGTGGAGTGCGGCAAGCGCAGCAAGCCATGCAGCAGCAGTTGCAGGCGACGCAAGCAGAGCTGTCGCGTGCGCAGGGGGAGGGTGTGGCGTTGCAGCGTCAAGTTGACGCGCAAGCTGGAGAGCGCCAAACGCTGGTGGACGGATTCAATGCCGCGCAGCAGCGCAGCGCCTTTGAGTTACAGCAGCAACGCAAAATGGCAACCACTTTGGAAGAGCGCCACGCCGTTGAGTTGAAACGTCTGATGCTGGAAGTTGACCGCGAACGGAGCAGCGCCAACAAGAACCAGAAAGAACTTGAGCAAATACGGCAATCACAAGTGGCGAACACTGAAGCGCACCGCCAGCATATGCTCCAACAACAGGCAGACCATCAAACCTTGGCTGATAGTCTGCGGCAGCGTACGGGCACATTAGAGGGAACTGTGGCGGAATTACGGGCGCAGCGTGAGCTGTTGCAAGCAACGATTGAAGCGCTGCGCGATCAGCTTAATCAAGTAACAGTGGCTACCGCAGGCTCGCCACCTGCAGTAGCACGGCGCGGGCGAATGCTCAGCACGCTAAAAATTGCGCCAAAGAGAATCACATTACGGCGAAAACCGTAAGGCAGACAATCAGGTAGCGATCATCAGCTACCGATTAATAATTAATAGCTACCAACGTAGTCTTTCTTACCCACTTCCACACCGCTATGGCGCAAGATGGCGTAAGCCGTTGTGACGTGGAAAAAGAAGTGGGGAAGGGCGTAATTCACCAAATACGACTGACCAGTAAAGCGCTTTTCTTTGGGCGTACCGGCCTGGGTAACGATTTCACGGGTAGCTGCTGTATCAAACAGCTTGGCATCCAAGCCTTCAATAAAGATCAACACTGTAGTGATACGTGCTTGCAGATCAGCAAACGTCTGCTCTTCGTCTTTAAGCACTGGAACCTCGACACCTGCCAAACGGGCTGACACGCCTTTGGCGAAATCAGTGGCGACTTGCACTTGGCGCAGCAATGGGAACATGTCGGGGTACAGGCGGGCTTGCAGGTACGCGTTAGGTTCAATTTTCTTTTCAGCGGCTTGGGCTTCAGCTTTGCTCAGCACGGCACTTAAGCCACCCAGCATTTGTTTGAAAAGAGGAATAGATGAGATGTAGATCGCTTGGGTCATGGAGCACTTTAGTTTGTTGAAATAGGAGGTGCAGTCGCACCGGTCTAGGCTTGTAGCCACATTGGGCTAGATAGTGCTTAGATAGTGCTCAGCGTGTTAAATGCAACCCTCGAACACCATTACATCCACTGTGTCTCCAGGGTCTACGTTACCTTGGTCGTGGTGAAGCACGATGAGACCGTTCGCCTGAACCATGGAGCTGAGCACGCCTGAACCCTGGTTGCCTGTGATTTTCACTGCCAACGAGCCATCTGGCGCAGTGCTGACGGTGCCGCGTTGGTACTCGGTACGCCCTGGTTTTTTGCGCAAAGCGTCTGAACTACGCGCCTTCAATAGTGGCGGTGGTTTAGCCGTACTGCCCATCATTTGCAGCAGAGCAGGGCGCACAAAGGCGAGAAAAGTGACCATCACCGCGACAGGGTTGCCTGGCAGGCCGAAAAGAACAGCGCTAATTTTTTGATCTTCTTTCCCCTCTTTACCCTCTTGTCGTTCTTGTGCAATGCGCCCCACAGCCATTGGCCGACCAGGCCGCATGGCAATGCGCCAAAAGGCCACATCACCCAGCTTTTTCATCATCGCCTTGGTGTGGTCAGCCTCACCGACACTGACGCCACCACTGGTGATGACGGCATCCGCGCCCTGAGCTACTGCGCTATTGAAAGCTGCTTCGAGCAAAACAGGGTCATCTCGCACTACTCCCAAGTCGATCACCTTGCATCCCAGACGCGTCAGTAGGCCGTATACGGTGTAGCGGTTGCTGTCGTACACAGCACCTTCACGCGGAGCGTCGCCAAGGCTGAGCACCTCGTCACCGGTAGAAAAGTAGGCAACACGGAGCTGTGCATACACAGTGACGGAAGAAATGCCCAAACTGGCCAGAAGCCCAAGTGCTGCTGGCGTAAGTTGATCACCTTTTTGAAGTGCCGATTGACCTTGCATCAGGTCTTCGCCTGCAAAACGACGGTTGTCACCAAGTTGCAAAAGGCGAGCAGGGAAGCTGATGCACGCACTGCCATCCACAGCCACTGCTTGTTGGGTGAACTCCAAGGGGATAACCGTGTCCAGCCCGGTGGGCATGATCGCCCCTGTCATGATCTTTACGCCGTCATTTGGCCCTAAAGTACCCGTCCAGGCTTTGCCTGCAAAAGCTGTTCCGACGATGCGCAGTGTTAGTAGGGCGTTTGCAGTGGCCAATAAAGCGCCATTGAACGCATACCCGTCCATGGCCGAGTTGTCGTGGGGCGGTACGCTGAAAGGTGACACCACCTCCACTGCGAGGATGCGGCCCAAGGCGTCAAACAGACCAATGGTTTCAGTCTGAGTAACAGGCTCTACTAAGCGGGACAAAAATTCATTAACCCCCGCTGCACTTAAGGATTGGGGGTCGTAGCCTTGCAACTCAGCAGCGATCTGGTTCAAGGTCTTCACGACGCGTTCCCCTCTAACGAGTGCAGTTCGGCCAAGGTATTGGCGTTGAAGAAGCCGTTTACGCTGTCATGCGGCAAGTCAAACGGCACGACTACGGTCTTGTGCTGTGCCGTCCAGGCGTCGATTTTCCGGCCGCCAGCGTGGGTGAAGGTGACCAAACTTTCCATCAACTCGGTACGCAATAGGCAAAAAACGGGCTGGGTGCGCAGCTGGCCATCTTCTTCGCGGGCAGCTGCCATGGCAACATCGGCATCTTCACGGGCCAATGCTTCGGCCAAGCGTGCTACCAAATCAAGAGCAAATAAAGGGGTGTCACACGGTACTGTCACCATATAGGGTGTTTCACAGCGCTCTAGGCCTGTTAAAAATCCGGCCAGTGGCCCCGCGTAGTCCGAAAGGCTATCGGGCCAGACATCAGCACCAAAGGCTTCGTAAGCCGACAGATTGCGGTTGGCGTTGACCATCACATGGCCCACCTGCGGTTGCAGGCGCATCAGTGTGTGCAACGCGAGGGGCAAGCCGTTGAAATTTTGCAAGCCTTTGTCCACGCCACCCATGCGAGAGCCGCGTCCACCAGCCAAAATAAGGCCCGTTATTTCTGAGGGATTGATTGAAGGGTTCGTCACCGTGTCAGCCTCCTATGTAGCTCATTTCAACCCGGCGCGTAGGCGTACTTGCGCTCGCGTCAGCCGGCAGGGAGGCACGACGCTGAGAATACTGGTCAGTACGGCCTTGCCAGATATGACCGATAGCGCTGGAAATTTTTGCGTCATCGGCCCCCTCGCGCAGCAGTCCGCGCAGATCATGGCCAGTGTGGGCGAACAGGCACAGGTAGATTTTGCCCTCGGTCGAAAGGCGTGCTCGGTTGCAGTCGTGGCAAAAGGCCTGCGTAACGCTGCTGATTACGCCGACTTCACCGCCCCCGTCTTGGTAAGCCCAGCGCTGCGCCGTCTCGCCAAGAGAAGCGGCCTCTAGCGCATGCAGAGGCCATACGGTTTGCAAGCGCTGGATAACCTCTGCGGACGGCATCACCTCGTCCATGCGCCAGCCATTCGTTGCGCCCACGTCCATGTACTCGATGAAGCGCAGACTCACGCCAGTGCCTTTGAAGTGGCGGGCCATAGGGATGATTTCATGGTCATTGGTACCGCGCTTGACTACCATATTGACTTTGATGTCAGTGAGTCCCGCTGCTTTGGCGGCGTCAATGCCTGCCAGCACTTCGGCCACCGGGAAATCCACATCATTCATGCTGCGGAAGATGACATCGTCCAGGCCGTCCAAGCTGACAGTCACACGGTTCAAGCCAGCATCTTTCAAGGCTTGAGCCTTACGGGCGAGCAGCGAGCCGTTGGTGGTGAGCGTCAAATCCAGCGGCTGACCATCGACAGTGCGCAGCGTTGCAAGCTGGGCAATCAGCACCTCAATGTTTTTGCGTAACAATGGCTCACCGCCGGTAAGCCTTATCTTACGGACACCATGCGCTACAAAAAGACGAGCAAGACGGGTAATTTCTTCAAAGCTCAGCAGGCTGCTGTGTGGCAGGTACTGGTGATCTTTATCGAACACCTCCTTGGGCATGCAATAACTACAACGAAAATTGCACCGATCAGTGACGCTGATGCGCAGGTCGCGCAGAGGGCGCGCAAGTTGATCGATCAACACCCCCGTGGGTTTGATGGCATGGCTGGCGTGGCGTTGGACGCTGCGGTGGTCAACTAAGGGGATCACAACGGGGCGTTTTGGGGCATTCTTTGGGGCGTTCATGAGGTCATAAGCTTAGCTGTTCTGTGCACTGTTATGTGGGCAACGTCAAACACACCTCGCCCCATCAACCTCAATGCACACGCCACTGATGAACGCAGCCTCATCGCTGGCCAAATACAGCGCTGCGTTAGCAACGTCCAGCGCGGTGGAGAAGCGTCCTAGCGGAATGCTGGCGCGGAACTTGGCTTTGCGCTCTTCGTCCAGCGGGCCACCGGCGAACGCAGTGGAAAGACCCGTTTCGGGGTTAAAAACCGGATTGATACAGTTCACGCGGATATTTTCTGGCCCCAATTCTGCTGCCAAAGATTTGCTGGTGGTGATGACTGCACCTTTGCTCCCGTTGTACCAGGTCAAACCTGGACGAGGGCGGATACCGGCGGTGGAGGCAATGTTAATGAAACTGCCGCCGCCGCCCGCTCGGAACACCGGTACGGCATGGATTGTGGCGAGGTAGATGCTTTTCATGTTGACGGCATAGCACTTGTCGAACTCGTCTTCGCTGACCTCGAGGGCAGGGCGGTTACGGTGCGTCCAGCCGGCATTGTTGACCATGACATCCAGCTTGCCATAGCGTGCGACTGCAGCGGCGATCAGGGCTTGCACATCCACAGTTTTAGTCATGTCTGCTGCAAAAAAAGAAGCAATACCACCAGCTGCCACAATCTTTGCGGTCACTTTTTCGCCCGACTCAGCATTGACGTCGTTTACGATGATATGTGCACCTTCCTCTGCGAGCCGCTTGGCAATGCCTTCGCCAATGCCACCACCAGAGCCGGTAACGATGATAGATTTAGATAGAACGCGCATGGATTGATCCTTTGTCTTAGTGGATGACGCTGCAACAGCTGAACCCAGTAATGGTAAATGGAAGCGAGGGAAGTGGAGGAAAGTGAAGGGATCGCAGAGCGATGCGTCATCGGGCGCTGTTCGCAAGTGCGCGCAAAGTACAATCCTGTTTTTGGAGCTATACCATGCGTCTTTTAGGCAAAGCGCTCACCTTCGACGATGTTTTGTTGGTGCCAGCGTTCTCCCATGTCCTTCCTAAGGACACTTCTCTTAAAACTCAGTTCTCGCGCAATATTAGTCTGAACCTGCCTTTGGTCTCAGCCGCGATGGACACCGTAACCGAAGCGCGTTTGGCAATTGCCATTGCGCAAGAGGGCGGCATTGGGATCGTGCATAAAAACCTGACCATCAAGCAGCAGGCCGCCGAGGTGGCCCGCGTGAAGCGCTATGAGTCGGGCGTATTGCGTGACCCGGTTGTGATTACACCGTCGCATACCGTGCGGCAAGTGATCGACATGTCTGAGCAGTTGGGCATTTCAGGCTTCCCAGTGATTGATGGAGGCAAAGTCGTCGGCATCGTGACCGGGCGTGATTTACGCTTTGAGACACGTTACGACGCACCTGTCAGTGAAATCATGACGCCGCGTGACAAGCTCATCACGGTGCCCGATGGCACCACGCTGCTCGAAGCCAAAGCACTGCTGAATAAATTCAAGCTTGAGCGTTTGCTGGTGATTGACGACAGTTTCACGCTCAAGGGCCTGATTACCGTCAAAGACATCACCAAGCAAACCAGCTTTCCCAATGCCGCACGCGATACGTCCGGTCATTTGCGCGTAGGCGCAGCGGTGGGCGTGGGCGAAGGCACAGAAGAACGGGTAGAAGCCCTTGCCAGAGCTGGTGTAGATGCTATCGTTGTTGATACAGCACACGGCCATAGCCATGGCGTAATTGAGCGCGTGCGCTGGGTCAAACGTAACTACCCACACATTGACGTAGTGGGTGGCAACATTGCCACTGGCGCGGCAGCGTTAGCGCTGGCTGAAGCAGGCGCGGATGCGGTCAAAGTGGGCATTGGTCCTGGCTCTATCTGCACCACCCGCATAGTGGCCGGTGTGGGTGTGCCACAAATCATGGCGATTGACAGTGTGGCGATCGCGCTTCTTGGCTCAGGTATTCCGTTGATTGCAGACGGTGGAATCCGCTTCAGCGGCGATATCGCCAAAGCCATTGCCGCTGGTGCCAGCACTGTAATGATGGGCGGCATGTTCGCAGGCACCGAAGAGGCGCCCGGCGAAGTAGTGCTGTTCCAGGGCCGCAGCTACAAAAGCTACCGGGGCATGGGCAGCATTGGCGCAATGCAGCAGGGCAGTGCGGACAGATACTTCCAAGAAGTCACCACCGGCAATCCGAATGCAGACAAATTAGTGCCTGAAGGCATCGAAGGTCGCGTGCCCTACAAAGGCTCCATGGTGTCTATCGTGTTCCAAATGGCCGGTGGAGTGCGCGCCAGCATGGGCTACTGTGGTTGCGCCACGATTGAAGACATGAAGAACAAGGCTGAGTTTGTGGAAATCACTACCGCCGGCATCCGTGAAAGCCATGTGCACGATGTGCAAATTACCAAAGAGGCGCCCAACTACCGTGCCGAGTAAACCTGCATTGAGTGCTTCACCAAAGCAGGAACCCAGGCTTACCCCTCCCAAACCCTGGGTGATCGCGCTGGTATTAGCAGCTTTAATTGGTATTTCTGCCATCGGCTTAGTCCGTGAAAATCAACGTGAAGTGCAAAGTGTGACGCAAGGGCTGCAATTGTTTGACGCCAGCGCAGACCAGCCTTTGCGTGGACGCTTGATCGGTCACGATGAGGCTTTACCCATCGCTGCTACCCGCTGCACTAATTGCCATGTAGCGGGGCCAGCGGCCAAAGAAGCTGCCACGACGGTTCTCGACTCCAATCGTTTTGGCCCGGCCCTGAACGCCGTTTGGCTTACCCAAGCTAAACAGCGTCGCGGTGGACCGCCCTCGACCTACGACGTGAAAACCTTTTGCAAGCTGTTACGCCAAGGCATAGACCCTGCTTTGGTGTTGATTAACCAAACTATGCCGAATTACGCCATCACCGATGCCCAATGCGCCGATGTGTGGGTATATTTAAATCGGAGAACCTCTTGACCTCACGCCGACTCCTGCTTCAAGCTGCCACAGCCACACTGGCCAGCGTGGGCATGCATTCGATGTTAAACGCCCATTCCGCCGTGGGACTGGTTACGCCGCCCATCGCCCCGCCACCCACCATGTTGCAACTTCAGGATGGCCGTAAGACCACGTTGCAAGAGCTGCTTAAAGATAAAGTAACCGCTTTGCAGTTGATGTTCACAGGCTGCAGCGCAACGTGCCCGATTCAAGGAGCACTGTTTGCCTCTGCACAACAAAGAATTGCAGCGTTGGTTCCCGCCATCCCAGGGGCCCAGCTGGTGTCGCTCAGCATTGATCCGCTGAACGACGACCCCAAAGCGTTAACCGCCTGGGTGAAAAAGTTCAGCACAGGCTCCCAATGGTTGGCAGGTGTACCTGTTATGAAAGATTTGGATCCTTGGTTGGATTTTTTGCAGGGACGCAATCCTGGCGTTGACCGCCACACTGGACAGGTCTATTACTTCAACCGGCGAGGCCAGCTTGCAATGCGCACGGTAGATTTCCCTCCGGCCCCCGAAGTAGTCAAGCTGCTCCAGGGTTTAGCTGCTTTGGCCTGATGTGGTGGTGTGGTGGTGTGGTATTTCGCATGTGGAAAACTTTACACATTGGAAGTTTGATTGCTATGTTGGGCCACCCACACGAACACACCGGCCCGTTCCGGGTGTACAACCCAGCCTTCTTTAACTGCAACTGAACGGAGCTCCTCCATGGGCATGATTTCTTTTATCAAAGAAGCTGGTGAAAAATTATTTGGTCACTCGCCTGAAGTCGCGGCCTCCGTAGCTGAACCCAGTAACGAAGACAAGGCAGCAGCAGCCAATGTTGTAGCCACTGGCGCCATCAAAACCTACCTTCGCGCGCAAGATTTACCTGCCGATGACCTCACCATCGCGTTCAACGGTGCCGACCAGATCGTTACTGTTTCGGGCACCGTTGCCACCCAAGAAATCCGCGAGAAAATCGTCGTCTGTTGCGGTAACGTCCACAGCGTGGCTGGTGTAGCAGATGAGATGCAAACCACAGAACCCGCGGACGAGTCCACCTACCACACCGTGGTTAGCGGCGACAATCTCTCCAAAATTGCAAAAGCCGTCTATGGTGACGCCAACAAATATCCGTTAATTTTTGAAGCTAACAAGCCCATGCTGAGCAGTCCTGACAAGATTTATCCTGGCCAAGTGCTGCGTTGTCCTGCTGCTTGATAAAACGCCCCTCAGTCTCTGAGAAAATACGGGCCAGTTAACCACTGGCCCGTATTGCTTTTTGCTCCTTTCCTTTTATATGCACCAAAAGATACTCATCCTCGACTTTGGCTCTCAAGTCACCCAGCTGATTGCCCGGCGCGTGCGCGAAGCCCATGTGTTTTGCGAAGTCCATCCCTGCGATGTGTCTGACGAATGGATCAAGGCCTATGCGGCTGACGGTGCGCTCAAAGGCATCATCTTGTCTGGTAGCCACGCCAGCGTCACTGAAGACAGCACTCACCGAGCGCCGCAAGCCGTGTTTGAGATGGGGGTGCCGGTGCTGGGAATTTGCTACGGCATGCAAACTATGGCGCTCCAACTGGGCGGAAAAGTAGAGACGGGTCTGAAACGCGAATTTGGCTCCGCTGATGTGCGGGCACGTGGCCACACTGCGTTACTTAAGGACATTGCCGACTTCACAACGCCTGAAGGCCAAGGTATGTTGAATGTGTGGATGAGCCACGGCGATAAAGTTACCGAGCTGCCCCCAGGCTTCAAACTCATGGCGTCAACCGAGTCCTGCCCGATAGCAGGTATGGCCGACGAAGCACGTCGCTTTTATGCGGTGCAATTTCACCCTGAAGTCACGCACACCGTGCAGGGCAGGGCGCTGTTGGACCGCTTCGTCGTTGGTATTTGCGGTGCCAAGCCCGATTGGGTGATGCGAGACCACATTGCTGATGCCATTGCGCTAATTCGACAGCAGGTTGGCGATGAAGAAGTAATTCTTGGTTTGTCCGGCGGCGTTGACTCTTCTGTTGCAGCGGCGCTAATTCACCGCGCCATTGGCGACCAACTCACCTGCGTGTTTGTCGATCACGGCCTGTTGCGTCTGAATGAAGGCGATATGGTGATGGACATGTTTGTTGGCAAGCTCGGTGCTAAAGTCATCCGGGTGGACGCCAGCGACCAATTCTTAGGCCATCTTAAAGGCGTAAGTGACCCTGAAGCCAAACGCAAAATCATCGGGCGCGAATTTGTAGAAGTGTTTAAGGCTCAAGCAAAAGTCATTACATCAGGTGATGCTACGAAAAAAGGAGCTAAATGGTTAGCACAAGGCACCATTTATCCTGATGTTATCGAGTCTGGCGGTGGCAAAGGTAAAAAAGCCGTCACCATTAAAAGCCACCACAACGTAGGCGGCTTGCCCGAGCAACTGGGCTTGAAACTGCTGGAACCCCTGCGTGATTTGTTCAAAGACGAAGTGCGTGAACTGGGCGTTGCCCTTGGCCTGCCCGCAGACATGGTCTATCGCCATCCATTCCCCGGTCCGGGCCTGGGCGTGCGTATTTTGGGTGAAGTGAAGAAAGAATACGCAGATCTGCTGCGCCGCGCCGACGCGATTTTTATCGAAGAACTGCGTAACTTTATCGATCCCGCTACAGGTAAAAATTGGTACGACCTGACTAGCCAGGCTTTCACAGTGTTTTTACCCGTCAAAAGCGTGGGCGTCATGGGCGATGGCCGAACCTACGATTACGTAGTAGCCCTGCGCGCCGTCCAAACCAGTGATTTCATGACGGCAGACTGGGCAGAGTTACCTTATGCATTGCTCAAAAAGGTGTCTGGCCGAATCATCAACGAAGTGCGGGGTATCAACCGCGTTACTTACGATGTTTCCAGCAAACCACCAGCAACAATTGAGTGGGAATAGACGAATTATCTATGCTGGGGCATGTCTTGCTCCAGCATAGATCAGCCTAGAGTAAATGTTCTATTGCTTACCTTAGGCATTTTTGCATGCTATTAACTTTACATAATATACATCGTATGAAGTTATTTTAATAAGTATTGCAGAAGAATATCTAGAGCAAACACATCTATTGTTTGACTCAATGAGTAGTCAGCGGTGCCGTTAAATATCAATTAAGCTAAACAGGAAACTGCGCGTGTCATACAGGCTGAACACTAACATGGGGCTTTGCGTATTCAATGCCTAACGCATGGTGTTGATAGCGGCGATCCTAGCAACCTGCTGCATAGCCTGTATAGTATTTCTACTTCATCAAAAAGCAAAAAACATGGCAACGAACAATGAGACTGCGGGCACCCGCGCAAAGCGGTTTTGGCTAATGGTCGTAATAGCCATAGTTTTGCTTGGCATGGTTAGTTGCGCATTAGGCATCCGCTCCTTCTTCCAGGAGGATCGCAATCCTGTCACACGCCTGATGGCGGCAAAGTCAGCGCCCGCCACCCGCCTTGAGATTGATGCAACAGTCACTTCCACTGACCCGGGGCGCGGGGTGATGAAAGTTGAATTGGTTTTTCATCCGTTTGGCGAGATCTTAGGCGCTGACCACCGTGTCGTGAGCCGAGAGATTCATATCCTGACAGATGCCGTAGGTAAAAGCGACATTATCCTGAAGACAAATCACCGCCCGCAACCAGTGGAACTCACATTGAGCTTGCTGGACGGCGACATTGCACTTTATCCGATCGACCGCTACAAAGCTAACCTCGAGTTCGATGCCTACATGGATCGTGGCGCCGACAATGAGACTCCCCTGCCCCTTGTGGTCAATTTTCTTTCCCACAATCACTTGCTTCACGCCGAGGCGGCATTGGCGGCAGACAGTGCTGACAGTGACATCAATGTAGAAATAAGCCTGACGAGGCCGCTGACGATCAAGGCCTTTGCCTGGTTCATGGTGGGCGTGATGCTACTGATAGGCATATCAGCGACTATGGTGACCTATAACGTCGCCTACCGGGGACGAAAGCTCGAAGCTGGCCTAATGATATGGATGGGAGCTTTGCTGTTCGTGTTGCCAGGCATCCGGGGCATGTTGCCCGGCGTTCCACCTTTGGGATCGTTCATCGATTACCTGGTGTTTTTCTGGGTGGAGGCCAGTACCGCAGTGTGTCTATTCATCATGGTGCTGGCGTGGTATGGCAGGGCACTGCCTGAGAAGTAAATCTGCTGGTTTAAATCTCGTTGTGGGACAAGACGACGATCAGAATATTCACCAGAACATAAGCGATCGGAAGGGCTGCACCCAAGCGGCGGGAAAGCAAACGGGCTTGCTCCTCTTGGCCACTTAAGTAGGCCTTGAAGGTAAACAGGCTGGCTAAACAGGTCACGAGAATAAACCCCATGGTGGCGAAATACAGTTTTTCGGCCATGTCGAGCGAGTCTGTCTCCGGCAGCGCTGATGAAATCATGTTGGCTGTAATGGCGGCCATGAATATGCCAGAAACTATAAGTGCCAATCGCGAATCCAAGTAATCAGAACGCACCCGAAATGCAAAGAATGACAGCAGGCCAGCAAAAAATAGCATCGAAAACAGCTTGAAAAAATTACCGTAGCCATTACGGTGCAAATCAACGGAATAGGTGAAGCGCGAATAAATAGAGGCCTTGGTATTCGAGGTGCTCAAATCACCAAAATTGGTAGGGTAGCTTGCAGCTTCCACAAGGGTATTGAGATGCCCCACGTCCCAACCTGGCACGTGAACTCGATCACTGGCACCAGAATTTGTTGTGTCGGCGCGATATACCATTTGATTATGGTCGAATCTACCGTCTTCGATCTGGATCTTCAGCAAGTGGTCATCCAGCGGATATTTGGATAAGTCAAAGTTGTTGTGGATGGTAGCCACGACCCGGTACAAGCCATAGTTGGCATCGCCAATTTTCTTTTTGACCAACTCCTCTTTAAGATCGATTTGCCCGTCCACCACACCGAAGCTTTCAAGGGGATTTAGGCTGTCGTCGGCCCAGCGAAACCAGACGTTGAAGTCCGCCTGAAATTTCCGATCCTTCAGTGCAACTGAAGGGATGCTGTTCAAGAAGATACCAATATCCACTGCGACGGGGTGTTTTTCAGTGGCATGCGAAAAGCTTGAAAATAGTGAACAGGCACAGAAAACTAGCCAAGCGCAACAGATCGACCACGCACTGCGATTCACCTGATTGCTTTGTAGATGCGCGTACCCAGAGCTAGGCAGCAAGAGTAAGTGGTGATTGGGCATATGAGAATATCCTGAATAATTGGAATGAATGAGTAATAAGCAGCTCGAAATTCTAGACAAGCTTAGCGTATGGACTGCGATTTATCGTGGATCGTAGACTTTGCTTTTACATTTAGGCCGCGCCGAAAGTTAACTGAATTGTGGACACCTGCGCCCAAGCAGGCAACAAGTATCTACCTCAACATTAAAGTTTGAGTAACTTCACTTTTCACAACCGAGGACAACCCAAAGGACTTTAAATTACCGGTAGTACCTGATAGTACGTCGCTTTATATATTGATCTTAGCTTTGGAGTTTGGCGCAGTTTTCGAGGACTTCAAAATCCAGTCTTGCACAGAATTGGACAAGGAATTAAACTCGCGAAACGAGACAAGACCAAAAATGTCTTCGGTCTTGGCATCAAGAAGAAAGACATTGGTGCTGATATCAAAGCTGTCAAAAGCTTCCTATTTGACCATTCACATATTTATTTGCATATTGACTATCAAGTGTGTAGAGACTATCTACGAATTAGGCTAGTGGTCAATGCCCTATTTTTTTGGTGAAACTGATTGAGGGCATGTGTTCTCCATCAGTTTCGCTGCAGGCCGGGTTATGGTGTGACCTTAGCCGGCGGCATATTGTTGGCCAGGGTTGAGCCAATCAAAATGGCTGAATCCTTAGTTTGTGCTGCGCGTAGCACAGCGTCTCAGCGGTTGCATCGGTGATGCGCGTGGCCCTCTGTCGCGACCTCGTACTTTCCGCAGTTGCAGGTGCGAGCGGGTCAATGCTAGCCTATAGACTGCTTGGCCTGTCGCTGCATCTCGCAGATGGATGGCAGGCCTTATGGGTACTATTGGCAGCACCAGCTTTGGAAGAGTGGATTTTTCGTGTTCTGTTGCAAGCTGGGATGCAGGCGTACTTGGCTAGCAACACGGCCAGACCTGGCTGGTCTGCGCATAGCGCCAATGTGATAGTTGCGCTGTTCTTTGCCGCTGCACATGTACCCTCGCAGGGCTGGTTGGCGCTATGGTGGACACTGCCATCGCTGGTTTTGGGCGAACTGTGGCGCCGCCATACCCGTTGGTGGCCTTGTGCCTTGGCGCATGCAGGCTTTAATCTGAGCTTGTGGGGCGTGGCTGCTCTGGCGCTGTAGCCAGCAACTCAGTATTGCCGATCCATTTTGATGGGAGGAACATAATCCTCGGCGTTGCCAAATTCATCCAGGCTTGCAAGGGGCTCCGCCAATACAGGGGCTTGGGTTGGCTTGCAATCGTCAGGATTATTTTGAGGTGCGTTGCGGCAGAATGATGAAGTACGTGCTAAAAAATCGACCACCTGCCAATCAACCTTATCAGCCCGCCCCGTGGTGACTCTGTAGTTCACCAGCGTATGGCGTGGCGTATCCAGGTCAAACTCAAATAACTTTTGTTGATAGGCGTTTGGATTGGGTTGATAGCGCAAGACTACGACCAATAGATTTTGCTTGATCGACAAGCTTTGTAAGAGCCATTCGCTGCCTGGCTTGAGCAGGTCAGGTGGCAAAAACGTCCGGTTTTCTATAAGTGCTGAAGCACCTGCTTGTGTTTTGTCCCACACGCGCAAGACCGGGAGTTTTTCATTGCCCCATGCCTCCACTCGCCACCGTAAATTACTGGAATTACCTAGCATACCGGTAGCCAAAGGTAATTGAGGCACAGTGGCACGGTCACTGACATCACCAGGCAGTGCAGTGCATCCGCCAACTAGGCTAATGGCGCACATCCCCAGCACCGACCGCAATCCACCCTGTATGAATGTAAGTACCTGTTTCATTGCGGACAGCATAGCCCTACTCGGACTTAGCAACTCGGCGAACGCTGCGCCGCAGTCCCACGCCCGTCAAGGCGGCCAACAATAAGAGCAGTAAACCCGTATCGTGCTGATCGCTCGCAACAGTACAACCTCCACTGGCAGTGCTAACAACTGCAGTCGTAGTCGTAGTAGGCGTCGTACCACTGCCATTGGCGGCCGACAGTACGCCTTGTGCGCCTGCGTCCAGACTGAATTCAATCTGCTCCAACCGTACTAAGCCCAAGGCAACCGGGATCGTCGCTTGGGTTCCGCCGGGGATGAACACTTGGTTAGGCTGGAACACCGTGCCAGTGGCGCTGACGGCGGATACGATGGCTTCGTAGTCGCCCGGTTGCAACTTGCCGCTTAAATCAATTGCGTATGAGCCATCGTTGGGGCGTGCATCAACGCCTTGACCATCATCTTTGAGGACGACACCACTCAACACAACCTGACCCGTGTCGGAGCTGACGATGTTAGCCGTAACCACCGCTCCCGCTACTGGAAAGTCACCCGCCAAACGGGCTGTGACCACAGGTGGTTTACCGGCAGTAGCGTTAGTTCCCCCAGCTGCACTGGCGACCAATTGCACAGAGGAGTCAGCTAGCATTTCAGTGCTAACGATATCGGTCATGTTGTCGCCATAAGTCACTTCAGCTGTCCAGGTGCCTGCTGCTCCACCAGTGGGCAAGGTGATGACTCCATAGCCTTGTGACAAGTTGGATTCCGCCGCTAAGGCGGTGCTGACCGAACCCATCGGGGGAGTTAACTTAAATGTTAGTTTGGCTGCGTCATGGGGGTCAAAGTACCACTTGGCAGTAACTGATTTGTCGTAGCCGGTGGATTGGATGCTGAAACCGTTTTTGCCACCCTTTGCTCCCACGTCAAAGCCAGTAGCAGCCATTAAAGCAGGCGATTTTCCCGCCGAGAATTCACTAGCACGCTGGGACTCTTTGATGGCTTCTTCAGCGGTTTTGGCCGCATTTAAATGGCCGCCTGTAGCCTTTGCCAGATCGCTTAAAGCAGCGCCGGTAGCGGTGCTCAGACCCAACGCACGGGCCATGGCGAGGGGCAATAGCAACGCGCTGCTGGCCTTGCGGTCAGCGGTCGGTACTTGAAGCTCTGTGATGGTAAATGGAATCCTGTCAGCCCGCACTTTGCCCGGGAAATCTGCCGAGGGTGGATAAAACGACCCACCGCGTTGGGTGATGAAAAACACCTCTGAGGTATCAGCTGGTTGGCGGGTTGTCGGGAGTAGAGAGGAAAACTGGGTGTAGGCTGCTTGCAGTGCTGGTGCGTCGTCATTACGCTGAATCGCGCGCAGGGCAGCAATGATGCTGTCTTTACCTAAATCTGTCGGAGTCAGCCCAATCACGACCTCGGCCCCTGCTTGCTGGGTCAACAAAGGGGTGACGATGACGGACAGTTGTGAGCCTGCAGGAGCACGATTGACGATGCCGACGGCTGTGTCAATGACCTGCTGGAACACCGACGCCGGCACGGATCGGTTGACGATAATGGCGTTTCGCGCAACGGCAGCGCTGGCACCCACACCTGGATTTGCGGAATCGGCCCACACTACCTTAAAGTTCTCAAATGCTGTGCCTGCTGCGCCATCAGCAGCATCTTGGGTGGCGCTACCTCCCGATTTCTGCCACAAGCGGCTTTGCCATATGCTGGTGTCGGTCACACGGTCATTTGCGGGCACACGCTGATCAAACAAAGTCACGCTGCCGCCGGCCGCGCCAAGAACGCTAGAGTCAGGAGCGTCGCCGCAAACGGTGTTCAGCGTGCTACACAGACCGCCCAGGTAGTATTTGAGCGTTGCCACCGTGGACGGTGGTGTCATGCTCTTGAACGCATCAAAGAATATGCGCGGGCTGACGCCATTGCTATTTTTCGACTGGAGCGGATCATTCGCTGGGTCGCGGGTCAACACCTCCCAGGCACTGCCACCGCGCAAGGTAGTATTGTCTGTGGCGAATACCCGGGCTTGGGCCGTGTTGTTGGCAGCAGGATCACCGGCATAGTCTTCAGCTACCGAAAAGCGCGTAGCCACATCTTGCATGTGCATTACGGTGATCTTCGTGGTATCAAACCCGGCAGGTCCTCCCAAATTGGTAGCGGGGGCGGCTGTGCGCGTTGCTCCTGCAGAAGGGTCTTCGCGGTACTCGTCCAACAGACCATACATGTAATGCCCCATCTCATGGGCCAGCACATTGGCGTAGTTGCCCAAGGCATAGGCTTGGTTGCCAATGGACAAATAGTTGTTGGAGGTGCCCGTCTGCGCCTGCCAAGCATTGGTGTTAGCGTTTGATCGGCCGTCAATGTTTATAAGTTGCAGGTCAACGCTGTTTTTAAAGCGACCATTCTTGTAGACATAGATGGTGCCTACGCGGTGCCGTCCCTCAGTCATCAAATACATCTTGCGCGCCATTTCGCGCAAGATTTGCTTTTCAACCATATCCCTAGTTAGCACTGTCGTACCGCTAGCTTGAGTGGGCGCGGCAGCGTCGTAGTCCCAATCGACATTAGCCGTCATATTCACAATATTCACATTTTGAATACTGGAGTTGGGATGGTTGGCGGCCAGGCTACTTGTAACTGGCTGCAAGGCCAGTAAACCAGCCATTAACGAAGACACGACACGGCGAGTAGCAGGTACGGAGGAAATTCGGGCTGTCATGGATATCCTTGGGTTGCGTACGGGCAGATCCCTGATGAAAATCAGCCGAATGTAAAGTATGTCACACAAGTATTCAGGTTCTGTGGGTTATTACTGGAGCTTGGGGTTTATCCCATAGGCTAAACGTGCTATGAAATTTCAAGAAATCAGCGTGAACGCAGCCCAAACAGATCATGTATCGCCCATGACGTTGTCGGTAATGACGTTTGTTACCTGACTGGTTCCGGGTCAAGCCAACAACAAGTGACTGCCACGTAGCTAGGGCCAAGGACCACCGGGGCCAGATCTTCGACATGTTGAGAATTGACATGTCTAAACACATGAAGTTACTTGCGTCTGGTGGAATTGGTAGAAAAAGATAGAAACGAGTTCATGACTAAACAACAAGTAGTTGATCTAGTTGTACTTTCTTGCAAATTTTCGCAAAGATACTTGTTCTTAAACCACTATTCCGTTTATGGTACGGTTAAAAACATATGCATCAATATCAACTAAAAAACTATGCGTTGGACCACAGCAGGACTTAGAACCAGTATCTACAACTTGTTGGGAAATCACGTACCCGCTCCACGACCCAACCTAGAAACGCAGACCCAGCTTGTACGTACGGTCATGCTGGAAAGCCTGGGGGATGCAGGCAGTGAAATTTTTCCTGAGGTTTACCGTAAAGTGAGCTTTGCCACTGATATTCACGGCCTCTGGTATTGCCGAAGCGAGTTGATGGTGGCTCTGGCTGATATGTACGGTGAAGCACAAGCACGTCAGTCGCTGAAGAGTATCAGCGAGTTGTTCCATGGTTTGGTGCCTGCGAGCCTGACACAACCCACCAAGCCTAAACGCTAGATATTAAAAGGCATGCGCCACGATAAATCCACCACTGAAAGTGTCACTGGAAGATCTTTAACTGCAGGCTTAGGTCGCTGCATCTATGGATTTTCTGTTGGCAATGCCTCGATCAGATCGGATTTAATAGGGTAAGCCCTTAAAATTGTCTCACCAATTTTTCAGGATCTCTTGTCATGCAAGCCGCTACCCTCTCTACCGTTACCCATGATCTGATCACTGCTTACGGAAATACTGCCAAGAACATAATCCACGCTTACCGTGTTAGCGGTGAACGCACAGTGGACTTTATGGAGCAGCGTTGGGACTGCGCAGTCAAAGAATCTAGCCCTCAGCTGGCAGCAGAAGTTCGCCAAAATGCGCTAAATGTCCAAAAAATTCTGGGTGGCTGTTATGCCAAGGGCGTAGCAATAACTACCGAAGGCGCTGAATCCGCAGTGAACAAGTTTGTCAGTTTCATCACTGAGGGCGTAGCGCAAGTCGCGTCCAACGCCAGCCGCTTTGAGAAAAAAACCGGCGTGACCGCACTAAACCAACTTGCCTTGGCCGCCGTGCCAGCTGCAGTAGCTACAGCCAAAATGGTGTCGCAACTAGAGCAAAAATCTGGCGAGTTGGTTAGTAAGATTGCCAGCGATGGCTTGACAGTGGCCACTGTCAAGCGCACCACACCATTTAAGCAAGCCCGCCGAGCTTACAAGACGGCCTAAAACGAGCTACGCGCAGGGTTCAGTTCGCTCAAAAAGACGACGGATATCTCCCGCCAAGCGCCGTGCACGGTGCTCTCTATCGCTGTGGCTCCCACTACCTGCACCAGACGAGAGTCGGCAGCAGGCAGGCGCAGCAGCAGGTGATCTTGGATAGGCGGCTGCTGACCTTCACGGGACACGGTAATCTGCAGGCTATCGGCGGTGCTGGTCACCTGTAGTCGCCACTGGCCGTGCTGGCCATCGCGGCAAGCTTGGGAGTGGCCATCGTCTTCAAAGCAGGTCGACTCGAATTGGCCCGCACCGGGATGCGGGAACACTTGAAAGCCGCGTACGTCCTGCACGTCGTCAAAGTGGATAGCACCTACGTTCAACGGGATGGCGCAACCGGCTTGGGCAAGCAGCGGTGGTGGGCCGTCCAGAGCCGCAGGCAGAGTAATCCACTGCGCAGCATCGAAATACTGGGCGGTGTGCCAGCAAACCCATGCGCCATTGCCGGGCAGCCAGACGCGGCGTTCGGTCTGGCCAGGTTCGACAACGGCGGCCGCCAACAGGTATGCGCCGAGCAACATGTCGTCGTTTTCTTCAAGGCACTGCGCGTCGCCGGGGAAATCGCAGTAGGTAGGGCGAATGATGGGCGCGAAGCTACGGTGGTAGCGCCACACCAAGTCGTAAAAGTAAGGCATGAGCCGGTATCGAAAATGTACCAACGCACGGATCTGAGGCGTGACTTCGGGGTGCATCCAGGGCTCGTTAACGGTCTGGTCATCGTTCCATGAGTGGATGCAAAAGCGCGGCAAAAAGATGCCGTGCTGCACCCAGCGCACCAACAGCTCCGGGCCAGGCGCGGGGCCGGAAAAGCCACCAATGTCATGCCCGGTGTTGGACACGCCCGACATCGCCAGGCCTAGGCCCATACGAATGTTGTAGCGGAGCGTCTCCCAAGCGGTGTAGTTGTCGCCCGACCAAGTTTGCACATAGCGCTGCATGCCCGCCGCACCAGATCGTGACACCAGGAAGGGACGCTCTTGGGGGGCATATTCGGTCTGGGCAGCATGCGAGGCCTGCACCATCAACAAGGTTTGCAAGGGTCGGGCCTCACAGGCGGCGCGTGGTGTGCCAAAGCCGTGAACGCGGGCTTGGTCGCTCCATATCTCGAATTCGTTGTTGTCGTTCCAGGTGGTGGGGATGCCTAGCTGGAGTATCTGTTCGGTGACCTGCTGCTTCCACCAAGCAATAGTGGCCGGGTTGGTGAAGTCGAGGTAGGCGCCGGTGCCATCCCAGAACTGTACGGAGGTAGGCTGGCCGTCGGTGTCGTGCACCAACAAGCCGGCTTGTTGGGCTTCTTCAAAACGCGGGTGGTCGCGTAGCAGTGCAGGCTTGATGTTGAGCACCAGTCGCACGCCCCGGTCGAGATAGCTTTTCACAAATTTCGCCGGATCGGGAAACTTCTCGCGGTTCCAGTGGAACACGTAGCGCCCCGCACCGATGGAGGTGTAGCCTGAGGACAGGTGAAACGAGTCGCAGGGAATATCGTGCTCTGCGCAGCGGGCCAGAAATTCGCCCATACGCTCCTGTGCGTTGGGCGCGTCGGTGTAGCGCATGGTGGAGCCGGAATAACCAAGCGCGTAACGCGGTGGGAAGATCGGGCGGCCAGTGAGCCAGGTGTAGCGGCGGGTGATGGCAGCGGGGTCAGCCCCAGCGATGTAGTAGAGGTCAAGGTCGCCGTGGTCAGCCACAAAGTAGCGGTAGTGGCCATGGTAGTTGTCCATCTCGCGGCCCATGTCGAAGCTGCAATCGGACAGTGTGTCGTAGAACAGGCCGAAGCACAGGCCCGCGTCCTGTTCTCCATTCTTACGGGTGATGTAGAACGGGATGTGCTTGTAAAGCGGGTCGGTACTGCGGGCGTTGTAACCCATGGGGTCGAGGTTGCACATGCGGTAGCGCTGCCCGGCACGGTTGGCATCGCCTGCGCGCTCGCCCAGGCCAAAGTACTGCTCGCCGCGTGCGCGTTCCAGGTAGTGATAGACCTTTTCATCCCACCAGCCGAAGTTGTAGCTCTGGGTAGAGCGGTCGGCGGCGGTGAAGGTCCACGCGCCGTGGTGCCGACCCTCCCAGCGGCAGAAGAAGCCGTCCAAGGCAATCGTCAGCCGCACCTTGGCGGTCGTGATGCACAACTGCGCATCACTTTGCGCCAGCTCGAACATGGGCTGCGTGAAGCCGCTGGTGTCGAATCGGTCGCGGCCCTCGGGGGGTAGATCTTCTAGGCCAGGGGCTACGGTCCAGGTGCGGGGCATCTGCAACTGGCCTTTCGGCAGCACCAGCACACGCAAGATATCTTCTTCGAGCACCCAGATGTGGGCGCTGGCCCCATCCTGACTGGCCAGAGTAAGGTGGTTACCTTGCTGCGATTGCAGGGCGAATAAGGGGGGATGGTCGAGACGCATTGTGAAAATAGAAGTTAGATACGGAGACCGGCGGTATCGAAGCAGTGCAGGTGCTCAGGCGGGGCCGATAGGCGCACTGTGTCGCCGCGCTGGATGCGGGTCTGGCCGGCCAGGATCAGCTCGAACGGCGTACCCTCGACCACGCTGCCGTGCAGGATGCTGGTGCTGCCCAGTTGCTCGACCTGCGCCACCTTGAGGTACAGGGGGCCGTGCTCGTCCAACTGCGCGTGTTCGGGACGGATGCCAACGGTGGTAGCCCCTGGCATAGCACTAGGAAACTGACCTGCAGGTACAAAGTTCATGCGCGGGCTACCGATGAAGCCTGCCACAAACTGGTTGCAGGGTCGGTTGTACAGCTCCAGCGGCGTGCCCACTTGCTCGATGCGGCCCGCTCGCAGCACCACGATCTTGTCGGCCATGGTCATGGCTTCGACTTGGTCGTGGGTTACGTAGACCATGGTGGAGCCCAGACGAGCGTGCAGATCTCGGATCTCGGTGCGCATGGACACCCGCAGCTCAGCATCCAGGTTGGACAGCGGCTCGTCGAACAAAAACAGCTTGGGCTCACGCACGATTGAGCGGCCAATAGCTACCCGCTGGCGCTGGCCTCCCGAGAGCTGCGTGGGCTTACGCTGCAACAGCGGCTCAAGCTGAAGCATGGTGGCAGCGGCGTTGACTTTGCGTTCAATCTCGGCCTTGGCCACGCCTAGGTTTTCGAGCCCGAAGGACATGTTGTTGTAGACGCTCATGTGCGGGTACAGCGCATACGACTGGAACACCATGGAGCAACCCCGGTGCGCGGCAGTGAGTTCGTTGACGCGCTGGCCGTCGATGCGGATCTCGCCGCTGGTAACGGGCTCTAGCCCAGAGATGATACGCAGCAGGGTGGATTTTCCGCAACCGGAGGGGCCGACAAAAACCACGAATTCACCGTCTGATACGGTCAGATCGACGCCATGGATGATGGTGGTTTTGTCAAACGTTTTGACGATTTGAGCAAGTTCAAGAGTAGCCACGGAAAGTCCTCAAAAAGAGCGTTACTTGACACCCGCACTGGCAATACCGGTGGTGATGTACTTTTGCAAAAAGGTGAACACCAGTGTGATCGGAATAAGCGTGATGACGGTCATGGCCAGCAGGTAGTGCCACTGGGTGTTGAGTTCGCCCTGGAAGGCGTTGAGGGCCAATTGCAGCGTGAATTTTTCGGACTTGGAGAGCACGATCAGCGGCCAGAGAAAGTCGTTCCAGCGCCACATGAACGAGAAGATCGCTAACACCGACATCGCAGGCGCGGCCAGCGGCAGGATGATCTTCCAGTAAATGCGCCACTCGCTGGCGTTGTCCATGCGGGCGGCTTCGAGCAGCTCGTCGGGAATGGTCAGCATGTACTGGCGCAGTAAAAACACCCCTGTGGGTGTGGCAACGGCAGGAAGAATAACGCCCCACAGACTGTTCAGCAGGCCTAGGCCCGAGATCACCAAAAAGGCCGGTACCAAAATGATCGTGGGTGGGATCATCAGGGTGGCGATGATAAGCACAAACACCGTCTTTTGCCCCCGAAACTGGTACTTGGACAGGGCAAACGCCGCCATCGAATTGAACAGCAAAGTGAGGATGGTGGCAACCAGAGTGATGAACACGCTGTTCCACAGATAAGTACCAAAGGCGAACTTGCCAAACAGCTCGGTGTAGTTGCCGCTGGCAAACTTTAGTTCATTCACCGGCTGGCGCGCGTTGATATTGACCCGGATCTCGGTTTGCGGCTGCTGCGGATCGACCATGGTGGCAACGATGCCGATGCGCCGCACTTGGGCCAGCTCACGGGTTTGGCCGCTTTCGTCTTTGGCTAAGAACAGCGGCAAAGGTTTATCAAACCCAGCCACTACTACCTCTTTTTGACTGTACGGCAAGAAGCTGGGTGGGAACTGGCTGAGCGCGCTTTCAGTCTTGAACGACGACATTACCAGCCACAGCACCGGGCCGAACATCACGAACAAGCCCACCACCAAGTAGGCATAAGAAACCCAGTCGGTCCAGTGCAATTGGTTGCGGCCCCGGGTGCGGGTGATGAATGTAGACATGGTGCCGTCCTTACTTTTTAGTTTTGCCAGCGTCGCTAGCTTTGGACAGGCGCAGTTGCGCCAGCGTCAAGGCCATCAGGCCCACCGCCAGGATCAATGAAGCCGCCGCCGCCAAGCCGTACAGGTGGATTTGCTCGGCAAAACCGGTCTGGTAGATGTACTGCACGATGAAGGTGGTAGCCGAACCCGGTCCTCCACCGGTGAGCACGAACACCTCGTCAAAGCTCTGCACCGCGCGGATCATCACCAGCACCAGCACCACAATCAGGTTGGGCATCAGCAGCGGCAGGGTGATGCGCGTCAACACCCGCCATGGTGGTGCAGCATCCATCTCGGCAGCCTCGTACACGTCCTTCGGAATGGCCTGCAACCCAGCCAGCAAGATCAACGTATAAAAACCCATATGCGCCCAGATGGACACCACCACTACCCAAAAGAATGCCCAATGCCGGTCCAGCAACCAGTCCATTGGCGTGCCGCCCATGGCAACCAGCCCAGCATTAAAGACACCCTGGCTTTGGAGCAGCCACTTCCAGATAAGCGCCACCACCACCGGCGACAGCAGCACCGGATAAAAAAACACACCGCGCCAAAAACCCCTGCCGATGATCTTGCGGTTCAGCACCAGGGCGGTGAACAGCGAGAAAAACAGCATCAGGCTTACCTGGATCACACTGAACTTCACGGTGTTGAAGATAGACCGCCAGAAGATGTCAGTGCGACACGACTGCAAGTCGGTGTAGTCGCGGCATTCCAGCAGGATCGCAAAGTTCTCCATCCCCGTAAATGGCCTTTGTGTGGGCAGCAAATTCACCCCGCCCGTCACCACGTAAACCAGATTGATGACGATAGGCAGAAACGTAAATACTGCAATCACCAGCAGATTGGGCCCGACAAACAGCCAGCCGATACGCGAAGCACCCAGCCACTTCTGCCCTAGCCTGAACACAGGCTCGAACAGATTGAAAAACAAACCTAACAGGCGAATAAACACCGACATATATCTCCTCTCAAACCGATAGGTGCCGCCCTGCCCTGCAACGGAGCCGCCCAGCACTGCAGCATGGAGTGCTTATTTTTAGTTTATTTTTGGCTTATTTTTCGGCTTGTTTGACCGCTTCGGTCATGTCGGCGCTGATCTTGGTGACCGCTTCATCAACACTGATTTCCCCCACGATGGCCTGCGTAACACGGGTCACGGTGGGGAGCATCAGGGCGCGGTTGTATTTGTAGCCTTGTAGCGCGTAAGCGGCAGGTGCCAGGGTAGGCGTACCGCTGGTAAAGACGTTCAACGCCGCCTTGGCAGCTGGACCTGCACCCGTATACGCCAAGCCCCGCTTGGCCACGCCGGCATGGGCCGGAATGGTATTGGTACGGGAGGCGAATTCGGCAACGTTGGCTTCCTGCGCCATGAAGTCGAGGAACTGGCCGACTTCCTTGGGTGACTTGGTGGTCTTCAACGCCACCCAGGCCGAGCCGCCGGGCATGCCGGAGCAGGCTGCTGGGCCGCATGGGTTGGGCACTGCCACCCAGTCAAAGGCGTTGCCGATTTCTTTCTGCATGCGGTTGATCTGCCATGAGCCTGACAGCACCATCACCAGGCGGCCGTTCTTGAATTCGCCCACGGTGTCGGCGTAGCTGGAACCACCCGAGCCGCCCCACACGTCTTTCAACATGGTGCCGTCCTTGTGCCAAGCCACGAACTTGCCGACAGTAGTTTTGTAGCCATCGTCCAGCGCCAAGTTGCCCTTGGCGTCAAAAATCTTGGCGCCATAGCTGATTGCCGGCCCGGCAAAGCGGTGACCGGAGCGATCCCAAGCCATAGCGGCTGGAGTTTGGGTAGCCTTGGCCACTTTGCGGCTGGCCTCGACCCATTCTTCCCAGGTCGCTTTCGGGCCAGGCATTGGAATCTTGGCTTGCTCGAACAGGGTTTTGTTGACAAAGGGGCCGGTCATGGTGAGCTGCGAAAGAAAACCGTAGATGCCCTTGTCGCCCGCCTTGTTGCGCATCCAAGGCAGAGTGCTGCCGAAGTTGGCATCCCAATATTTACGGTCCTTCAGATAAGCGCTGATGTCGAGGTAGTTCTTTGACAAACCACCGATTTCGGCAACCCGGGCAATGTCAGGGCCTTGGCCTGCTGCCAGCTGTATCGGTAACTGCTCGACCACGGTTTTGTAAGGCACGATGTCCAGTGCCACCTTGGCACCCGGGTTCTGCGCCTCGTAGCGCTTGATGAGGTCGGCTGTCACGTCACATTCGTTACCGTCCTGGTAACACATGACTCGGATCTCGGCCAACGATGCCGTAGCTAGGCCCAGCAGGCTTGTGCCAACGGCTACTTGGATCAATTTGAGCAATTTGAGCAATTTGAGCAATTTGAATTGGAGCTTCATTTATCTTGGTTCTTTCTGGGTGATCAGGATTTCAGCGAACCATGCACGGGCTCTTGGCATCGAAACGCCAGCCAGGTATGACGTATTGCATAGACACCGCATCGTCGCGTGCGCCCAGTCCGTGTTGCAAGTAGAGCTGGTGGGCGCGTTCGACCTCAACCATGTCGAGCTGAACACCCAGGCCAGGTGTGGTCGGCACGGTGACCTGGCCTTGCACGATCTGCAACGGGGCCTGGGTCAAACGCTGGCCGTCTTGCCAGATCCAGTGGGTATCAATGGCGGTGATCTTGCCCGGAGCAGCAGCGGCAACATGGGTGAACATGGCCAGCGACACGTCGAAGTGATTGTTGGAATGCGAGCCCCAGGTCAGGCCCCACTCGTGGCACATCTGCGCCACCCGCACCGAGCCTTGCATGGTCCAGAAATGCGGGTCGGCCAGCGGAATGTCGACGGCATGAAGCTGGATCGCCGCACCCAACTGCCGCCAGTCAGTGGCCACCATATTGGTGGCTGTGGGTAGACCGGTGGCACGGCGGAATTCGGCCATCACCTCTCGGCCGCTGTAGCCGTCTTCGGCCCCGCAGGGGTCTTCGGCATAAGCGATCACGCCGTGCATGTCACGCATCAAGCGGATCGCGTCTTTCAACAACCAGCCGCCGTTCGGGTCGAGCGTAATACGGGCCTGCGGAAGGCGAGCGTGCAGCGCATGGATAGCCTCCACCTCTTCCTCGCCGCGAAGCACGCC
This sequence comes from Betaproteobacteria bacterium, assembly GCA_043739385.1. Lineage (GTDB taxonomy): Bacteria > Pseudomonadota > Gammaproteobacteria > Burkholderiales > Burkholderiaceae_C > Defluviibacillus. The sequence continues at coordinate 8,688 of JAYUED010000166.1, read as the reverse complement.
ACCCTTGAGCTTGAAATCGTTGAAGCCGTAACGGGCGTGCGCGGCCTCGGCTTGACGAACGATGGACGCGGCATCCATGGCTGTGTGGTTACGCTGGACGCACCAGGCATCGTCGGCACTGTCTTCGTTGCGGTATGGCAGGTCGGTGGTTTGGCTGTCGCCCACATAAAAGAGGTAACCCAGCATGTCCACCTTGTCACGCTGTTGCCCCTCGCCTAGCAACTGCGCCACGGGCACTTCCAGGTGTTGGCCTAGCAGGTCGAGCAGTGCGGCCTCCAGCGCCGTCACGGCGTGTATGGCGATGCGCAGATCGAAGGTCTGGCTGCCACGCCCACCCACATCGCGCCCAGAAAAGGCCTGGCGGGCCTGGTTCAGGAGTTGTTGATACGTCCCGATGGAGTGCCCCAGCAGCAACGGACGGGCATCTTCCAGAGTTTTGCGGATAGCCTCGCCACCGGGCACTTCGCCCACGCCGGTGCGGCCTGCACTGTCGGTCAGCAAGAGCAAGTTACGGGTGAAAAACGGTCCGTGCGCACCGCTCAGATTCATCAGCATGGAATCATGCCCTGCAACAGGAATCACTTGGAGGGCAGTGATCCGAGGGGGCGTTTGGGTGGACTGGAGAGGCATAGTCTGGCTCGCTATATTTCGCTACAAAGTAATTTGTTATCGATAACAAATTTAAACTAATCGTATATCTAATACACCCTAGACAAACTAGTAGTTACCCTTATTTCAGTAGCAAAAACTTAAAATTTACTATTCAAAACAGAAGCTGTACGTTCAATGTTATTGATATCATTCCTGCAGATTTTTGCCCTGTACCCAGCCCTTAACTATGACCCATAATTTCACTGTCCACGATATCGCCAGGATGGCGGGTGTATCTGCCATGACCGTCTCCAGGGCACTGAACCACCCCGATCAAGTGTCGCCTGTGACCTTGGAAAAAGTGATGGTGGTAGTGCGCAGCACCGGCTTCGTGCCCAACGGCATGGCGGGTGGTCTGCGTTCGTCAAAGGCCCGGCTTGTGGCGGCAGTGTTGCCCACACTCACCGGACCGGTATTTCAGGAAACGATACAAGCGCTGAACCAAGCCCTAGACGCCAGGGGCTATCAGCTGATGGTGGGCCAAAGCGGCTACGACAGCGCCCGCGAAGACGCGCTGCTGGATGCAATCATCCGCCGACGCCCCGACGGCATTGTGCTCACCGGCATCATGCACTCATTGGCAGGACGCAAGCAGTTGCTGGCCTCGGGCATTCCGGTGGTGGAAACCTGGGATCTGACCCCCACGCCCATTGACATGCTAGTGGGCTTTTCCAACGAAGACATCGGCGCGGCGGTCTGCGCCTACCTGCACCAGCGCGGGTACCGCCGTCCGGCACTGATCTGCGGCGACGATGAGCGCGCCCTCCGACGTAACAGCGGCTTTCAACGCATGGCGCGTAGCTTGGGCGAGACGCAAGACGCACCCTTGGTGCTGACCTCGCCACCCACCACACTGGGTGCAGGCCGCAGCGGGCTGGCCGATCTGCTGGCGCGACCTGAAAGAATTGACGCAGTTTTTTGCAGCTCGGACATGCTGGCTTTGGGCGTGCTGATCGAGGCCCAGGCGCGCGGGATGGCAGTGCCGGGGCAGTTGGCCATCGTCGGTCTAGGCGACCTGGGTTTTGCTGCAAGCCTACACCCGGCCTTGACCACGGTTCGCATTGATGGCACCCGCATTGGCCAGACTGCAGCGCAGTATATTGTGGACCGCGCTGATGGTCGCCCAATTGCCGAACCCATTATTGACATTGGTTTTTCGATTATTGAGCGCAATACCGCGTGATTTTTGCCAATTTCCAAATGAAACCCAGCCTACAGTTCAACGCGGTTCAACGCCCTATTCAGCGTTACGGTCGAGTACCGCAGGTTTAATTTTCTTTTTCTTCAAGGCTCGCTCAGCATCCTGCTTCTGCCCTGCAACTAACCAGCCTGCAAACTCGTCAGGCGTCTCCAACGTGATGCGTCCCAAGTTGGCAGAGCGAAATTCGTGGATCACGATTTCCGCAGCTTTTTGAATATTCACGCGGCCTTTTCCTAAAATTGCGCCACGTTTACGGCCTACGGCTTCAATTAACTCCTCGTCCGCCATGTCGGGCCGAACATCGATTTTGAAGCGGGCCTCCATCAAACCGGGGTAATGGACTTTGAGGTAAGACACCAGCTCCAGCGCCACCAGCTCTTCGTCAAATGCGTTGCGCCCCACTGCCCCACTGGCAGCCAAGTTATAGCCGCTTTGGGTGACGATGATGCGCGGCCAGAGCATGCCGGGCGTATCGTACAAATAGAAGTCAGGCCGCACAGCAATACGGTGCTCCAGCTTGGTGATACCCGCTTCATCCCCCGTTTTCATCGTGCTTTTGCCCGACACGCTATTGATGAGTGTGGATTTACCGACGTTTGGGATGCCACAAATTAGCACCCGGAGCGGCTTGACCACGCTATTGCGATGTGGCGCCAGCTCTCGGCAGGCCTGGATCAAACGCTGTGCTGGGGCAGCCTCAGAGGCGTCCATGCCTATCGCTTTAGTGATTTGAACCGGTGCCATATGGCCAGACGCAGAGACGCTTGGTGCAATTGCGGGACTGTTGTAGTGCGCCAACCAGAGCGCAGTGCGGGCCGGGTCAGCTAAGTCTTGCTTGTTCAGTATTTTCAACGCGGGCTTGCCGCTGGTCAGCTCAGCAAGCATGGGGTTGGCGCTGGAGCCGGGCAAGCGAGCGTCAAGCATCTCAATCACGACATCGGTGTCCTTGACGCGTTCGCTGATAGCCTTTTTGGTCAAATGCATATGACCGGGGAACCATTGAATAGCCATCTTGTTCTTTCTTCTTGGGGTGCTTAGCGAGTTCTGTAGCAATTACGACAATTACGACGTTTACAGCCGTATTGCAACGTATTACAACGTTGGCAATACCAACAGGTGTATCAGGAGCGCGGTTGAGCATTGTGCCGTGTGAACGGGCTCTGGCCTGTAAATTTAGGGTTTTCCCTGAAAACCTTGGACAACTTTGTGGGTAACTTGCCAAAGCACCTGTAAGAGCACGCTAAGTCGTTGTTTTAAATGGACAAGCCTTGCACTGCCACTTTATTGAGCAGAGGATAAATCCAATGTATCTTTAGCGCTTGTGTAAAGTCCATTTACTATAATTTTAATAGCAAACTTAAACCATTCAGCTTGGGCAAAAGCTATTTTAGGTCAAAAATAGCTTCACACAGGTTATTGCGGCACTCGATCATAAGTTTGGCTGGTCGGTGCAAATTTCTACTGACAGAATGCTTCCCTACTGTGCAGCTGCAGCTGCAGCAGGTTCTCCCTGGAATCACTGAACAACCTTGTTGATAAGCTCCGCGTGGCGCTGTACGGAAACGCTAAGTATATGATTTATATCAAAAATACTTAGACTGCCTATTTAATAGGCAAAGCTAATCCGCAAACTGTCCTACGGCACGAATGACAGCGCCCCATTTCACGGTTTCGACTTCGACAAAGCGCTTGTGCTCCACGGGGTTAACTCGGCTGTCGCTGATGATGGCGACCCCCAGTGCTTCCGAGCGCTTTATCAACTCAGGGTCTTTCAACGCAAGTTTCAAGGCTACATTGAGTTTATTGGTGACTGCTTTGGGCGTGCCGCGGGGCGCATACAACGCATGCCATACCGTGATGTTGAAGCCCCTCAAACCCAGTTCATCCAACGTTGGCAGCTTGGCCAGTATGGGATTCGTCGATTTTTTAATGGTGGCGACAGCATAGGCTTTGACCTTACCGGCTTCGATCTGTGGCACGGTATTCGTTGCTTGGTCGCACATCAAATCAACCCGCCCATTCGCCAAATCGGCCATGGCAGGACCTGTGCCTTTGTAAGGGACAGTAGTCATGGGTAGTTTGAGTGCAGTTTGAAATAACAAGCCGCAAAGATGAGACGCGGAGCCTACGCCTGCATTGGCCAAGCTAGCGCGCCCCGGATTGGCACTGATCCATTGGGTTAGCTCTCCGTAGTTAGCCGCAGGAAAGTTGGCACGACCAATCAAGGTCATGGGCGCTTCGTTAACCATGCCTAAGTAGTCAAAGTCCTCCAAAGGGCGGTAGGACAAGCTGCGGTACAGCGCAGGAGCTGTAGCCATACCGATGTGGTGTAGCAGCAAGGTATAGCCATCGGGTGCGGCTTTAGCCACTCTGGCAGCACCTACGGTACCTCCCAAGCCACCTGTATTCTCAACAGTTATGACTTGGCCTAAGGTTTTGCGCAGGCTATCGGCCAAATCACGAGCAATGTGATCGCTAGGCCCTCCCGCAGCGAACGGCACCACAAGGATGACAGGTCTGTCGGGGTAATCGGCCCATGCCACAGAGGCAATAAGAACGGCATAGATGCCTATTAACGAATTTTTCATTGAGTCGTCTCCAAATGCTGCCTGAGCACCGAGCGGATGCGCAAAGTCGGCATTCTGTCGTTCAACGCACGCTCGTCGCCTCCGGTAAAAACCAAATCCTGATTGACTAACTGGTTTTTACCGCCTTAACCAATCTGTCAGCACAAGTTTGTGCAAGATTGGCATCTTGGGCTTCGACCATGACACGTAGCAAGGGCTCAGTGCCGCTGGCGCGAATGAGGATCCGCCCCGTATCACCCAACAGGGCTTCGATAGCCAGGGTTTCTTCGGCTAAGCGGGTGTTGCTTTTCCAGTCCTGACCAGGTTGCAGCCGCACGTTGAGCAACACTTGCGGAAATAACACCAGTCCGTGCATAAGTTCAGCCAGTGTTTTTCCGCTACGTACACAAGCCTGCAACACTTGCAGAGCAGAAATCAGACCATCGCCAGTGGTGTGTTTGTCCAGTGCCAGCAAGTGACCTGAGCCCTCCCCGCCCAAAAGCCAGCCGTTTTTCTCCAGCTCTTCAAGAACATAGCGGTCACCCACCTTAGCGCGCACAAACTGCACACCTTTGGCTTTGAGAGCGAGTTCTACGGCCATATTGGTCATCAAGGTACCGACCACACCTGGCACTTTTTCCCCTCTGGCCAAACGCTCAACGGCCATCAGGTAAAGCACTTCATCACCGTTAAAAAGTCGGGCTTTGGAGTCGACGAGTTGCAGGCGATCGGCATCGCCATCCAGCGCCACACCAAAATCAGCACGGTTGGCTTTTACCGCCTGAATCAGCGCTTTAGGATGGGTAGCACCTACGTCATCGTTGATATTAAAACCGTCAGGTGAACATCCAATAGAGATCACCTCGGCGCCCAGTTCGTGGAATACCATAGGGGCAATGTGGTAAGCCGCACCGTTGGCACCATCCACCACAATACGCAGATTTTTGAGCGTTAAATCGTTGGCAAAAGTGCTTTTACAAAACTCAATATAGCGACCAGCAGCATCGTCCAGGCGGCGCGCTCGGCCTACAGCATGCGAGTTCACCCACTGAGGGGGCTCTTCCAGCAGGGCTTCAACAGCAGTTTCCCAGGCGTCATCCAACTTGGCACCTTGTTTGTTAAAAAACTTGATGCCGTTATCAGGATAGGGGTTATGGCTGGCGGAAATCACCACACCCAAGCTTGCCCGCAGTGCACGGGTAAGGTAGGCGACGCCTGGTGTGGGCAACGGGCCGAGTAGTACGACATCAACACCAGCAGAGTTAAACCCTGATTCCAGCGCACTTTCCAGCATATAGCCAGAAATACGGGTGTCTTTGCCAATCACGACGGTGGGACGCTCTTCGGTTTGCTTGAGAACGCGACCGACTGAGTGAGCCAACTTCAGCACAAAATCAGGCGTGATGGGTGGTTGGCCTACGGTGCCGCGAATGCCATCGGTGCCAAAGTATTTTCGGGTCATCTATTAATCTCCAAGTCCAATTGAGGACGTTAGTTTTTATCTAAGCCTGGGCAATCATCGCTTGCCATACCTGCAAAGCGGCTACCGTTTCGCGCACATCATGGACTCGCACCACGCTGGCCCCCTGCTGTACAGCAAGCAATGCGGCCACCACACTGGGCACCATACGCTGCTCCACGGCTAGTCCGGTGACAGCACCTAGCGATGATTTACGCGACCAACCAACCAGTATCGGGTATCCGCTTTGTAACCATTCTGCTTGATGTTGGAGTAAGCTGAAGTTCTGTGCAATTGTTTTGCCAAAGCCAATGCCCATATCCCAGACGATTCGGGATTTATCGACGCCTTGTGCAATCAGGCTATGAGATCTTTGCTCTAAAAATGAACGTACTTCATCACAAACCCCAACCTCAACAGTGCCAGAAGTGCGTAAAGCAGTGCCTGTTACAGACATAGGCTGGAGCTGCATAGTTTGTGGTTCGCCGTGCATGTGCATCAGGCAAACACCGCAATTGGGATGCTGCGCAACCACATCCATGGCACTCGCACTGCCGTTGACACCAGGTTGTCGCAGCGCCCAAATGTCATTGATGATGTCAGCCCCTAAATCCAGCGCGGCCTGCATCACCGCAGCTTTGTAGGTGTCTACCGAGACCGGAACGCCCAGCGTTAAGGCATCACGCAAGATGGGCAAGACCCGAGCCAACTCTTCCTCGACAGGCAGCGGCGGTGCGCCAGGTCGGCTGGACTCACCACCCAAGTCCAAAATATGGGCACCGTCACGAACCAGCTGCTCGCAATGCGAAAGCGCACCACCACGGTCCGCGTGCTGGCCACCGTCAGAAAACGAATCAGGTGTGATGTTCACAATGCCCATGATGCGCGGCTGTGACAAGTCAATTGAGAAGCGGGTAGTTTGCCAATAAAGGGACATCGTACAAAGTGGCTGTGGAAATCAAAAAGATAAAAGCGAGAGGAACAAGACAAATGATCTAAACGACAGCATCAAAAACGGGAAAAGGGCCAGTGGCATCAAAGTCAGGGGTTTAACCCTGCCCTCAATACCCCTGACCCCAGGCCCGGTAGTTGGGTGATCTTAAGCTGCAGTCGGCGCTGGATCAGGCTTAACAGCTACAGGGACATCACCACTGCCGGTGCCATTTCCGCCACCAGTTGCCGGTGGCACACGAGGTGTCCAGTCTTTTGGTGGACGTGGCTCTTTGTTGGCCATGATGTCGTCGAGCTGGTCACTGTCGATAGTTTCCCATTCCAACAAAGCTTTCGCCATGGCGTGCATTTTGTCTTGGTTGTCTTCGATCAGCTTGCGTGCCTGTGAATACTGCTGATCAATGATGCGACGTACTTCAGCATCCACCTTTTGCATGGTTTGCTCGCTCATAGTCGTTGTCTTGGTCACAGAGCGACCCAAGAAGACTTCACCTTCGTTTTCAGCGTAGACCATAGGCCCCAGGGCCTCGGTCATGCCGTAGCGGGTCACCATGTCGCGAGCGATGCCCGTAGCACGCTCGAAGTCGTTGCTGGCACCAGTGGTCATTTGCTTCATGAACACTTCTTCGGCAATACGGCCACCAAACAACATGCTGATTTGGCTCAACATGTAGCCACTGTCGTAGCTGTAGCGATCCTGAGCAGGAAGGCTCATCGTCACGCCCAAGGCACGGCCACGCGGGATGATAGTGACTTTATGGACAGGGTCGCACTTAGGCAATAATTTGCCGAGCAAGGCGTGGCCAGACTCATGGTAAGCCGTGTTGCGGCGCTCTTCCTCAGGCATGACCATGCTTTTACGCTCTGGGCCCATGAAGATCTTGTCTTTGGCTTTCTCGAAATCCTGCATTTCCACGACGCGGGCATTGCGGCGGGCGGCCATCAGCGCAGCTTCATTACACAAGTTTGCCAAATCAGCACCGCTCATGCCCGGGGTGCCGCGGGCGATGACAGTGGGGTTCACGTCTTGGCTAACAGGCACTTTGCGCATGTGGACGTTCAAGATTTGCTCACGGCCACGGATGTCAGGCAATGTGACATAGACCTGACGGTCAAAACGACCAGGGCGTAACAACGCGGCGTCCAAAATATCCGGGCGATTGGTCGCTGCAACCACGATCACGCCAACATTGGTTTCAAAGCCGTCCATCTCGACAAGCATCTGGTTCAACGTTTGCTCGCGTTCGTCGTTACCACCACCCAAGCCAGCACCACGTTGACGGCCTACAGCGTCAATTTCATCAATAAAGATGATGCAGGGCGCATTCTTTTTGGCGTTGTCGAACATGTCGCGCACCCGGGATGCGCCTACACCAACGAACATTTCAACAAAATCAGAGCCTGAAATCGAAAAGAAAGGCACCTTAGCTTCACCGGCAATGCTCTTTGCAAGCAAGGTTTTACCGGTTCCAGGAGGGCCAACCAGCAGCAATCCACGAGGGATACGGCCACCAAGCTTTTGGAACTTGGTCGGGTCTTTCAAGAAATCCACGACTTCTTTGACTTCTTCCTTGGCTTCATCGCAACCGGCGACATCGGCAAACGTGACGGTGTTGTTGTTCTCGTCAAGCAAGCGGGCCTTGCTTTTGCCAAAGCTGAAGGCCCCACCCTTGCCGCCACCTTGCATTTGGCGCATGAAGTACACCCAAACGCCGATCAACAGCAGCATGGGGCCCCAGCTGACCAACAAAGTCATCAAGAGCGAGCCTTCTTCGCGGGCCTTCACGTCGAACTTGACATTGTTGGCGATCAAGTCGCCCACCAAGCCGCGATCCAAGTAGGTGGCGTTGGTTCGCACC
>JAYUED010000165.1:0-31848 GCA_043739385.1 Betaproteobacteria bacterium | reverse complement strand
GTTGAGTCGGTCAGCTATGCCGGCTGGCAAGTGCCTATTAAAACCAACAGCGCGTACACCAAGGCCCGTATTGAGTCGATTGATGACACCCGAATTCTGGCGGACTTGGCGGTCGGCAAGGTTGTTATCGTCACTGGCTTTCAAGGTGTGGACGAAGACGACAACATCACCACTCTAGGCCGAGGCGGTAGCGATACTTCTGCCGTGGCTGTGGCCGCTGCGCTTAAGGCGAGCGAATGTCTGATCTTCACTGACGTAGACGGCGTCTACACCACCGATCCCCGTGTGGTTCCTGATGCACGCCGCCTGCAAACGGTAAGCTTTGAAGAAATGCTGGAGATGGCCTCCATGGGCTCCAAAGTCTTGCAAATTCGCTCCGTTGAATTTGCCGGTAAATACAAAGTACCCCTGCGTGTGCTCTCCAGCTTCACGCCTTGGGACATTGATATCGATGAAGAAGCCCAATCGGGCACCCTAATTACTTTTGAGGAAGACGAACAAATGGAACAAGCCATTGTGTCCGGCATAGCGTTCAATCGCGACGAAGCCAAAATATCCGTGTTGGGCGTACCAGATACCCCCGGCGTAGCGTACAAAATTTTAGGTACGGTAGCTGATGCAAACATTGAAGTCGACATCATCATCCAAAACCTCAGCAAAGACGGCAAAACTGATTTCAGCTTCACCGTTCACCGCAACGATTACGCCAAAACGGTCGAATTGCTCAAAACCAAAGTACTGCCTGTACTGGGTGCAGCGGAAGTGGTCGGCGATACCAAGATTTGCAAAATCAGCATTGTTGGTATCGGTATGCGCAGCCATGTGGGTGTGGCCAGCAAGATGTTCCGTTGCCTGAGCGAAGAAGGAATCAACATCCAGATGATTTCGACCAGCGAGATTAAAACCTCGGTAGTGATTGACGAAAAATACATGGAATTGGCTGTGCGCGCACTGCACAAGATTTTTGAGCTGGAAATCGCTCCAGTCTGAGCTATAATTCGACCTGTCGGGGCGTAGCGCAGCCTGGTAGCGCATCTGGTTTGGGACCAGAGGGTCGAAGGTTCGAATCCTTTCGCCCCGACCATCAATTTAAGTAAAAGGCCCTCTCCGGGCCTTTTTTGTTTCTCACTTTGAGATTCATGCCCGTAGCTCAGTCGGATAGAGCAACAGCCTTCTAAGCTGTGGGTCGGGGGTTCGATCCCCTCCGGGCATACCAAATCACTCTCAACGTAGCTTCTCCCACAAACGAGATGAGCACCGACAACTATCGAGCGGTGCCTGCACGGTGTTGTCCTTTTTAAAGAATCAACTTCTCTTGCTTATGCGACCTTGTAAGCGGCAAAACGCGCATCAAGCTCAGTCCCAAAAGCATGGTTTGAAAAGTTGCTTAGAACCTTCACTGCAATAGCCAATACGATGTAGAGGATGTGCTGCTCTTGGTAGCCTGCGTCTAGGAATGCGGTCACCTTGTCTTGGGTGGGGCGACCATTGGTTCTGACCATTTCTTGGGTCAGCGCATAGAGCGCCGCGAGTTTGGCGTCGGGAATGGGGTGTCCCTCACGCACAGCACTAAGAACCGGGGCCGACACGCCGGAAAACTTGTCCGCGATCATGCTGTGAGCGGCGGCACAATAAGTGCAGCCATTGGCTTGGCTCACAGCGAGAAAAACCACTTCTTGTTCAGCTGGGGCGAAGCCAGACTCTCCACGGAAAAGACCATAGCCGTGCAAATAGGTGCTCAGGACAGCAGGTGCGTTAACCATGTTGGCATACATATTAGGGATGAAGCCAACTTGCTTCAGTGCACCATCTAGCAGTTGCTTTTGTTGGCCTTCTGCTGTGGCGTGTGCGACGGGTGCGAGAGTCTTGAGATACGACATGAAAAGTTCCTTGGATGAGTGGGTGAGGTGAGTTGTAGCTGTCTCATTCGAGCCAGCAATCAACACAACTCCATCTTAGGAACTTAGAGCCAATAAAGTTGGTTAATCGTCTCAGAGCGTTGTCCCATCGTCCAAAAGGGTGCTCTGCAGCGTTGGTCACTGAGATTCAGACTGCTCGCGTAACCAGACTGATGGGGGAACTCCTAATTTTCGGACAAAGGCGCGGTGAAGCGTGCTTGAACTGCCATATCCCACGTCCAAAGCCACCGTCTTGGCAGGCATGCCCTGAGCCAAAAGGCGTTGGGCCAACATGATGCGCCAGGATGCCAAATAGTCCGCAGGCGGTTTTCCGATAACGTTACGGAAGTGGTCTGCAAAGCGCGCGCGGGACATGCCTGCTTTGGCGGCCATTGCGGGAAGGTCCCAGCAGTGCGCGGGTTGTAGGTGAATCGCCTCCAAGGCCTTGGAGAGCTTGGGATCGGAGAGCCCCGCAAGCGCGCCGCCAGCTGCGACTCCTTGATCTAAACAATAGCGCAACATTTTGATCATTAAAATTTCGCAAAGTCGGTCGAGCAAGCCCTGTCTTCCACTTCGATCGCCAAAGGCCTCGTCGAACATCAGCCCCAGGATCTCGTGGACTCCAGCCATCTGATCGAGCTCTATCAGGACAGCGTCTGGAAGTGAGTCGGAGATTGGATTGCGACCTCCACCGCCAAGCAGCATCGTTGCACAGACAACATCGGCGCCCTCTCTCTCATCGGCTACCAGCCAGTGAGTCTCAGGTCTCGGCAAAAAAACCAAGGTAGGCTTATTCACAACAAGCGTCGCCTTTCCAGGCTCAATGAGCTGAACGGGACCATTTTTGATAAGGTGCAAATGCCCGCGCCTTTCATCTCGCTCAAAGTCATGCAGGCCACAGATGTTCCCGGTGTAGAAGACGCCCGCCCGCAAGGAAAATTGGGTCAGCAAATGGTCTAACGGTCCTGGCATTCAGTCCGTTCGTTGTGGTGCGCTGTCTGGTTCTTGGCTGCGCTGTAAGAGGCGACCAAATACGGAACCAGATAATTTAGAAAAACATGGTGCCAGGACACGCCAGAGCCCGCAAAGATTGCGCTGCCTTGGTTGATCAAGTTCAAGATGGTCCCGACCACTAGCGAGATTCGCAATGCATTTGAGGAAATGCGCCGAGAGCAGGCTGCGCGCAATAGACCTTTCATACGTCCCCTGCGCACAGAAAGTAGCCCCAATTGATATGCATGCAACTGTCCTTTCGATAAACGTGAACAGACATAGCTATTAGAAGCGAGTTGTCAATTTCGTGAGCCAGGCAGGCGAGTGATCTACGAGCCAGGTTTCTACCGGCCTGTCCGCCCCCGATAGGATCATGACGGCCAGGGCGATCATGATGGCACCCAAGATTGTCTTACCCGTCTTCCCAGCTTGCATGAGCTTTCCGCGCATTCTCATCATGGCCCCGCGACTTACATAGGCCAGGGCGACCACAGGCAAGGCTGCGCCCAACCCGAAAATACCCATTAGCAAGGCGACCTGCGGTAGGTGGGAGCCTTGACTGGCCAAGACGACTGCCGCACCTAAGGTAGGCCCCACGCAGGGACTCCACACGACACCCAGGACGAGGCCGATCGCAAACTGCCCCCCTAGGCCGTCGAGCTTCATGCGCGAGATCAGGTTGTTTGCGGCGTCGCCTATGCCAGAGGTCGCCGAGGCGAATCGTTGCTGCAAGCTGCCCGAGATCAGCACCAGGCCCAGCAGCCCAAGGATGAGCGCTCCGACGTTTCGGAATATCGAGGCGTCGATGTCTAAGGCTGACCCAGCCCAAGCCAGTGTCGTGCCTATGAGGGCGTAGGAGAGGGCGAGGCCTCCCGCTAAGGCCAAGGGAGCCCGCGGGTGAGCGTTAGTCGCCGACCCTAGCAGGATAGGGATGATGGGCAGTACGCATGGCGAGAGCGTCGAAAGAAGTCCTGCCAGAAACCCGAAGCCGTAGGAGCCTAGCCCGAACTCCATCAGTTGACTGACTTTTTAATCAAGCCTTCAAGTCCTTCCGGTGAGGTGTCACCTACGGAGCGGCCGACTTCATTAGCGCCTTTGAAGGCTACAAGCGTGCTTTGCATCGTTACCTTGAACTGCTTGAGCGTTGGTTTGTTGGCGTCGAAGTCGATGGTCATTAGTGTCACGTCCTTGTAAGCGGGTTGCTTCATGAGTCCATCAATGATGGGCTTTTGCTGTTTGCAGGTCGGGCACCACGTAGCGCTGATGTCGAGGATGACGGATTTGCCTGATGCGCTTAGGGAGTCAAAGTCTTTTTGATTGAATGGCTTGATCTCGCCTGCCATCGCCATGGACATCAGTGAGGACAAGGCGATCAGAATGGTGGCTTTTGTAAGTTTCATGGGAAGGCTCCTAAAAGTGAGTAGGCGTTATAGGGATGAAAAGGGCAATAAGCAAACCTAGGATTTTTTGGCATGGCATTCCTTGGTTTTGCACTATTCCCCCACTATGAGTCGGCAAGTCGTCAAAACGGTTCGCGTAAAGCCAAATATTTTCCATGTGTCGTCTCAGGCGGTGACTTCTTACAGTCACAGATACAAAAAATTTATACATCTTCGCGAAAACGCGCCGCTTGAACTATGCATTAGGTGGCCTGGTTTAATACTTTCACAAAGTAAAGGCCAAAAAAAGGCCTCGTTTTACAACGAGGCCTTGAAGGGATTCTTGAGCCCTTAGGCTACGAAAAAATCCGAGGAGACAATCAGAAGATACTTCCAGTTGCTGAAAATGCAATACCGTCAGTATCTTTTAATTTCTGCTTGGCCTAAGGCGTTACCACCCGATAAGCCAAGACTTATAAGGGCTTAGCGCTTCTTAGGCGTAACTGTTGTTGCTGCAGACTTTGCAGCGCTGGCAGCATTTGCAGCCATTGTGTTGAAGTTGGACTCAGCAGTTTCAGACGCTTGTTTCACAGCTTTTTGAACAGTTTCAAAAGCGTTGGTGGCTGCGGCGACTGCATTCTTCATCACGGTCACTGCGGCTTCGGAGCCGGCAGGTGCATTTTTGCTTGCGCTTTCGACCAAACCTGCGAAAGTTTTTTGAGCTTCTTCTGCCTTACCTTCAAGAGACTTTGTGATTTCGGCATTGGTGCCGGAAGCGATCTCAAACAGGTGACGGCTGTAAGCAGCAGTCTTTTCAGCCAATGGCTGGAACATGCTGGCTTGAAGAGCCAAGAATTCTTGTGCGTCTTTTGCGCCGAAAACTGCTTGCGTCGAGGAAGAAGCTTCGCTCAGCGCAGCTTTAGAAGCCGACACGTTCAGGTCGATGAGTTTTTCAACGCCTTCGATGGCCTTAGTGGTCAAACCAAAGAGGGTTTCAACGGAAGCTTTGTGGGAAGCGAGAACTTGTTCAGCGGTCAACATATGAATATCTCCAAAAAATGAAAAGGTGAAAACATCTTCTGCGCTGAACTTGGGATTCCCCATTTATGTTGCAGTGCAGCATGAAATGAATTGTAGGCTGTCCAACCATCATTGCAAGTCCTTTTTGCGGAGTCTCAACAGTTTAGAGCCAGGTTTCTAAAACCTATGAAAAAGTCTCGCCTGTGCGATTTACCTGGCTGCTTGACACAATGGCGTCATGAATGCGTTTTACTCCGGACAATTTGTACTGCCTCTGCCTGAAGGCCATCGCTTCCCGATGGCTAAGTACGCCATGTTGCATGAACGTTTAGCAGCTGAATTGCCTTTAGTGTGCTTACATGAAGCGCCGCGCGCTAGCAACGGCGAACTTGCGCTGGCGCATGAGCCTGGCTACATCAGCGCCATCCAGGACGGCAGCATCAGCCCGCAAGCCATGCGCGAAATCGGCTTCCCTTGGAGTGATGCCATGGTCGAGCGCTCTCGCCGCTCAGTGGGGGCCACTATCGCCGCGGCCCGTCTTGCCTTGACTGGTGCAGGCGTTGCCGCCAACATGGCAGGTGGCACCCACCACGCGAGTGCGGGCAAAGGCGGTGGCTTTTGCGTGTTTAACGACGTGGCGGTAGCCGCCCGTTTGCTGCAAGCCGAGTGGGGCAGGGTACGCGAGGCGAGCGGTGCACCCCGTTTGCCTTTGCGGGTGGCGGTGATTGATCTGGACGTTCACCAAGGCAACGGCACCGCGCATATTTTTCAAAACGATACCACTGTGTTCACCCTGTCGCTGCACGGCGCAAAAAACTTTCCGTTCCGCAAAGAGTTGAGCGACCTGGATGTCGAGCTGCCCGATGGTTGTGGGGACAATGATTACCTGCACGCGCTAGATCTCGCGCTGGAGACGCTGACGCAGCGCTTCGAGCCGCAGTTGCTGTTCTTTTTAGCGGGTGCCGACGCCTTTGAAGGCGACCGCCTAGGCCGCCTCAAACTCAGTTTTGACGGCATGCAAGCGCGAGATCGGCGGGTGTTTGACTGGGCCTGGCAGCGCCGTATTCCGCTGGCGTTTGCGATGGCGGGGGGGTACGGTGTGCGCATCGAAGACACCGTGCAGTGCCAGGTCAACACCTTTACTGTCGCCCTGGCGTATGCCCAGCGCTGGGCGCGGGTGCGCAACTGGCAAAATTAGATATTCACACTTCACAGTGTTTCTGCCCAAAGAGTTTTGCCTCCGAGATCCATCCATGAGTGATTCCCGCCCTAAAGCCGAACCCCGCAGTGCTTACGTCGTGTTTAGCCGCATTACCACCCGTTTGGCCGATAACGATATTTATGGCCATGTGAACAACGTCGTTTACTACAGCTGGTTTGATACCGCCGTCAACGCTCACCTGATAGCGCAGGGCGTGCTTGACATGCACCACGGCCAGACTATCGGCTTGGTCATTGAGACCCACTGCAACTACTTTGCCCCACTGGCCTTCCCGCAACCCGTGGATGTGGGGATACGCGTAGCCCGAATCGGTGGGTCGAGTGTGCAGTATGAGGTAGGCTTGTTCGCTGAAGATGCGAATTTGACCGCTGCCAAAGGCCATTTCATCCACGTCTACGTAGACCGTACTACACGGCGACCCGTCTCTCTTCCTGCCAACCTTAAAACTGTTTTGGAGTCTTTGAAATGTCTGTCCCCTCAGTGAATGCATCCCAAGTCAGCACCGTTATCCCTGACCCTGGGAGCGTCGTCGCAGCGATAGAGAGCCGCTTTTCCGCCCGCGCTTTTCTGCCTAAATCTGTACCCCGCGAAGCCATCGCCGACATTCTGCGTCTTGCTAGCCGCGCGCCATCGGGCACCAATACCCAACCTTGGCGCGCCTACGTGCTGCAAGGGGCCAGCCGTGACAACCTGGTGGACAAGGTTTGCACCGCCCACGATGCCGTGCGTGCCAACCCGGATCTGGCCGGGCAGTACAAAGAGGCTTACGACTACTACCCCGAAAAATGGGTTAGCCCCTACATTGATCGCCGCCGTGAAAACGGTTGGAGCCTTTATGGCCTGCTGGGAATTGGTAAAGCTGACAAAGACAAAATGCACGCCCAGCACCAGCGCAACTATCGTTTTTTTGATGCACCTGTCGGTCTTATGTTCACACTAGATCGTGTGATGGGTCGAGGCAGTTTGGTGGACTTCGGCATGTTCTTGCAAAACACCATGGTTGCCGCTCGTGCCCACGGCCTGCACACCTGTCCGCAGGCTGCATGGAATGGTTTTGCGAGCATTATCCTGCCGCACTTGGGTGCAGGGCCTGAGGAGATGATGGTGTGCGGTATGGCGTTGGGTTATGCGGATGAAGCTGAACCAGTGAACGGCTTTCAAACACCGCGCGTACCGGTGGAAGAATTCACCCGCTGGTTGGACTGATGTTGTGTCGAGCACTGTTGGTAGCTGACACAATGCTTACTGTTTCCTGAGACAACCCATGTCGCATGGGCATCTGAGTATTTGAGTATTTGAATAAAGCGCCTGAATGATTATCAACAGCCTCCTCGACACCGACCTGTATAAATTCACCATGATGCAGGTCGTGCTGCACCAGTTTCCGGGGGCACAGGTTGAATACAAGTTCAAGTGCCGTAACCCCGGGGTGAATTTAGCCCAGCATGTGGCTGAAATTCGTGAGGAAATACGAGGTCTATGTAGCCTGCAGTTTCAAGATGCCGAACTGGCCTACCTGCGCTCGATGCGGTTCATCAAAAGCGACTTTGTTGATTTTCTGGGCTTGCTCAAGCTCAACGAAAAGTATATCCAGGTGACGCCTCTGCCCAATGGTGAGATCGATATCAACATTCAAGGGCCGTGGCTGCACACCATTTTGTTTGAAATCCCAGTGCTGGCCATCGTCAACGAGGTGTATTTTCGCCACGCCAAATTGCAGCCCAACTTTGACATGGGGCGTGCCCGCCTCGCTACCAAAATGGAGCAGCTGCAAGTCGCCAATATGGGCGACCTGAAGATCGCGGACTACGGCACGCGTCGGCGGTTCTCCAAAGAGTGGCATGAAGAAGTTTTGCGCTTGTTGATCACCGGGCTGAAAACTGGAAACTCTGGTCAGCTTGCCGGCACTAGCAATGTATTGTTTGCTATGAAGTTAGGACTTGTTCCGCTAGGTACGATGGCGCACGAGTACCTGCAAGCCTACCAAGCACTGGGGCCACGCCTGCGTGACAGTCAGGTCTATGCTTTTGACCGCTGGGCACATGAATACCGAGGCGACCTAGGCATTGCACTATCGGATGTGTACGGCATGAGTGCTTTCTTGCGCGATTTCGACATGTTCTTTTGCAAACTGTTTGACGGTGCCCGGCATGACAGTGGTGATCCGTTTGCTTGGGGTGAACGCTTGATAGCCCATTACCGTGAAAACCGCGTAGACCCACGCACCAAGGTGTTGATTTTCAGTGACGGCCTCACCGTGCCACGCACTATTGAGCTGTACAAACAGTTCCGTGGGCGCTGCCAACTGGCATTTGGTATTGGCACCAATTTGACCAACGACCTCGGAGACCCACCCGAGCATATGCCGCTGCAAATCGTCATAAAAATGGTGCGCTGCAACGGCCAACCCGTGGCCAAACTGTCTGACACACCCTCGAAAAACATGTGCGAGGATGAAAAATACCTCGCCTATTTGCGCCAAGTTTTTGAGATCGTGTGACGCTAGCGTCGGCTAACGTGTCTACGTCCTTGTGGATTTAATGCTACTTATTTAATAGCAAAATATTAATGTATATCAAGCGTACTAAGTATAAAAAGGTAATTTAATGACTAAACCTCGTATCCTCGTCGCCCGCGCAATCTTTCCCGAAATCATCGCTAAGCTGGCGGAGCATTTCGAGGTTGAATCCAACCAATCAGACGAAACTTGGAGCAAAGCCCAGTTCGTCGCCAAGTTGGCTGACAAAGTGGGAGTCTTCACCACGGGCAGTGAGCGCATCGACGCGGAGGTGCTGGCCGCGGCCCCGCACCTCAAAATTTGCGCCAACATGGCAGTGGGTTACAACAATTTCGATGTGGATGCGATGACAGCCGCAGGCGTACTCGGCACCAACGCCCCCGATGTGCTGACCGAAACCACCGCTGATTTCGGCTTCGCGCTGCTGATGGCCACCGCCCGTCGCGTGACGGAGAGCGAGCACTATCTGCGTGCTGGGCTGTGGACGAAATGGTCTTATGACATGTTCAGCGGCTCCGACATTCACGGTAGCACTTTGGGCATCATCGGCATGGGCCGTATCGGGCAAGGCATCGCCAAACGTGGTGCACATGGCTTCGGCATGAATGTGATTTACCACAACCGTTCGCGCTTGGACTCAGCACTCGAAGCCGATTGCAAGGCCAGCTACATCAGCAAAGAGACCCTGCTGAAAACCGCTGACCATATTGTGCTGGTCGTGCCGTACTCCGCAGCGTCGCACCACACCATCGGTGCCGCCGAGTTGGCGCTGATGAAGCCTACGGCCTGCTTGGTCAACATTGCCCGAGGCGGTATCGTCGATGACGTGGCGTTGGCCGCAGCCCTTAAGGGCAAGCGCATCGCTGCCGCTGGCCTGGATGTGTTTGAAGGCGAGCCTCGTGTTCACCCCGATTTGCTTGCGCTTTCCAACGTGGTGCTAACACCGCACATCGCCAGCGCCACCGTGCCAACCCGCAAGGCCATGGCCAACTTGGCAGCAGACAATTTGATTGGGTATTTGACGAAGAATAAGGCACTAACGCCCTTGAATTCATCTGTTGTAGCTATAAAATAAATAGCAATTTAATTGATGAAGTGGATTCAAAATTTGAATCCACTTCGAATTTTTTACGTTTCTGAATTTTTGAATGACTGAACTCGCTTTCTGGATACTCCTTGGCCTGACCACCCTGAATTTTTTCATTCTGCTGTGGCTGCTGCTACGCTCCACTGCGGATAACGGTCAAAAACACCTGCTTGCCGCCATCGAAACCCTGGGTGCAGGCCACGAGCGCGTTGAGCGCGAGTTGCGGCGCGAGATCAGCGATTGCTCGCGCGGTGGCCGACAGGAGCTGGCGCAATCGTTTGCTACCTTTCAGCAAACCCTGACCCGCCAGTCCGCTGAAGCCACCCGCACGCAAAACACCCAGATTGACGCGCTGGCCCAGCAGTTGGGTTTGCTGCAAAAAAACCTCTCTGACACGCTTACGACGCAGCTCCATGGTTTGAGCGAAGCCAACGCTCGCCGCTTGAGCGAAGTGCGCGCCACGCTGGAGCAGCAGCTGGCACAACTCCAGCTCAGCAATGCCGCCAAGCTCGACGAAATGCGCCAAACCGTGGATGAAAAACTGCAAACCACTCTGGAAACCCGCCTAGGTGAAAGCTTCAAACAGGTGGCTGATCGCCTGGAGCAAGTTCACAAAGGCCTGGGTGAAATGCAAACCCTGGCCGCAGGTGTGGGTGACCTTAAGCATTTACTGACCAACGTCAAAACCCGGGGTATGTTTGGTGAAGCTCAACTTAGCGCGTTACTGGAGCAGGTGTTCGCGCCTGACCAGTATGGCGTGCAGGTTGTCACCCGTCCCGGAAGCCGTAACCCGGTGGATTTCGCGATCAAACTCCCCGGTAGGTCACCCGACGGCACACCGCTGTGGTTGCCCATCGACGCGAAATTTCCTAACGAAGATTACGAACGTTTGCTTGACGCTCAAGGCCGTGCCGACGCCGTGGCCGCTGAGGTGGCTGGTAAAGCGCTGGAGATGCGTATCCGAACCGAGGCAAAATCTATAGCCGAAAAGTACGTAGAGCCGCCTTACACCACTGATTTCGCGATCCTATTCCTGCCCACTGAAGGCCTTTACGCCGAAGTGCTGCGCCGCCCTGGTCTGATGGAGGTATTGCAACGCGAACACCGTGTCACCCTCGCCGGACCAACCACATTGATGGCAATCCTCAACTCTCTGCAAATGGGCTTTCGAACTCTTGCGCTGGAGCGCCGTTCTAGTGAAGTCTGGCAGGTGCTGGGCGCGGTGAAGACCGAGTTCGGCAAGTTCGGTGATGTACTGGCGAAGGTCAAAACCCAGGCGCAAACGGTGCTAAATACACTCGATCAAGCCCAAACTCGCACCAACGTGATGAGCCGGGCATTGAGGGCGGTGGAGGCCTTGCCGGAAACGGAGGCGGTGGGGTTACTGGCTGGCGCTGAAGGTGCAGATTTAGTCCGACCGTTGGCGCAAAATAACGACCTATGACTTTGCTTCAGCGACTGATGGCATTAACGACTCTGGTGGGGTGGTCGATGCTTCTCGCGCTGGTTCACGCGGTGCCTGCTGCTGCTGCTCTTGCCTCTCCAACTGCAACTGCAACTGCGACTGCGACTGCCCAAGTCCCTGACACTATCGCCCAGCGTCTCGCTGCCTGTGCCGCTTGCCATGGCAAAGAGGGACGTGCCACCAGCGATGGCTACTTTCCGCGTATCGCAGGCAAGCCTGCGGGCTATCTGTACAACCAGCTCCTGAACTTCCGCGAAGGCCGTCGCCACAACATGGTGATGGTTAATTTTGTCGAGCTGTTGCCTGACGCCTACCTGCGTGAGATCGCTGCGTACTTTGCCTCTCTGGATTTGCCTTACGCCGCACCACAGCCCTTGCCTCAATCTGCGGATGCTCGTGCCCGAGGTGAAACGTTGGCCTTGCGTGGGGACAAATCTCGCCAACTTCCTGCCTGCGCGCAATGCCACGGTGCGCAGCTAATGGGCGTGCAGCCTGCGACACCTGGCTTGCTGGGGTTGCCCCGAGACTACCTTCTGGGTGAGTTGGGCGCTTGGCGCACCCGTGAACGCCATGCGATGGCACCGGACTGCATGGCGGCGATAGCCAACCGCTTGTCGCCTGAGGATGTGGGCGCGGTGACGACTTGGTTGTCCCAGCAAGTGGTATCTGTGGGAGCGAAGCCCGAGCTTGCCAAACCCGTAGCTGATCCAATGCCAATGCCTGACCCATTGCATTTACGCTGCGGCAGCGCAGTGAACTGAGGGCCAGACCATGAAGCTTATTCGCTGGACGAAGGTTGCTTTGACCCTGCTTGTGCTGCTGGCACTGGGTGCTGGGGCTGTGGTTTATCTGAATCAAAAGGGGGAAGAGGCGCTGCCGGCGGTTGTTTTGGCTTCGGCACAGCCCGCCACACCGCAACAAATCTCACGCGGTGCCTACTTGGCTACCGCTGGCAATTGCGCTGCCTGCCATACGGCTCAGGGTGGGGCCGCTTATGCGGGCGGTGCGGGTATTGATACGCCTTTTGGCAAAGTCTACGCAGGTAATTTGACGCCAGATGCCCAAACGGGTTTGGGGACATGGTCAAACGCTCACTTTTGGCGAGCACTGCACAATGGCCGATCCAAGGACGGTCATTTGCTTTATCCCGTGTTTCCGTACACCAATACAACACGGGTGACGCGGGAAGATTCGGATGCGCTGTTTGCCTACTTGCAAAGTCTGCCTGCGGTAGCCCAACCACAGCCTGCCAACGACCTGCGTTTCCCTTACAACACCCCGGCCGCATTGGCGGTATGGCGTGCCCTCTTCTTTACACCGGGGGCAGACAAGCCTGAGCCAAGCCGCTCCGCAGAGTGGCAACGGGGTGCGTATCTGGTACGTGGTTTGGGCCATTGCAACGCCTGCCATTCCAGCCGCAACATGATGGGCGCAACGGTTGACAGCAGCAGCGGAAATGCGGAGTTCGGTGGTGGCCTTATTCCTATGCAGGGCTGGTACGCGCCTTCACTGAATGCATCCGCAGAGGCTGGTGTGGCCGACTGGAGCGTGCAGCAGGTGGTGGATTTGCTTAAGAATGGCGTAGTTAGCCATGATCCGGTTCACGCCTCAGCGCTGGGGCCTATGGCTGAGGTGATTTACCGCAGTACCCAGCATTTGACCGATGCCGATTTGCAGGCAATGGCGGTATTTTTGAAAGCCCTGCCGCAATTGGCGCCGTTGGAGTCGTCTACAACCTCTGGCAGCCGCTCCACCAAAGGCAGTTCTGTGGATCTGGCCAAAGGCCAAAAGTTGTATGAGCAGCACTGCGTAGACTGCCATGGTGCGAATGGGCAGGGCGCAAGATCTGTAGGGCACGACACTGGGCCTTTGGTGTATCCAGCCTTGGCGGGTAATCGTGCGGTGACGATGGCGTCCAGCACTAACCTAGTTCGCATTGTGCGCAGCGGGGGCTTCCCGGCGGCCACGGCAGGCAATCCGCGTCCGTACAGCATGCCACCGTTCGATCTGAGTCCTGAGGACTTGGCTGCGGTGGTGTCTTACATCCGCAATGCCTGGGGTAATCGCGCAACGCCGATTTCCGCTGCGGAGGTGCAAGGCGGGCGTTGAGGCGGTTTTGCTTGCTATTCAGCTTGCAATTAAATATGCAGTGCGGCCAATGCACCCACCACCAGACCCAGCCCTGCCAAGCCAAACATGCCGTATTCCAGCCATTTTTTTCTCGTCAGCAGCGCCATGGCGGCTAGGGCGATTGAGACTTGCAACGCCGTGGTGGCCTGCGCCCAGCGGTGGTGCTGGTGCATTTGTTCTTCGCTTTCGTGGTCTTTGGCAAGGGATTCGGCTTCCAGCTTTTCAGCAACAACCTTGATTTCGCCTTTTTCTTTCTCGTAGCGCTCTATCTTGGCAAGATAAGTCGCTTTTTTATCATCAGGGGCCAAGTCCCGTGCCAACTCAGCTAAGGACTGTTTAGTGCTTTTGGCCTGGAAGAAATTCCATTGGTTCGATGCTTCAGTTTTCTTGATTGCAGCATCATTTTTGTACAGACCGGCGTTGGCTTGCGTTGCGCCGCCCATGTAGGAGAACAGTGCACCTACGGTGGCAATGACTGCCGTGACGACTGCTATTTTTGCTGTCGTGCCGCTGCTTTTGTGGTTGTCGTGATCGCCTTGAGCCGCATGCTCCAGCTCGTGGTCGTGGGGGCCGTGGACGTGGAAGCCGTCTGAGGACATGGGGCGTCTCCTGAAAATGTTAATGAAATAAGGAAAGATACTGTGCAGGTGGCGCAGTGCAAGGCAATTAAACGTCCGTATTGTCCCGCGTATAGGTGACAAAACTGAATGCCAGTCCGTTGATCGAGAGGTGATGCTCGCGTTTGATTTCACGCCATTCAGCGCCGAACTTTGGCGCAAATACGTCGCCTGCAAAATCTGCATCGATCTCGGTGACGATGGCCGTGCTGGCGAAGTGCAGCGCAGAGGCGTAAATCTCAGCACCACCAATGACCCAAATTTGTTCTGAAACACTGCGTTGCAGTGCTTCGAGCACCGAATGCACCACCACTGCTCCTTCGGCCTGCCAATCGGCTTGCCGTGTCACCACCACGTTAGTACGCCCTGGCAAGGGCCTGAACTTGGCTGGAAGAGAATCCCAGGTCTTGCGCCCCATGATGACGGTATGCCCTAATGTGACGCGCTTGAAATGTGCCATGTCCTCGGGCAGGTGCCAGGGTAGGGCGCTGCCCTTACCGATCACACCATTCCTGGCGCGAGCGAGGATCAGGTTGAGTTGCTGGGTCATAGCTTAGACCGCCACAGTCGCTTTGATGGCCGGGTGGTGCTGGTAGTCCAGCACCTCAAAATCTTCAAACTGATAGTCAAAAATTGAATCGGGTTTGCGTTTGATGTGCAGTGTGGGGTAGGGAAAAGGCTCACGGCTGAGTTGAAGTTCCACCTGGTCAACGTGGTTGCTGTAGATGTGGCAATCGCCACCCGTCCAGATAAAGTCACCTACGTCCACATCGCACTGCTGTGCCACCATGTGGGTGAGTAACGCATAGCTGGCAATGTTGAAAGGAACACCCAAAAATATATCGGCGCTGCGCTGATAAAGCTGGCATGAAAGGCGCGCTTTTTCTCCTGGGGCCTGCGCTGGGGCAACGTAGAACTGAAAAAACGCGTGGCAAGGCATCAACGCCATCTTACTCAAGTCGGCCACGTTCCAGGCGCTTACGATGATGCGGCGGCTGTCGGGGTTTGTTTTCAGCGTCTTGATGACATCGGTGATCTGGTCAATGTGCCCGCCGTCCGGAGTGGGCCAAGAGCGCCACTGCACGCCGTAGACGGGGCCCAGCTCACCGTCTGGCGCTGCCCATTCATCCCATATCGACACACCACGCTCTTTAAGCCAGTTGTTGTTGCTACTTCCGGTGAGGAACCAAAGTAGTTCTTGGATGATGGACTTGAGGTGGACTTTTTTGGTCGTCACCAGCGGAAAGCCTTCGTTCAAATCAAAACGCATTTGATGGCCGAACACGCTTTGTGTGCCGGTGCCAGTGCGGTCGGCTTTGTTGACGCCCTGGGTGTGTACCAGGCGCATGAAGTCTTCGTATTGGGTGCGGGTGGGACGGGTCATGGCATTAAAGAAAAGGAAAGGGCTCAATACACGTTAACGAGTTTACAGAGTGCTGGAATGCCATCTGCTACACCCGCACCACGCGCCCAGGATTCATTAGGTTTTGCGGATCTAGGCCACGTTTTATGGCCCGCATCATGTCCAGTGCCACAGCTTCTTTGTAATGCGGCAGTTTGTCTACCTTCAAGCCACCTACACCATGTTCAGCTGATATCGAGCCGCCAAACTGTTGCACCGTGTCGTAAACGATGGCGTTAACGGCTTCTTCGTGGTCACTCAGAAAGGCCAGAGCCTCGCCGCCGATCGGAGCCTGCACATTGAAGTGCAAATTACCGTCGCCCAAATGCCCAAAATTTACCAAGCGCACGCCAGGCAGTGCTTGCGCAAGTCGGGCCTCAGCCACTCGGACAAATTCAGGAATCAGCGATACAGCGACAGAAATATCGTGTTTGATGTTCGGCCCCTCATCGGCCTGCGCCAGCGGAATGCTCTCGCGGATATGCCACAGCGCCTTGGATTGGGCTAAGTTCTCAGCGACCACGGCATCGGTGACACAGCCTTGCTCCAGTGCAGCTTCGAGCAAGCGCTCGAACAGCGACCGGGCGTGGGTTTCAGATTCGTGATCACTGGCTTCCAGCAGCACGCAGTAGGGCGTGTCCAGGTAGAGCGGCACGCGTTGTTGTGGGTAGTGTTTGGCCACTAGACTCAACGCGAACTGACCCATTACCTCAAAGCCTGTCAACCCGGCACCCAGATACCGGTGTGCCAAACCCAAGAGTGTCACCGCGTGGTCGAACGAAGGTACGGCGGCCCAGGCGGTCAAACGGGCGGCAGGCAGTGGGTAGAGCTTCATCGTGGCCGCGGTAATGATGCCCAGCGTGCCTTCGCTGCCAATGAACAGGTCGCGCAAGTCATAGCCGGTGTTGTCTTTGCGCAGACCAGAGAGACCGTTCCAAATCTCACCCTGCGCTGTTACTACCTCTAGCCCCAAGCAAAGCTCGCGTGCATTGCCGTAGCGCAGCACCTGCGTGCCCCCCGCATTGGTGCCCAAGTTGCCACCCAGCGTGCAGCTGCCTTCAGCGGCGAGGCTCAAGGGGAATAAAAAGTCTTGGTTGCGGGCCGTCTCTTGCAGCGTTTGCAAGATGCAGCCGGCTTCAGCGGTCATGGTCAGGTTAGCCCCGCCAATGGCACGCACTTGGTTCATGCGCTGCAAACTCAGCACGATCTGCGTGCCGGAGTCGTCTGGCGTAGAGCCATCAACCAAACCAGTGTTCCCGCCTTGCGGCACGATGCTGACACCGGCAGCCGCGCAGGCTTTGACGATAGATGCTACTTCTTTCGTAGCACTAGGCCTAACCACTGCAAGGGCCTTGCCAGGTTTACGCTTGCGCCAGTCGATTTCCCAGGCACTCAGGTTCTCGGTCAAAACATGGGCGGGGCCGACGATCTGGGTCAGGGCGGTGAGCAGGGTGTTCATGGGCAGTAGGTTACTTAAAGTTTGGATACTGATTTCAACCGAATCCGTACATGCAGGGCACAGGCAGTGAACAGCAGCAAGCACAAGAGCACCTCGCCAAACGCTAAATAATTGCCTGGTGCCTTGTCGCCCCAAGCGCGCACGGCGCCTTCGGTGAAATACAGCCACACCAGAAGACTCACCCAGCGGTAGGTGTACATGCGGTTTTTCAGCAGACCGGCAAGGGGCAGGCACAGGGGTAGCACTTTGAATACTAGCCACGAGCCACCGGGACGCAGCGGGGCCAGCCACAACTCCCAGGCGAGACCGAGCACAATCAAGCCAACGACGCTGCCAACGGCCAGCCAGCGCGTCATTTCGACTTTGGCGCGGGCGTTAGGGTTGACTGACGTCAGCGTAGGGGCCGCATCTGAAGCTGGGGCGGCGGTAGGTAGAACGGCCTTGGGATCTTGGGTATTCATGTCGGTGGCATCATAGCGGTGATGAAGTTCTCTGTATTTTTCAACGACCTGCGCCTCACCCTGGCACATTTCCCCTGGCGCAACACCGCTTTTGCGCTGCGCCAGCGCTTTCGTGAAGACCAATTGGGCCTGACCGCCAGCAGTCTCACGTTCACCACTATGCTTGCGCTGGTACCGCTGTTCACCGTGATGCTGGCGGTGTTCACCGCCTTCCCGATGTTTGCTATGTTGCAAACCGTGCTGCAAAAGTGGCTGATTGAAAGCTTGATTCCTGACAACATTGCGCGCCAGGTTCTGGGTTATTTGTCTCAGTTTTCTAGCAAGGCGGGCAAGCTGGGTTTGGTGGGGTTGGTCGTGGTCTTGACCAGCGCGCTGATGCTGATTTTGACGATTGACCGCACGCTCAATACCATTTGGCGTGTCAGGCGCCCTCGTCCACTCGCGCAGCGCGTGCTGATTTATTGGGCTGCGTTGACGCTGGGCCCGCTGCTGCTGGGGGCCAGTTTGACTATGACCTCCTACCTGCTCACTGTGTCGTCCAGCGCTGTGGGGGGGATTACTGGCGCTGCCATAGGCAGTTTACAGTTGGTGGTAAATACGCTGGAGTTTGGGCTGGTCGCAGTCGGTATGGCGGCGCTCTACCACTATGTGCCTAACACCCAAGTGAAGTGGGTGCATGCGTGGTCAGGGGGGATTTTTGTCGCTATCGGCATTGAACTGGCCAAAAAGCTGTTGAGCTTGTATTTGACCTCGGTGCCAACCTACAACGCGGTGTATGGTGCATTTGCCACTTTTCCTATTCTTCTGCTTTGGATTTACGTGGTCTGGGTGATCGTGCTTTTAGGTGCAGTGCTGGCCGCGTATCTGCCCAGCTTGCTGGCCGGTGTGGCGCGGCGTGGTGGCACGCCGGGTTGGCAGTTTCAGCTTGCGCTGGAGGTGCTGCAAACGCTGCACCAAAGAGCAGGGCAGCAGCCGTTTGGCTTGGCGCGAGAGCCTTTGGCGGCGGTATTGCAAGTCGATTCTGTGCAACTGGAGCCGGTGATTGAAGTCCTGAGTACTTTGGGCTGGGTAGGCCAGTTGGAGCCCACTGACGATATTCCTATGTCGCGTCTGATTTTGCTGGCTGATCCGGAGGCTACCTCGATGGTCGGCTTGGTAGAGAGACTGCTTGTCCACCCTGGCTACGCGGTAGGTAAATTTTGGGAAAATACCCAGATGTCTACACTGAAACTGCGCGATGTACTTGCTTAGCAGCTATTTATTGCTACACAAATGATAGCTCCCTCCGTGCTTCCTTCTCCCCGACTTCCTGCTACGCTGGGCCGGTTTCAAATCGTTCGGCTATTGGGGCAGGGTGCTCAGAGTGAGGTTTACCTTGCGTTTGATCCCCAGTTACGTCGCGAAGTGGCGCTCAAAGCCCTGAGAGGCTCATCTGACACCGCCAAGGCGCTGCTTAATGAGGCCCGCGCGGTCAGCCGCTTGAGCCACGCGGCCATCATTCCGGTGTTCGAGGCCGCCCAAGCCGAAGTGACAGGAGATGCCAAGGATGCGGGTAGCCGTGCCTATTTGGTGTTCGAGTATGTGTCCGGCCCCACGCTTGCCGAGCTGCTGCGCCAGCAGGGCGCGCTGGTGCCATCGCTGGCGGTCAAAATGCTGCTACCAGTGCTGGACGCCGTAGCTTACGCGCACGCCAACAACGTCATTCACCGGGACCTCAAGCCTTCCAACATCCTGATGGACCGACGTGGCATGGCCCGGGTGATGGATTTCGGCATCGCCGTGCGTCAAGTCAGTGGGGACGGTTTTCCCCTTCTCGAAAACACCCCTGACAGTGATTTCGAAGACACCGAAAGGCCACATGCCCTGGTGGGAACACCTGCCTACATGGCCCCGGAATACGTACAGTATGGTCGTATCTCGCCACAAATGGATGTGTTTTCTGCGGGACTAATTCTGTTTGAAATGCTGGTTGGGCGACGTGCCGTTCCGGGTGATTCAGGCTTTGCGACCATTCAGTTCCTGGCCAATACCGACATCACGCTGCCCGCCACCATGCCTTACCCGGTGGACGAGCGCCTGCGTGCGATCCTGGCCCGTGCCCTGGCCCGCGACCCGGCGCTGCGTTACGCCCATATGGTTGATTTGGTGGAGGCGCTCACCGTTTGGAGCGACCCACAGTCTGACGTTGAGGGGAGGGGGCTCACCCACCTCGATTCTGGAGAGGGCCAAGCTGGAGATGGCGTTACCGCCACAGTACAGGCTGCTGCACTAGAGGCTTTGTTGCGGCGCATACGCCTCAAGAGCGAATTTCCTGCACTTGCAGAATCGCTGATGCAGATCAATCGGCTTGCGTCGTCTGACCTACAGAACCTAGGCGTGCTGACGGAGGCTGTGTTATGTGACGTGGCTGTGACGCAAAAGCTGCTGCGTATGGTGAATTCCGCCATGTACCGGAGCTTTGGCGGCGGTGCGGTGAGTACCGTATCTCGTGCCATTCAGTTACTAGGGTACGCCGCAGTGCGCACGGCAGCTGCCTCGCTGCCATTATTGCCTCCTAACAAGGACAAAGTTTATACAGGTCGCCTGCTGGATGAGCGCATGCTTGCTTATTTTTGTGGCAATCTAGCGCGCGAACTCTCGGGGCTGCGTGAGCACGATGCGGAAGAAGCCTTTGTTTGCGGCAGCTTTCACCGCTTAGGCGATATGCTTCTCCACAGTTATTTCCCTGAGGAGTTTGCAGAGATTGAGCGCCTCTGCCAAGCTGCTCCCCGAGGTTTATCTGCAAGCGCTGCTGCGGCCCACCGCGACAGCGCCGTGCGCCAAGTCCTGGGTCTTAGTTGCGAGGCGCTGGGCATTGGGGTTGCCAAAACTTGGGGTTTGCCTGAGCCGGTGCTGCGCAGCATGCGTGCCGTGGTGGTCACCCGTGTGGCCAATGGGCCAGTGGTCCTCAGTGCGGTACTTGCAGTGGCGACTCCGGGTACGCGCACTGAAATGTTGCGCACCTTGAGTGCCTTTTCTGCCGAACTCTCCCGTGCCTGGTTATTGTCCGGTGCTGACCGTCGGCAAGCTGCCATTTCTGTCGCCAGTCAGCGTTACGCCAAGGCATTGGCGCTTACTACCAAAGAGATCATGGCTGGGCTGGAACTCGCGGCTACTGCGGTCAAAAGCCTGCTGCAAGGGCTGCAGATGGATCTTCACCACAGCGAAGTCGCTCACCGTTTGGGTTTGGTCGCAGGGCCATTTCTTGCACAGTCTTTGGCACTGTCACCTCCACATTCAGCCCAGCCTGAAATAGGCCAAGCAGCGGGGCTCGCTACAGAAGCTATGTTGACACCTGTAGCGCTGAAAACAGCGGTAGCTATGCCTCAAGTCGCTGCTGTTGAACCCTTGCGCTTGCAATGCCGGGAGCAACTGGCGGCTGGTATTCAAGACCTGGCCAGTCGCTTACTGGAGCCCTTCAAACTCAATGCCCTTGTGCTGGGTGTGTTACAAGTGCTTCAGCAAGCTGCAGGCTTCAGACAGGTGATTTTTTGTGTACGCGAGGCCAAGACCAACGTTCTAATGGGCTGCATTGCTGTGGGCTCACCTCCCTCGGGTGACAAAGATCCCGGTCGCCTGCGTATCGCTATGGACGATATGGGCGATTTGTTCACAGCTACTGCCTTCAAAGGTGACGACCTGTGGATGCCTGATGTTGCAAGTTACCTGCAGCGCCTTCACGCAGACGTGCTACCCGCGTGGACCCGGAAGTCTATGGGTGCTACCAGTATGCTGCTGCTGCCCTTGCATTTGAAGTCCCAGCCGCTTGGAATGATCTATGCTGACCGGGGCTCTGCTGAGCCTTCAGCGTTGCAATTGGGCGCCAAAGAACTTGCGCTGATGGGTACGCTGCGTAACCAATTGGTGTTGGCGTTCAGGCAACGGGCGTTTTAGTACGTCAGTCTGTTTACTCCCTTGCCTGCGCTGCGCTGTTTCAAGTGGGTGCAATCTGACCCACTGCGTGCCGCTGCGTCCGAGTCGCCTGTGTCTATGAACGGAATCAATGCTGCCAGCGGGTTCACTAGTGCCAGCAGTAAAGCAGCGCCCAGTTTGCGGCCCACTGGGCCTTTTTCTACTGACACCTCTGGTTTTGCGAACGTGCCCTGTACATGCAGGGGCGAACGTAATGCCATTGGGCTGAAATCTTTTGGGCTGACCACAGCGCGCAGGTCCAGCGCTTCGGTCGCGAGAGAGTGCGAGCCATCAATCCAGATCGCTGAATCGGTGGTGTCCATTACCATCACACGGGGACGTAATACCCCGCCATTCACTGCCAAATCAGCTACCGCGCACTGAACCGGCAGCGCATCGTCACCTTTAATGAGCATACCCAGGCCCTGCGCAATGTCTAAGCCTGCGACTTCCACAATGAGGTGAGATACCGTACCACCGCGCAAATCGGTACGCACAGTACCCTTCAAGCTGGCCAAAATTTCAGCAGTTGAGCGGCCTTGGCCTTCCAGACTTGCTTTGCCGTACAAGCGCCCCGAGATAAAGGGTGGCGAACCGATGGCACGGTTTTGGTGAATCCATCGCTCAAGCAGCACGTCGCTCCAGCGTAAATTGGCTTTCCATACAGCGGTAGTTTCACGCCCGTCCAGTGACAAATCACCACGTAAGCGGCCTTGCGCCGTGCGGGCTTCGAGGTCTTTTAGGGTCAATACCCCGCTTTCCAGCTGCAGGTGGCCGCGCAAGGGGCGCAGGGGTTCCAAGATGGGCGTGTTCAGATTAACTTCCGCAATGTCGATCAGCACGTTGGCGTCCATGGCACGGAGCGCCGCTAAATCGAAAGGGCGGTCTGGCAGGACTTTTCTGGAGGTTTTGGTCGCTGTAGTCGTCGCCGTCACTTTTGTTATCGCGTTTATCTCGGTTGTTGCTGTTACCTGCTTTGGTGTAGTGCCCACTACGGGTCCCAAGTCGGCCAGCAGCAGCCGTTTGCCACCCAGTCGCCCGGCAAGCACCGGTACGCTACGCCCGGCGCGGGTCAGAGTCTCATAGCTGAAGGCTCCATTCAACCGGCTTGCTCCCACGGTGGCATCGTCGATCACCACGCGCCATGCCTCGCCCTGTTTGACGATCAAGCCATCGGTGCGAAAAGCGGCAGTGGTGGGCAGCGTCACGCCCACCGGGTCGCCCACGGCAGCCAATGATGGGCCTTTCAAGCTGAAGCGACCGGTCAGCCCATACATGTGCAGCACATCGATCACGCTGCCTTTGAAGTCAAGGCTGGCGCGTCCTACAGTGGCGGTCAGCGTCAAGGGCACAGCCAAAGGGTGGGTGCTTGATAGGGTGCTGTCCGATATGTTTTCTGTTGCCCAAGGCAAGGCACCCGAGGCGGCAAGGCTGATCTTGACTGGCAATTTGCGGTAATTGCCCGCAGCATCAACCTTTAGTACGGGGCTGGGTTGATCGGTCAGGGTGAGATGGGCTTCAATATCGACAGCCAAAGGCGCATCCTTGTAACGCACCACACCATTTGTGACGAGCAGATTGCCGAATTGTGGGATGGGCGTTACACGGGTGGATGGCGGGATACGCTTCGCACCAAATTGCCAGGATGCACGCCCATCAGCTTGGCGTTCTAAGGTGGTGTCTAGTGCCCTAGCTTGCAGGCCCTGGATGCGCAGTGGTTGTCCTTGGTAGGCGTGCCAGAGATCGGTGTAGCGCAACACAATTGCTAGTTCGTCGGCTTCAAGTAAGTGTGGGGCAGTACTCCATGATGGTGCTGCAATACCTAGTTGCGAGACTGAAAGCCGCAGGCCGCCCAAGAAACGAATCTGGAAGGGGGCAGTAAGCGTAACCTGCCGGTCTAGTGTCTTGGACGCTGCTTGCCGCAAAGGCGCTGCTAAAAACGGCCAACCCAACCATTCACCCAGTGAAATACCTGCCGTAAAAGTCATCAGCACCACTGCGAGAATGCCGAGCCAGCGCCGCTGGGGGCTTTTGGGGGGGGGGCGACTTGCAAAGCGGGTTTTTATACGTTGTGGGTGAAGCCTTTATTTTCTACGCAAGGGTCGGCAGACGGCATCAGCAAGAGCCGTTTCGACGTGTGGGAAATCGACTACAAACGGATTACAAAACGGAATACAAGCCAGTGCCCTATAAGCCGCCATGTGCACCGCGGCGTGGAGGTTCAAAAATTTGCAATCATGGTCATTCTGAAAGACCTTGATTCGATAGGGTGGAAGTGAATGTCATTGACGGGTGCTGATTCACCTTTGAGCTGCGAGGCGTAGTAGTAGTCAATGGCAGAAGCTTTTCTGTTGGTTAAATTGAAGCCTTCAAACTCAACTTTGAGCTTAGGGTTGAACTTATAGCCAATTCGGCCATTGAGGGTCGGTGTACTCTTTGACCGTACTGTGTTGTCTTCAAGCAAAGGGCGTGGACCAAAGTAGCGAAACTGCAACGCGCCGAAGTAGGGGCCAACATTGTCAACAGCCAAAGCCAATGAACCCACGCCCTCGACTGCCCCAGGAATTCGGTCTCCGACAGGATCAAAATCGCGAAAGCGAGCCCGAGCGAAGGCAATATCCGCGTCAACGGTCAGCCATTTGACTGGTTTGTAGTAGTTTGAAAACTCAAATCCTACGCGGCGGCTGGGGCGGCCAGCTTGGGTCGTGCCTGCATCGCCTTGAAACATCAACTCCGAATCAAAATCAAGTTTATAAAAGGACAAGGCGCTTTGCAGGCCTCGAATAGCCTCACTCCGTACACCCACTTCAATACCCTTTGAGCGTACCAAAAGTGGTGCTTTATTAACGGGCGTCAATGTTTTAGGATCCTGAGTTATGGTGGTGCCGCGTGCATCGTTGCTGTGAAAGCTATAACCAGCGCTGGTGTAAAACTCTGTCTTGTTCCAGGGGCCAAACACCAGATTGATTTTCGGACTGGCTTTGGTGGCTGAACTGGTACCTGAGTTTGCGCTGTTGTTACTGTTCACTTGGGCATTAAACGTATCTGACCGCAGGCCTGCGATGGTGCGGAATGTGCTGGCCCACTGAGTGGTGTTTTCTGCATAAAGTCCGAGACTTCTCTCGATAATTTTGTCAGCTCTCGTGGTCGAAATCACCCGGCGCGCAACGGTGCTGTAAAGCCCGTTGGAGATACTGTCGTTTTGAAATTGAGCCCCAAACGTAGTGTCGGAATTTCGGCCCCACAACGTGGAAGCCACCGTATGGCTGGCATTTAAGCCCGTGGTAGTTCTGCGGTCGGGTTGAGTAAACTGATCGCCATTGACGGGGTCGTCCATGAAATACGTGAAATTTGAAAATAGATCCAGCCGATTCCGTATGACATATGCATTGACTTTGGTCGATGTGTTGCCACTGGACTGCCGCCAGCCGCCCGAGACGCTGTAACGACTGGATTGGCCGCCATCGGTCTGGTCAATCGCATCGAAACGACCTATCGTTCCAGCATTGACAGCACGCTGTGGAATTTGGTCTGTGGAATGCCATTTGGCTTCATAAGCCATCAGGGTCACATTGAAGCCATTGGCTTCGGTTCCTTCGCTGTAGCGCAGGACACCATTTCGCTTGTTATAGCCATCACCCACTGTGAAGGGGCCGTTGTTGTGAAAGAGCTCTATGGCGTAAAGCAAGTTGCCATTGCCGAATTTTGGGGAGTCAGCCAGTAAGGTACGTGCATAACCGTTTTGGCCCACACCTACGCTGGCAATACCCTTCGAGAGGGTGTTGGCGTAAGTGACGCTAACCGAACCTGCCGATGAAAAGTCTCCTTCGGCGGCGTAGTAGGGCCCTTTGCGGTAATCAAGCAAAGTAGCCAACTCAGGAATCAAAAAATTCACATCCGTCCAGCCTTGCCCATGCGCGTGGCTACGTTGGTTGACCAGCATGCCGTCAACGGTGGTGCGCAGATCTGTGCCGTGGTCAAGGTTAAACCCCCGCAAGTAGTACTGATTTGCTTTACCTTCGCCACTGTGTTGACTGACGATCAGGCCTGGCATGGCTTCCAACATTTCTCCTGGCCGATACACAGGTCGGGCATCGAGTTGTTCTTGTGTAACTACACCTTCGTTTGCCGTGCCAGCTTCACCCAAAACACTGTTGCGCGAACTCTGTACCGTGACCGAGGAGAGGGTTCCAGCGTCAGTTTGTGCCCAAGCAGCGGGTTGAACTGCGGCACAAGCCGCAATCAACATGCAAGCGTGCCGTTGCTTCAATGCAAAGCTGGATTTTGAGAAAACTGAATTCGTGCTCATCAATGTCTTCAGCTTGGATATGTGGTTTTTCCAACCTTTGGCTTTATTGATCATTTCCGAGTCTTTTACAGTCCATAGTGTTTGGAATTTTGTTTTAACGCTTAGCACTACAGCAGGCATTTGGTCATGCGCGTTGTGAATGCTGCATAGCTTTCATGGTTAATACGGCGCGCAGCACGCATTGGATTCAACTGATCCGCAAGAAGGGGCTTACCCAATTTACCCAATTTACCCAACAAAAATGCCAGTTAGCTCTTAACTGACTGGCATTCGCCTATTGCTATCATTTTACCTATGAGTCACCTTGTGCGCCCGTAGCGTCTCATGTGGCAGACACACGCTTTCGTGTTCGAAAATCTGGAGTTTTTACACCTCCGACTCCGCCACCACTCGCTCTCCCAACCCCATGCGCTCTAGCGCTCCGGCCAGGTTCGCAACCGTCTTGTCTACGTGGTGCCACTTTTCAAGCCCAAAGAGGCCGACGCGGAAGGTCTTGAAGTCGGGGCCTTCGTCGCATTGAAGAGGAACACCAGCTGCAGTTTGCAGGCCCTGGTCCAAAAACTTCTTGCCGGACTGAATATCAGGGTCTGTGGTGTAGCTCACCACCACACCCGGGGCTTTGAAGCCTTCAGCGGCCACGCTGGGCAGGCCTCGATTCTCAAACAGTTTGCGCAGCTTGTTGCCGAGTAACTCCTGCTCTGTCTTGACCTTGGCAAAACCGTAGGCGCGCGTTTCTTTCATCACGTCGCGCAGGCGTGCCAGGGCGTCTGTGGGCAGGGTGGTGTGGTAAGCGTGACCGCCTTTTTCATACGTTTCCATGATCTGCAGCCACTTCTTGAGGTCGCAGGAAAAACTGGAACTGGTAGTCCCCTCAATCGCAGTACGGGCGCGCTCGCTGAGCATGACCATGGCGCAGCAGGGGGAGCTACTCCAGCCTTTTTGCGGGGCTGAGATCAGCACATCAACGCCAGTTGCTTTCATGTCTACCCAAATCGCGCCGGATGCGATGCAGTCGAGCACAAACAGACCACCTACCGCATGCACAGCATCAGACACGGCGCGCAAATAGCTGTCGGGCAAGATCATTCCAGACGAGGTTTCAACGTGCGGGGCAAATACAAGTGCGGGTTTTTCTTTGGCAATCGCCGCCTGCACTTCGGCTATGGGCGCCGGCGCCCAAGGGGCTTGTGCGCCATGGTGGGTCTGGCGGGCTTTCAGCACGGCGTGCGATGCGGGAATGCCACCCATGTCAAAAATCTGCGTCCACCGGTAACTGAACCAGCCGTTGCGTATGACTAACACATGCTTGGCAGTGGCGAACTGCCGCGCCACAGCTTCCATGCCGTAGGTGCCGCTTCCAGGCACAAGCACGGAAGAATGCGCGTTATAGACCTCCTTAAGGATGCTGGAAATATCGGTCATCACGCCCTGAAAGCTTTTGGACATGTGGTTGAGAGCGCGGTCGGTATAGACCACCGAAAATTCAAGCAGGCCATCAGGGTCAACGTTGGGGAGGAGTCCGGGCATGGTGTGTCTCACAATCTCTGTAAACGGACTGAAAGCTTAGCACGCCGAGTTATTTACTGCCCCCCGTAAGTGACCTTATCGTGTCATTTTTAAAGCCATCTGCTTTTGCGCCTCTATTTGCGCCACTAACATCACTGCATCCACAGCCCCTTGAGTTGGCCAGCCTGCCATATGGCGTTGCGCAATTTCACTTAGCGCAGTAATCCAGGCTGGGTCATCGTTCACGCAAGGGATGTAGTTGAACACCTTGCCCCCGGCGTGCAAGAAGGTTTCGCGGCCTTCCATGGCGATTTCTTCCAAGGTTTCCAGGCAATCGCTGGTGAATCCTGGGCACACCACGTCCACGCGCTTCAAGCCAGAATTTCCCAGTGCGATCAGGCTTGGCTCGGTGTAGGGTTCAATCCATTTGGCGCGGCCTAAGCGGGACTGGAAGCTCAACTGCCATTGCTCGGGTTGTAAACCCAAGCGTTGTGCCAGCAGGCGTGCGGTTTTGTGGCATTCGCAGTGGTACGGGTCCCCTAAATGCAGGGTGCGTTCTGGCACGCCGTGGAAGCTCATCAGCAGTTTCGTCTCTTGGCCTTGGGCATCAGGTCTGCCGTTGATTTTCCAGTGCGCTTCAACGCGTTGAGCCACAGCGTTGATGTAGCCGGCATCGTCGTGATAACGGTGGGCAAAGCGCAACTCAGGCAGTGCGCGCACGGTTTGGCCCCAGGCGTAGACGGCGTCCAGCACGCTGGCCGTACTGGTGGCGCTGTATTGAGGGTAGGCGGGCATGATCAGGATGCGCTGCACGCCTTCGGCTTTGAGAGCGTCGAGTTGTGCGCCGATGCTGGGCTGACCGTAGCGCATGGCGTAGCGAACGGTGATGTTATGGCCGCGTTCGCCCAACCAGCCTTGTAGCAGTTTGGCTTGCTTTTCAGTCCACACGCGCAGCGGGGAGCCTTCTTTCGTCCAGATACTGGCGTATTTGGCCGCAGACTTGGCCGGTCGCGTGCGTAGGATGATGCCGTGCAGGATGAACCACCAAATCGGTTTGGGAATCTCAATAACGCGATGGTCGCTTAAAAATTCGGCTAAATAGCGCCGCACAGCAGCCGTTTCTGGAGCGTCTGGCGTGCCCAGGTTGCACCACAGAATGGCAGTGCGCGGGGCGTTGGCCGCAGGCTGACCGTGGGTGTAGGGGGGCTCGGGACGAAAAGGAGAACGCAAGGGTGAAAGAAGGGCAGAAAGTAGGCTCATGCGGTATTCTCCCTCACCTATGAATACTGCATCTGATGACAACGTGCCAACTGACTGGCCTGACGAAGCGCCTGTGTACGGCGGTGCTCAGTCTCTGCTCGATATGTCCAAAATCAAAGCGATTTCGCTGGATTTGGATGACACGTTGTGGCCGATCTGGCCGATCATTACCCGTGCTGAAAAAGTCTTGTTGTCATGGTTGGCGGAGCATGCGCCAGAAGCCGCCAAACTCGCAGCCTCTCCCCAGATACTGCGCCATTTGCGCGAAGAGATGTTTAAAAATCGCCCGGATTTGGCCAACGATATGAGTGCGCTGCGGCGCGAGTCGATTCGCCTGCTGCTGATCCGTTCAGGTGAAGACCCTGCTTTGGCTGAGCCTGCGTTTGAAGTCTTTTTTGCCGAACGTCAGCGCGTGGAGTTGTACGAGGATGCCCTGCCGGCGCTTGAGTTTTTAAGCGCCCGCTACCCGCTGGTTGCCATATCAAATGGCAATGCAGACATCGAGCGCGTGGGCTTGGGGTCGTATTTCAAAGCAGCTTTCAGTGCGCACCGGTTCGGTGAAGGCAAGCCGCACTCACGTATTTTTCATGCCGCAGCGCAAGCGGTGAGCGTTTCGCCAGACCAAGTGCTGCACATTGGCGACGACGCGCACTTAGACGCTGTGGGCGGAATGAACGCCGGTATGCAGGTGGCTTGGCTGAATCGTGATGGGCTGGATTGGACGCATGGGCCGCGCCAGCCGCATGTTACGGTGTCTGGCTTGGCCGCGCTGTGTGCCCATTGGGGGTAACAAGTCCCCCTGCGGCCCAACCACTGCGCACCGCACCTTCCAGCGTCGCTGGGTAGGGGCCATCAACGTAATCCCCACAAGCACTCAAGCCTTGTGCAATGTGTTGTGCAGGGCGTTGCAGACTGGGCGTGCAGGCGAAGGTAGCCCGCTTTTCGACAATGGTTTGCAATGGCGTGATGGTCAAGCCCAACTGGGCCTTGGCCTGGGAAACGACCTGGGCTTGCACCGTGGCTTTGTCGCCCACACTGGCGCTAACGACGAAGGCGAGCAGGCCTGCTTCGCCAGTTAGCTTGGCTTTGTCGAACACAAATTGAGCTGGGTGCTCGGCGGTCGTGTGCAGCGCCAGCATTGGTTTGGGCAGACCTTGGGGGCAGTGGGCATACACCGTAGTAATGGCTTCAAAGCGCAGAGCCAAGGTGAGGGTTGCCCAGCTTTGAAGTTGATTTGCTATGGTTTCAGTAGCCGTTAGTGCTGATGCAGAAAGAACTCGTGCCGATTCTGTGCTTGAAATCGCCAAAATCACGTGTTCAAACAGGTGTCCCTCAACCTGCCAAGCGGCGCCGTTGTTGTGTAGGCTGCTGACGCGCGTGCCCATTTGAACGTCGCAGCCGCGAGCGATAAGCCATTTCAAGGCAGGTTCAGGGAAAAGTTGCCCTAAATCAACGCGTGGCAGCAGTAACTTGGAGCCGCCCGGCACGCCGAACATCGAATCTTTCAATACCCGCAAAAAGACTTGCCCGCTGGCCTGGGACGCAGGGGTATTTAGGGCGGAAACACATAGTGGCGCGATGAAGCTGTCGCGCACCGCTGGCGTCACCGTGGCGCACAGCTGAGCGACGGTCTGGGTGATGTCGCATTGAAATCCGCTGCGTTGCCACGCATGGGCAGTTCGCAGCAGACTGAGCTTGTCACGCCACGTCCAGCCTTTGGCGGTGGCGATACCAGCCAACACGGCCAGTGCGTCAAAGCTGCTGGGCCAGTAGGGGAGTTGGAGGCCGCATCCATCAGGAAATGTGAGTGACAAGGCTTGCGTCATCAGCACGGCATCTGGGTTGACCCCGACCAAGCGCATCAGCCGCAGAGTGTCCGTGTAAGCGGCGATCAAAATGTGCTGGCCGTTGTCGATGGTATGTGTTTGGCCGTCTGGTAGCGTCAATGTGACTGCTCTGGCACGCCCTCCGGGGTGGCGGGTTGCTTCAAACAACGTCACATGGTGGCCGTCTTGTACGGCACGCACAGCGGCAGCTAAACCTGCCCAGCCTGCGCCGATGATGGCGACATTCACAGGTTTAAATTCGCGGCCATTGCTTTCACACTTAGTTGCATCCTTACTCCCTCATCACATCCGCCCGAGTGCCTGCATCTTCCACGCCAGCCACATCTTGCGCAACGGGGTAAGACTAATGCGTTGGTTAAGCACTTGGAAGTTTTCAGCTTCGATCTCGCGCAGCAGGGTGCGGTAGATGCTGGCCATCATCAGGCCAGGTTTTTGGGCGTGGCGGTCAGCGTCAGGGAGCAGGGCAAAGGCTTGGTCGTACAGAGCGTGGGCGCGTTGGGCCTGGAAGTGCATCAGCGCGACAAAGCGATCACTGT
Organism: Betaproteobacteria bacterium; assembly: GCA_043739385.1. Classification (GTDB taxonomy): domain Bacteria; phylum Pseudomonadota; class Gammaproteobacteria; order Burkholderiales; family Burkholderiaceae_C; genus Defluviibacillus. The sequence goes on along the minus strand of JAYUED010000165.1, from coordinate 788 downwards.
GGGTGCGTTTGAGCAGTTCGTGCGCCTTAACGTCGAACTGCTGCAGCTCGTTCACGGGCAGGTAGATGCGGTCTCTTAGCGCGTCTTCACCCACATCGCGGATGATATTTGTGAGCTGGAACGCCAAACCTAGTGTGTGGGCGTACTGCGTGGTTTGGGGCTGTGTTTGGCCAAAAATGTTAGCTGCTACTTCGCCCACAACACCTGCCACCAAATGGCAGTAGCGTTGCAGGCCGGGAAAATCGAGGTAGCGGGTCTGTTGCAAATCCATCTGGCAGCCTTCGATCACGGCGAGCAAATGGCGGGCTTCAATACCGTAGTCAGCAGCCAGCGGCATCAGGGCTTTGGTGACCGGGTGGCTGGGGTTGCCGGCATAAGCTTGGGCGACTTCGCTTTGCCACCAAGCCAGCTTGGTTTGTGCGACGCCAGCATCTGTGACTTCGTCCACTACGTCGTCCACTTCGCGGCAAAACGCATAAAACGCGGTGATGGCGGCTCGTCTTGCCTTAGGCAGGAACAAAAAAGCGTAATAAAAGCTGCTGCCCGAGGCGGCGGCTTTTTGCTGGACGTAGTCTTGCGGGGACATGGTGGGCATGTGTGGCGTGAGGTATGACAGGGTGGGTGCGGTAAGCGCGGCTAGTGTGTTTAACGCGTTTAACTATGGTTTGATTGTGGCATTGCGCTACATCCACACAGCCCGCCACAACATCACGAGGACATCAGGCCAGCGCAGCTTGGGACGTGTTTGGAGGGTGGCGTGGTTCATCGCCGCCATTTTGTCCAGAATG
>JAYUED010000164.1:0-3599 GCA_043739385.1 Betaproteobacteria bacterium | reverse complement strand
CCGCTTTTAGTTGGTGGGTTTTTCGATGGGAGTGTCAGTGCGAAGCAGTTTTTTGCGCACTAGCTGGATGTTACTTCGCAGCGCATATAGCTCGTCGGTATACGACAGCGGCACGCTGACCTTGGCGGCACGGCTTTCAAGCTCCTGCAACTCCTCCAGCAGCGGGGCGGTATCTTTGGCTTGTTCGGCGCGCTGCTCGATATCCCTGAGCTGGCCATACCATCTGAAGATGCGCGACCGCACCCTGAAGGCATACAGCGGCGGAATAATTCGCGACAGCGGCAGCATGATGGCGAGGATGATGCCCATCGCCAGCCACATGCGTTCCACCACATTGGCCACCCAGAACGGCAGATAGCGCTGCAATAACGGTGGCCCTGACTTGATAGCGCGCTCGGCTTCCTTGGCTATCGGCAGTTCGTTGTTTTCGATGTTCGGGTATTCACGCGCACGCTTGAACCAGCCCGCACCCCCCTGAATCTGGTTGCCCGCCAGCGCAAACAATTGCAGCAAGGCCGGGTGGGTGGTGTTGCGGGTGATAAGCGCCGTGGTCGGGGCCACAAGCCGTACGTCTTCAGGGGGTACATTGCCTGCCAGGTCCACCACGCCACGCGGCAGGCGGGTCGGGCTTAGAAATGAAAATCGCCTCGAGTAGGCTTCGCTCTGTGAAAAGTTCATTAGCTTGACGCCCGGTGTTTGCAGCAGCATCTGCACCATAAGGGATTCGGGCGCGGAGGCAAACACAATCGCATCCAGCTCGCCATTCAAAAATGCCACGGTAGCGGGCGTTTGTGCCAGCGTCGATATTGTCAAGGTGGCGGTATCAATCCGGTTGCTCTCCAGCAGCTTGTCCATCAGGTTGGGCACGCCACTGCCGGGTGTGCCCATGTTGATGCGCAGGCCTTGGAGCTGGGTAAGGCTAGACAATGTGGCCCCCACGCTTGTCGCTTCGCGAGCCTTCGGCGTTACGTTGCCCCTTTCATCACGCGTAGGGTCCGAACTTGCTTGGGGCGTCCCGGCGCTGCGTTCGGTGGCCGCAGGAGTGGCTTTGCGGGCGGATGCCTCCTGATAAAACAGCCACACCGGCTCTACAAACAGGCTGCCAAGCGAGGACAGTTTTTCTTCATCGCTCTCAGTGTAGGCACTGGTGCCGCCCTGTACAAATCCGAGGTCTACCTTGCCGTCTCGCAGCAATTGCAAATTGGCGGCAGAGCCATCGGATGGCACTGTGATGACTTCAATACCTTCCGCGGCCAACGCCTTGGCGTAACGCTTGCCAAACTCTTCATAGGCGCTTTGTGCCGGGCCGGTGGCCAGCGTTACGCGCTTGGGCGGGTTCGGGTCCATCCACCAGTAGGTCAGCACCAGCAGTGTGACGGCCAGCACAATGAAAGGGCCGGCAGAGACCGTCAGGTCTCTGATGGATAGCAGGGTGTAGCGGATGGCTTTAGGCATGGCGTAACCATAGCACTGTAATTCGGCATCTGGGCGGAATTTTTACTGATTTTAGGCCATTTTTAATGGCTTAAAATGGCTGTAACCCAATAGATCCGGGCGTAACAAGCTACCAAAAATATAGCAACTACAAGCTGGCGGTCAACCTGACAGGGGTTATCTCCACCGACCCGCTGGCGGTGCTCATCCACACCGTGCCGTCTTGCACGGTGACCTGCAATTGCATGCTGCGTTCGGCCAGCCTGGCGAGTAGCTGGCTTTGCGCGGCTTCGATTTGCCACACCACCAGGTTGGCTGCGCGGGTGAGTTTGGTTTCAATATTTTTCCACCAGACGTTGGTGCTGCTGGCAAAGCTGTAGACGCTGACTTTGCCTGCGCGACCTGCTGCTTTCATCAGGCGTTTGTCGTCGGGCTGGCCCACGTCTATCCAGTGCAAAATCTGTTCGGTGTAGTCCTTGTGCCAAAGGGCTGGTTCGTCCACGTCCCACAGGTCTTTTGCAAAGTCAAGTTTGCCGTTCTTGTCGTCAGCGGGCACATGTAGTGCAAAGGCCAGCAGGCGGATCATCATGCGTTCATCGGCCTCGGAGGGGTGGCGCGCGATGATGACGTTGTGGTCGGCATAGACGTTGCGATCCATGTCGGTTAGCTGGATCTGGGCTTTGTAGATGGTGGCTTTAAGTGCCATTTTGGTGTTCTGGTCTGGGTTTGTGAAGTAAGTCCATATTGGAACAGACCGGCAAGGCTTTACTACTGTGGCTATAGTTTGCCAATGATTCGCCTATCTGTCCTTGACCAATCCGTAGCCGTCACGGGCCGCACCGAAGACACTTCCATACGCCAGACGCTGGCACTTGCAAAACATTGCGAGGCCCTGGGCTATCACCGCTTTTGGGTGAGCGAACACCACAGTCACCCCAGCATCGTCGGCTCTGCCCCCGAGGTGCTGATGGCTGCCATTGCCGCTACCACCAGCCGTATTCGCATTGGCAGTGCGGGGGTGATGTTGCCGCACTATGCACCGCTCAAGGTGGCTGAGCAGTTTCGGGTGCTGGAGGCGCTGGCGCCCGGCCGCATTGACCTGGGTGTGGGGCGCGCACCGGGCTCCGACATGCGCACGGCGCGGCTTTTGCGCACTGACCCGCAGCAGTCGGCCGACAATTTTCCGATACAGGTGCGCGAGCTGCAAGCCTGGATATCGGGCATTGACCTGCCCGAGGGCCATCCCGGTAGAGGTGTGACTGCCAACCCCACAGGCTTGAGCACGCCCGAGCTGTGGATGCTGGGCAGTTCAGACTATGGCGCGCAACTCGCGGCGCATTACGGTCTGCCTTATGCGTTTGCCTATTTCATATCAGACGGGCAGGGCGCGGATCAAGCCATCAATTTGTACCGCCACCTGTACAAGCCTACCCCCTCGCGTCCTGCGCCAGAGGCTGTGCTGTGCGTGTGGGCGCTGGCGGCTGATACCGAGGCCGACGCATGGCACTACTTTTCGGGTCGTGAGCGCTTGCGTATTGACCGCAACCGTGGCGTGCTGGGGCCATTACCTTCACCGGCAGAAGTCGCCAGCAGGCCCTATACCGGGAGTGAGCAGCTGGAAGCCGACAGGTTGCGCAGCACCGCACTGGTCGGCAGTGGGCCGCAAGTTGCTGCCAAGTTGCGCACCTTAGCCGATAATTTGGGCATTCAAGAGCTGGTCATCATCACCTGGGCGCACGACGAAGCCGTGCAGCGCAGGTCGTATGAACTACTGGCTAAAGAATTTGCCTGAAGTCTTTTTTCTCAATTATTTTTCCGGAGACAAAAAAAATGCCCACCCAACTGTTCAACACCGCTATTGCGGGCAGCCTGCCAAAACCCGCCTGGCTCTCAGAAACCAACAAGCTTTGGCCGCAATGGAAGGCCGAAGGCAATGAGTTAAAGCGGTCCAAGGCCGATGCTACGCTGCTGTGGATCAAGGCGCAGGAAGATGCGGGACTGGATGTGATTGGTGATGGCGAACAGTCGCGCCAGCATTTTGTACACGGTTTTCTGGAGCAGGTTGAGGGCATTGACTTCGATCACAAAGTCAAAATGGGCATTAGGGACAACCGCTACGACGCGATGGTCCCGCAGGTGGTGTCAAAGCTCAAGCTCAAGGGTCG
>JAYUED010000163.1:0-10819 GCA_043739385.1 Betaproteobacteria bacterium | reverse complement strand
TACGTGTTGTCGGCGCCGGTTTTTTTGGGCGAGCATCTGGCCCTGGCACCGACCCAGTTTTTCTGGTTTTTCGGCTTGAGCATTGGCGGCATCATGGGTGGGGCCTGGGTCAGCGGGCGCCTGGCCGGAAAAATAGCGCCCAAGCGCCAGATTCGCCACGGCTTTGTCATCATGCTTTGCGCGGCCGCCATCAACCTGGCGGCCAATTTGCTGTTTACGGCGCATGTGTCCTGGGCGCTCATTCCGCTGGCGGTGTTCGGTTTTGGCTGGGCTTTGATGGTGCCGGTGGTGACCCTTCTGGTGCTGGACCTTCACCCCGAGCGGCGCGGCATGGCATCGTCCCTTCAAATGTTCATTGGCTCCACCGCCAACGGCCTGGTGGCCGGGGTGATTGCGCCGCTCGTCATGCATTCCACCGTGGCACTGGCGGCAACATCGCTTGCCATGCTGGGTGTGGGGCTTGCTGCGTGGACTTTTGTGCACCGGCGCTGGCCGGGGATTGGAAGAGCGGTGGCGCCCCACTAACGCTGTGTGGATAAAAATGGACGGAACCGCGATGGCCGACGCCGTTTGAAGACGTTTAATCCGAAATCTGCAACGGTCGCCCGGTACCCATCACCATGTCGATCAAAGCGTCCACCGTGAAATTGCTTTTTTTGTGCCGGATCACATCCGACACGGCGGGGGCTCGACACGCCCAGCCGCACTGCCGCTTTGGTTTGCGTCAATTTCTCAGAGGCCATCCAGGCTGCGAATGAATCCATGCGTTGATCTTTAATGGCCAGCTTTTTGGCGATTACTTCAAGGGATTGGGCTTGCAAGGTTTTGGCTTGTGCGGCATCAAAACCAAAATCGGAAACACTTCGCAGTGAGTCCTGTTTCTACAGAACGAATGTTGCAATACCCAGTCGATAGTTTGAATAGCGAAAAAAGTGTTGTAAATCACGCACGAAACACCTCTTCAGCCATGTTGTCCAGTTTCCCTTTAATTGAACGCCAGCCTGGCATTTGCCTGTCTAGCGTTTTGTAGAACTTCGGACTGTGGTTGTGGTGAAGCAAGTGGCACAACTCGTGCAACAACACGTAGTCAACGCATTCGCGGGGGGCTTTGACCAAATGCGGGTTGAGTGTGATGCGTCCTGCTGGCGAACAACTTCCCCACTGCACTTTCATGAACTGAAGGCGAGTTGGTGGAGGCTGCTTTACCCAGCGCAGAGGGGCTGAAACTGCCGCTAGACGGTCCGCAAAAATTTCCCGTGCCCTTTCACGAAACCATGCGTCCAGAGCCGAACGGATCATGGCCGATGACCGTTCCGGCACGGTCACCACAACAAAGCCACCACGCATCCGCGCGTCCGGGCTTGCCTCGGCCTTAATCTCCACCTTCAACCGATAGCGCCGCCCAAGGTAAAGCAGTGATTCGCCGCTCACATATTCGCGTGGAAGTACATGGGACAACCTCTCCCGCGCAGCGCCCACGTGCTGACTGATCCAGCGAGAGCGCTTTTTTACTGCCGCCAGTACTGTGCCAAGTGAAGCGGCTTGAGGTGCGTCCACCAGCACACGGCCATCTGGCTCAACGTGGATCGCCACACGCTGTACGGCGCGCAATGGCTGGCGGCGCAGGCTGAAACAGATAGCCTCATCACCGTACTGGATGCTGTGCAGCGTCATGTGACCCGCCATCTGCATGCTCAAGACCTGCTCAAACCCACGCGGGTAATCTGGATGACCTGCTCTACCAACAACTTTGCCTTGTCCAGCCCCAGCGTGTTAAACAACAGGGGCAGCAAGCCCTTGCGAATAGCTGCCTCAATGTTCTGCGGATTTAACGAGTTTTCAGCCACGGCATCGCGTACAACCGTGTCCATGGCGATGGCCTGACTGACCACGGTCCTGTGAGCATCTTTGCTCAAAGACGTAAATGCATCATCCCCCAGTACCATCCGCATGGCCCCGAAGTATGCCTTGGCATGCGGTTTGTCGGCCAGCGCATCAGGCACACCGGGCGTCGCACGCGCTTCCAGCTTTTGCTCGAATTCCTGAAACAGAGCGTACTGCTTGAGGGGGTGGTCAAACATGGCTTCGGCCTCGGCAATCGCCTGCTTCAACAACTCACCGAACACTTTTTGAGCATACGGGTCTTCAGCCAATTCCTGTTCAATGGTTTTACGCAGGCGTGTGCGGATCATGTCCGTCTCGTTGCGTGTTTTTTCATCGGACCATTGCTTGGGGTCTTCAGCCTTGCCTAACTGGTGAACGAGGTAAACGCCCTCGGGCTCCCGCACTTCAGTGCCAATGACCTGCTTGTCCACCAGCTTGCGGATTTGCTCCTCATAGGCGCTGTAGTCCACCGTTTCCATGGCATCACGCCGGGCGGTCTGTCGCAGCTCCGTAAAAAACCGCAGGTCTGACTTGTATCGGGTAATAAGGTTTTCGGAAAAACTCTTATCCTCAAAAAAGCTTCGTGACGACAAAGCTGCCTGCAAGCAAAGACCGAATGCGGTCAACGCCTCATAGAAGTCATCGCGCAACTTCTGCCGCTCGTCATAGTCTTCGCCCTCTCCTTGTTCGTTCGCCCCCTTCACAAACTTTGGGGTCAGAACCTGTCGGTACCGCTCTCGATCAAGCCTGTTTTCAACGCCCTTGAAAAAAGTCCACAGTTTGTCGTGCAAAGCAGGCAAGCGCTTGTACTCCGTGCTGAACTGCTGGTACAGGACTTCAATATCCGCCATGTCAAAGCCGCCCTGGGTGCGGGTTTCCAAGTCTTGATAGGCACGGATGGCCGTATCCAGTTCCTTCAGAATCCCCCGGTAGTCCACCAACACGCCATAACGTTTTGCGTCGTGCAGACGATTGACCCGTGCCACCGCCTGAATCAGGTTGTGGCCCTTGAGAGGTTTGTCGATGTACAGCACCGCATTGCGGGGCTCATCAAATCCAGTGAGCAACTTGTCCACCACGATTAGCAAATCGGGGGCACCGTCCGTACCAAAGTCGTGAATGATCTGCTTCTCGTAGTTCTCGGGGTCCGCACCATAGGCGGCCATGTTCTGCTTCCACCACTTCTGCACTTCCGGCATGGTGTCTTCGTCCACGTCTGAATTTCCCTCACGCGTGTCAGGGGGCGACATGACCACTGCACTGGTGACCAGCCCAGTTTCATCCAGCGCTTTCTTGTAGCGGATTGCATCCAGCTTGCTATCCGTGGCTACTTGCCCTTTGAGACCCGTGCCAAGACTCTTGATGTTTTCACTAAAGTGGGTGGCAATGTCCCATGCAATCAATTCGATGCGGTTGGCTGCACCGTAGATAGCACCCTTCTTGGCAAACTTCCGTTTCAAGTCCGTGCGCTGCGCATCACTCAGGTTGGCAGTGATTTTTTCAAACCAACGGTTGACCGCCTCTTCATTGATGTCCAGCTCGGGCACTCGCTCCTCATACAACAATGGAGCAACGGTTTCATCTTCCACCGCACGCTGCATGGTGTAGGCGTGGACGATGGGGCCAAACTTGTTCGCTGTCTTCTCGTCTTTCAGCAAGGGGGTACCCGTAAAGGCAATGTAGGCGGCATTGGGCAATGCCTTTTTCATGCGCTCATGCGTCTCGCCGCCATGGCTGCGGTGCCCCTCGTCCACCAACACAATCAGGTTAGGCGAGTCATTTCGGCACTCGGGTAACTTGGACGCAGTGTTGAACTTATGCACCAGCGTAAAGGAAATGCGCTCTGTGCCACTGCCGATTCGCTTGGCTAGATCACGGCCAGACAAGGTGCGGCTTTTCTCGCCGTCTTTCTGCATGGCAATGGACGAGCCAAAGGCCCCGCCGGTCATGAAGTTGCGTGAGAGCTGGCTTTCCAGATCAATCCGGTCGGTCACCACCACCACACGGCACTCTTTCAAGGACTCCACCAACAGCAGCGCCTTGGTTAGAAACACCATGGTGAAGCTTTTGCCTGATCCGGTGGTGTGCCAAACCACGCCACCTTCGCGTCCACCGTCGGGCCGTATCTGGCTGATGCGAGTCAGCAGCGCACGAATACCGAAGAACTGCTGGTAGCGTGCAACGATATTGCCCACCTTGCGGTCAAACAGCACATAGCCGCGCAAAAACTCCAACAGCCGCTGTGGACTCAATAGACTGACCAGCATGCGGTCCTGGTCCGTGGGCTGCATGGTCTGCGCCCATAGGGCATCAAAGTAAGCGACCAATTTGGCAGGCTTGCCTTCAAACAATGCCGCACGCGTGCCCGGTTTCAACGCTGCGTTCTTCAATGTACTGACCTGCGCATCTTCAAACTCTTCTTCGCGCCACTTGGCCCAAAACTTCGCCGCTGTGTGCGTGGTGCCGTAGCGCCCCTCCGTCTGGCTGATGGACAGCAGCAACTGCGCATAAGCGAACAGATTGGGGATTTCGTCTGGCCGCTGATTGCGCAGATGCTGGCTGATGCCCTCTTCCACCATCGCTTTGGCTGGGTTACTGCCGCCCGACGACTCTGGGCGTTTGGCCTCAATCACCACCAGCGGGATGCCGTTCACGTAGGAAACCACATCCGGTATGGGGTTGTGTGTACCCTGAGCGGCAAGCACTTCCAGTTCTTCTGTCACATCCCAGCGATTGGCCGTGGCATCTGTCCAGTCGATCACATGAATCGTAGGCTGATGCTTTTTTCCATCGGGCATGAACTCGGTAACGGTGATGCCCAAAGCCAGCTTGCCATAAAGCCGTTCGTTGGCGGGCATCAGGCCCTCCGCAAGACTGAGCGCGGACAGTTCGCGCACGATCTGGTCAATGCCGCTTGGAGACAGCGGATACCACTCGCCCTTGTACTCATAGCGACGTGTTTGCAAGACCTCGATCAAACGGCCCTTGAGCAGAACTTCGCGTGTGCTGCCACGTAGGGCAATGGCTTGCTCTACTGTGATAAAGGTCCACCCGAGGTTACACAGCAGATGCAGCGCGGGGATGTGGGCGCTGTATTGCTCTTTGGAGTTGGGCGTGGTGTTCACACCATGTCTCCAGCTAAATAATCAATAGTCTTGACACGACGTTTTCCCGTAAGAAGCTGGTCCATCAGTGCAATCTTTTCTCGTTTGAGTGCATCAAGCTGATTTGCAATGGATATAACCTCTAGGCTGGCTATATCCAGAATTTCGGCAATACGTTGCTGCTCCGCGATTGGTGGAATATTGATAGGCCACGCAAGCCAACGCTCGGTCTTAAAAATCATCTTTTCAACGTGAACACCGATACTGGAGTGAAAGCAGGTCTGTTGGAAGTAACGCGTCTCAGATAGATAGCGCAAAAATCGAAGATCAATTTCGCCATCAGAATTGAGCACTGCGTATTCGTTAGAAACCACAGCACCATGCAATTCTTGAGGCACTAGGCCACAAGCTCCGTGCACGATCTGACGTTTAGAGATCAAGAAATCGTCGGCTTGTACAAAGAACTGAGTAGGAGTTTTGACCTCAGAACCAAGCAATACAGCGCGCTGAAGAACACCACCCCGCGAACGCTTTACCGTGACTAGGGTGTAGCGGCTGTCGTCTACCAAAGCGACAGGACGCCGCACCTCATGCAAGTGGTCGCCCAAGTGAACACGCCTCCAGCCAGTCGGAACTGGTGGCAGTGTTGGAATTCCGGGCTGTACTGATTGAGGAAAGCCACCATTGTCAGCAGGTGTATCAGAATCAGGATTAGCTGATGGCAGATGCAATGTCGCTCCAATCAGCGCTTGCCACTGCTTGCGACTGTTTGCCAACAATTTCGTGGTGACTTCAATGGCTCGATCCCAACTGGAAAGGATCTCGGCTATCCGAAGTTGCTCTGAAATGGGCGGCAATTTGACCTCGATCTGCAGAACACCTGCCTTCGAAATATTAAATCTTGTTGATCCCTGGGCGAGCTTCGTCATATCCGCCCGAACTTCGGAAGAGCGCAGTGCATATACCGCGTACTTTGGAACTAGTTTTTTGAAATCGCTCAGCCGGTACCCAAAGCAAAAACTGTTTAGATATAGGTCTTCAACATCGTCAAGGAGAACCGAAGTCATACCGACTTCGTTTGCAGTCTCGGACGATCCAGTAAAGAAGATGTCTCCGAATTTGGCCTTGTTTTGTCGTTCATCGCGACCGATTTGCACCAAGGAAAAATGATTTACATCAATGCGGCCATTCTTAAAAATGTTGGTATACGGGATAAATTTTGATCCCGTTCCGAAGTCCACCCCCGACTTACCGGTTAATCCCCCGTAGGTGTTGCCAAGTTCACTGAGTGGAATTTTGGACCAACCTTTAGGAAACATCTCGCCCACCTTTCCTGGTCAACCGCTTTTCAGCCTGCTCAAGCTCTTTCATATCCACGCTGTCCGCTTCGATTGCTTCAGCCTTGCGCCGATGCTCTTCAAACTCCTCATAGCGGCCGTGAACGATCTTGAGCATGGCGTCATGACTCATGCGGCCCACGCCCTTGAGCAGGGGGCTTTCATTGAACTGAATGAAACTATCCACGTATTGCCGCCAGTCGGCCATCACAAGTTGTTTGCGTTGCCGGGTACGTAGTTCCGCAAACTCTAGGAAGGCGGTGACCATGCGATTCAGGAGATCAATCTCATCTGCGTTGAGGTAATTCTTGGCGACGATGACATCCGTCTTGCGCACACGGCCAGCCTTCCATGCCGTGAGAGCCATGTTGGGTTGCGTTGGGTCAGCGCGCTTGACAATGATTTCTGCTGCTGTTTGCTGGGTGACGGCGTACAGCATCTTGTTTTGCACTTCGGCAAAGAAATAGCCAACGGTATCAGCGTTGTCTTTGTAATCCACCGACAGGGCGAACAGGTCACGCACTTTTTGATAAAACCGCTTCTCCGACGCACGTATGTCACGGATGCGTTGGAGCAGTTCGTCGTAGTAGTCCCAACCAACTGGGTCTTTCATGCGTTCGTCGTCCATGACGAAGCCCTTGACCAGGTATTCACGCAAGTGAGTGGTTGCCCACTGGCGAAACTGCGTGCCACGCGGGGATTTGACTCGATAGCCCACTGCCAGAATCATGTCCAGGTTATAGAGCTTGACCGGGCGCTTGACCTGCCGCTTACCCTCCAATCGAACTATTAAGTCTTCTTTAATAGTTGCTTCAGGCTGCAATTCACCTTCTTCCAGCACATTTTTGATGTGGATGTTTACATTGGGTATCGAAGTTTGGAACAGCTCAGCCAATTCCATCTGAGATAGCCATACCGTTCCGTCCTGCGCCCGAAGGAAGAAGGTGGCGCTGCCGTCTTCAGACGCGTACAGGACCAGTTCACCCTGGCCCGTGGTTTGCCCGGTCGGCTCGGTGGTATTACTCATAGCCCAATTCCTTCAAGTAAACCGCCATCTGTGCCTCCAACCCCGCCAGATCAGCCTTAAGCTGCTCGCGCTCTTTGCGCACGGCCATGAGGTCAATCTCTGCCTCTTCCTCGAAGGTGTCCACATAGCGGGGGATATTGAGGTTGAAATCGTTCTCTGCGATCTCGGCTGGCGTTGCCAAATGGGCGTACTTGTCTGACCCCTGCCGTGTGAATGCAGCGGTCAGAATGCGTTGCAAGTCGGACTCACGCAAGAAGTTCTGGTTCTTGCCCGCTTCAAAATCACGGCTAGCATCAATGAACAGTACCTTGTTGTCGCCTTTGTTTTTGCGCAACACCAAGACAGCTGCGGGGATTCCCGTGCCATAAAACAGCTTCTCAGGCAAGCCGATCACCACGTCGAGCAGGTTTTCTTCAATCAGCTTCTGACGGATGCGGCCCTCTGCTGCGCCACGAAACAGCACACCATGCGGAACCACCACTGCCATGCGGCCCGTGCCGGGTTTCATGGTTTCGACCATGTGCAGGATGAAGGCATAGTCGCCCTTGGTACGCGGCGGCACGCCACGGCGAAAGCGGCTGAATTTGTCGGCATCAGCACCTTCGTGACCCCACTTTTCCAGACTGAAGGGCGGGTTGGCGACCACGATGTCAAAGTGTTTGAGGCTGGATGCACTGTCCAGCAGCTTGGGATTGCGAATGGTGTCGCCCCACTCGATACGGTGGTTGTCTTCCCCGTGCAGAAACATATTCATCTTGGCCAACGCCCAAGTACTGCCAATGGCTTCCTGCCCATACAACGCGTATTTGCGCGAACCCGTGTTCTCACGGATCAGACGACCGCATTTCATGAGCAAGGAGCCAGAGCCACAGGTGGGATCGCAAATCTCATCACCCTCTTGCGGGACCATCAGCCGTGCCATCAATGAAGACACTTCCGGTGGCGTATAGAACTCACCTGCCTTTTTGCCACTGGTGGAGGCAAAGTTTTTGATCAGAAATTCGTAGGCGTTGCCAATCACGTCCAGCGTGCCGACACGTGTGGGCCTCAAGTCCAGCGCAGGTTTGGAAAAGTCTTCCAGCAGGTGGCGCAGGATGTCGTTCTTTTGCTGCTCATCACCCAGCTTGTTGGAGTTAAAGCTGATGTCCTGAAACACATCACGCAGCTTGGTGATGTTGGCTTCTTCAATGGCGTGCAGGGCCTTGTCGATGCGTTCGCCATTGCCGGGGCTGTGCCGCAGCGTATGCAAGGCGTAGAAGCTGGCACTAGCAGGCAATACAAAACGCTCATTTTTGAGCATTTCCTCAATTAGCTCCGGGTGGTCGCCATATTGCTTTTTGTAGTTGTCGTAGTGGTCTTGCCAAACATCGGACACGTACTTGAGGAACAGCATGGTCAGGACAAAGTCCTTGTAAATGCTGGGGTCCACTGTGCCGCGAAAGGTGTCGCACGCCGCCCAAACAGCGCCGTTGATGTCATCCTGGCTGACTGAAGAAGCCACCGAAGTTGTGGTCGTAGTGGTGTCGTTCATGGCGGTGTTGTTCATAGTTTGGCCTGCAAATGTTCAGGTCGCGACCTGGAACAGGCCACCCGTGAGTAATTTGGCGAGTGCATTGAGTTGCCGCTCGCGGTTGGCGATGAGTTGGTTGAGTGTCTGGCGCTCTTGACGGGCAAGTTCGGCCAGTGCCACGATGCGCCGCTGGTCTGCCAGCGATGGAATGCTGAGCGTCAGGGCTTCAAGCACCGGGCGACGGATGCTGAGTTGGCTTGTGCCCTGAGCTGCCTGCTTAAGTTGCCGCTGGAATGGAGGCTGGTTGATTTGCCATGCAATGAATGCCGGGATGGCTGCCGCCGGTGATTTCACTTGAAGGTGAAAGAAGTGGGGGCTGCAAACGGCAGCGTGTGGCGGCTCATCAAGGCACACGGCGTAAAAGCGAGCACCTTTGGAAACAACAAGGATGTCGCCCAACTTGAGCCAGTCGGGCTGCTTGCGCCCGGTCAAGGCAGTGCGCATCACGCCAGACCAGTTGACACCCTGGTCAGGATCGACATCCTTCATTTGCACGGCCAGGGCATCCCCATCCGCCGACTCCTCGATAGAGCCACGGAACGGGTAGCCACCCTGCAGGTCAGCCAGCTCAATGACATGAAAAGTAGTTGCATCAATCACTATGACGCAACTATATCCGAATCCCCTTGGTTTGAAAGAAATATTTGCATCACGTCGATTGATGCGCTTCAATAACCTTATTGAGCTCCCAGATGTTCTGCCATCAGGGTTCGGGTTCTTGCTGGTGCTGGAGGTCTTGGCCTGCGAACGGTTGTTTGGGGGCAGAAAACAGCTTTTACATCAAATTTACCAGTCAAATAAGCCTGTAGCCAGCGTCAGATATGCAATAGTAGCTACTTATTTAATAGCAATTGCCAGATTGCAGACAGAACCCTCGGCGCCATCTGCTTCTTCGTCATCCCGTCTCTCTGCAAATGCCTCTGCGCGCCGCAAGCCGACAAACCTTCGTGATGGCACCTGCATGACCATTTGCCTGAAGGCTTGCCCCACAGCTTGCCATTCGCCACGCTGTCCGCCGCCCGCCCAGCACCTGCGCTCGCTGGAAACCGCCGCGCTGCGCAGTAGCAGTGCAGTTTGTTGCCCAACGACGTGCGCGTTGGTGACTGCCTGCACCACCTGCTGGAGCGCCTGAGCGCCCGGCCGGGGTGCAGACCACGTGCTGCGCGCCGTATTTGACATTTTTAATTAAATCGATATAGTGGTCACATAAATAGCTTTTAACTGTGAATGGTTTATCAGTAGCCATTTAGTTAATGATTAAGCGGTTCAATTGCCGTGAAAGCACCATGACTGCAAACACCCTGACCGAGTTGGAAGTGCACTTGGGCGAGCGTCTGAAGGCGCTGCGACTCAACCAGAACCTCGACCAAATCACCCTGGCTGGGCGCGCCGGCATCAGTGTCGGGGCGCTCAAAAATGTCGAGAACGGCGCGGGCTCCACTGTCAAGTCGCTGGTGTCGGTGTTGCGTGCCCTGGGCCGGGAAGAATGGCTGTCGACCATCGCCCCCATCGCCACCGTCAACCCCCTCACCATGCGCCGCGCCGCGCACCAGCGCCAGCGCGCCAGCCGAAAAGCCATCAAAAGCAATGTGATCACGAGCCACACCGATGGTCACTAAAACCAAGGCCGCCGGCTACAAACACGTGGACGTCATTGATGTACACCTGTGGGGCCAACGCATCGGTGCCGTCGCTCTGGACCCCGCCTACGGGTTTTACGTCTTCAGCTACACGCCCGAGTTTCGGGTCACCGGGCTGGAACCCGCACCGCTGCACATGCCAACCGCCAGAGGTCCCATCTTCCTGTTCACCGACTTGCCCGTAGACACCTACAAGCGCCTGCCCGCCATGCTCAGCGACGCGCTGCCCGACGACTTTGGCAACGCCTTGATCAACC
>JAYUED010000162.1:0-10829 GCA_043739385.1 Betaproteobacteria bacterium | reverse complement strand
TGATGGAGCGTTGGATTGACCTGGCAACAGAATTGTCAACCCTGCGGTTGATCAACGAAACCGACTGAATCGCGGCGAGAACTTAGCACTGTCCAGTTCAATCCAGCGCAGACAAAATCCGCCGCTGCGGTGTTCTTTGGTGCCGCAGGTGCCCCGGTTGCCAATTTGGAAAGCCTGCTTCGTCGTGGAATTCCGATCCTACCAATCGTCTCTGACATCACAAAAGTACATGATGAAATTCCGGCGGTGCTGCGTCCACTGAATTGTCTTGCCTACAACGCTGGTGGCGCTCAACGCATCACCTCAGCCCTGTTGGAATGTTCGGGGTTGTTGCCCCGCCAACGTCGCGTCTTTGTAAGCTATCGTCGAGACGAGGCACGCCAAGCGGCACTGCAACTGTTCGATGCGTTCTCCGCTCGGTTGTTCGATGTTTTCTTGGATACCCACGGCATCGCTCCCGCCGAGGACTTTCAAGCCATGCTATGGCACCGACTGTGCGACTCCGATGTTCTGGTCATGCTCGACACTGCCAACTATTTCGGTAGCCGTTGGACTAGTGCCGAGTTCGGACGTGCTTTGGCTAAAGGCATCTCGGTGCTTCGCGTCGGGTGGCCGGATTCAACCCCTTCGGTACGTACCGGAACTGCGAGTCGGACTGAGCTGGTTACTGATGAGGTCGACGCGACGACAGGTCGATTGAAAGAGGAGGCAGTAGCTCGAATCTGTCTGCAACTCGAGGCCGTTCGCAGCCAAAGCCATGCAGTTCGCAATCTCAACTTGGTAAGCAACATCCGCAATGCGGTTGAGCAGCTAGGTGGGCAGGTTGCGGGCGTTGGTCTGAACAAGGCCGTTTATATTCAATTGGCAGACGGGCGAGAAGTCGTGGCCTATCCAACTGTCGGCGTACCTACTTCAATGACCTTGCATGATGCGACGACCAATGCGCCTGATCGCTCTGTCGCCGTGGTGTATGACCCAATCGGCTTACACCCAAACTGGCTCGGTCATCTCGATTGGCTGGGAAGCCATGTTCGGGGCGCTCGCTGGGTTAAGGCAAGCGAAGCCGCATGGCGGTTCGCTGATTGGGAGGCATAAGAGATGGGCGCTATCTTCTTGTCAGCCAGTGTGCCGTTGATTAATCGGGGCAATTACCATGAATCGGCTGACCCATTTTTGATCCAGTGCGCCGTCCGTGAACTGGTAATGGCCGTGATCAAGACCCAGCAGATCGTTTGGGGAGGGCATCCTGCCATCACGCCGATGATTTGGGCCATCTGTGAGGACCTCGGAATTGACTATGCGAAGTCGGTCGTGTTGTACCAGAGCCGGTTTTTTGAAGACCGATTCCCAGACGAGAACAAACATTTCGGCAATGTCGTTTTTGTCGATGCAGTATCCAATGATAGGGATGCCAGTCTCTTGAGTATGCGTGAATCTATGTTGTCGAGATCCGATCTGACTGCCGCTGTATTCATTGGGGGCATGGAGGGCGTCGAGGCAGAGTTTGATTTGTTTAGGCGCTTTCATCCTGCCGCCAAAACATTGGCAGTTGCAGCTCCCGGTGGTGCGGCTCGTCAACTTGCCGAACGGATTGGCATACCGAAAGAGTCCGCACTGTTCAGCGTAGACTTTGCCGGTTTGTTCTATTCGGAACTGATGCCCCCGCCGAAGTAAAACCCACCTCCGAATCAATCGACGAACGGCAATATTTATCTCAAGGAGGCCGGTATGGTGCGCAGAGCATTTTTCAGTTTTCACTACCAACGAGATGCGTGGCGTGCGTCTCAGGTTCGGAATATTGGCGTCGTCGAGGGTAACCCCTCCGCCACGGATAACAAGTGGGAAGAAGTTAAGCGCGGCGGTGACGCCGCGATTCGCAGATGGATTGACGAACAGTTGACGGGGCGAAGCTGCACCATAGTGTTGGTGGGCGCTGAAACAGCAAGTCGACAGTGGGTGAAATACGAAATTGAAAAGTCCTGGAACGATGGAAATAAAGGGCTCTTTGGCATTCGTATCCACCGCCTGCTTGATCACAGTCAGCAAACGACGGCTGCTGGAAGCAACCCGTTCGATCAGTTCACGTTGAAGGATGGACGGAAGTTGTCGGCAGCCGTCAAGCTCTACGACCCTCCCTACACCGCAAGTGGCGATGTCTATTCGCATATCAGCAAGAATATCGGTCAGTGGATTGAAGCAGCGATTGCGAGTCGATAACGATGGCCAAAAGAGTTTTCTTTAGTTTTCACTACAAGGACGTAATTGACTTTCGGGCCAATGTCGTACGCAAGCATTGGGTCGTAAAGGCGGATCGCGAGGAGGCTGGGTACTTTGATGCTTCGATCTGGGAAGAAGCGCAGAAGACGAACGATCTCGGACTGACGAAATTAATCAATGGTGCGCTCGACAACACATCCGCTACGTGTATCCTGGTTGGAAGCCAAACCTATTCACGGCCCTGGGTGCGCTACGAGATTATCAAGAGCCTCAGCAGAGGAAACCGTGTCTTCGCGGTTCACATTAATCAGATCAAGGGGAAGGATCAATTGACCAAGTCGAATGGCCCGAACCCATTCGACTACCTGGCCTTAAAGTACAGCGACGATGGCAAGAAAGTCGAGGTCTTTGAAGCCAAAGACGGAAAGTGGGTGGCGTACCCGAAGTTGTCTGGCTACACACTGAAAAACACCGCTGCGGAGCAGCGATGGGGGAAACTTTTCAAACTTTCGTCGCTGGGCTACAAAATCTATTGCTGGTCCGGGGATGAAGGCTACAACAACTTTTCAGATTGGGTTGGGTGACACTTCAGCATTGCACAGAAATCCAGATGGCTCAATCCCTAGCCACTACGGTGTCGTACAACCCGTAGTGGGTGAGGCCATCGTGGCTTTGAATGCCGGTGTAACGTAGTGATGCGTCTTCATAACGCCGAAATGCAAACACCGCCTGGTTCATTTGCTCGGTGTTAAAGACTTTGAGTCGCACCAGCAGGTGAAAGTCCTGCACAGTCAGTCCGGTGACGGTAAGGAACAAATCCGGCTCAAGCTTGGTGATGACATCCTGCAGCGTGTTCTCACGAAAATCCGTAAGGTACATGAAGGCCGGAATGCGCGTCGCAAACTTGATTAGTTTTTCTTGCACCAGCTTGCGTTTGGATTTGTACTCCTTCTCTTCATCTGTGAGTTGCTTGTTTTCCTTGGCAGATAATTTTTTTTCTTTCGCTTTGTTCTTGAGCGCCTTGACCTTCTCACTTTTGTTGATGATGGTCTCAATCACGTTGTCACCCAGAGCGCGCCAGCCCTCTATTCGCCCAACCGCATCCATCGCTTCGGGGCTGTCCAAAATGCGGCGCAGTGTGCTGTTGTCCACATTTACCAGCAATGCACTTTCCCATTTGCGGGCCAATAGCGTGGCCGAGGTGCCCGCCATCGCGATGTCAAGAATGCCGCCGGCGTCAATCTGCGTCATGTTCGCGCCGTCATAAGCCAGCACTGGCAAAAAGGCCACCAAATCCTTCACTGCGTTTTCAGGATTAGCCTCGTTTGGCGACAGTCCAATGCCGTATTCAGACAACTGGCGCAACGCGCGTGTAGGTGCAAAATCGAACACAAAACACACGGGTTTGAGGATGTCTTCTTCGTTCGGATTGTCTCCATTGGGGTTCTTGATGGACCAAGGCGACTGCACTCGAAAAGCTGCCTGAAAGTAGCTCTCAGGCGACTTCAGATTGCGGAGCATCAGAATGGAAGACCATTGCGCCACAGTTACGCCGG
The DNA here is from genome assembly GCA_043739385.1 of Betaproteobacteria bacterium. GTDB lineage: Bacteria > Pseudomonadota > Gammaproteobacteria > Burkholderiales > Burkholderiaceae_C > Defluviibacillus. The sequence goes on along the minus strand of JAYUED010000162.1, from coordinate 7,056 downwards.
TGGTGAGCTTGCCGCATGAAAGCGTAATCGTCTTGCTATCAAACCCGCTGCCAATAGCATCACGAACAGGGGGCAGCGCGTCCAATCCAATGCCCGCCGCAGCGCCAGCAGCAACAATGACCCGATAGTCATGCCAAAACGTGTTGTGCCGTTCTTTTAGCAAATTCGCCATAGCCTGGCATGCAGCCACATTGGGCAGATACCAAAACGAATGCTGAAGGTAAGGCAGTAGGCGCGTGTCCGAATAGGGAAACGGTGGTCTTGAACCCGTTTTCAGCAATTCAACCGACTGGGCTGCGTACCCGCCACGAATGATGTCCAGCCACTTCTGCACATCGCTTTTGTGCGTGAACTTCGTTTTTGGCCCCGCACCCGAGGCCTCAAAGAAAGCATTTAGGTCAAACTCATCAAACTCGCCACCACTGGCAACCGCCAACAGCTCGTCAGGCATCTGGTAGGTCAGCAGCCGCATCTGTGGCAAAGCCCCATAGGGATTGCGCTTTGCGGGATGCAGGGCGGCAAACTCCTGCCTCGCACGCTGTTCGTCGGTATATGTCCAGTTGAAGATTTGCTCCTCAATGAACTCGCCTGTGGCCAGCGCCTTGAACGGTGTGCCCGATAAATACAAATAGGCCCGAGTGGTAATGGGCAGAAACTCGGTTTCCTGGCTGGCCAACACATTCAAATCGTCGTTGACACCGTCAAGTTCACCTGCGTATTCCAGCCTGTACTCTTTTCTGGCAACTGCGTCATCTTCGCCCTCAAACAACTCTTTGGCCGTCTCGCGCCAGGCACCAAAGTGGTATTCGTCAAACACAACCAAGTCCCAATTCACCGCGTGTAGCCATTCGTTCCGTGGCTTGATGTTGCCTGCTGAATCACGTCCAAGCAGGTCTTGAAATGAACCGAAGTACACCACCGGCTTTGCGCGGTCGATTTGCGTCGGGTCGCTACCCGACTTTTGAGACATGTATTGCCAGCCGTCAAAGTCCACATGGCTTTCCAGGTCAGTCTGCCAGGCGTCCTCCACTGCGGGCTTGAAGGTGAGCACCAGTACGCGCCTGGCCTTGAGCTTTTTAGCCAATTGGTAAGCAGTAAAAGTTTTACCGAAACGCATCTTGGCGTTCCACAAAAAGCGCGGCGTGGCGTTGGCGTCTTCTGCCCATATTGAGTGATAGTAGTCAAACGTCTTGTTTACTGCGTCCAACTGTTCGTCCCGCAAACCAAAGGTCTCGTGGTGTGTACCGCTGAAACGTTGGCCCGTGCGCAGCTCGGTCAGCACAGTTTTTAGATCGGTAACCGTACAGCGCACCCACTCCAATGCGGTGTTCTTGAAACCCTTTCGGACCAGCGCCGCACGCACCTCGTGGTCGGTAAATATCGTTCCGTCATCGCGCTCGGCCAGTTCATCCAGCCTTATGCTGAAGTTCTGGATGGCCGCGGTCTTGAGCTGTTCGGCAACCCGCTGCTTAACGCCGCGTGTAGTCTGGCCAACTTTCAGTAGGTCCTTGTGCGCGGCATCGGCGATGGTGTAGGCATAGATGCGCGGACGGGCTACGAGTTTGGGGGCGAGGATGTCCTCGATGCTGGGTTTACTCATCGTCTGTTTCATCGACAACGCCGGTATCGAACAACTCTGCATCGTGCTCTGCGACTTGGGATTCGATGAATGCGATGTCTCCTTGCGTCAGGCCATACCGCTTGTACAGTTTTGCATCAGTCCACTCCTGGCCATACAAAAGGTCTGGAACGAAACCATAAACGCCGCGAGCAGCATCTTGGGTGGGCTTGCGAAGCGATACAAGGAAGCGCACAAAGCGTGTGCGCAAATAGCTTGCGTAGTGACGTGCTTCTGCCTCCGTGTCGAAAAGCCCAGCCACGATATAGCTTTCAGTGCATGCAGTTCCAGGCTCGGCAACGATTGGCTTGCTGAGGAACTTGGTTTCAATCGCAGCACTGGTGCCCTGGACGCGGGTCATTAAAATTTTCCACTTGTCTATCCAAGCGTCATTGGTTGGAATGTCCGTACGTTCGACCCATGTAATTTTTTGTGAGCCAAACAGTTTCACGGGTTTTTTGAGACGGTTGGAATCAGGCTTTCCATGAAAGAAAGTTCTTAGCCCAAATGGTTTCTGGCTGGAAACTCGACCGCTAAGCGTTGGCTCAGCCTTCGCTCGTATCTTGTCCAAAATAGGTACTGCCTCGTTGCGGCGTACAAGGATGTCATAGGCATCTAAATGGCGCTCAACTGTTGGCCCCGTCGGCTGGCCATCCCAGAGGGTTTGTACGGCACAAGGACCTTTATGTTGGCTGTCCCACAGAAAATATGAAATGCCGCCGCGAATCTTCACTCCCGGAAATCCTTCGTAGAGTTTTGGAAAATCCACAATGTTTCGCAGGCGCTTGTCGGCAAGCATCTTTGCCCTGTAGCCGTCAAGACCTTTTCCGCCAGCCATCCAGCGCGATGGTGTTACAAATACGGCGTAGCGCGGATCAAGATCGAATGCCTTCTCCACGAACAACTGGTAAATAGGAGCTGCACTGGAGCCATAGCCACCGTCGTTCAACTGGAAAGGGGGATTGCCAATGATGACGTCAAACTGCATAGGGCCTCCAAATAACTCGGACATCCGAGTCTTGATGTTTTTTGTGTGAATGAAGGCGTAAGCATGGGTTTCCATTGCTGCGCCACGGTCCAAAGCGGCTTGGCTGGCACCGCAAAAAGTACATTTGCCGTTGGCCCAAGTGTGCTCAGTACGCTCAAACCAGATATTGCCCGCATCACTGGAAAAGCCTTTCGCCACAGAGTGCGCACCATTGGCATGTTTGGAGCAGTACAGGCTGCGCCTCGCGAGTAGGCTGGTAATGCGTGTAATGCCAATGCCAAATACCTGTTGGGTCAGGATGTGGTTCACACGAGCTTGCAAATCAGGTATCTCTAGGGCCAGCCCAATGGTTAGGCGGCTGGTGATCTCGCGCAGGAAAACGCCTGATTTGGTGAACGGGTCCAAAAACCGCACGGTTTTATTCGCCCACAGGCTGGCACCACCATGGTCTGAAGCCCAGGTCTGTTCCAGCATGTCCAACATACGACCCGCCAATTCGGGCGGGGTAAAGACTTCGTCGTTCGACAGGTTGGCGATACAAGTCAATACGTCCGGGTTGCGTCCCCGCAAGGTGAAAGAAACCTGTTGGCTCATGGCTTCTCGCCGCTTCTCATAGTCTCTTCCCTTGTATTACAGAAAGTTCGCATCCCGTTATCGCGTGCGCTGTTGCCACCTAATCTAGTCGAAACACTTGACATCCAAAATTGACATTTCAATTCTTCCCATATTCCGCAGCGAATGAAAAAGGTAAGCTGGGCCAGACATTCAGGTTGGGGGACGATTTGAGTCATGGTGTCGAATTTTCAAGCAGCTATGGCAAAGGATCGTACGAAGCGGCCAGTTCGCGCACCGTCATGGGCGGGTGAGTCTTGATGGGCATAAAGATTTCGTGTTTACCCAGATCGGCAAATAGTGAGCCTTCCGCGCTGTAAGCGGAAGAGCCAGTAAGCACGTCAAACAAGAAGTCACGTCGCTGGTATTTGCCCTTTCCCAAGTAGCCCCATTCGGCAAAAGTGATGGGCTGTCCGTCATTGTTGCGCATAGTAAGCGCGTCGCCATGCACCAAATTTTCCGACAGTACATGCGCCGCAGCCCGGTATAGGTCATCAGCTTCACGGACATTCAGGTACTCTGCAAAGACCTCCAGCACGTTGGCACGGCATTCCGCGATGTTGTCGGCCAACAACTCTATGCCGTAGATGCACATCAGCGCCAGAAGTGCGTAATGAGCCCGCTCGAAGTCTGACTTTCCGTATTTGAGTTCCACGGCTGCAAGCTTGCGCCGCAATATCTGGACGATGAAGTTACCACTACCACAGGCAGGCTCCAGAAAACGAGCGTTAATCCGCTCGGTTTCGTCTTTCACTAGGTCCAACATGGCCTCGACCATCCATGCGGGCGTAAACACCTCGCCGTGGTCGGCTACACGTTGCTTGGATTTAACGAGACTCATGGGCACGCCAGCACGATATCGTCGATTTTTTAAAGGTTTGTACAAACATGCTTTTGACTTATCCGTAAATATAGAAACTGGCGGTCATTTGGCTATTTGGAAGGTCGGCGAATGCTCTGGCTTGGACTTGCGCCGTTCTGGACTCTGGAGTTGCAGATTTTGGCTTATCCGTATCAGTTGCTCGGTAGCTCATCACCCTCAGCGATAGGCGCGCTTGGAACCAAATTCATAAACCGATCAAAATCGCTGCGGCTGCCCTTCGCGGCTTCCAGCTTGAGATAGTCCAACGTCATCACCGAAGCCATCTTCTCTGACACGGCAGCAGCGATGAACTGGTTCACTGAAATCTCGTCTCGCAGGGCCAATTCCTTCACTTTTTGGTGAACAGAATTGGGCAGTCTTACGGTCAATGCGGTCATGATTTACTCCTGAGCAAAGTCAAAAATTCTGCCGGTGTGATGGCATTCACCTTCAGTTCCGGTGCGCGCTTAAAGTCTTTCACATTGTGTGTGACGATGTACTGGCTACTGGATGCCACAGCACATTCCAAAACCATGTCGTCATCAGGATCACGCAAAAACGGACGCCACAAGAAATGCACGTCTTGCAGATGCGCAATCGAAGCCAAGTAGCGCAAGAAACCGATTGCCGCTTCGGCATCGGCTCCAGCCGGCAAGTGCTCTCGTCTGGTCAGCACCGATTGCCACTCTGTGTATAAGGCAACCGTCAGCGCAATCTCAAACTTGCTGCTGGGTAGCATGGACAGCAAGTGAAAGCTTGCGCCATCACGGGAACGCGCAGCGGCCACAAGCACCGAAGTATCAAGAATTACACGCAAAATGGTTACACCAGTAAGTTAGTTACGCCAGTACAACCACATTTTACGCTTTCCATCGGCCAAAGCAACAGCAACCAAATATTCAGAAAATGCTTACTTTTTTGAGCATCACGGCCAAAATTGCTGCTTTTTTGTTGGTCAACCACCAGAACGCGGTTTTTTGGCTCAGTTGACCGTGTCAAAGCGCCAGTTGAGGGGTCAAAACGACCACTTTGACACGTTCAATTTGCATGTTTGTCCGATTCTTTATGTCAAAAAGCTTATAAAGCTGGTAAAATACAGTTATCGGTTTACAACTTCCAGAAATAGCGGTTTTTCACTGTGTTTCTGCGTCACCGATGGTTAATTGACCAAGCCTAGACAGCCTGCCAAACCCACCCCAAAACAGACCGTTTTTGGGATGCTGCCCGACACAACCGGGCGGCACTGAACTTCCCCGCATTCGAGCACCTTCAAACGTGTTCCTGACGCCTCCAACGCATCGGGATGTTCCGTCACGTCTGTGCTTGTCTGCATACCTGAAACCCCGACTGATCCTGTACCACCGGCAGCCCATGACGGGCACAGCGTTGAGCAGGGTCCTAGAGAAAACAATGAACCTTGATGAATCTATCACCAACGCTTTTGACGCTATCCGTGAGTTCGCCAGTTTTGACAGTCACAGCCTCGTGCCGCACCCTGACAACCTGAGATTTCAGGCTATGACAGAACGCCTTGCCATGCACCGACTAGGCACTAGATTGGCCGAGATTGTGTGCGACCGTGATGGCGAGGATTTGCAGTATTGCGCCCATACCGTGCGCCGTTACTTCTGGAGCGAACTGGGACTATCTCAGCCACCCGATTTGCCCACCGACGTGCCACGCTTCTTGCTCAAGCCAGATCACACCTTAAAGCACAGAACCGACGCACAGGAGCTGGCCGATAAGTTGGCGCAAGTGCCGATGCCAGCGGCACCCGTTCTGTGCATCGTGGTAACCAAGCTGGCGCTGTTGTCCAAGTTGTTGAATTTGTCTGATACGGCCATCCACTATCTGGGGCTAGCTTATGCATATTGCAGCATCCACAGCCTGACCAAAGACGAGTCCAGTAGCCTCAAAGTCGCACTGTCCCACATTGGTTTGGCAGACGATGCCCACCGCAACCGTGCTTTAGCCGTTTTATTGAATGCGCCACTGGTTGATGTTCAGTCCCTGTTTGCTGCACCGGCCACACTGGTTGCCTTGCGTTTCTTAGATGCAGCGGCTTTCAACCAGAGGCGTACTTTGCGGGATGTATTTGTACTGACCGATGAGTTTGTGACATTGCTGGAAACGCCGTACCGATCACACCGATCACTGCTCGAAGGCATTCTGGAGCCAGAACAAGACTTTGATTTGCTGGACGATGGCACCACGCCGATTGGCTACCTCTATGAAATTCTTCCGAAGGACATAGCCGAAGCCTACGAATCTGCGGTGCTAGACCGGCCATTGAAAGCCATTCACATCCAAGCCTTGGTCAGTTGGTACACCGCAGGGTTTCGCATGCTTCCGTCGTTTTACTCGCCATTGGCGGGTCATATCACGGTTGAAGCTCTGCGCGATGCGATCAAACGAGTGGCACTGGAATGCGCGCAAGCCAACAAGCCGTTGACTACTCATGCACTGGTCAAGGCACTGTATGCCGCATCGACGTAAGCACATGTCCCAGCCAAACGATTTGAAGGACATAAAAATGCAGGAAATAGACCATGGAAAACTTGACCCGGATGAAGCACCAACAGGCTTCATTGCGGTACTCAAAAGCGACGTTGTAATTTCTGGCCTTGGAAACATCTGCCGTGCATGCGATTGTCGCAGCGATTGCGATGGCTTTGAGCACCGCTGTATGCCGTACACGGTTGTCAGCAGCCGCGATGGACGCGAATTGAAGCGACTGGACGGTTGCAGCGTCGTGTTCAAACTCCGCTCACATGTTGAGTGACGCATCACTGTGCTGACGCAGTAACGCAGCGCCCTGAACTTTCAACACCAACGCGACGTATCGGATAGCCAATGCCGAGGCTTTGCCACGTCCACTTGTTAGCGGCTGTGTAGAAGCGCGCATAGATGACAGTCAAAGCGCGGTTTTGTGAGCGGGTACTTGAGGGGTAGGGGTTTGTGCTGATCAGAACGGCA
>JAYUED010000161.1:0-3636 GCA_043739385.1 Betaproteobacteria bacterium | reverse complement strand
ACACGGGCTACGGCCTCACGACGGGGCAACTGACGCAACTCTTCCAGGCGTTCAACCGTCTTGGAAGCAAGCAGAAGACAGAAGAAGGAACGGGCATTGGCCTGGTGGTCTGCAAGCGCCTGGTGGAGTTGATGAACGGTGAGATCGGGGTCAGCAGCACCATCAACGTGGGCAGCGAGTTCTGGTTCGATCTAAGGCAGACGGTGTCCCCCCCCCTAGTTGTGGCCAGCGCGCCCAAATCTTTGGTGCTCACCCAGGTGCCGACCCGCGATTCAATGCCGGTGCACACCCTGCTCTACGTGGAGGACAACCCAGCTAATTTGATGTTGGTCAAGGATCTCGTCGCACGGCGACCCACCTGCGCCTGCTGAGCGCCGTGGACGGCCACCAGGGGATTGAGTTGGCCCGCGCAGCCCAGCCCGATGTGATTCTGATGGACATCAACCTGCCGGGCATCAGCGGTGTCAAAGCCTTGAAGATTCTGGCCAACGACCCGACCACAGCGCACATCCCAGTGGTTGCCATCAGTGCCAACGCCATGCCGAGTGATATTGAAAAAGGGATGGCGTCCGGATTTTTCCGCTATCTCACCAAACCGATCAAGGTGGCCGATTTCATGGATACGATGGACGTCGCACTGGAATTTGCGAAAGCACAGACAGCGTTCGTCGAAAATAAGGAATGATCATGGAAATTTTAAGGTCAGACATACTGAAGGCCAGCATTTTGATTGTGGACGATCAAGAGGCCAATATCAGTCTGCTGGAGCAATTGCTGGACGCAGACGGCTATTCCCGCGTGACTTCCACGATGGAGCCACAAGAAGTTTGCGCTTTGCATCGCAAAAACCACTATGACCTGATCTTGCTCGATTTACAGATGCCGGTGATGGACGGATTTCAGGTGATGGAGAGCCTCAAAACCAATGAGAACGACGGCTACCTGCCGGTCATTGTCCTCACCGCCCAGCCGGGGCACAAGCTGCGCGCCTTGCAAGCCGGCGCCAAAGATTTCATCAGCAAGCCGTTTGATTTGGTCGAGGTCAAGACGCGCATTCACAATATGCTGGAAGTTCGGTTGCTGTACAAAAAACTAGAGAGCTACACCACCTTACTGGAGCGGACCGTACAGGAGCGCACCGCTGAACTGCGCGAAAGCGAAGCGCGCTATCGCAGCCTGACGGAATTGGCGTCCGACTGGTACTGGGAGCAAGATGAGGCCGGACACTTCACCAAAGTGTCCGGCCCGGTGCTGGAGATGCTCGGCCTACAGGTTGAAAATTTGATGGGCAATGCATATGATGAACGTACGACGGGCTGGAATGAGGTGGAGCGGGCCGCGTTGCAGGCCCACATTGAAGCGCGCCAGCCTTTTTTGGATTTTCTCTTTCACCGCGTCAATGCCGATGGCTCTGTGCACCAGTTTCGGGTGAGTGGCGAGCCGATGTTCAATCAAAGCAGCCGATTTCTCGGTTATCGCGGCATTGGCATGGAAGTTATGGCCGCATAGAGTGTAATTAATTTAACGAACGGCAGGCATGTTTTCACCCCTGAGCCCGAATCAAAATCATCTTCTGGCGGCGCTTCCAGCGGCAGAATTTGAGCCACTACAAGCGCATCTGGAACTGGTTTCCATAGCGCTGGGTGAAATGCTTTACGAGCCGGGTGTGCAGATGCGCTGCGTTTACTTTCCCACCACCGCCATCGTGTCCTTGCACTACATCACGGCGTCTGGCGCCACAGCCGAAACAGCGGGGGTGGGTAACGAGGGCGTCGTGGGTGTTGCGCTGTTCATGGGGGGTGACACCACATCCAGTTCGGCCGTGGTTCAGACGGCGGGCTACGCTTACCGGCTGGAGCGCCGCGTGCTGCAAGAAGCGTTCAATCGGGCGGGCTTGCTGCAGCGTTTGTTGCTGCGCTACACCCAGGCACTGATGACGCAGATGGCCCAGAATGCCATTTGCAATCGCCACCATACGGTGGAGCAACAATTGTGTCGCTGGTTATTGCTGACCTTGGACCGACTCCCTTCGCGCGAGCTGGTGATGACTCAGGAGTTGGTGGCCAACATGCTCGGTGTGCGCCGAGAAAGTGTGACGCAGGCCGCTGGCAGCTTGCAAGACGCGGGCTATATCCGCTATCGACGTGGCCACATCGCGGTGCTGGAGCGGGCTGGACTGGAAACCCGCGCCTGCGAATGCTACAAGGTGGTCAAGACTGAAATGAAGCGCCTGCTCAGCGATGAACTCTACCGCCAAGACGCGACTGCCCCCGTGCGGAATCCGCAGACAAGCGGATGAACAAAAGGCTTGATTGGCTTTACTTTTTGAGGCTCATTTGATTGATGACCGTACGTACGCCTTCAATCTCACGGGAGATTTTTAGGGCACGGTCGATTTGAATCTGGTTGTCAACAAAGCCACTGAGTTGAACTTCGTCTCGACGCGTGACGACGGCGATGTCGAGACTCTTGATCGTCGCATCTGCCAGCAAGGCGGCCTTGACTTTGGTTGTGATAATGCCGTCATCGACTTTGTTACCTATCGTCGTCGGTGTCCCTTTGAGGCTGACGTTATTTTGGACGCTTTTGACGCCCGGCACCGCGCGCGTCGCTGAGGTCGCGCGGTCCAGCTGCGTTTGGTTGTCAACAAAGCCGCTCAAGAGAACGTCGCCTTTGCGCGTTTCGACTTTGAAATCAAAACTCTTGATGTCTGCATCAGACAGCAGTGCGGATTTGACGCTGGTGGTAATCACGCTGTCGTCAATCTCCATCCCAATCGTTGTGCTCGCTGGCGACATTCCCGTCGTCGTCGTCGAGGGCTTGTCGCAGCCGTAGAGCGCGGCGCTCAGTGCAATGACTGCCGCTGCTCGCAATATAAGCATGCCACTGGAGTGGGACATGTGAAATCTCCTGGTGAATAGCATGAGGAAACAGCTTCTGGTGTCACTGTGCCTTGATAGGGCGTGCCTTTCTGTGCGCTTGCGTACATACGGCATCCGCTATTTCGCCTACCTTCAGAGCATTGAAGAAACTCAATTTTCAGAGGAGATGCAGCCATGAATTCCACCACGCTCATTGGAGTCATCCTGATCGCCGCGGGCTGCCTTGGTTTGGCCTACGGCGGCTTCAGTTATACGAAAGAAACCACCGGGGTGAAGCTGGGCCCGATAGAGCTCAAGGTGCAGGAAAAAGAATCGGTCAACATTCCTATGGCCCTGAGCATCGGAGGCATTGTGTTTGGTGTGTTCATGCTGGCTGCTGGGCGCAAATAATCAAGGCCATCCAGGTGCAAGGGCCTGGGTCTTAAAGCAGGCGTCCCCAAAACCGGGCCGTCCATTCCTTGATGCGCATCAGCAAGGGTCGGCGGCTCCAACTTTGCGCATCGATGGCTTGTGATTGCGCAAGATCGTTGTCAAACATGGCGTCCATCTTGGCGGCAAATTCGCGCCCAATGATCACCGCATTGACCTCGTCGTTGTCAAGAAAGCTGCGCCAATCCAAATTGCTCGACCCAACCGTGGACCAGACGCCGTCGATCACGGCGGTTTTGGCGTGCAACAGCGCATCTTGACGCTCGTAGAGCTTGACGCCGTGCTTGAGCAGACTGGTGTAGTGCGAGCGCCCGGCATGAAATAC
>JAYUED010000160.1:0-3644 GCA_043739385.1 Betaproteobacteria bacterium | reverse complement strand
CCATGAGCAAACTTGTGAGCATGCGAACCAGCTCCCAATGGGCGGGCGCAAGTGCCGCTTCGTCAAAGTCATTCAAATCAAAATAGGCCAGGCGATTGTTACCTTTGTAACTGCCAAAGTTCTCGAAGTGCAGATCACCACAAACCCATGTTAGTGGCGCTGACTTGAACAGTTTGCTGACCGGTAGCCGGTCATAAAAAATATGACAAGTGGCCCGCAGAAACCCGAATGTGCTGCTTCTCATCTTCTGATACTTCAAAGCCAATCGCTCGGGGTCGCGTCCAGCGTTAAAAGCTTGTATTTTCTGGATCACATCCATCGTTATCAGCTCCTCAGGATTTGTTCTGCCGAATGTTTTCAAACATTGTGCCCATTTCAGTCAGCTATAGATGCCGCTTGGAACGGGCTTTAACTTCCAAAGTATGGCTGGTCTCAGCATAAAAATAAATGCCAAGACGCATGCGCTGCCTGGCGTCCGGCTTGTCTTTGTCGCGCTGTACCAGCGCCTCCGCTTCAGGCACCATCTTCTCAAACAGCTGCGACCAAAGCTCTCGCGCAAGGCCGCCCAATTGTTCTGCGGACTCTGCTGTCAGTCCTTTCGCGAAAATACTTTGCTCCAGAAATTTTGCGTCAGCTTCAGAGGTCAGGTTATGAGCGCCTGAGGCCATATGGTCTGCAATGTTGTGACTGAATAGAACCGCTGTCTCCTTGAAGCCTCGTGCAGGTACAAATGCGCCTGCTTTCAGGCGCACGCGGTCCGCCACAACGGTCACGACCCCTAGTCGCACAAGTTCTTCAAGCGCAGTGCGGGGATGTACATCTTTAGAAACAGAAATTGCCAAAGCATCAAAAGAGTGCTCCGAGCCGCTGCGCGGCAGGTTAGCTGGTTTGTTGCGACTGTCCCGATAAACGGGATCGGTGATCCAGCGCGTAAATATCTGTGATGCCAACGTGAGAGCCGCAGGCATCTCCGTCGGCGTAGCCGTGCCCAGCGCACGTACTTCTTTTCTATGCACGCCAGTCAATACGCTGACCGCAGAGTCTGTTTCGCGTTGATGGCGTGTCCGCAGTTCATTTCGGGCAACTTCCAGAAACACCAGTTTCATGGTCGCGGCAAATTGGGGATAGGTGATCCCTTGCTTGATGAGCGCCTGTGCTAGCGGGGCCAGCATGACTTGCGACTCCTGGAGCAGTATTTCGGCAGTATTTTTCATGGCGGGCGACTACACCAATGGTCGTGTCAGATCAAACTAAAGGGATAGTTTCCCACGTTTAACGCGCCATGTTGGCACAAAAAAATGGGGAGGGTCGCCCCTCCCCCAAACTCCAAATGATACTTACCCTGGATAAACCCGACTCACTGATGCGCCTGTCGCTGGTTCCGATTTGATTCTCAACAACCTGGCAAAAAAATGGATTTATTTGCCGATTTGGCGGCTGACTGCATTTTCCTGCTGGTTCAAGGTACGTTGTTCCTGTTTGGTGATGTGACCCCCGTTTTGGGATGCCATCAGACGTTCTTCTTGACGAATCTGCTTGTCTTCGCCGTGAAGTTTGCCCGCTTGCGCTTTTGTGATTTCTCCCTCAGCCACCTCATTTTTAATCCGCTTGTTTTGATTGGCGAGTCGTTCGTTGACCTGCTCACGGCGTGGATGGTTTTTGGCAAATGAGCCATCGTGCTCCCCGGCGTGTGCAGGAACCGTGGCGGCCCCCAGCGCAGCAATCAGGGTCATGAGAAAGAGGCTGGCAGATTGACGAGTTGACATGATGATCTCCAGTGAGTCAAAAGGCCGACAGAAGGTCGGTTTGCTTTGTTCTCTATAAATGGGTAATTTACCCATTATTTATACAACGGTCAAGAACTAAATCGCGATGACATGCCGCCATCCAAATAGTGTGACCAAGTTCACACTATTGTGAATTTAGACGCGGGTGTGTTGTATTGGATGGAAAGGAAAGCGTTTGGCCAAGAGCGCTTAGCCTGAAAGTGAATGCATTGACGCGACAACCGACCTGCATCGTCGGTATGTCAATAAGGTCTGCGGAATTTGAAAGTCGGCAGATCAGATGGCTATGAACAAAAGCTTATTTCGATGTCCGCTGACCATCGTGTTGTTGTGCCCTGCGTTCTTGCCGCTGAAGAATTTTTTCTTGCCGCTGCTCACGGTTGGCCTGCCGTATTGCCTGCCGGTCATTGGCCGCAGCTGTGGCTTGCGCAGGTTTGGCGCCGGGCGCATTGGCTGGCTGATTGACCTCGGCACGCTGCTGACGCAAAGGCTGCTGACGTTGCCGGAACTGCTCAAAGCGTTCATCGGGACGCAATTTGCCGCGCTCACGTAACCCGTCCTCCATACGCTGGCGAATATTTTGGGCATGGTTGGTCACTGCGCCATCTTGCTGGGTCCGAAGGCGGTTGAAAATAGCCGGTACGGACGCATGACGCACTGGGGCGGTACCCGAACTTGGCGAATAGGCAGCAGTGCCCGAGGGAATGTTCACGACACCGTTGGGGTTGCGCAAAACGGTAGCGCCTTCATTGACACGGTTGTGGACGCCTGGCTCCAAACCCGCCGCCGCATCTTCTGGCACAACCAGGACCACTTCGTGATCTGTGCCGCGCACCCCAATGGTTGTTGTGTTGGCAGTGATGCGGTAACGCATCACGTCAAGCTTGCCTATCCAACCCGTTACCGATCGCAGGGCGCCTCTGACAAGATCAATAGTCGCAGAATCCGTGGCGTCTCCCGTGACAACATAGCGAGCTATCCTGACCGTTGAGTTGGGCCTCACCGCAAGGTAGCCGCCATCACCAAACACGACATGAATCTCTGAACCACCGACAGTCTCGATTTGGTCGCCCTGAAGAAGTTGTGCGCCTTGCGCGATGCTGGTTGGTGGTTGCCCGGCTCGGCGCAAGGTGACGTTTCCAACCACCAAATCCGCACTGCCAATGTTTTGCGTGATCCCCGTCCCGCCCGAGCCCACCTGCGCCGAAACATGGCGCCACCAGTTTAGGGAGGCTAGAGATACAAGACCCGCAAGCAGGCGGCGGCGTAAAAAAAGCGGTGTCAGGTTCATGGGCATCAACTCACAACGGCGAACAACAATGATTGGCCGACAAGCGGAACAGAAAAACGCCGCGCCATTCAAATCAGGTCAGGATGAAGTCGCAGAAAAGTAAAGCGACTCACATATTGCGCCGATATTGCCCGCCCACTTCAAACAGCGCATTGGTGATCTGCCCCAGCGAGCAAACGCGTACCGCATCCATCAGCACCTCAAACACGTTGGCGTTGTCGATCACCGCCTTTTGCAGGCGTTTCAGCATCGCTGGCGCCTCAAGAGAATGCTTGGTGTGGAATTCATCCAGCCGCTTTAACTGACTTTGTTTTTCTTCTTCGGTTGACCGCGCCAGCTCCAGCTTGTCTTGCACGGCATCGCCATGCGGGTTGCGGAAGGTGTTGACGCCGATGATGGGCAACTCGCCGGTGTGTTTGAGCATTTCGTAGTGCATCGATTCGTCTTGAATACGACCGCGCTGGTAGCCGGTTTCCATCGCGCCCAGTACGCCGCCACGCTCGGCGATTCGTTCAAACTCTTGTAGCACCGCTTCTTCCAGCAGCTCGGTCAGCTCTTCAATGATG
>JAYUED010000159.1:0-32649 GCA_043739385.1 Betaproteobacteria bacterium | reverse complement strand
TGAAGAACCGCCGAAAACCAAACGGGCTGCTGTAGCGGCCCGATGTGGGTTTGATGAAGTTTGGAAAGCTGGACGTACCCGGCTGGCTGGGTCCACTGAAACTGGCATAGACAGCGTTTTGCACCTTGGCTTCGCGGGCATAACGTTCAAGCTGCGCTGCATCTGGGTTCACCTTGCTGGCGTCTTTAAGGGTTAAATGCTGATCGGCGTAGTGAAACGGTGTAAGCGTCAAGGGGATATCTTTGTCATCCGGCAAGGTATGCAGTTGGACAGACGCGGTGCTAGTCAAGGGAATGCCCACGATTGCGTAACGCTGGCTACCCTGCGTGAACAACGCCACGGGCTTGTCAGCCAGCGTGGCTGCACGAACACTGCCGCTGATGGGCACTACGGCAATGCCGCCTGCACGCCGTGAATCCTGCGGCAGTTGGGCCGACGCACCATAAGCAACGGTGGCCAGCACACCAGCTAAAAAATAGCGGTAGGAGAGAATATTCATGGAGTGCGAGAGTGCGAAAGCGAGTTCAAAAAATCAACGAAAGGAATGATCAAAGACCCGACTTTACGCTACTCCAAACCGTGTAACTCTACAAAAATCATAGCAGACGCTGCACGCTTCTTAAGCACTCCAACGCAGTTTGGCTCCTATTTAAGCTAAGGTGTACGCGGTCTTCACCGTTGTGAAGAACTCCTGCGCATATCGCCCTTGCTCTCTCGACCCAAAGTTCGACCCCTTGCTTCCACCAAATGACACATGGTAGTCCACACCAGCGGTTGGCAGGTTCACCATCACCATACCAGCTTGGCTGTAACGCTTGAAATGGGTGGCGTATTTGAGGCTGGTAGTCGCGATGCCTGCGGACAGGCCGAATGGCGTATTGTTGGCCTCAAACAGAGCCTCTTCATAGCCCTTCACGCGGATGATGCTGGCAACGGGACCGAAAACTTCTTCCCGGTTAATCCGCATGTCGGCGGTGGTATCGGTCAACAAAGCAGGAGCCATATAGAACCCCTCCGTCGCCCTTTGCAGGCGTTCACCGCCAGCTACTAGGCTTGCGCCTTCTGCTTTGCCAATCGCTACGTAGCCCAGGTCGATTTCCAGCTGGGCAAGTGACGACACGGGGCCAATGTCGATACCGGCGGCCAGTGCATCGCCAACCTTCAAAGTCGCCATGCAGGCCTTCACGCTTTCCAGGAATTTAGCGTAAATACCGTCAGTGACGATCAAACGGCTGGAGGCTGTGCAACGCTGGCCGCTAGAGAAAAATGCACTTTGCACGCTGAGTTCTACCGCCTGCGCCAAATCGGCATCGTCCAGAATGATTTGCGGGTTTTTGCCGCCCATCTCCAGTTGCACTTTTTTCAGGTTTACGGCGCACTGCTGGGCAATACGACCGCCCACGCCTTGCGAGCCGGTGAAGCTGATGGCGTTAATGCCAGGGTGATTAACCAGCGGGTCACCAATCACACTGCCACGGCCCATCACCAAATTGAACACGCCTGCTGGAATACCACTGCGACTGATGATCTCGGCCAACGCCCAGGCACAACCCGGCACCAAATCCGCAGGCTTGAGCACCACGCAGTTGCCGTAGGCCAAAGCCGGAGCTACTTTCCACGCGGGAATTGCGATGGGGAAGTTCCATGGGGTGATAAGACCAATCACACCCATCGGCTCGCGGGTGATTTCCACGCCAACACCAGAGCGCACCGAGGGCAGCACCTCACCGGTCAAGCGCAGGCATTCGCCCGCAAAGAATTTGAAAATATTGCCGGCGCGGGTGGCTTCACCAATGCCTTCGGGCTTGGTTTTGCCTTCTTCGCGGGCCAGCAGCGTGCCCAGCTCTTCGCGGCGGGCCAGGATTTCGGTGCCAATTTTATCAAGCGCGTCGGCGCGGGCCTGCACATTGCCAGTGGCCCAGGCGGGAAAAGCGGCTTGTGCGGCTTTAACAGCGGCATCGAGTTGCGCTGTATCCGCTTGGGTGTAGTCCCCGATTACGTCAGCCAGGTTGGACGGATTAATGTTGGGCGCGTAGTTGCTGCCTGCGACCCATTGGCCGTTGATGTAGTTGTCGTGTTTTTGAGTCATGAACGTACTTGAAAAGTCTGAAATATCTGAAAATCAGAGGAATATGAATGGCCTGAGTTACTGAGGGCCAAGAGACTTAATGAGCACGTCCAACTCTTCCATTTCTGCCAGCTTCAAATCAGTCAACGGCGCACGCACTGGGCCACCGTCATGGCCAACCAGGGTCGCACCGGCCTTGATGATGCTCACGCCGTAGCCTTCAACCCGGTTGCGGATGTCCAAGTAAGGCATAAAGAAATTCTTGAGCAAACGGTGCTGGGTTGGCAGGTCGTCGGCAGCCACGGCTTTGTAGAAATCCATAGCGGTTTTGGGGATGAAGTTGAACACCGCCGACGAGTACACCGGTGTGCCCAGCGCCTTGTAAGCCGCTGCATACACCTCTGCGGTGGGCAAGCCACCCAGGTAAGCAAAACGGTCGCCCATCTTCATGAAGATGGAGGACATGGTTTCGATATTGCCCACGCCATCTTTGAAACCAATCAAATTCGGGCAGCGATCGGCCAAAATTTGCAAGGAGTTAGGGGTGAGCTTGCAAACGTTGCGGTTGTAAACAATAACGCCAAACTTCACGCTCTTGCACACCGCTTCAACGTGCGCAATCAGGCCGTCCTGGCCCGCTTCGGTCAAATAGTGTGGCAGCAGCAGAATACCGTGGGCACCGAGGCGCTCAGCTTCTTGCGCATGGGCGATTGCCATGCGCGTGGGGCCACCAGCACCAGCAATGATGGGAACCACGCCTCGGCAGGTGTCCACAGCAGTTTTGACGACTTGGCTGTATTCGGCACCAACCAGCGAGAAATACTCACCTGTGCCCCCAGCAGCAAACAAGGCCGATGCACCATAAGGTGCCAGCCACTCCAAACGCTCGATGTACGTCTTGGGGCGGAAGTCACCATTGGCATCGAAGTCGGTGATGGGGAAAGACAACAGGCCGGAGCCGATGATGGTTTTGAGGTCTTGAGGATTCATGGTGAGGGAAGCTTTAAGGCTTGGTTTAGAGGGTTAAAAGATTAGGAATAACAAGTAAATACAAATACGGGCAATAGGCGCTCAGTCAAGTTTGATTTGAGCCTTGGCAACTACCTGCGCCCAACGGGTGCGTTCACGGTTGAAAAACTGGTCTTGCTCAAGCGGCGTCATAGTGACAACTTCAGCACCCTGTCCGGCTAGGCGCGAGCGGATATCGGGTGAGCGGATGATGCGAATCAACTCAGTGTTAAGCCGATTGACGATGGCGTCTGGCGTGCCTTTAGGAAGCAACACGCCTTGCCACGTGCCAGACTCGAAGCCTGTCAGGCCTTGCTCAGCCAGCGTGGGCACGTTGCCGATCAACGGCATCCGTGTGGCTTTTGAAACGCCAAGAATCTTGAGCTTGCCACTTTGCACGTGCGGCAATGTAGCCAGCATGCCGTTCATCAGCACCTGGGTTTGACCAGAAACCGTGTCTAGCACCGCCTGAACGCCGCCCTTGTAAGGTACATACTGCCAACGCGCACCGCTGGCCATCTCGACAGCGACGCCGGCCAAATGTGCTGCACTGCCGGTAGCAGTGACGGCGAAGTTCAGATCACTCTTCTTCGACAACGCCACCAGCTCTTTCAGGTTATTGGCAGGAACGGACGGGTGAACAACCAGCAGGTGTGGCGAATAGGCCAGCATGGTGACACCGCGCAAATCTTTGGATGGGTCAAACGCTAGCTTGGTGTAGACCGAAGGGCTGATAGCCAGCGCGCCTGTGTCGCACAACAGCAGCGTGTAGCCATCGGGAGCAGCTTTTGCAACCAGCTCAGCACCCACGTTGCCGTTAGCACCCGCTCGATTTTCGACGATTACGGTATGCTTCAGCGCCTCTGAAAGAGCTTGGCTGACGGCGCGGGCAATGATGTCCGACGAACCACCCGGCGGGTACGGCACAACGATACGCAAAGCTTTACTGGGCCAAGCGCCAGCTGCCAAAACCCGTGAGGGAGCAGCCAACAGTCCTGCGGTAGTGCCCAGAGCCACAGCGGCTGTGGTTAAAAACTGTCGTCTCGGTCGTAAAAAGGATTGCATGCCAACGTCCTGTTAATTATCTGTTTAGTTGTCTGTTATCGTATAACTAAATTAAAAACCAAACAAGCTTTTTCACGAGGCACCGCATTTAACCCGCGCTATTACCCTGCGTTGCCTCCAGCGCACGGCGCTGGCGCTCTCGACCATTGCCCAAATGCATACGCATAGCCGCACGGGCGCCCTCGGTATCTGAACGGGCAATGGCATCGTAAATATGCTCATGCTCTTGGTTCACTCGGTGCAAATATTGACCCTGCTCGGCCAGCGGCAAGCGCGAAGCGTTGATGCGGGTTCGGGGAAGTAGCGTAGCCCCCAGGTGACTCATCACATCCACAAAATAACGGTTGCCAGTAGCTCTGGCGATCTCAAGATGAAACTGAATATCAGGGGTGACAGTGTCCCCGCACTTATCCACATTCGCCTCAAACAAATCCAACGCAGCCCGCATAGCAGCCAAATGCACAGGCGAACGGCGCTGAGCAGCCAGACCTGCGGACTCGGTCTCCAAGCTGATGCGCAGCTCCAACACGGCCAACACGTCCATGGTTGTAGCCACGTCCGTCGGATTAATACGAAAACTGGTCTCGGCGCGCACCTCCAACACAAATGTACCGATGCCATGATGGGTGTCCACCAGCCCTGCTGCTTGCAGGCGCGAAATGGCTTCGCGTACTACCGTACGGCTCACGCCGTACTCCTGCATGATCGCGGACTCGGTCGGCAACTTGTCGCCGGGCCTCAGTTGTTGTGCATGAATTTTTTTGGTAAAACCCTCCACCAGCTCATGCGAGAGGCTGCGAGAACGTCGTCGAACTACAGCGCCAGACACCGCAGGTAGTTCAGGTGACCGGCCGCCACCCTCGCCCCGCACACCTTCGGCAATATCCGCAGTCAAAGCCGTTGACAAATTATTCATGTGTCCATCATAATCCCATTCATGTCATACGACAACTGATAACGTACCCCTTAAGTACTCACTATATCCTGCCATGAACAGAGACAAGACGATGCCAAGCCCCACCGGAACCGCCCCAGAAATTCCCTCTAATAAAACCCTGAATAAACTGCTGCTGACCGGCGCTGCTGGTGGTCTAGGTAAAGTATTGCGCGATAGCCTGAAGCCGTTTGCCACCACTATCCGCCTGTCTGACATTGAAAGCATGGCTCCCGCCACAGCTAATGAAGAAACCGTGGTCTGCAATCTGGCCGACAAAGCCGCCGTCCATGCGCTGGTCGAAGGCTGCGACGCTATAGTTCACTTCGGGGGTGTCTCGGTAGAGCGGTCTTTCGAAGAAGTGCTTGAAGGCAACATCAAAGGCGTGTTTCATATTTATGAAGCAGCCCGCCTCCACGGTGTTAAACGAGTAGTGTTTGCCAGTTCTAACCACGTGATTGGTTTCTATAAGCAAACTGAGCACATCGATGCTTCGGCACCCAAGCGGCCTGATGGCTATTACGGTCTGTCCAAATCCTTTGGCGAAGACATGGCCAGCTTTTACTTTGATCGCTACGGCATCGAGACCGTCAGCATCCGTATTGGTTCCTCGTTCACCGAGCCGCTGAACCGACGCATGATGCACTCATGGCTGAGCTATCGCGACCTGACCACGCTGATCGAAAAATGCCTGTTCACACCAGACGTTAAGCACACCATCGTCTACGGCATGTCGGACAACCGCAACATCTGGTGGGACAACGCACAGGCCGCGCATCTTAGCTTCGTTCCGCAAGACAGCTCGGAAGCGTTTCGCGACAAAGTCGAGGCGCAACCACCCTTGGCACCGACCGACCCTAATGCTATCTACCAGGGCGGTGCTTTCACAGCGCAAGGCCCTTTCGGCTGACCTCTCATCCCTCGCAAAGATGTATTCGTAAGATTCAAAACGCCAAATCTCCAACATAACCAACATAACCAAAGAAGACAAATGAAAAACAAACACCCCTTGCTCCGCTTGATCGCAACCGCCGTGCTCGCGTTGACCGCTTTACACACTGAAGCACGCACCTTTCGCTCGGCCGAGGTTCACTCCAAAGACTTTCCGACCAACCAGGCCGTGAAGTTCATGGGTGAAGAACTGTCCAAAACCACCGGTGGCAAAGACAACATCAAGATCTTTGCCGACAGCTCGTTGGGTTCCGAAAAAGACACTGTCGAACAGGTCAAGATTGGCGCGCTCGACATGGTGCGCGTCAGCTCAGCATCGTTCCACGGCATCGTTCCTGATTCCGTGATTCCATCGCTGCCCTTCCTGTTCCGCGACATCGAGCATTTCCGCAAGGTAATGTATGGCCCGACCGGCGACAAGGTGCTCGCTTCCTTCGAGAAGGCCGGCTTCATCGGTCTGGCTTTCTATGAGAGCGGCGCCCGCTCGGTCTACGCCAAAAAGCCGATCAAGAACGTGGCAGACATGAAGGGTCTGAAGATCCGCGTGCAACCATCCGACCTGATGGTGGGCCTGGCCAGCGCCATGGGCGCATCGCCAACGCCAATGCCAACGGCAGAGGTTTACACCGGACTCAAGACCGGTCTGGTCGATGCCGCAGAGAACAATTACCCAAGCTACGACGAAGCCAAGCATTTCGAAGCCGCGCCGTACTACTCGGAAACCATGCACGTCATGACGCCTGAAGTGCTGGTGTTTTCCAAGAAGATTTGGGATGCGCTGCCGAAAGAGCAGCAAGCCGCTATCCGCAAGGCTGCCAAAGATTCCGTGCCGGTCTACGTAAAGTTGTGGGAAGCACGCGAAAAAGAAGCCAAGGCGGCGGTCATCAAGGGCGGCGCCAAGATCACCGTAGCGGCTGACATCGACCGCAAGGCCTTCGTCGAAGTCGAGAAGCCAGTGTGGGACAAGTTCGCTTCCACGCCGGAGTTGAAAGCGCTGGTGCAGGAAATCGTCAACACTAAGTGATGACGCCGCGATGACCTTGTTTTCAAACCTGAACGCGCGCTTGTCGCGCTGGACGATGTACTTGGCATGCGTGTGCCTGGTAGGCCTGCTGAGCGTTGTAGTTTATGGCGTAGTTTTGCGCTATGTCTTCAATAATGCGCCCGCTTATGTCGAGCAGCTTGCATTGCTACTGGTAATTTCTGTGGCCATGTTCGGCGCCGCTGCCGGCGTACGCGATGCCGGCCACATCGGCATGGACTCGCTGGTGACAACCTTGCCCGCTAAGGTTCAGTTCTGGTGCAAGGTCGTCGTCTACGTGCTGAGCATCCTGTTTGCCATTGCACTGGTCGCCGGGAGCGCCGAGATGGCGATCTCAACCCACGACGCCACCATTCCAACGCTTGGCCTCTCTGAGGCGTTTCGCTACCTGCCGGTGCTCATTGCCGGTGTACTGATCGTCATGTTTTCACTTGAGCATCTTGTTGCCCAATTCACAGGCCGCACGGTCGTTCCATCATGGCATTGACCCTGTTATCGCTGAGTTTCCTCGCATTCATGTTGCTGGGAATGCCGGTCGCCTTTGCGATCGGTTTGAGCTGCCTACTGACCTTCGCCTTTGAAGGCCTGCCGTTCGAGACGGCCATCCAGATGATGGTCTCGGGCATGAACGTGTTTTCGTTCCTGGCCATTCCGTTCTTCATCTTCTCCGGCGAGCTGATGCTGCATGGCGGCATTGCAGACAAGATCGTCGCTTTCGCCCGCAGCCTGGTCGGCCACTGGCGCGGCGGTCTGGGCCTTGCCAACGTGATGGCATCGACACTGTTCGGTGGCGTCTCGGGCTCGCCGGTGGCGGACACCTCTGCCATGGGCGGCGTCATGATTCCGATCATGAAGCGCGAGGGCTACAGCGCGGCCTATGCCGTCAACGTTACCACGCACGCATCGCTCTCAGGCGCGCTGATGCCGACGTCGCACAACATGATCATCTATGCCTTCGCTGCGCAAGCCGCTGTCGGCACCATCGACGGGCACATCATCAAGGGCGTGTCGATTGGCGACCTGATGTTTGCGGGACTGGTTCCCGTGTTCTGGATCATGGTCTGTATGCTCGTGGCCGCCTACTGGCAGGCCGTTAAGTTCGGCTTCCCCAAGCGCGCCGATGGCAGCACGATGATCGAGCGCTTCCCCGGCTGGAGTGCCGTTCTGCGCACTTTCATCGCCTCGATTCCCGGCCTGATGATCATCGTCATCATTCTGATCTGCGTGATGGAGGGAATCGCTACGGCGACCGAGGCTGCGGCCATTGCCGTGAGTTATTCGCTGCTGCTTACCGTAGTCATCTACCGCACGATGACGAAGAAAAAGCTGTTGATGTCGCTGGCGAAAGCGTCCAAGACCACGGGCGTGATCCTGCTGCTGATCGGTGTCTCTAACATGCTGCGCTACCAGATGGCGTACCTGGAAATTCCGGACGCCATCGAGGCCGCCTTGCTGACGGCCACCACCACGCCGTGGATCATGCTGCTGCTGATCAACATCATCCAGATTTTCCTGGGCGTGTTCCTCGACATTGCCGCGCACATCCTGATCACGACGCCACTGTTCTTGCCGCTGGCCATCCAGATGGGTGTGGGTCCAGTTCAGTTCGGCATGATGCTGTTGCTGAACTGCGCGTTGGGGCTGGTGCATCCTCCGGTTGGCACGGTACAGTTCATCGGTTGCGCCATCGGGAAAATCTCAATCGGCGAAGCCACCAAAACGGCCTGGCCGTACTACCTGGCGATCTTCATCGCGATCACGCTGGTGACCTATGTGCCTGCATTTTCGACATGGTTGCCGACGATGATCACCGGCCATCCGGTACTCTGATAAATGATTGCGGTCTACGTCTCCAATGCCGAGAGCGGCGACATCTCCGTTCTTCACCTGGACACGGCTAACGGCGCATTGATACCGATTCAGTTGGTGCCAGTCGGCGGCAAAGTCATGCCGCTGGCGCTGAGCCCTGACAGGCGCCTTCTCTATGCCGCGCGCCGCTCTGACCCAATGGAAGTTCTGAGTTTCGCCATCGATACGGCCAGCGGTGAACTCACGCCACTGGGCAGCGCACCTTTGCCGCACAGCATGGCGTACATCGCGACCGATCCAAATGGTAGTTTCATGTTCAGCGCTTCATATGGAGGCGACCAGATCGCAGTCAGTGTCATCGACGCCAACGGCGTGGCGCAGGCAGCCCAACAGGTACTACCGACTGGACGCCATGCGCATGCGATCCAGGCTGACCCGTCGGGCCGGTTTGTCTTCGCAACCAGTCTCGGCGGAGGCGTCGTAATGCAGTATTTGTTCAACGCCGCAACAGGACAACTCAAGGCCAATACGCCGCCACTGTTGAGCCCGCACGAAGCGGCCAGTCCACGGCATTTCGTATTCGGCCGCGATGCACGTTTTATGTACCTGATTAACGAGCTTGATGCGATCATCGATGTGCTGGCTTTCGATGACCAAGCAGGCACCTTGCGGCCCGTTCAAAAGATCAATTCCCTGCCCTCCGGATTCAACGGAGAAGCCTGGGCATCGGACCTGCATATGACGCCGGACGGGCAATTTCTGTACAGCAGCGAACGCCGCTCGAACACGCTGGCTGGATTCCGTATCGACCCGAGCTGTGGCCAATTAAGCCTCATTGCTCACACGCCAACCGAGATGCAGCCTCGTGGTTTCAACATCACACCCGATGGCCGGTTTCTGATCACCGCTGGTGAACTCTCGCACCGAGTTAGCGTGTACCGCATTGACACGCAAAACGGTATTCTTGAGCCCGTTAGCGGTTGCGCTGTCGGCCAAGGGCCGAACTGGATTGAGAGCATCGTCCTAGCCAAGACTCAGACATAACGTCGATAACGTCGCAAACTTCACAACCGATGGAGCCGCAACGCCCTAACACCATCCGAACCCATCCGAAAGTTCTCCATGTCTGACATTACCCCTACTGAACCACTCTTTATCAAGATGAACGACTGCGACAACGTCGCGATCGTGGTCAACGATGGCGGACTACCGGCAGGCACCGTTTTCGCCTCCGGCCTGCGTTTGATCGACAAGGTGCCACAAGGACACAAAGTCGCACTGGTTGACCTTGCCGCAGGCACGCCCGTGCTTCGCTACAACGTGAGCATCGGCCATGCTTTGCAAGATATTCCAGCCGGCAGCTGGGTACATGAGCGGCTGCTGCAAATGCCAGACGCTCGCTCGCTCGAAGGCCTGCCGATCGCGACAGTCAAGCCACCGCCAATGAGGCCTCTGGAGGGCTACACCTTTGAAGGCTATCGCAATGCGGACGGCTCGGTCGGTTCGCGAAACATCCTAGCCATTACCACGACTGTGCAGTGCGTAGCTGGTGTGGTTGATTTCGCGGTTCAACGCATCAAGGCTGAACTATTGCCGCGTTACCCCAATGTCGATGACGTGGTTGGACTCGAACACACCTACGGTTGCGGTGTCGCAATCGACGCGCCCGACGCCATCATCCCGATCCGAACGCTGCGCAACATCAGCCTCAATCCAAACTTCGGCGGTGAAGTGATGGTGGTCAGCCTAGGCTGTGAAAAGCTGCAACCAGAGCGACTGCTACCACCCGGTTCCATTCCACTGATTGACGTGCGAAACGTTGCCAACGTCAGCACAGTCAATACAAACACCAGCATCGACACACCGTTGGACGTCGTGTGCCTGCAAGACGACGCGCATGTCGGCTTCATGTCGATGATTGACTCAGTGATGCGCCAAGCCGAGCTGCACCTAAAGCGTCTCAACATGCGCAAGCGTGAAACAGTGCCTGCCAGCGAACTGGTGGTGGGCGTGCAGTGCGGCGGCAGCGATGCTTTTTCCGGCGTCACGGCCAACCCCGCTGTTGGCTTCGCCACTGATTTACTGGTGCGCGCTGGCGCCAGTGTAATGTTCTCGGAAACTACCGAAGTACGTGACGGTATTGACCAACTCACCGGCCGCGCTGCCACCCCCGAAGTGGCTGAAGCCATGATCCGTGAGATGGCGTGGTACGACGCTTATTTACAACGTGGAAAAGTTGACCGTAGCGCCAACACCACGCCAGGCAACAAAAAGGGCGGCCTCTCCAACATTGTCGAAAAAGCGATGGGCTCCATCATCAAATCAGGCACCGCTTCCATCACCGATGTGCTGTCACCCGGCGAGAAACTCAAGCCCAAAAGTTCAACCGATTTGACTGGCCGATTGATTTATGCAGCCACCCCCGCCAGCGATTTCATTTGCGGCACGCTGCAGCTGGCGGCTGGCATGAACCTGCACATTTTTACTACTGGGCGCGGTACACCCTACGGTTTGGCCCAATGCCCCGTCATCAAAGTGGCAACCCGCAGCGATTTAGCCCGCCGTTGGCATGACCTGATGGACGTGAACGCAGGTCGGATTGCTGAAGGTCAGGCCACGATTGAAGATGTGGGCTGGGAGCTGTTTCACCTGATGCTGGAAGTCGCCAGTGGACGCAAAAAGACCTGGGCCGAGCATTGGAAACTGCACAACGCGCTGGTGCTGTTCAACCCGGCTCCCGTAACATGATGTAAGGGCTGCTGAAGTCCAACCGCAGCCCTAGCTCACACATGCTCACGACACCCTTGGAGACAAAAAATGACAACATCAATTAATCCTATTTCTCGCCGCAGCGCCGCCAGCTACTTGGCCCTGAGTGCCTCTGGTTTGGCCAGCGCATTGACAAGTCAACGCGCACTTGCACAAGCCACTGACTACCCAAATCGTCCAGTGGAATTGGTTGTCGCCTACGGAGCCGGTGGTGGCACCGATGTGCTGGCGCGTGCCTTTAGCGAGTCATCACGCAAGCATTTCGGACAGGCCATCACCGTTACCAATAAGCCCGGTGCCAGCGGCGCGATTGGACTGACCGATGTGCTGAACGCCAAGCCTGATGGCTACAAAATCGCCATGCTGACGGTAGAACTGACAACGCTGCCACACGTTGGCGTTATCAAGTTCAGCTATGAAGACTTCGCTCCCATTGCCATGCTGAACGCAGACCCAGCCGCTATCACCGTCAAGGCCGATGCGCCATGGAACACGGTCGAAGAATTTCTGGCAGCTGCCAAGAAAGCACCGGGCGAGTTCCGCGTGGGCAATTCGGGCGCAGGCTCGATCTGGCACTTGGCTGCTGCAGCGGTGGAAGACAAAACCGGCGTCAAGTTCAACCACATCCCCTACCCTGGTGCTGGCCCCGCCATTTTGTCGCTGATGGGCGGGCACATAGAGGCCGTGTCGGTCAGTGCCGCCGAGGTAACCACGCAGGTGAACGCCGGAAAACTCAAGACGCTGGCGGTGATGGCCGACAAGCGCCTCAAAGGCTTTGAGTCCGTGCCCACGCTCAAGGAACGCAATATTGACGTGTCCATCAGCGCATGGCGTGGCATCGGTGCACCCAAGCCAACCCCACCAGAGATCATCGCCATCCTGAAAAACATGGCTGCAAAAACGGCCGCCGAGCCCGCCTTTCGCGAAATCATGGACAAGCAAAACATGACCTTTGCATTCGGCGACGACGTGGTCTTCAAAGCCGCCATGGTGCGCGACCATGCTTACTTTAAAAACCTGATTACAAAACTCAACATCAAGTTGAACTAACCGAAAGCTGATCCCATGCAACGCCGTAGCGTCATTCAATCTGCCTTGGCCAGCGCAAGCGCTGTGCTGCTCCAATCAACCGCTTGGGCGCAAGCCTGGCCAACGCATGCGCTGAAATACGTGGTGCCCTTCCCTGCAGGCGGCACTACGGATATTTTGGCGCGCATCATCGGCCCCAAGCTGGGTACCGCTCTGGGTCAGCCTGTCGTCGTGGACAACCGTCCCGGCGCTGGCGGTGTGCTGGGCGCCGACGTGGTCGCCAAATCGCCTCCTGATGGCTACACAATATTGGGTAGCACTATCAGCACCCATGCCATCAATGCGGCGCTTAACCCCAAGATGCCGTATGACTCAGCCAAGGATTTCAGCGCCGTCACCTTAATTGGTAGCGTACCGATCGTGATGATCGTTGCCGCCAACAGCCCCTTCAAAACTTTTGCCGATGTGCTGGCCTATGGCCGCGCTAACCCAGGCAAACTCAGCTTTGCCACAGCGGGCAACGGTACCTCACAGCATATGTCTGGAGAACTGTTCAAGCTGCAAGGCAAGGTGTTTGCTGTCCACATTCCCTACCGCGGCAGCGCCCCGGCAATTCAGGACGTGATTGGCGGCCAAGTCAGCATGGGCTTCGACACCATCGTAGTCGCTGCACCGCACATCAAGTCCGGCACTGTTCGGGCGCTGGCCGTCACGTCAGCCCAGCGAGTTAAAGGTTTTGACACTATCCCAACCATGGCCGAATCTGGTTTGCCAGGTTTTGACGTGGCGTCATGGCAAAGCATACATGCCCCTGCGAACACACCGCCAGCACTGGTCAGCCGGTTGTCCAGTGAAGTTGCCAAGATTTTGGAAATGCCCGATGTGAAGGAACGTCTCGACGGTCTGGGACTGGTGCCATCCGGCATGTCACCCGCACAGTTCACAGCGTTTAACCGCAGTGAGATTGTGAAATGGGCGAATGTGGTGAAGACGGCTGGGTTGAAAATGGAGTGAGGCCTCCACAATGAAGCCTGGACACGGTTAAGTTATTGAGGGTAAGCAGGTAAGTTACGAAACTAAAGAAACCAAGGGCGCAGGTGTCAAGCCAAACTGGTACGACGCCATCGCCACGTTCATCACCTTGTCCACCAGCAAACGGCTGCCGATATCCGAACCCGCGGCCCCAGCAACAACCATCAACGGGATCAAATGGTCTTCTTGAGGGTGGGCTGAGCGGGCGGAGGGGGCAGAGGCCCAGTGGGTCAATTTGTGCAGCCGCTGAGCGGCATCGGGGTCGGTAATGGCGTCATTTAAATAGGCTTCGAACTCCTCAGATACAGCCATGGCTCCTGCTGTGCGGAAACCGCGCATGTTGTGGTAGCTGAGGCCACTGCCAATGATGAGTACGCCTTCATCGCGCAAAGGCCCCAACGCTTGACCGACGCGAATGTGCTCAGCAGGGTCGTAGTTGGACTGCATGGACAGCGTGACAACGGGCACGTCAGCAGCTGGAAACATCAGCCCCAGTGGGACGAAGGTACCGTGGTCGAAGCCTTTTTGAGCGTCTTCTAGGCAAGTAATACCTGCACCACCCAACAGCTCACGCACCCTTGCGGCCACACGGGTTGATCCAGGGGCTGGGTAATGAATTTGGTAAGTGTTCGCCGGGAAGCCGTAGTAGTCGTATTCCATAGGCGGGTGTTCGCTGGTAGCCACGGTGAAACTGGGAGCCTCCCAGTGACCGGAGATCACCAGAATGGCTTTAGGCTTGGCTGGCAGGAGATGCTGTAACTGGCTGAAGGTTTCAATAGTCTCGGCGTAAGGTACTTTCATTTCGTCCATGAAAGTCCAAGGGCCACCACCGTGGGAAACGAAAAAAGTGGGCAGTGTGCTGTTCATTGGACTTTCCTTGGACGGAGCTACACGGCCCCTTGTCTGTGATTTATCGGCGGTTTACGGGTGACTACTAACCTCAGATTGTGGCAAATTTCGCTCGAATCAAGCACCGCTTAAGCATCCCCTTCAGTATCACGCGTTAAAACGCATCTTCTGGCAAGTCCGCACAAGTCGGGTCGCGCGAGGACACCACGTTCAGCCAGGCGCCAATTTTAGGCAATTCATAATGGTAAAAATACCGGGTAGCGCCTGTAACACCTGCATGAGCAGCTACAGAAATAGTAGCACCCTGTTTTTGAGCTGCCAGCGCCACGTCCAGCCAAATCCACGCAAGAACCATGTGCCCAAAGGCCTGCATGTAAGGCACGGCATTGGCCAGCGCTTCTACTGGATTGCCAGTTTGCCATGCGGCTTGGGTCGCGGAACTGATGTCGTGCAGCGCTTGCGTCAGCGCTTTTGCATGAGGAGCCAGCGCAGGACTATGGAGAGCCAACGCAGCAGTGGCATTAATGCGTGCCGAAAGCAGCGTGAAGCCCTGCCCCCCTTCCATCAGCACTTTGCGGCCCAGTAAATCGGCGGCCTGGATACCATGGGTGCCTTCGTGGATCATGTTCAGGCGGTTGTCGCGCCAGTACTGCTCAACAGGGAAGTCCCGTGTGTAACCGTAGCCACCGTGGATCTGTATGGCAAGGCTGTTCGCCTCCAGGCACCATTCACTAGGCCAGCTTTTGGCGATAGGGGTTAGCACCTCGAGCAACAAACGGGCTTCGTTAGCAGAGTCTGGAGCGCCAGTGTGTTGCTCATCGACCAAGCGGGCGCAGTAGAGCTCCAGCGCCAGAGCGCCTTCGCAATAGGATTTTTGTGCCAGCAACATACGCTTCACATCGGCGTGTTCGATGATGCGGACCTGCGGTTGTGACGGGTCCTTACCACCAGCACCCGTAGGGCGACCTTGGGGGCGATTTTTGGCATATTCCAGACTGGCGTGGTAACCCGCCATACCCAGCATGACAGCGGCGGTACCCACACCAATGCGCGCTTCGTTCATCATGTGGAACATACAGCGCAAACCTTCGTGGGGCTTACCGACCAAGTAGCCTACGGCACCTGCTTGTCCGTCCACGGGGTACTTGCCTTCACCAAAATTAAGCAGCGTGTTGGTGGTACCGCGCCAGCCAAGTTTGTGATTTAGGCCTGCCAGTGCCACGTCATTGCGTACGCCGGTCAGCTGACCTTGGGTGTCCACCATTTTTTTAGGAACGATGAACAGCGAGATACCGCGTGTACCCGGGATTAACTTGCCATCGGGGCCTGGAATTTTGGCGAGAACAAGGTGGATGATGTTCTCAGTCAGCTCGTGCTCACCGGATGAAATCCACATTTTGTTACCCTTAAGCCGGTAGCGCGCACCCAAGGGGTCGGCTGCACTGCCCTCCCCGTCGGGGATAGCTTTGGTCGCCACATCGCTCAACGACGAACCGGCCTGCGGCTCTGAGAGGCACATGGTGCCGGCCCAGCGGCCTGCGAATTCATTCAGCGCAAACACTTCTTTTTGCAGCGGTGTGCCGTGCACCATCAGCAAGCTGGCGTTGCCTTTGGTCAGCATGTTAGAGCCGATGCTGACCGAGGCCATCGCAAAGAAGGCATTGGCAGCAGCTTCTACGGTGTAGGGCAGTTGCATGCCACCGATGTCATAGTCTTGTGCGGCGCTGAGCAAGCCAGACCCGACAAATGCCTTGTGCGCATCGTGCGTGGCCTGAGGCAAGATGACTTTTTCGCCATCAAAATGCGGCTCTTGTGTGTCCACCAAGCGATTGAACGGTGCGTATTTTTCACGTGCAATTCGCTCGCAGGTGTCGAGCACTGCATCAAAAGTTTCGCGACTGTGGTCTGTGAAGCGCTCGCGCTGGTTCAGGGACTCGGCATTCAACCACTGGTAGAGCAAAAAATCGAGAGTGGGACGCAGGGACTTGGGGCTTTGCAGGGACATGGTGACGACCTATCGTTTGTGCAAAAAATGGGACAAAAAAACAGGGTTGCAATCAACTTGACTGCAACCCTTGTACGGCTATAAACCTAAAACGCGATCAATATCACAGCACTTCAAAAATGCCGCAAGCACCCATACCGCCGCCAATGCACATGGTCACAGCCACACGCTTTGCGCCACGGCGTTTGCCTTCGATCAAAGCATGGCCAGTCAGGCGCTGTCCGCTTACGCCGTAAGGGTGGCCAACTGCAATAGCACCGCCGTTGACGTTGAGACGGTCAGCCGGGATACCCAGCTTGTCGCGGCAGTAAATCACCTGGACGGCGAAGGCTTCGTTCAGCTCCCACAAATCAATGTCGCTGACTTTCAGGCCCAGGCGTGCAAGTACTTTAGGGATGGCATAAACCGGACCAATGCCCATTTCATCCGGCTCGCAACCCGCCACCGCGAAGCCAAGAAAACGGCCCAAAGGCTTCAAGCCACGCCGCTCAGCCATCACTTCACTCATCACGACGACCGCACCACCGCCGTCAGAAAACTGGCTGGCGTTACCTGCCGAAATCAGACCACCGGGTAAGGCGGAACGCAGGCCGCTGATGCCCTCTTTGGTCGTACCGTCGCGAATACCTTCGTCGTTGCTCACGGTAACTTGTTTGGTGGTCAGACCCATGACCTTATCGGCCACGCCCATGGTGACAGTGATAGGCGCAATTTCAGCAGCAAACAAACCAGCGGCCAAAGCAGCAGTGGCGCGCTGTTGGCTAGCTGCGCCGTATTCGTCCATAGCTTCGCGGCTGATGTTGTAGCGCTTGGCCACGTTTTCAGCAGTTTGGAGCATGTTCCAGTAGATTTCTGGCTTGTTTTTGACAAGCCAAGGGTCAGCAATCATGTGGGTGTTCATTTCTTGCTGTACGCAAGAAATGCTTTCCACGCCACCGGCCACGTAAACATCGCCTTCATTGGCAATCACACGCTGGGCTGCGAGCGCGATGGTTTGCAGGCCAGATGAGCAAAAGCGGTTGACCGTCATGCCTGACACGGTAATAGGGCAGCCTGCGCGCAGGGCTACTTGGCGGGCGATGTTGGCACCGGTGGCACCCTCGGGGGTTGCACAGCCCATGATGACATCGTCCACTTCACCAGCTTCGATGCCTGCGCGGGCAATGGCGTGTTCAACGGCGTGGCCACCCAGGGTGGCGCCGTGAGTCATGTTGAAAGAACCCTTCCAGCTTTTAGCAAGTGGAGTGCGGGCAGTGGAAACGATTACGGCAGTTGTCATGGGAAAAAACTCCTAAATTTATAGCAATATTGAAATATTAGACAAGGGCATGAAGGCGTTTTTAACCATGGCATTTAGTGTCTGGTGCTGAAGCCTGCCCTTAACCGTTCAATTAAACGTTTTACCTTCGGCTGCCAGCTTGGCTAGCAACGGTGCGGGCGTCCAGAATGCACCATCGTCCAACGGGTTCTTGGCAAAGCGGTTCATGCTCTGTATCACGTTGAACAGACCTACCTGGTCGGCGTAGTGCATGGGTCCACCGCGGTAGATGGGGAAACCGTAACCTGTCAGGTAGACCATGTCGATGTCGCTGGCCTTGCTGGCAATGCCTTCTTCAAGAATATGGGCAGCTTCGTTCACCATGGAATACACCAAGCGCTGTACGATTTCTTCGTCAGAAATCTTGCGCGGCGTGATGCCAACGGCCTTGCGGTGCGCCTCCACCATCTTCACGACGATGTCGCTGGGAATGGCGTCGCGCTTGCCGGCTTCATAGTCATACCAGCCTGCACCAGTTTTTTGACCATAGCGGCCAAGTTCACACAGCAAGTCAGCTGTCTTGCTGTACTTCATGCCTGGCTTTTCGATGTTGCGGCGCTTACGGATAGCCCAGCCAATATCGTTACCAGCCAAGTCGCCCATGCGGAATGGACCCATAGCGAATCCGAATTTCTCAACCGCTTTGTCCACTTGAGCAGGTGTGCAGCCTTCTTCCAGCAAGAAACCAGCTTGGCGGCTGTACTGCTCGATCATGCGGTTGCCGATAAAGCCATCGCACACGCCAGAGACTACGGAGGTCTTTTTGATCTTTTTGCCCAGGGCCATGACGGTTGCGAGCACGTCCTTGCCCGTTTTCTCACCACGTACCACTTCCAGCAACTTCATCACGTTGGCTGGACTGAAGAAGTGGGTGCCAATCACATCTTGCGGACGCTTGGTGAAGCCAGCGATCTGGTTAACGTCCAGCGTGGAGGTGTTGCTGGCCAGGATAGCGCCGGGCTTCATCACGCGGTCGAGCTCAGTGAATACAGCTTGTTTGACGCCCATTTCTTCAAACACGGCTTCGATAACCATGTCCGCGTCTTTGAGATCGTCGTAGCTCAGCGTGGTAGTGAGCAGGCTCATTCGCTGCTCGTACTTCTCTTGCTTGAGCTTGCCTTTTTTGACTTGGGACTCGTAGTTTTTGCGAATGGTAGCAATGCCACGGTCCAGCGCTTCTTGCTTCATCTCCAGCATCTTGACGGGGATACCCGCATTCAAGAAGTTCATGGAAATACCGCCACCCATAGTGCCTGCACCGATGACAGCTATAGAGTTAATAGCGCGTTGTGGCGTATCGGAAGGAACATCGGGGATTTTTGACGCAGCACGTTCTGCCACGAACAGGTGGCGCAGAGCACGGCACTCGGGCGTCATCATCAGGCCCAAGAAAAGATCACGCTCAATCGCCATACCAGCGTCAAACTTGTTCTTGGTAGCGGCTTGCACTGCGTCCACGCACTTACCCGGTGCGGGGTAGTTTTTAGACATGCCCTTGACCATGTTGCGGGCAAACTGGAAGTAAGCATCGCCGAGCGGGTGCTTGCAGGGCAGGTTGCGCACCAAAGGCAACGCAGAGCCGTCAGCATGCTTGGTCGCCATGGCTTGAGCCAATGCAAGGGCTTCTTCGGCCAGAGAATCCGCCGATGTCGACATCTTGTCAAACAGCTTTTGGCCAGGCATGGATGCGATCAGCTCACTTTTGACAGGCTCGCCGCTGACGATCATGTTGAGCGCGACTTCAGCACCAAGGACGCGCGGCAGGCGCTGCGTGCCCCCAGCTCCGGGGATCAAGCCCAGCTTGACTTCAGGCAGGGCAATACTGGCGCCGGGCGCTGCAATGCGGTAGTGGCAGCCCAGCGCCAACTCCAAACCACCGCCCATAGCGACAGAGTGGATCGCGGCGATAACGGGCTTGGTCGAGTTCTCGACCGCCACAATCACGCTGAGTAAATTAGGTTCTTGCAGGGCTTTGGGGGAGCCAAACTCCTTGATGTCAGCTCCACCTGAGAAGGCCTTACCTGCGCCAGTGATGACGATGGAAGTCACTGCTGCATCGCTGTTGGCTTTAGTCAAGCCGTCGGTGATACCTAGCCGTGTGGACAAACCCAGGCCGTTAACGGGTGGATTGTTCAGGGTGATGACGGCAACGTTGCCGTGGACTTTGTACTCAGCGGTCATGCTTTGCTTCCTCTGGGGAGTGGATAACGGAAGGGGATGAAAAAGAACGGTCGTTCGATTTTCGATTGCCGGATTATGCGCAAGTGTTGGGATGTTCAGAACGGGGAAAGCCCCATGACAGGGCTTTTAAGGGCATTTTCAGTCTCGTGAGAGACAAATACGAGCGGATTCCGTTATGTCTTGTAGCTCTCATCAATGCGGTCGAGCTTGCGCAGCAAGGCAGGCCAGGTCAATGCGGCGCCCTGCCCAGCCGTAGCAACTTTCATGATGGTTGCATTGAGGTCGATCACTGATTTTTGGACATGGTGCAGCTCGCCACCGGCTTGCGCGTCGATTTGGATACGGCAGGTGTTCTCAAACGTATACATATGCAAAAACGCGTCTGGAATAGTTCGCCCCACCGTCAGCAAGCCATGGTTGCGAAGCATCAGGTAGTTGGCCTTGCCCAAATCAGCCTGGAGGCGGGGTTTTTCGCCTTCATGCAGCGCTACACCTTCGTAGTCGTGGTAAGCCAAAGAATTGAGTACAAAGGTGGATTGCTGGCTCAAGGGCAGCACGCCACACTTTTGAGCGCTGACAGCAATGCCGGCGCGGGTGTGGGTGTGCAGCACGCAACCGGCGTCCTCACGCACTTCGTGGATGCAGCCGTGGATGGTGAAGCCTGCGGGGTTAACGGGGAACGCTGACTCGCTTAACTTGTTGCAATGCAGGTCGATTTTGATAAGGCTCGATGCAGTGATCTCGTCAAACATCAGGCCATATGGGTTGATAAGGAAGTGGTGATCGGTACCAGGCACGCGGGCGCTGACGTGGGTGAAAACCAAATCGCTCCAGCCGTAAGCAGCAATCAGGCGATAACAGGCAGCGAGATCAACACGCAGTTGCCATTCTTCAGGGCTGACACTGTTTTTAAGAGAAGGAATATTCATGGAGTTGCGCCTCGGTAGGATGTGAAGTGGATGTGGTGGATAAGAATTTTGAAAATGAACGTTAGATACGAACGTTAGAAATCAAAGTTAAGCAGGCATCTGGGCAGCTGGTGCGATCTTTAACGCTGCTTTGTAGATCGAGTTTTTAGGCACAGCCATCACGCGGCGCACCATCGGCTCGAACTCGCTCAAAGGCAAGATTTCTTTGGACACGTCAAAAGCGGGGTTGTCATACAGGGCGATGAACTCTTCAGTGCGGGCGTAATGTTCATGGCCTGTGAACATGTCGCGCATATCTCGGTCCAGCCCAATGTGGTGAAAAAAGTTATAGCCTTGAAAGATGCCGTGGTTTTGCACCATCCACAAGTTGGCATCGCTCACAAATGGCTTCAAAATTGCCGCTGCAATATCGGGGTGGTTATACGAACCCAACGTGTCGCCGATATCATGTAACAGTGCACAAACCACGTACTCTTCATCACGACCATCGCGCAAAGCGAGGGTCGCAGTTTGCAGGCAATGGCTATAGCGGTCGATAGGGAAACCGCCGTAATCACCATCTAGCAGCTTAAGGTGGTCAAGCACGCGGTCTGGCAGGGCTTTGTTCATCTTCATCGCCTCGGGGACGATGGCCATCCAGTCCTCCTTGGTGCTGATATCCATACGGGTGAAAGTGGCGCGGGCGTTCATGGGTTGTATTTCTGTTGAGTTATTGGGTGAGCCATCGTAAGTTTTTTCAACCCTGAAGCGGTGGCCGAATGAGACACCTAGATGGCTTTAGCACTACGGATAAACCCGTGCATAAAGCACGACTTCCCCACTCTACGCTGTTCTCAACATTCACATTACTTTGGTGTACGACAAAATCTCAGGTGCGGCAGCAAAGAGTGGCGTAGCCGCAGCCACTGCAGCACCTAGGTGGGGGGTCACCATGTGAGCGTCAGCAGCCGCCTTATCACGCCAAGTCTCAACAGTTTGAAAGATATGCGGCGTAGCTTCTTGTTGATATAGCTCGTAAGCGATGCAACCCGCCTCTTTGCGCGACTGGAGAACTAACTCCGTAAGCAGTCCTTGGGCTGTCTGAGCAGCTTCTGGTTTGACGGTAATACGGGCGAGGATGTAATACATGAAGGCTTTCCAGTCTGAAAAAATAAAGGCGTTCCATCTTGGCCTGAGTTGGTGAAGCGCGGAAAAGGGATAACCCTTAGCGCGGGATAATCGTGTGAATATTTTCTTTTTACCGAACGCCAATTGCAATGACCGCTCTAGTGACTCCTGACAGCAACGACATCGACAGCAATACTGATTTAGCAACCGATTGCGACCTCAACGAGCCCCGTTTGTGGCGCAGTGGCCTGTGGACGGCGCGGGTCATTAAGAACGAAGACGATGACGGCTGGGCTGTAGCGATGGTGCGCCAAGGAGAGTCTGAACCCGCCCTGATTGGCCCTTGGACAATGGGACGAGATAAAAAAAATCCTAAACCGCTGGACAAAACCGCCTTCTCTACGCTTGTGAAAACTGCGTCCGAGGTGATTCGGCGCCATGAACAAGCCCTGCACAGCGCATTGAATAAAAATTTGAATGTGGAAGTAGCGGGGATGCGCATCCGTGTGGCCTTGCAAATCGTGCCGGACGAAGACGACGCTTACGCTTTGCTGAGCGCGCAAAACTCCTTTGGCGAAGAACTAGCGCAGGTGCGGGTAAAACCAAATTTCAAGCTGAATACGGCCAGTGCGACAGCCTGGGTGGAAGCCGAATTCCGCAAACCCTCTTGATCATTAAATGATGTTCAGGTGTGTGGCCAGGTCTAAAGATTTTGAAAGCGCAAAATAGACACGCCCCCTGCTCAGGGTATGCCCTTGCTGGGCGAAAATTCGAGACCTGTCGCTGTAGTTAAAAGGCTGTTTGACTTGGTTTGATGGCATAGTTGTTGCACTGCTTTACAAGCAGCATGATGCAGCACATTCAGGAGGCCCCCTATGAAACCAGTGTCTGAACTCCTTAAAAATCGCCCGTCGGAAATCTGGCGCACATCCCCCAGCACCAGTGTCTTTGACGCTCTGCACCAGCTCTCGCGCTATGAAGTCGGGGCGCTAATGGTGATGGTGGACGACAAACTGGTGGGGGTATTCTCAGAGCGAGATTACACCCGCAAAGTGGCACTACAAGGTCGTAACTCTAGAGAAACCTTGGTGTCTGACATCATGACCGCTAATGTGCTCACGGTGACGCCTCAAACCAAAACCCGCGAGTGCATGGCACTGATGAGCCAAAAGAAAATCCGGCATTTACCCGTAATGAACGGGAGCGCCGTAGTGGGCATGATCTCTATCCGCGATTTGATGGACGACATCATCGCGGAACATGAACAGACGATTGAGCAACTGCGCAGCTACATTCAGAGTTAAATCCCGAGGAGGTGTGCCGGGTTTGCCTATGATGACGGTATGCGCCCAAACCATACCCCCTCCTCTGCCCCTTCAAAACCTAGCGCTGCGCGCAATAAATTCGACAAAAAAGCTAATACCGAACTGCTTTACAAGGGCGTGCTTTGCGCGCTGATTGGCTTGGCCGTCCTGATTTCTCCGTATTTCATGAACGCGCCCGACCTGAGAAGCATCGTGGGTGGTGCGTCTTTGGTGGGCTGGTTTTCGCTGGTACTTGGCGGTGCATTTTTAGTGCAATATGGCGTGCGAAGCTGGGCTGCCTTGGCACGTTAATTAACGCGTTAATAGTGCGTTTGCTATTGCGTCACTTGGTGCATAAATTGGTACATCAATTCGACAGGTCTTGTCGAATCAGGCCTGCTTAAGCAGTTTTGGCCAGCACCTTCAGCAACCACTGGTTCAAATCATTCACCTCTTCCGGGCACACTGAGTGCTCCATGGCGTAATCCGTCCACTGCACCTTGTAGCCTAAGGCTTGTAAGGTATCGCGAGATGCCGTAGCACGGGCCAGCGTAACCACAGGATCGCGTAGGCCGTGGGCTAAAAACACCGGCACGTCGGCATTTTCAACGCTGCGCTCAGCTGCTGTCTTATCAGCCAATGGCAAATAACCAGACAAGCCCACGATACCGGCCAAGCGCTCACGGTGACGCAGGCCAGTCAGCAAAGCCATCGCACAGCCTTGTGAAAACCCTGCGATGACGGTACGGCTGGCAGGAATGCCACGGGCTTTTTCGCGGGCAAGAATGTCCTCAATGGCAGTTTGCGATTTGCGTAACCCGACTTCGTCTTCTTGACGGCCCAACTCGGTCACCAAAATGTCGTACCACGCAGGCATACGGTGGCCGCCGTTAATGGTGACAGGGATTTGCGGCGCATTAGGAAATACAAAGCGCACGGGGCCCACGGAAGCAAGGTTCAGCTCGCGGCAGATGGGTACAAAATCATTGCCATCAGCACCCAGGCCGTGCATCAGCACGATGGTAGCGGTGGGGTTGGGAGCAGTTTCGATTTCAACGGTAGAGAGTGTCATGGCAAGAAAAATTAGGCTTAACGTTAGGCTTAAAGGGCTGAAGGCTCAAGTGCAACTGTACCAACAAGACGCAATCTAGCTTAGGGACTCAATGGCCCTGTCATGTCGGTGATGGGCTTTGGGCTTGCAGTCTGCTAGCCTCTGTGTCCTATGGCAAATACAACCAAAGTAACACACCCAATCGCAACTTCGGCAGCAACAGCAACAAACTTCATCGTGCTGGGTGCCGGTGCCATTGGGTGCTACGTGGGCGCGCGTTTACTTGCAGCAGGCCAGCAGGTCACACTGGTAGGCAGGCCGCGCATCCTGGAGCCACTGGCGCTGGACGGTCTTACCGTCACTGATTTAGAGGGCTTTTCAGGGCGATTACATGCCGCGCAGCTCTCACTCGCCCCCAATATGGCTACAGCGTGGTCTGGCGTCGATGTGGATGCCAGAACGGTAATATTGCTTTGCGTCAAAGGTGGTGCCACCACTTCGGCCGCTCAAGAAATCGCTGCCTGCTGCCCACCGGGTACCTCTGTGATCTCACTGCAAAACGGCGTTGAGAACGTGGCCCGCATTCAAAGTGCAGCACCCGCGTTGCAAGCACTGCCAGGTATGGTGCCGTACAACGTGGTGATGCGCCGGGCCAACCACGTCCACCGGGCCACCATGGGCAGCATTTACCTGCCGCAAAATGCCCTCACTGCGCAGATCGCCCCGCTGTTCAATGCAGCGGGATTAACCACGGTGCTGACCGAGAATATGCGTGCGGTGCAGTGGGGTAAGTTGCTGTTAAACCTGAATAACCCCGTCAACGCACTGTCAGACCTGCCATTGCGTGCGCAATTACTCAACCACGACTTTCGTTGCGTACTGGCTGCATTGCAAACCGAGGCGCTCCAGGCCTTGGCTGCAGACGGTATCACCCCGGCCAAAGTGGCCAGTGCGCCACCCCGCGCGTTACCGCACCTGCTGCGACTTCCCGACTGGCTGTTCACCCGCTTGGCTGCCCGCATGCTCCGCATTGACGTGACCGCACGCTCATCGATGTGGGACGACGTGCAGCACGGCCGTACCACTGAGGTTGATGACCTGTGTGGTGCCGTCGTTCGTTTGGCTGGGCAACACGGCATAAAGGCACCTCGCAATGCGGCCATGTGCCAATTGATCGCGATGCACAGTCAAGGCCAGCGCTGGACAGGCACTGCATTGCGTAAATCACTTCATGTTTGACAGCAAACAATGCTCATCTGATCTGTAAGCACATCACATTTCGCTTTAAATTTATTCATCAACCCCTAACAAAGCACCCTATGGCTCTTGAACTCAATATGCAAGCCGTTACCACCCCACCACTGCCTGCCGCTACGGTTGTAATGCTGCGTGAAGACAATGACCAGGGGAGTGGCGCCAGTGCAGGCTTCTCCGTGTTGCTGCTCAAGCGACACAGCGCATCAGATGTACTGGGTGGTGCCTACGTTTTTCCGGGTGGAAAGGTAGACCCCAGCGATACCGCTTTGAATCTGGACACCCACCTTGACCAAACACCCCACGACTTACACCGCGCCTTAGCCGAAGATGACATTGACACGCTGACCGCTGCCGGTCTGTTTGTTGCGGCACTGCGTGAAGCATTTGAAGAGTGTGGCGTTCTTTTTTCCCATCATGTG
Organism: Betaproteobacteria bacterium; assembly: GCA_043739385.1. Lineage (GTDB taxonomy): Bacteria > Pseudomonadota > Gammaproteobacteria > Burkholderiales > Burkholderiaceae_C > Defluviibacillus. The sequence goes on along the minus strand of JAYUED010000159.1, from coordinate 6,522 downwards.
CAAACTGGGCAGTCTTTATCCGCTATCAATAACAAAACAAAGAATAAAGAAAATAGTGAAGGAAATAATGAAAAAAGAATAGGCGCAACTCCGCTTGGCAGTGCTGATAGCTTGCGTCTACGTGCTGCGATGCGCGCAGGCACTTCATTCAACCAATTGCTGGCTGACAACGCGCTATGCCTAGACAGCCGCAGCGTGGTGCCTTGGTCACGATGGATCACGCCTATGGTGCCCGCCATGATGCGAAAGCGCTTCGACACCCGGTTCTTCGTCGCTATCGCACCCCCCAGCCAACTTGCCAGCCATGACAACCATGAAGCAACTGAGAGCGTCTGGCTAACCCCACGTGAGGCTTTGACACAGTACTGGCAAGGGCAGATCGAACTGGCTCCGCCACAAATCATGAGTCTGGCCCATTTGGCCCACTTTGCGACGGCAGCTGAGGTGCTGGCCGCAGCACGCCAACGCACACCGCCAATCATCCGCCCAGAGCATCAGTTCATCAACGAGACCCGTACCCTGTGCTACCCCGGTGACCCCTTGCATTCGGTGCCCGAACGCGCCCTGCCAGGCCCCACGCGGCTGAGCCACCGCAGCCCACGGTTCGAGCCAGACGGTGGATTTGAGGCGTTTTTTGCCTAATTACATTGTGCTTTTTGTTCCCGTTGCCATTGCTGCTTTCGCACCCCACTCACACGCTTACGCTACCCATCATGCTTCAAACACCCTCTAATTTTGTGCCTTTGTTGACTGCAGCCGACAGCACATTCAACGCCACTTCGCTTAACTTTGTCTTTCGCGGAGATGAGTTGCTGGTGCTAGCAGAAGATTTGAGCCTGCCCGATGGGTATGCGCTCGCAGTGATGGACATTGCCAACGCGCAGTGCCAACCCGTAGGCCTGCTAGGTCAGCGTTATTGCCAAACTACATGGCAAAACCGTGATACCCCAGCCTGCGATGGCTATGTGTGGCGCAAGCTGCGTACCCTATTTGGTATGTTTAATGCCGAATTGATGGCTGTGGCTGGCCGAGCGTTTCAGATTGCTGAATGGGCACGCACGCACCGATTTTGCGGCAATTGCGGTACGGCTACAACGCATACGCCTGGTGAGCGCTGCATGAGCTGCCCTGCCTGCGGCATGGTGGCCTACCCGCGCATTTCGCCTGCAATGATGGTGTTAATTAAACGTGGAGACTCAATTTTGCTGGCACGGCACGCGGCTTCGCCTACGCAATTTTTCACGGCGCTGGCAGGTTTTTTAGAGGCGGGAGAATCGGCAGAAGATGCCGTACACCGAGAAGTGTTTGAAGAAGTTGGCTTGAAGGTGAATAATATTCAGTACTTCGGCAGTCAGCCTTGGCCATTTCCGCATTCATTGATGATTGCGTTCACCGCAGAGTACGTGAGCGGTGACATCACGGTCGATGAGACAGAAATTGCAGAAGCGAGCTGGTTTGGCCCTCAAGACGCTATGCCGAAAATACCCTATGGGGTTTCGATCGCCAGCGACTTGATTAACGCGCATCTGCCTTCCAAAGCAGCATAGCCGCCTAGGATTTAGCCGCCCTTCTTTGGACGCTTGCCGGGGTTCTTTTTAGAACGGGTGGCTGAGCCGCGCTCCAGGCTGCGTTTTTGGCCGTGAGGAGCCGAAAATGTCATGCCCACTGCGGGAACTGGACGTGGAGTAGCCTTACGGTCGGCTTCGGTTCTGAATTCTTTGGTCATGAGAGGCTCGGGTTGAAAAGTAAATAACCCTCTATTAGGCCACACTGGCGCGGACAAATTTGAGGGTTTGGTGTTTTAAGGGTCGCACGGGTACGCTTAGCACCCCAAAAATGAGGCTTTAGATCAAGTTTTAGCCGCGTGGGCCATCGCTTGGCCGACCTCATTGCTGCCCTGTGCAGACCCGCTGAGCGGCACGATTTCACCTGTCCGGTTAGTCACTAGAGCCAATTGTTCGGCTAAATGCTCAGGCGCATCAGCGCCCACACCAATCCAAGAACCGGTAGTTAAGGTAATGTGAGCGGCCTCAAACATACCCGCACCGGCACACAAAATGGTTCGGTTAGGAGCGCCTTCAGCAGCCAAAACGAGCATAGCTGGCACCACCGCCTCGGGCTTCAGTGCGTCTAACACAGCCTGCGTCATCAGGCCTTCTGTCATGCGGGTCGCGGCTGTGGGGGCTAGGCAATTGACACGAATGTCGTTCTTTGCGCCCTCAATGCTCAAGGTTTGCATCAGCCCGACCAGGGCCATCTTCGCTGCACCATAGTTACTTTGGCCAAAATTCCCGTAGAGACCTGAAGAAGAGGTGGTCATTACGATACGGCCATATTTTTGCGCGTTCATGGTGGCCCAGACTGCTTTACAGCAGTTCACTGCACCCATCAAGTGAACATCGACCACGAGTTGAAAATCAGCAATTTCCATTTTGGAAAAGCTCTTATCACGTAAAATACCAGCGTTGTTGACCAGAATATCAATGCGCCCCCAAGCGTCCAGCGCTTGCTGTGCCATGGCCTGCACAGCGGAAAAATCAGTCACAGAAGCGCCGTTAGCGATAGCCTCGCCACCGGAAGCGATGATCTCGTCAACCACAGCTTGTGCAGCACTCACCGAACCACTGCCTGCCGCGCCATCACGGGCTCCACCCAAATCGTTGACCAGCACTTTAGCCCCACGGGCTGCGAGTGCCAAGGCATGTTGCCGACCTAAACCACCACCAGCGCCTGTAACGATGGCTACACGGCCTTTGAAATCAATGCTCATTTTTTTCCTGTCAAATATTATTTGAAATACTCTTTTTAAAATTTTAACTACGGCTTACAGGTTGCGGGTTCCAGCCACTTGCTGAGTGCGGCGTTATAGGCCACGTCAAATCGGCCATAAGAATCCGTTCCCGTGGGATTGCTACAGCTAGAGCTTCCGCCAAACAACTGACCTACAAAATAGTTCGTAGTGCCTACGGTTTTAAACAGACCTGAACCGCTACTGCCCGGCTCCGTGACACCTCTACTCCATTGTGTAGAGACGAAGTTGCCGCTAGCCTGGGTAGATTGCGAGCAGCTGTAGCTGTCTGTCTGCGTATTAACAGCCGAGCAGGCATTAAATTGTTTGATGCTGCCGTAGCTGATTTTTTGTAAATCACCACTTGGGTTATGAATACCTGCCACGGCAGTTGCGATGGTGGGCGCAGAGGGATCCCAAGCGGCGTACATGGCCCCAGTAGGTGGCATGCTGTTCAGACGCATGAATGAGGTATCAGAGGACGAGCTCGCGTACAGCAAGGTTGCACCGCTTAGCAGTGTCTTGCTGCTCGCGCTTAAGGTACCGCTATTACACGAGGCCGATCGGTAAAACCAGTCCGTAGTAAGGGATGATGCTTCCGACTGAACCGAGATACAGTGATTAGCACTTAAAAAATACGGTGTACCAGTACTGTTACGGTCATTCAGCAGCGTGCCCGTACACAAGTAGCTGGACCCATTGGTGGCCACAAAGGTCATTCTGGCAGTGGCGTTGCTCTCACGGCTGTAGCCACTGCTGCAAGACACATCGATTTCACATGTAGCCGACTGACCAATTTTGGTCGTTTCTGACTTGGTATCGGCTACCAGAGCCGTATAAATATGCGAAAGGCGTGGAATCGACAACACCATGGCATCAGAGGCTGTGCCTGCGGGCAACTCGACCTCTACTGTAGATTCTTCACCATCCACAGCGGGCGTCCAGTAGGTCCGGGCAGCGTCGGTATTGCCATCAGCGGCAACATTGCGGCTCACCGATGCCAAAATATCACGGCCTGAAACTTCAACCGCAATTGCCGATTTTTGAGCATAGACGCGCAGTACCGCGTCTGCAGGAAGTTTGCTTACAACCAGGCCCAAGCGCACGCTGGTCGCACCGCCAGACGAAAAACTGATAGCGGCCACCTGCCCACCACTGGCGGTGGTATGCCATTCCCAGCTTGCCGCCGTGGCCGAAGCCGAGGCCGTTTGAGGCACATCGCGTGCAAAACCAATTTGTTGAGGCGCACCGACAGTGGCAGCACCGGAAGTCGGGCTGTCAGACAACCGCTTTGCCGCAGCTGCCATACCCAGCCTAATACGGTGAGGCTGGGGCGAGGTGTAACCGGCACGGGATTTGAATGGTGACACTTCGCCATCCTGGCTGGAAGTGCGCGTCATCGCTTCAACCCGCCCCTCAGCTCGGCGCACGGACTGCGTATCGCCGGCAGCGGGGACATTGACACTGGACACGCCGCCGCTGCAGCTAGGCAGGACAGGAACAGGCACCGTGACAGCCGGTGCTGGTGCGGGTGTTGTAGCTGGCGCTGGCGTAGTTGCGGGTGCTGTCACCGGCGCGGGTGCAGCTACGGGTGGTGGTGTGGCAACAGCCACAGTTGCCGTGGAATCGCCGCCCCCGCCACAACCCGTCAAAACAGCGAATAACGGCAAAAGCGCCACCAATCGCGCCTCGGATGATTGAAACAAAGTACCCATCACTACCCCTAAAAAGGTGCGCCACAACGGCTTCAAACATTATCGCCGTGCGAGCATGGCCAATCAGCGACAAGAACGCCTAACTTGTCACAAGGTATCCAGTTGACTGCGCATGGCGTTGGCTTGGTGTTTGAATGCTGCGACGGCCTGGGGTGTCATTCTTTCTAGCTGACGGTACACCATGCCAATCCGTGGATTCTTGATGAGTTTGTCTTTATTGCGGTCATGAAAGTCCCAATACAGCGCGTTAAACGGACAAGCACGTTCACCCTCTCGCAGCTTTTTGTCATAGTGACAACCTTTGCAATAGTCACTCATTCGGTCGATATAGGCAGCGCTGGACACATAGGGCTTGGTAGCAAGAAGGCCACCATCCGCAAACTGACTCATGCCCACGGTATTAGGCAACTCAACCCATTCAAAAGCGTCGATGTAAACCCCCAAATACCAGCGGTGCAACTCAAACGGGTCTAGACCAGCCAAAAGCGCAAAGTTACCAATCACCATCAAGCGCTGGATATGGTGGGCGTGGGCTTGCTCCAACGACTGGCCAATCGCATGACGCATACAGCGCATACGTGTTTCACCAGTCCAAAACCAGGTGGGCAGTGGGTTGGTGTGGCCAAACTCATTGCTTTGCTCATATGCAGGCATATGGGCCCAGTAAAAGCCGCGAACATACTCACGCCAACCCAAAATCTGGCGAATAAAGCCTTCAGTAGCAGCCAGTGGTGCTTGCCCTGCCCGGCCAGCAGCTTCGACTCTGGCAACAACTTCTTGCGGGTTAAGCATCTTGCTGTTGAGTGAAAAAGACAATAAGGAATGGAATAACCGCCAACCCTTGCTGCTCATCGCATCCTGAAAATCTCCAAAATGTGGCAGCGCGTGCAGAATGAAGGCGTCCAGTTGATGCAACGCTTCAGCTCGGTTCAACGGCCATGCCAAACAGGCCGCCTGGGGCTCACCAAAGCTCTTGACGCCGGCCCCCACAATACTCTGCCATAGCGCAGTGTGGTCGTGCAGAGTGCGAGTATCGACAGGCTCAACGGGCAAGCCGGGCCAGGATTTTCGATTTTCAGCATCAAAGTTCCATTGCCCGCCCACTGGCTTGTTGGCCTCGTCAAGCAGTACGCAGTGGCGCAACCGCATATGACGGTAAAAGGTTTCCATCAGCCATTTTTTGCGGCCTGCAAACAAGGTAGCGGCCTCGTCCCGCTCGGTATAGAAATGCTCGCTGCCCACCATGCAGCAGGTAATAGCTTGGTCTTTGGCTTGGGCCAAAGTATTGGCGTAGCCCGCTAACTGCTCATCCAACCGCCACTCATCCGGTGCTTGGTACTCGAACGCACAGGCTTTGTAATGATCAAGCAACACATCCAGGTTGGCCGTTATCGAGGGTTGATTCGTGGGATCGTCAATCGCCAGGTAATGCACCCGGTGCCCCGCCGCGCGCAAGCTCCGGGCAAAGTCACGCATGGCAGCGAAGATGGCCAAAATTTTTTGAGCGTGATGAAGGACGTAATCCGTTTCTTGGCGTAGTTCCATCAGCAACACCACAACGTCATCGCGCGGGGCAGTGAACCAGCTATGTAAAGGGTTGAGCTGGTCGCCCAGCACGAGTCGTAGAGTAATCGTATTTACTTTTTCAGCAGTCATAAAGTACGCCATAGCGCGCAGTAACGACCCGGCGGGTCATTGTGAAACTAGTCAATCAGTCAGTCAGTATCGTCACAAAACGCTTTTTTTAGTATTTCGGCAACGGTCCGAGCAGTACTTCACCTCGTCCCATACCTTTTCCCACTTTTTGCGCCAAGTGAAAGCTAGGCCGCAGCACGCGCAGGTTTTGCTGGGCAGATCAGATTTTTTACGCATCCGCATCAAAATGGTTCCTTTTCAAAAATCAAAACCCAATTGCAGATTGACTTGGCCTTGGCGCTGACTGTTGTTTCGAGAGTGCGATTTCGCCTCCCGCTTGCGTGAGGCATGCTTTTCAACAATAGCGGCTTTCGCAGCCTTAAC
>JAYUED010000158.1:0-3651 GCA_043739385.1 Betaproteobacteria bacterium | reverse complement strand
GCAAAGCACGGACTGGTGCCGCGCTTGCATGCTGCGTTCACAGCGCCAATTCGCCGACAGACAATCCTTTCTATCTTGACCACTCGCTTGGCCTTGCTCACTAATCGCTTCTAAATTCACATGACTGCTGCCCATCATTTTTTCTCCTACTTCCCGCAGTTCCATCCAGACCCAATCAATGATCGTGCCTGGGGTGAGGGCTTTACTGATTGGGATCTGATTCGGGCGCTGCCCGAGTCGCAACGCGATGTATTCACGCCAAGCCGTGGATATTACGATCCCAGCGCTCCCGAATACCTGAGCACGCTATGCGAGCAACTCGAAGCATTGCCACTCCCGAATGCGGGGCTGATGGTTTACCACTATCACTTTGACGGCATCTCGGCGTTGTCCGGCTTCGAAAGGCAACTACTGGAGCAACCTGATCAAGCGCCGCCGTTCTTCCTGTGTTGGGCGAATGAAACCTGGACCAAGCGCTGGGTTGGTAAACCCGGCGAAGTGCTCGTTGAGCAGCGTCACAGTGTCAATGCTGAATTGGTAAGGGCTCACGCGCGCTATCTGGTGCAGTTTTTTGATTTACCGCATTACCACTGTGTGGACGGTCGCCCGCTGCTCATGATTTACAACGCTCAAGCAAGCGTGACTTTGCCCCACGTTTTGTCGATGTACCGTGCGGAGTTCGCTGCTCTTGGCCACAAACCGCTAATTGGCGCATGCATCGCTTACCCCCAGCCATCGGATCAAATGCTTCCGTACGATTTTGGCTGTGAGTTCGAACCACGTTTCTTCTTCAACAGCCGTGGTGCGTCGGGACTTGCACATTTCGCAGCGCGCCTGAAAATGCGTTTCCCAAAGCTGTTTGAGTGGCTCGGCGCACAGCGGGACCGAATGCGTCATCAAGAGGGTGGGCGTAGTTTTGCCTACCGTGAGTATCTCGAAGCACTAACTAACGGCAGTATTGAAAAGGCGCTACGCGTCAGTGCTGGTTCTTTGCCACTGATGCGTTCGGCGTTTCTCTGCTGGAATAACCAACCGCGCTATCGCGATCGCAACACATGGGTGAACCATGACGGAGTCGATGAAGACTCACTAGTCGCGCTACGTTCGTTGCGCTCTGACGGAGACTTTCCGCTGTTGATCAACTCGTGGAATGAGTGGAGCGAAGGCGCTGCACTTGAGTCGGGCCAGAAGGAACACCCGCTGCGCGAGAAATTCCTTCGAACGCTGCCAGCTTCGCTGCTTCAATAATGGGATAACTATGACCGACCATGATCAGTATTTTTCTTACCTCATGCACAGAAGTCGTCTTGGCGAGCTGTACCGAAAATATTGGCTTTACCCGCGACTTTCCAGGCGTTTAACTGGTTCCGCGCTAGATATCGGTTGTGGCATCGGGGACATGCTCGCCTTTCGGCCGGGTACCGTGGGGGTGGATGTGAATTCCAGAACGGTTGAATACTGCTGCCAAAGAGGTCTTGACGCACACCTTATGCAGCCGGATACGCTACCTTTTCAGGCGAGCACATTTGATTCGGCTCTGCTTGACAATGTGCTGGAACACATCGCTGAACCGGATCGTTTGCTAGGTGAGGTGCTCCGTGTTGTACGCCCTGGTGGTCATCTTTTGGTTGGCGTACCTGGGATTCGTGGATGGCATAGCGACCTTGATCACAAAATTTTCTATGATGAAAAAAATCTTCGAAGCCGTCTTGAGAAGAACGGCTTTGTTCATGTTGAAACCTTCCATGCCCCTTTGTTGAAGTCTGCGTGGCTTGCACGCAGGTTGCGGCAGTATTGCATCTACGGTGTTTTTCGGCGAGCTTCGCTGTAGGCGGCTATCAGAAAAAATAACATGACACAGAAGTCGACTTGTCAGCCCTCGGTTGCCGTTTGTCTCGCCGCATATAACGGGATCCGTTGGTTACCGGAGCAGCTTGATTCAATTCTTGTTCAGGCGAATTTTTCCGTTACTGTGTTCGTCAGCGTGGATTGCTCATCGGATGGTACTGAAAAGTGGATTGACGAAGCCGTGAGTAGAGATTCACGTATCCTGGTGCTTCCACACGGGCAACGTTTTGGTGGCGCGGCACGAAATTTCTTTCGGTTAGTGCGTGATGTGGATTTTTCTGGCTTCGATTATGTAAGCTTTGCAGACCAGGATGATATTTGGCCTCCAGACAAGCTATCGCGTGCGCATGAGATGCTGATAAGTACAGGGGCGGATGCTTATTCCAGTAATGTTATGGCGTTTTGGCCGGATGGCCGTAAGGCGTTGATTGAAAAAGCTCAAAAACAGGTTCAATGGGATTTTTTGTTTGAAGCTGCGGGGCCGGGCTGCACCTATGTCATGCGAAAAGAGTTGGCTTGTGCCATTCAGGATTTACTAAAACCCCGTTGGGCCGATGTCCAGCAAGTGGGTTTACATGATTGGTTTTTCTATGCATATGCTCGTGCTAATGGCTATCGCTGGGTGATTGATGATTACGCAGGAATGCTATACAGGCAGCATGAGAGAAACCAGGTGGGCGTTAACTCTGGTGTTGGTGCTTTTGTTCAGCGCGCCCGCAAGGTGTTGAATGGGTGGGGGCTGGCTCAGTCGGCTTTGATTGCCCAATTGGTTGGGTTGGGTGATGATCCATTCGTCAAGCGCTGGTCGGGCGGTAGCCGGGCAGGCTTGCTGTGGCTCGTCTTCCATGCCTGGCAATGCCGACGGCGCACGCGCGACGAAATAATATTTGCTTTATCGTGCATGGCCTTGTGTGTTGTAGGAAATCGGCGTCAATGAATCAACAGCGGGTGCTGGTTACGGGAGCCAATGGTTTTGTGGGCCGAGCCTTGTGTGCTGATGCGGCAGCCCTTGGTTTTGTTGTGCGCGGCATTGTCCGTTCACCTTGCGATTTACCCAGTGGCACTGAAAGCTTTCGGGTTGGCAATATTGATGACAGTACTAATTGGCAAGATGCGCTTGCAGGTTGCAGAGTTGTAGTCCATCTTGCCGCACGGGTGCATGTGATGGCTGACACGGCTGCAAACCCGCTTGATGAGTTTCGCCGGATCAATGTGCAGGGCACTCTGAACCTGGCCCGCCAAGCCGCCGCAGCCGGGATGAATCGTTTTGTGTTCATCAGCTCTGTCAAGGTGAACGGCGAGGCGACGTTCTCGGGGCAGCCTTTCACGGCAGACGATGTGCCTGCGCCACTGGATGCCTATGGTGTCTCCAAGATGGAGGCCGAGCAGGGTTTGCGCGAACTGGCGGCGGAGACGGGCATGGAAGTGGTCATTATCCGGCCTCCCTTGGTGTATGGTCTCGGAGTGAAGGCTAACTTTTCCGCCATGATGCGCTGGCTCAAGCGCGGCGTGCCCTTGCCGCTGGGCGCCATTCACAACCAGCGCAGTCTGGTGGCGCTAGACAACCTGATCGACCTGATCGTGACTTGCCTTACGCATCCCGCTGCAGCCAATCAAACCTTTCTGGTCTCCGATGGCGAAGATGTTTCGACCACGGAACTGTTGCGGCGCATGGGGCAGGCCTTGGGTCGCCCGGCGCGTTTAATTCCTGTGCCGGCCAGTTGGCTGAAATTGGCGGCAGCCATGGTGGGCAAGCCGGATGTGGCCCAGCGGCTGTGCGGCTCTTTGCAGGTGGATATTGAA
>JAYUED010000157.1:0-33195 GCA_043739385.1 Betaproteobacteria bacterium | reverse complement strand
TTTTCAGCAACAGTTCCTAGCAGCGAAGCCCTCGATCATAGCACCTACTTCCACTCTTATCAACGTCAATTTGTGAAAAAGTACAAATACTTCGCGTGAAAGCATCTCATATCTCTGTAAGTTATTGAAATTATTCAACTTCTAGGCAACCACGCCGTAGCCTCTACTTCAATCAACACTGCGGCATTCGGCAACATTCCAGTCACCTCAACCACTGTACTAACCACAGGGTCGGGGAAATACAGGCCCCGCACTCTGTTGTAGGCAGGGTAATGCGCCAAGTTGCGAAAATACTGCACCAGCTTGACGACATCTTTCATCTCACCCCCGCATTCCTGCACCATTGCCTGAATACAGTTCAATACAAACCAACTTTGCGCGACGATGGGCGCTTCTAATAGATCAACAGACATTTGACCCGTCACGTAGCCCAAGCGGCTTAATGACTCAAGCGCGGCCACTGGTAGCTGCGCATAGCTTTCAATCACCATCTGCGCAGCTGGATCTACCGCAATCACACCACTCATATAAACGGTATCGCCCGCCCTGCGATATGAAGCGTAGTTAGCAAGGGGTTTTCCTATAGCCATGAAACAGCTCCAGTGAGACCTCAATATATAAGAGTAAGGGGAATTAAGACGACAGAGCCACAAGGCCGCAACTACATTGCCCGCAGCGTGCGAGACACCTTGACGAGAAACCCCTCGCACTCCTGGCGCGTAACGTTATTCATATTGTGAAGTTGTAGCCACGTCACTTTGCAGCGTCCAGCGAACAACGACCTCAGCGCTCGAGTAAACAAGCGTTTGCCAGGATCGCCAATGACCTTCAGCCACCACCAAGGGGCGCCGCCAGTCGTCACAACCGTTAATTGACGGATATGCCGCAGCCCTGAAAACACCAACTGCCCCTTAGTAGTAGCGGGCATAAACGCGACGCCAGGCAACCACACCCGCTCCAACCAACCCTTTAGCATCGACGGTGGGCCATAAAACCACGTTGGATATACAAAAACTAAATGTTCCGCCCACCGCAAGGCATCCACATGCGTCTGCACCCGTGCTTCAATCAGCTGCGGATTGACCAAGTAGGCTTCGCGCTCCTCACGGCTTAGCGTTGGGTTGAAGCCTTCAGCATACAAATCCAAAGCACGTAACTCGTGCCCAGCGTAGGTTAATGCCGCAATAGCCGTGCGGTTCAGCGCCGCACTCAGACTTTCAGGATCGGGATGGCAGTGGACAACCAGCGTTTTCACATCACTTGCCGCCTAATTTCTTTTTGATATCCAGACCAACGCCTTTGTTGACGAACTGGGTGGTGGCAACCCTACTCAAGTCAACGTCCCCGACCTTATAGAGCCCCGCCTTGACCATCTTGTCGTAGAAATCTTTGATTCGCGCATCACTCATCGCGCCAATGCCTTTCGTCATCGCATCCCCACTGTCCACAACGCCCAGTGACTTCATCAGGCCCAGAGAACCAGCGAGGTTCGCGTCGGACATGTCGGGATTGGCTTTCTTCATCAGCGCGTTCCCGGCCGTGTTGTCGCCATATATATAGGTATACCAACCAATAATGGACGCATCAACAAATTTGCGTACTGTCTCGGGCTTGGTTTTGACCATATACGCCCGTGCCTCTATGGTGGTGCTGTAAGTCGAAAAACCGTGGTCAGCCAACAGATACACCAGAGGGTCAAACCCCGCCTGCGCTTTGATCGTCAGTGGCTCCTCAATCGAATAGCCCTGCTGAATCGACTTTTTATCCGCCAAAAAAGGCCCCACGTTGTAGGTATACGGCTTGATAGTCTCGTCTTTAAAGCCGTACTCCGTCTTCATCCATTGCCAAAAGCTGAACTGACCATCTTTGCCGATGAAAGCCACAGGCGCTTTGGCCAGGTCTTTGAAGCTGTTGTAGCCCTGCCCAGGGTGGGCAAAGATCGCTTGCGGGTCCTTTTGAAATATCGACGCCACCACGACAGTTGGCACCCCGTTTTTCACATTATCAAACGACTGCAACAGGTTACCAGCCATCAAAAAATCAATCTTGCCTGCTGGCAGTAAAGGTCGGTTATTTACTTGCGGGCCGCCTTGCTGGATTTCCACATCCAGGCCATATTTTTTGTACGTGCCGTCTGCTAACGCTTGGTAGAAGCCACCATGTCCCGCCTGCGCCTTCCAATTCGTAGCGAAAACTACCTTCTCTTGGGCATATACGGAGAACGTACAGACCGATAGCGCGATTGAAGCTATAGATTTAAGAACAAATGAAGTCATTAAATGTCTCCTGATGGTGCAGATGGGATAAAGAGCAAAAACAATCCAAGTGATTTGCACAGACCATGCCTGAATTTAACCAATCTTCGCGCCACGCGCATCAGGGCTGTGACATATTTGGCGTCCAGCCCCGAGTTTTCCCCGGATTCATCAACCCATGCGGATCCGCGATGCGCTTAAACGCAATTTGCGCCGAGTCAATCGTCTTCATCCCACCGTCCTCAATAGTGATTACATGCGCGTCGAACACCCCCACCCCTAGCGCTTCAATGCGGTCTTTGATCTCGGTTAACCGCTCGGCATCAAAAAAGCTCACCAATGGAATCGCAAACACGCTGTAGCTACCGTAAGCCAGCGAAAACTCGTGATGCCAGAGAATTTCATGCCCAAACTCGGCGACCAACGCCATGGCCTGTGGCACCTCAAACGGCTGAGGGAAGGCCAATTGCATGTACGTCCATGCCCGGTCTTTTTTTAGCGCCATTAGCGTAGTGTGGTTGTAGGCGCATTCGTATGCAGGCAACAGGTTTGCGGCAGTAATCTCGGCATCGGTCATCGCCAAGGCAACACGGCCACCGTGAAGGGCTGCCAAGCGCTCGAAATCCCCCAAAGAAGCCGCCGCACACAAGGCAAATACCGCATCTTTATCTTCCGGAAAATAGGGGCCCAACTGCGTGTAGTACGGCGAAAAGCCCCGCTCCACTGAAGTCAGCAGCCGCAGCGTTAGCTCAGGCGTCATCGCAGCGTCGCCAAACCGCAGCGTCGCCTCGTAGCTGTCAAACAGCGCAACCACATGTCGCCAGTCTTCAGACGGAGCAAGCTTCACATCCATCTCGGTAATGATGCCGTTGGTGCCAAACGCGTGATGCACCTTCTGAATGTCCGCGTCATGCAGCTCAATCAGGCGTGGCGTTGCCTCCAGCGTCATCACCTGAATGCGCGTCACGTTACCCGGATCTTTAAGCACACCGTGGCGAATTGAACCCACACCACCAAAGCCACCGGCAATAAAACCGCCAATCGTCGCGTCGGTCAGTGTGGATGGGAACATCAGAATCTCTTGCCCTCTCGCACGAGCCTCTAATTCCAGTTTTTCGATGATGCACCCGGTCTGCACCGTCGCGCTACCGTCATGAACCGTCACAGCATTGAGCTTCAGCGTTTCGATAATCACGCCCCGCGCCATCGGCACGCACTGCCCGTAATTGCCTGTGCCACCACCCCGCAGCGTGACGTTCACTCGAAACTGGGCGCAAGCCGAGGCAACACGCCTCAGCTCTTCTATGTCTTTGGGGATGACCAGCAAATCCGCCGTTTTGTCTTGCAAAAGTTTTGACAGCACCGGGCTGTACCAATGGAAGTCTTTGGATTTGGTGCGCAGTAGGCCAGGGTCGTCATGGCACTCGATACCGGCCAGCGCTTGGTGAACGTGTTCAACAGGGGTCATGGTTTCAGGCGACCTTAGTTACTTTGATATTGAGTTACCTATTTAGAGAATCCAAATCGCTAATGGGTATTCCGTGTCGCCAGACCTGACGTTGACGGCCTGCCGGGCTAAGCAACTCGTATTCATTAGATGCGGCCAGCAGCACCAAATCCGCTGTACAGCCGACACGCAAGCAGCCATCCCACGCCAGCCCCATAGCGTGCGCCGGGTGTGTGGTGATACTGCTCAACCAGTCCATTGCGGGGGCCAAATGCCCAGCCTGCACACCCAGACCAAAACTGTCCATCAGGTCGTAGCTGCCATAGGGATAGAACACATCCGCTACGTTATCCGTAGCTATAGACACATATATACCATGCGCTACTGCCTCTTTTAACCGTGTAATTCCTCGGGGAACAGGTGTGGCATCCCATGCGCCTTGGAGATAGAGGTTGGTGGTCGGCAGCGCGACGAGGTGGATGCCTGCACGCGCGCACAGCGCCAGCGTGCCCAGCGCGCGCGACGGCTCTTGCACCGACAACGAACACGCATGCCCACATGTGACACGGCCTTGCATCTGGTGTGTGACCGTCAATTCGGTGATATGGCGCAGGCCTTCGGCATCCGCGTCCAACCCTTCATCCACATGGAAATCCAAATCTAGCCCATGCGCCACAGCCAACTCGAAAACACGCTGAAGCTTGGTCTCGATCGCGTCATTGCGGTATACAAATGTGCCCAAAATCCCGCCACCAGCACGCACAGCTTGGGCAATGTGCAATCCCACGGCAGGTTCAGCGAAAACATCAAGCGGAGTCAGCGACACCCATTGCAGCGCCAGCTTTCCCGCCCAAGCCTCGCGCAACGCTTGAAAAATTGCCAATGATGGTGGCAGCTCTGCATCCATCCAATCCAGATGCGTGCGCAGCGCGCGACTGCCGTAGGCGTAGGCCTGCGCCAGTCCCCGCGTCATACGATGGTGCAGATCGTCCGCTGTCCAATCAACACGGTCGTCAGCGATACGGGTAATTGCCGCAACCAAATCGCCCTGAATCGCACCGGTGCGCTCAACCGTGAAGTTCTTGTCCAGATGCACATGCAAATCAACGAACGCGCTGAGCAGCGTGCCGGTGGGGCGACCGGATACCGGTGAAATACTGGCTATACAGCCATCGGCCAACGTCACAGCAAAGGCTTGGTGCGCTGGCGCGGCACTCGCAAAGCCCCGCAGTTTGGGCGGAATGGCGACACAGGCCAAAGAAAAAGGTGCCATGGTCATGGTTATAGCCGTTACCTTGTTACCTTACCTGTCCTGCTTGATTTCTGACTCGTGCCACTTCCCCAGCACCAAGTGGGATACGAGGTTGAACACCAGATAAATCGCAATACCCGTCAGTGACACCAGCACCAGGGCCGCGAACATTTTCGGGATTTCCGTGCGGAAGCTCGCCTCCAAAATCCGCGACGCCAGCCCTGTCTCCTTACCCGCCGCCCCGGCTGTGAACTCCGCCACCACCGCACCAATCAGACTCAAACCACCGGCAACCTTCAGCCCAGCGATGAAATACGGCATGGCTGATGGGATCAGCAAATGCCGCAACGTCTGCCACGGACTGGCTCGGTAGAGCTTGAACAGATCGCGTAAATTCAAATCGGCACTGCGCAAACCGATGACGGTATTCGACAAAATGGGAAAAAACGCCACAATCCATGCGCACAGCAGCAGCGAGGCGGTGGTGCTGGAAATGAAGATCAAAATCAACGGTGCAATTGCCACAATCGGCGTAACTTGCAACACGATGGCAAAAGGGAAGAGGCTTAACTCTACCCACTTAGAGAGCGCAAACAACATCGCCAGCAACACCCCACCCACCACAGCCAGCACCAGCGCTAAAAAAGTGATTTTCATGGTGAACAACCAGCTCGTCATCAGCGAGCCCAAGTTGTCCAACAGCGTGACAGCAATCAGCGTGGGGCGTGGCAAGATGTAGTGCGGAATCTCATAAATGCGCACTACAGCCTCCCAGGCTATCAGCGCCAACATAAACAACGTCACCGGTAACGCTATGCGAAGCCACATTTGTTCGTGCAGCGGGATACGGTCTTGCACGGTCATCATGCGTGCTGACATGCGGCGCTCGGTTTTAAGGGGCTCGTTCTTGAGAGGCCCGGCATCTGCGACTTGTACCCCCACTTCATGCTTAGGCATGCACCTCTCCCGCCGCCTGGAGCGCGCTAGACACCTGAATACACAGCGCGTTAAAGCGTGCCGACACGCGGAACTCATCGGTGCGCGGATACGGCTCGTCCACAGCAATCTCCGCCACCACCCGCCCTGGGCGTGCTGCCATCACCACGATACGGTTGCCTAAGTACACCGCCTCGTACACGCTATGCGTTACAAAAATCGCGGTGAACCGATGTGTGGCCCACAGCGCCAGTGTGTCATTGTTGAGCTTGACGCGGGTCATCTCGTCTAACGCGGCGAAAGGTTCATCCATCAGCAGCAGGCGAGGCCGTGTAATCATGGCACGGGCAATGGACACACGCATCTTCATGCCGCCAGATAGTTCGCGCGGGTAAACCTGTGCAAACTGCGACAGCCCCACCGCGGCCAGCGCCACTTCGACTTTGGTACGCACGGAATCACGGGACTTTCCCGTCAAGCGCAAAGGTAACCACACGTTATCAAACACCGTGGCCCATGGCATGAGGGTAGGCTCCTGAAAGACAAAAGAAATTTTGGATTCACCCTCCCTCTCACCTTCGCCTTCAGGGTCTTCAGCCTCTTTGGTATCTTCATCTTCCCAAGCGATGCTGCCGCCGCTGATGGGCGACAGGCCTGCAATCATCTTCAATGCCGTGCTTTTGCCACAACCTGATGGCCCGAGGAAGCTGACGAATTCATGCTGGCCCACGGTCAGGTTCATGTTGTCCAATGCCAGCGTACCGTTGCCGTAACGCTTGGCCAGATTGTTCAGCGTCAGCAGGGGCATTGATATCCCATTAAGCCGGAAACTCCGGCCCGTCCACCAATGTGGAAAGCGGCAGATGTGAGATCTCACCCAGCATCAGTGCGAGTTGCTGCGCAGACGCCTCAATCACCGCCCGACCTTTCTCCGCTGTGGCTAAGGTGGCATTACCCGCCGCGCCCATCGGGTTGTAGTCCTGTACCTGCCAGCCCAATTTGGCGCTCTTGCCGTTGCCCAAAATCGGGTAAAGCAGACTGCGGGCCTGGGAGGACGATTTGAAATCCCGCGCCTGGGTCATGTCCACATATTGCGGGCGCAACGCCAGCATCATTGAGGTTTCCATATCACCCGCGTGGATGCCAAAACGGTACTCCTCCGGTGTGAACAACCTCTCCACTTCGGGCGGAAAAGGCATGGTGTACCAGTTGCTGGAAAACACGATCAAATCATGCTTGACGCGCAAATCCCGCGCCACAATGTCCATCACACTGACTTGGCCGCCGTGCGAATTGAACAACACCAGCTTCTTGATGCCGACCTTCGCCACGCACTCACCTAGCTCCATCCACACCCGGATCAACGTTTCAGCACTGAGTGTCAACGTGCCAGGGAAGCGCGAATGTTCATTGCTCTTGCCCACAGCTTGCGTCGGCAAAATCAAAATGGGCAGATCAGCAGGCAAGTAAGGCAGCGTGGCCTCGATCACGCCGTTGACCAAACTGGTGTCCACACTGACCGGTAAATGCGGACCATGCTGCTCGGTGGCCGCAACAGGTAACACCGCGACAACTTGATCCAACTTGGCAGAGGCTTGCAATTGGGCGAAATCGCGGCCTGTGAGATCAGACCAGAAGCGGGATTTGAGGGGCATGGCAAAGAAGAGAAACAAGGTTAAAAACGTGCAGGTCTATCTTAGACGCTGCAGTAGCAATTGTCTTTGCCGGGCTATTCCTGCAACAAACGGGCACAATATTGGCAATATTGGTATGGAAACCCGCCAGTCCGAACCGGGTTTCCCCTTGCTAGAGGGTGTAAGTCCAACGGAACTTACTGGCAGCAACCACGCTCTGACGGCTATAACGACACCTTAATTCATGCTGAAGCCTGTTCTTGTCCGATGGTTAATTGCTACTTTTTTTGTAGCTGCTAGCGCTTTCCATATAAACGCTTCAGCTCAAAACACGCCTAAAACAACCGTCATAACCGACCAAGTTCAGGCTGAGCTTATGGCCCATGCACCACAAGGCGTGGGACCAGGCAAACAGGTGTGGGTTGGACTGCAACTCGCCCACAAACCCGAGTGGCACACCTACTGGAAGAATTCAGGCGATTCGGGTCTTCCGACGGTTCTTGAGTGGACACTGCCACCTGGCGTCACCGCGGGCGAGATCGCTTGGCCCACACCGCACAAGATCCGCATAGGCACCCTGGCTAACTACGGTTACGAGGGCACAGTCTTGCTGCCAGTGCCGTTAACCATTAGCCCTGATTTCAAACCACCACTGCTATCGAACGAGCTGGAGATCAAACTCAAAGCGATGTGGCTGGTGTGCCGCAAAGAATGCATCCCCGAAGAAGGCGAGTTCGCGCTCAAGCTGCCGCTTAAAAGCACTACCGCCTTCAACACTTCCGCCTTTGATGCCAGTTTTGCGGCACAACCCAAAGCTCTGACGGCAGCCAGTACGGTGGCGGTCGTCGGTAACGCTTTGCAGATCAGCATCTCTGGCCTGCCTGAGTCGCTCTACGGCAAGACGCTAGAGTTCTATCCTGAAACACCCGAAGTTATCGAGACCGCCGCCGCTTGGACGCAAGCCTGGACAGGCAACACCTGGACGGCCAACGTGCCCTTGGCAGCCCAAAGGAGTCAAAGCCCAGAATTGATGCCCGTGGTTTTAGGCCTGGATAACAACCATTGGCGTACCGAGGCGAAAGTCACCGGGGATTGGCCAGTTTCTGCAGCCGTAGCCACTGTCTCCCCCGCGCTGGCCGCAGCTCTGAAATCGAACACAGGGCCAGTGTCTGGCGCGATTGGCGCAATTACGACATCTGACAAGCCTCCCCTCACCTTAGTAATGGCCATGCTGGGTGCCCTGTTGGGCGGTTTGATTTTGAATTTAATGCCCTGCGTATTTCCTGTGCTGGCAATCAAAGTGGTGGGGTTCGCCCGCATTGCCTGCAGCCCCAACGCCAAAGCTGCACTGCGTACCCAAGGTTTGGCTTACACCGCTGGGGTCATCGCATCATTTTTAGCACTGGGTGGGCTGTTGATGGCACTGCGACTGGGCGGCGAGCAACTGGGCTGGGGCTTTCAACTTCAATCGCCGGGCATGGTGGCCGTGCTGGCCGTGCTGTTCACACTGATGGCGCTGAACCTGCTGGGTTTGTACGAGTTTGGCCTGTTTTTACCCAGCAAGGCCTGCACGATGCAAGCGCGCAACCCTATTTCTAATGCTTTTTTGTCTGGTGTACTGGCCGTCGCAGTAGCGTCGCCCTGCACTGCACCGTTCATGGGAGCTTCGCTGGGTTTTGCGGTCGGCTTACCCATTGCGCAGGCGATGCTGGTGTTCGCATCCATCGGGGTTGGCATGGCCTTGCCCTACCTGATCGCCAGCATGGTGCCCGCAGTCGCCCGCCTGCTGCCCAAGCCCGGCGCGTGGATGCTGGTGTTCCGCACCTTCATGGCCTTCCCGATGCTCGCCACGGTAGCGTGGCTGGTCTGGGTGCTCGGCCAGCAAACCGGCATTGACGGCGCAGCTGCACTGCTGGGCGTGTTACTGATGGTAGCCATGGTGGCCTGGGCGCTCAGCCTGAAAGGGCGAAGTCGCGTGGTAATTGCTACTATTTCAATAGCTGGACTCGCACTGTTCATTGGCGCAACAGGCCGAAATATCATCACAATACAAGACAGCGCCCCCGTCGCGGCAGTTGCAGGCGAGCGCTGGCAGCCATGGCAACCTGGCCGTGTCGAGCAATTGCAGGCCACTGGCCAACCCGTGTTTGTGGATTTCACTGCTGCGTGGTGCGTGACTTGTCAGTACAACAAGAAAACCACACTCACCAACCCCCAAGTGGTCGCAGATTTTGCAGGTAAAAACGTCGCCTTGCTGCACGCTGACTGGACTCGCCGCGACCCCGCTATCAGCGCGGCTCTGTCCCAATTGGGTCGAAGCGGCGTGCCGTTATACGTTTTCTACAAAGCAGGTCGGCCACCTGTGGTGTTGTCGGAGATATTGAGCGTGGGTGAGGTTCGGGCGGCTATTGCACAGCTGTAGACACATCAACACAGCAAGCATCATTGCACTCTAATCAGTTCGCCCTGATATGACAACGCCTGACCCGCTGCAACGGGTGCTTAGCACCTGTAAAACCATCGCCGTCGTTGGCCTGTCTCCCAACCCCGAGCGCGACAGCCATGAAGTCGCCCGGTACATGCAAGCCCAGGGCTACCGTATCGTGCCGGTCAACCCCAATGCCACGGAGATACTGGGTGAGCATTGCTACCCCAGCTTGACCGCCGCCGCGACTGCACTGGCTTTACAGGGCGAGCGCATAGATATGGTGGACTGCTTTCGCAAATCAGAAGACATCCCCCCTATTGCTGACGAAGCAATTGCCATCGGTGCATCCTGCTTGTGGCTGCAAATCGGCGTGGTCAGCGAGGCCGCAGCTTCAACAGCACGCGCTGCGGGTCTGGACGTAGTGATGAACCGGTGTTTGATGGTGGTACACGCCCGCCTGACTTGAGTTTGCAACTAGCACCCTGCGACAATCAAGGGATGAGCTCCACCCCCCACGCCCCTCACCCCCCTTATTCTCCTTACGCCCCCCTGCAAAACGACACCTTCTTGCGTGCCTGTTTGCGCCAAGCCACCGACCACACACCCGTCTGGCTGATGCGCCAAGCTGGGCGCTATCTACCAGAATACTGTGCCACCCGCGCCAAAGCAGGTAGCTTCATGGGCTTGGCCACGAACCGGGATTACGCAACCGAAGTCACGCTGCAACCACTAGCGCGCTACCCGCTGGATGCGGCGATTTTGTTCAGCGACATCCTTACCGTGCCCGATGCGATGGGCCTAGGCCTGTCGTTCGCACTGGGCGAAGGCCCGCGTTTCGCGACCCCTGTGCGCGACGAAAAGGCAGTGGCTGCGCTCGAAGTGCCTGACATGAACAAGCTCAAATATGTATTTGACGCCGTCACATCCATCCGCCACGCGCTGAACGGCCGTGTGCCGCTGATTGGATTCTCGGGTAGCCCCTGGACGCTGGCCTGCTACATGGTGGAGGGCAAAGGCTCTGACGATTACCGCCTCGTCAAAACCATGCTCTACCAACGCCCTGACCTCATGCACAAGATG
The DNA here is from genome assembly GCA_043739385.1 of Betaproteobacteria bacterium. Lineage (GTDB taxonomy): Bacteria > Pseudomonadota > Gammaproteobacteria > Burkholderiales > Burkholderiaceae_C > Defluviibacillus. Next base: position 22,163 of record JAYUED010000157.1, on the reverse strand, counting down.
CTGACGATCAACGCCGATGCGGTGGCCGCCTACTTGAATGCCCAAATCGACGCGGGTGCGCAAGCGGTCATGATTTTTGACAGCTGGGGTGGCGTGCTTGCAGATGGTGCGTTCCAAGAATTCAGTTTGACTTACACCAAGCGGGTGCTGACGCAACTCAAACGAACCGGTGTGGACGGTGAAATCGTGCCACGCCTCGTCTTTACCAAGGGTGGTGGACTGTGGCTAGACGACATGGGCGAGCTCGATTGCGATGTGTTGGGTCTGGACTGGACTGTGAACTTAGCCCGTGCACGGGCTCAAGTTGGCGGTGAGGTGGGCGGCCCCGGAAAGGCCTTGCAGGGCAATATTGATCCGAACGCGCTGTTTTCTGGCCCGGCGCAAATACAGGCCGAAGTGCGCAAGGTGCTGGACGCCTTTGGCAAGCCTCATGCAGCAGCGACACAAAACCCCACACAGACTGGCCCTACGCATATCTTCAACCTGGGCCACGGCATCAGCCAATACACCCCGCCTGAAAACGTGGCTGTGCTGGTGGACGAAGTACACCGGTATTCCAGACTGCTGCGGGCTTAACGACCAAGTAAAGGAACAAGGTAGCGCTGCTCCACACCAGTTTTCGCCCCACTTTGGAATTAAATTTTTCTATTTTTGCTGCACCGCAACCTACTTATTAACAAAAATAGGTTAGCGGGCACCAAAAGTGAGCAATGAAGATTTCAGGCTGCTACAAAACAAATAGCGCATGTAAGTCATTGATTTATATGGAGTTCAAAAAATGCTTTTTTTCTGTGCAAAGCAGCTAAAGCCTTGCTTTTAAAGGCTTCAGCGCGTGTCAGACACAGATATCAACAAAGTTATCCACAGAAAATAGGGATGACTTCAAAGTAGTTTGAAATCAAGCACTTAACGGCGATTTCGCTACCTGTTCTGAACATCATCACTTAAACCACGCCCTAACGTTAACCCTTGTTTCGTGCTTACGTTGCCTGAATGCCAATCCTCCATTGCATCGCCGTCCATACGCCTGCACACAGCCGCTTAGGCAGTTTGCTGACCTACCAAAGTGAGTCAGCGCTCGCGCCCGGCAGTCTGGTTCGCGTTCCTTTGGGCAGGCGCGAGACCCTGGGGGTCGTGTGGAGCGAGATGGCAGAAGGAGATTTGCCCGAAACTATATCGGCAATCAAAGAGGTAGCCAGTGTCTTGAGCGCGGTCGCTCCCTTAAGCGACGCGTGGCGGCAACTGATGGTCTTCACCGCCAGCTACTACCAGCGTTCATTAGGTGAGGTAGCGCTGGCTGCTTTGCCACCCCAGCTGCGCGAACTGAGCGTGGAACAGCTGGCACGGCGGCTCAAGCGACGGGCAGGCACACCGACTGATGTGGACGCCTCTGGCCTTAAAGATACTACTGAATTAATAGCGCTGTCCGCAGAGCAAATATGCGCTTTAGCCGATATTGAGGCTAAGGACGGCCCCTTTCTGCTCTTTGGGGCCACGGGCAGCGGCAAGACCGAAGTCTTTTTGCACGCCGTACAAGCCCTGTTCGAGCGAGACCCACAAGCCCAGGCGCTGGTGATGGTGCCCGAGATCAACCTCACGCCACAGCTCGAAGCCCGCTTTACCGAGCGATTCGCGCCGCGCTACGGTACGGGATCCGTTGTCGCACTGCACAGCGGCATGACCAACCCCCAGCGTTTAAGCAGTTGGCTATCAGCCCACCAAGGCCCAGCTCAGGGCGGCGCCCGGATCGTGCTGGGAACGCGCATGGCGGTGTTCGCGTCCATGCCCCGACTGCGGCTGATCGTGGTGGATGAAGAACATGATCCTAGCTATAAAAGTCAAGATGGCGCACGCTATTCAGCCCGCGATTTAGCCGTGTACCGGGGGCGGCTGGAAGGCGCGAAAGTTATTCTGGGTTCCGCCACACCTTCGCTTGAAAGTTGGCACCACAGCCGCCCCACTGCTGAAGGTGGGCGCTATGTTCGCCTCAACATGCCCAGCCGGATCGGGGCTGAGGAGGCAAGCGAATCGCCCAATTTTGGACTGCCCGCCGTGCGTCTCGTCAACATGGCCTTGCAGCCTGCTAAAACCGTGTTCTCTGCCCCGCTGCTGGACGCGATCACCCAACGCATCGCCCGGGGTGAGCAGGCCATGGTGTTCTTGAACCGGCGCGGCTACGCCCCCGTGCTGCACTGCACCGCTTGCGGCTGGAAAAGCGAATGCCCCCATTGCAGTGCCCACCGCGTATTCCACAAAATCGACCGCACCCTGCGCTGCCACCATTGCGGACTGACTGAGCGCGTGCCCCGCGCCTGCCCTGACTGCGGCAACGTAGACATCAGCCCCGTAGGCCGTGGCACCGAACAGATTGAAGAACAACTCACCGCCTTGTTCGCTGAGGTGCAGCGCCCTGACGGTGGCCCCGTGCGCGTGGCCCGTATCGACGCCGACTCCACCCGCCTTAAAGGCGAATTGAGCCGCCAACTGGCCGAAGTCCATGCGGGCGAGGTCGATCTGCTGGTCGGCACACAAATGATCGCCAAAGGCCATGACTTTCGCCGCATCACGCTGGTAGCCGCCATCAACCCGGATGGCGCGCTGTTTTCAAGCGATTTCCGTGCACCTGAGCGGCTCTTCAGCCTTCTGATGCAAGCTGCTGGCCGGGCCGGGCGTTCAGCCAGCCATAGTGCGAGCAGCGAAATGTGGATTCAAACTGGCTTTCCCACCCATGCGATGTTCCAGGCACTGAAGAAACACGATTACCCCGCGTTTGCCACCGAGGAATTAGCCGAGCGCGAGCGCGCTGGAATGCCGCCCTACAGCTACCAAGCGCTGGTGCGTGCCGAAGCCCGTAGCCAGGAAGTTGCCCAAAACTTTTTAACTACCGCCAGCGCTGCCGCAGAAGAATTGGAAGGTGCCACGCAGGTGGTGCGCTACCCAGCGGTGCCTATGACCATCCAGCGCATTGCCAATGTGGAACGCGCACAAATGCTGATCGAAAGCCCATCACGCGTCGCCTTGCAGCGATTCATGAACGCCTGGCACGCCGTGTTACACGCCACACGCAGCCAGCCGGAACATAAAACATTGATACGCTGGGCGGTGGATGTAGACCCTTTAGCGATTTAAGGTCAATTCAACAAGGCTACAGCCCCAGAAAAGGTGAAGAACGACAGCACCGTAGACACCAAAATAATCCGTGCAATCCGTCCGTTGTCTGCACCAAACTTCTCAGCCAGCATCACCACACTGCTGGCACTGGGCAGCGCAGCCACCAAAACGATGACGTTCAGTGCAAAGGGCTCAATGTCCACGCCAAGGCGAATTGCGGTGGCGCCCACTAGCAACACCAGTAGCGGGTGCACCACCAATTTGGCCAGCGCCACAGGTACGTAGTCGAGCCATGGCGTAGCAAAATCTGCGCGGGAAGGCACATCTATCCCTCCTGACACGATGACTGCTCCGCGCGCCATCATCTGTGAACGCGCCAGCACAGCACCGATAGTGAACAGCGCCACTGGCGAGGCTGCATCGGCCAGAAGCCCCACAGTTTTCATAACGGGACTGGGGAGATTGAGCTGCACAGCAGACGACAATCCACCCAAGAAAATCGCCCACGGCATCGGGTTAGACAATACGCCTTTGAGTGCTTGTTTCGCAGCATCGCGAGCTGCCGAAGTTTGCATGGCGACTTGGCGTGACTCCAGCGGTGCGGGCAACGAGCCTTCAGATTGCAAAAATTCCGACGGCACTGACAGCGTCTTACGACCTAACCTTGAGAGCGCAATGCACATTGAAGAGGTGATAACCATGTCCACCAGAAGCGTCACGATCGTTGGTCCCGCCGCAGCCTGTCCCAGCAGCGCCATCAGCAGCGGTACGCCCATGAACCCGGTATTCGGAAACGCAGACACCAGCGCACCAAAAGCCGCATCGTTCCAGCCAATGCGGGAATTTAAGCTAATCGTGACAACAAAACCCACCATCACCAGTGCACACACCAAGTAGGTCAAAAACAAGGGCGCATCCAGCAACTGCCCCAGTGGCGTGGACGAGCCAAAGCGGTACAACATACAAGGGAGTGCGAAATACAGCACAAAGCCATTCAGACCCGGAATGGCCTCTAACGGCAACATCTTGCGCCGCGCAGCAATGTACCCAGCAAGCACGAGAGCGAAAAAGGGAAAAGTAACAAAGAGAATTTGCAGCACAGAAGGATTGTCTCTGCGGGGCGGCATCCTTACAAACTGTAATGCTGATTTTTTAAGATGAGGAGTTAGCTGTTCACGTTATGCCGAAGCATCTTGGCGACATGCATCGCAGCAATTTTGGCTCCCCCGGTATGATTCGCGGCCCCGCCAGTTCTACTCTACAGCCTCAGTTCCCAGCTTCAAGCTCCATCTTTCTCATCCCACATTCCCTCATGTCATCCACCGGAACCGGCCTGAACTTCGCCCAGCAAGAAGCCGTGAACTACATGCACGGCCCCTGCCTTGTATTAGCGGGTGCTGGCTCTGGTAAAACTCGCGTCATCACCCACAAAATCGGGCGTTTGATCCAAACCGGGTTGGAACCTAAGCGCATTGCCGCCATCACCTTCACCAATAAAGCCGCCATCGAAATGCGCGAGCGTGCCAAAGGACTGATTGGGCGAGATGCCAAGCATGTGATGATTTGCACCTTTCACGCCCTGGGGGTTCGCATGATGCGCTTAGATGGCGAGGTGTTAGGGCTGAAACCCAACTTTTCGATTCTGGACAGCGACGACGTAACCAGCATCCTGAAAGACTGCGGTGGCAGCACTGATACGGCCACTGCCCGCCAGTGGCAATGGGCCATCAGCCTTTGGAAAAATACTGGCCTTAACTCGGCCCAAGCGCTGGTGCAAGCTAAAGATGACAACGAGCGCATCACAGCCACCATCATGGGCCGCTACGAAGAGCGCTTGAGCGCATACCAAAGCGTGGACTTTGACGATTTAATCAGTCTGCCACTCAAACTGCTACAAGAACATGAGCATGTTCGCCAGCGCTGGCAATCGGCTTTAGGCCATGTGTTGGTGGACGAATACCAAGACACCAACGCCACGCAGTACGAGGTGTTGAAGCATTTGGTGGGGGAACGGGCCCGCTTCACCGCCGTGGGCGACGATGACCAAAGCATCTATGGCTGGCGTGGGGCGACGCTGGACAACCTGAAAAAGCTGCCCATTGAGTTCCCCAACCTCAAAATTATCACGCTGGAGCAAAACTACCGCTCCACCTCAGCTATTTTGCGCGCCGCCAACAACGTGATCAGCCCCAACCCCAAGCTCTACCCCAAAACCCTGTTCAGCGAACTGGGCGAAGGCGAACCGGTCCGCGTGGTGGATGCCGATACCGAAGAGCACGAGGGTGAGCGCACCGTGGCACGCATTCAAAGCCTAAGAGCCGGCACGCTGACCACAGCCACAGGGGCGCCCGTCAGCAAAGAGTGGAAGGATTTCGCCATCCTCTACCGCGCCAACCACCAAGCCAAGGTGTTCGAAAAAGCCCTGCGCAAAGCCAATATGCCGTACAAAGTCTCTGGCGGGCAGAGCTTTTTTGACCGTGCCGAAATCAAAGACCTGTGCGCCTGGTTCCGCCTGTGGGTCAACAACGACGACGATCCCGCCTTTTTGCGCGCCATCACCACGCCCAAGCGCGGCATCGGCCACACCACGCTGGGGCGGCTGGGTGAATTTGGCAAAAACTTCAAGCTCAGCCTGTTTGCTTCACTGTTTTCCAGCTCACTAGGCAGTCTGCTCAAAGGCTCGGCGCTGGAGAGCCTGCACGAATTTGGCCGCTACATCAACGATCTGGAATACCGCGCCCGCCAGACTGTAGGCGCCGAGGCAGCGCGCACCTTCATGCTGGACTGGCTGAAAGAAATTGGCTACGAACAGCACCTGTACGACGCCGAAGACAGCGAAAAAGTCGCTGCCGCCAAATGGACGAATGTGCTCGACTTCTGCGACTGGATGGCCAAGCGCTGTGGCGGCGAGATTGACGATGATGCCGGCGCAACCCCCAGTACAACCCAAGCAACAGAAATTACAGAAACCAAAAGCCTTTTGGAAGTGGCCCAAACCATTGCCCTGCTCTCCACCATCACCCAGCGCGAGGGTGAACAAAACGTCATCACGCTCTCGACGCTGCACGCCTCCAAAGGACTGGAATGGCCCCACGTGATGCTGGTGGGCGTAACAGAAGGCATGTTGCCGTTCAAGCTGGGGGAAGACGAAGCCCATTCCGGTAAAGCTGACGGTGGCGCGATGAGCGACAGCATCCTCACCCGCTTGCAAGAAGAGCGCCGCCTGATGTACGTGGGCATCACCCGCGCGCAGCGCACGCTCGCGGTCAGCTGGACAAAACGTCGCAAAAAAGGCCGTGAAATGGTGGCTGCGATGCCCAGCCGCTTCATCGCCGAAATGGGCCTGGACAAAACCACGGCCAAAGAAGACCCACGCGAAAAACTCAAAGCACTGCGTGCAGAGTTCGCCCAAAAAGCCTTGGACAATGCGGCGTTGAAGGCCGCCATGCCGCCTTAAATTTTTTTGTCCATGAACCTCCGCCAAGCTTTATTTTTCTTCGCTCTCGCCGCCAGTGCTACCAGCGCTACCGCTGGCGGCCAATCCAACCCCACAGCGCTGCTACCAGCTAGCGACTGGCTGCAATGCGCCACACTGGCGGACAGCGAGCGACTAGCCTGCTTTGACCGCTGGGCCAGCGCACAAAAGGCTGGCATGCAAAACTCGGAGCCAAAACCTGCTGTAGCGCAATTTGTATATACGCAACAAGCTATCAACAATGTAGCATTCACGCTTCCCGCACTTCCGACACTTGCTGATGGCGACATCGACACCACTTTGGCCGAAGGCTGCAAAGACCGCAGTTATTCTGTACTGTCGCGCTTTTGGGAGCTGGAACGCGGCAGCGACTGCAACACCTTTGGAATACGCGGCTACCGTCCCATCAGCCTGTCCGTCATCGGCGCGGATACCGTGAACGACGCGCCCAGTTCACCTAGCGCAGGCCACACCTCCAGCCCAGTCAAGTACCAGCGTGCGGAAACCCGCATACAAGTCTCGGTCCGTACCAAAATCGCTCAAGGCCTGCTGACCGCTAACGAGCCTGAACGCCACGACTCACTTTGGTTTGGTTACACGCAGCAGTCTTACTGGCAGGTGTTCAACGGCGCTATTTCACGCCCGTTCCGTACCACTGACCACGAACCCGAGGTAATTTATGTCTACCCCAGCACCGCCGATTTACCTGGTGGCTGGCGTTTGCGTTACAGCGGTGCAGGCATCGTCCATCAATCCAACGGCCAAAGTCTGCCCTTATCCCGCAGCTGGAACCGGGTCTACGTGATGGCAGGTATGGAAAAGGGGGGGGAGGGCAACGGTGGTACGGGTAGTTGGCGCGTCACAGGCCGCGCGTGGCAGCGTTTACCCGAGAAATACAACGACGACAACCCCGACATCACGGCGCACATAGGCCGGGGCGAGCTTCAAGCATTTTGGGATATGAATCCCCGCAACACCTTGGGCGCAACGCTGCGCACGTCGCTCCAAACCAACGCCAACGGCTCAGTCCGGGTGGAATGGCTACGCACCCTAGGTAACCCTCAAACCAGCGGTCTTCGGCTGCACACGCAGCTGTTCAGCGGCTACGGCGACAGCCTGGCGGACTACAACCGCCGCCGCGTCGTGCTGAGCGTTGGCCTGAGCTTGGTAGATTTTTAAAATGCGCAGTATCCTGAAATTGACATTGAAATTGAAACTACAATTTGCTATATTTTTAATAGCATCGATCACTCATTCACCTTGCACATGTGCTCAAAATGATGCCAAACGACCCTCGGCAAGGTCCTCTGACACGTCAGCAACAATCTGCACCAGCGCCGCCAACCTGACGCAGCAACAGGCTTACGGGGATTGGTGGGTAACTTGGAAAGACGGTGGTTCCACTGAGGTCGTTCGATTCCGCCTCAACCCCGAGTTCCCCGACAGTCTGAGCGGGGAACTCCAGCGCGGCAGCACGCGGCTGCAATTGGCCGGAGATTTGGAAGACGGTGAGCTCAATTTAGAAGAGTCTCCCGACGGCAAAACCATCAACGCAACCTGGGTCGGGACCGTGGTGGAAGCCAGTTGCGGCAAGGAAATTCAAGGCGTTTGGACGCGCGATGAAGGTGCTGGCGGAAAAATTGGCGCACCAGCTGTACGAAAGTTCGTTTTGCGGCGAGTGCCGGGCTGGTGAGCGGATCTCCACGAGAAACCTACACACCTCGCGCCCTATCCGCCTTGAATTGCACCCTGAACTCCCCAAACCGCCCCGCGTCCAAGGCGTCACGCACCTCTTGCATCAAGTTCAGGTAGTAGTGCAGGTTATGAATCGTCGCCAGCATAGGGCCCAACATTTCGCCACAGCGGTCGAGATGGTGTAGATAGGCGCGGCTGAAGCCGCCTTGTCCACCGGCATCCCACGGTGTGGCGGGAACACCCATAACGGCGGCAGTGCCTGCACAGGCGTGGCAGGTGCAGCTGGGATCTAGCGGCTGCGGATCGGATTTGTGGCGGGCGTTACGCAGCTTCAGGTCACCGTAACGGGTGAAGATGGTGCCGTTGCGGGCGTTGCGGGTGGGCATCACGCAATCAAACATGTCTACGCCCTGGGCCACGCCTTCGATCAAATCTTCAGGGGTGCCGACGCCCATTAAATAGCGGGGTTTGTCAGCGGGTAAGCGATGCGGTGTGTGGCCCATGATGCGCAGCATCTCGTCTTTGGGTTCACCCACGCTGACGCCACCGATCGCGTAGCCAGGGAAGTTCATATCGACCAGCTTATCGAGAGACTCCTGACGCAGGTTCTCGAACATGCCGCCTTGAACGATACCGAACAAGGCGTTGGGATTCTCAAGACGGGTGAACTCGGCCCTACAGCGTGTAGCCCAACGCAGACTGAGCTCCATGGACTGGCGGGCTTCACGCTCGGTGGTCAGGTGGCCTTTGACCTCGTAGGGCGTGCATTCGTCGAACTGCATGGCGATATCGCTGTTGAGCGTGGTCTGGATTTGCATCGAGATTTCAGGCGTCAAAAAAAGCTTGTCGCCATTGACAGGGGATGCGAACTTGACACCTTCTTCGCTGATTTTTCGCATCTCACCCAAGCTCCAGACCTGGAAGCCGCCACTGTCGGTGAGGATGGGCTTTGGCCATTTCTCAAAGCCATGCAACCCGCCAAACTGCGCCATCACATCTAAACCGGGACGCATCCACAAGTGAAACGTGTTGCCAAGGATGATCTGCGCGCCCATTTCTTCGAGTGAGCGCGGCATCACACCTTTGACGGTGCCATAGGTGCCCACAGGCATGAAGATGGGGGTTTGGACGACGCCGTGGTTCAGCGTAAGCTGGCCACGCCGGGCGTGGGTGCCGGCGTAACGGGGAGCATGAGGAGCACCGATGTCATCAGCGGTAGCAGGGTCAGTGGCGAGAAGTTCGAATTTGAGCATCTGCCGATTTTAGGAGGCAGAGGCCAACGGCTATACCGATTCAGGTGCGACTGCTTTTTTAGCCGGTGCTTTACGGGCCATTTTTTTGCGTGCCACCACGATATAGCCGTTCACAGGCTGCTGGTTTTCGACAAACAGCACCGTGTCTTCCACCGTAACTTCATTGCACCCAGCGGCTTTGCACAGGGCTTCGATGTGGCTGCGCTTATGCGCATAGCGCAGTGACTTGCGCAGTACCCAATCGGCCTCGTCAGCACCCGCGACTTCACAAGAGAACACCAAATGCCCTCCAGGGCGCAAGATGCGGCAGGCGTTGGGAATGGCTTGGGTCAGGTCGCCCACGTAGCCAAAGACATCGCATGCCGAAATCACGTTGTAGAGTGCGTCAGGCGTTTCTGCCAAGGCGTCCAGTAGGTTGACGTTGTGAACGCGGTCGTACAGGTTATGTCGCGCCAACTGCTCCACCATCTTCAGCGACACGTCCACCCCCACCATCGCACCTTCGAGCTTGCCGAGGTACAGGCCCAGCAGGCCTGTACCACAGCCCAAGTCCAGCAGGTTATAGGTGGGCTCGGGATAACGCGCCTGAATCAGTGCTGCCATCGTCTTGGGCAACTGGTACTTCAAATTCTTGACCATGTGCAGGTCGTATTGGGTAGCCTGATCGTCATGCATGGCCTTCACCATCGCCACCGGCATAGTCGCCGGTGTCAGGCCCTGGGCCAGCGTGCGCCAGAACAGGAAGACTTCGTTTTCAGGGTCTACCGTGCACAGGGTTTCGCAAATGGGCAAGGCGGTAGCCAAGTCATCCGCCATCCAAGCCATCTGTACGCGGCCCAGCAAGGCATCCCCGTGCAGCGGATTGGCAGCAATCAACTCGTCGTATACCGCGATGGCACTGGCGTTGTCACCCTGGATGCGCAAATTGCGAGCGATCAGGGTTTTAACCTGTGGATTGCCCGGGTTGAGCACCGCCATACGCTGGAGCCATGTTGTCGCCTGGGGAAAATCCTGCGCTTGGTGTGCAATTTCTACAGCGTAAGACAGTACTTGCAGGTTGCTGGACTCCAGTGTCACCGCTTTTTTAGCCAAAGTCAGCGCTTCAGACAGCTGGTTGTGGCGGGCCAGTAGCGACGCCAGCTCGGTGATTGACACGACCCAGCCGGGGCTGAGCGCCAGTGCACGGCGGGCCAATTCTTCAGCGCCTTTGGGGTTACCAGAGGCCTCGGCCAAACGCGCACCTTGCATAAACACACGCGGGTCTTTCGGCTGCTTCTTTAAGGCCACATTCAGCGCGGTTGCGGCTTGGGGCAGCTCACCGGACGCAATCCATTGCGCAATTTTTTGCAGGCTTTGGGTAAAGGCGTCGTTGGGTATCGCGGTAGTGGTCATGAAGCTTGGTGAAACGAAAGAAGAGCGGAACAGTACACCGAGCGATGCATCGCTCGGTGTCAAAAAACTGTCAGAGGCTAAAACAGTCTCAAATTATCTCGCATTCACAGATCACCCCTTACAACCGCCCGTGCCAGCAACATTGCATCGCCATAGCTGAAGAAACCGTAGCGCTGCGCAATGGCGTGGCGGTACAGCGCCATGATGGGCTCGTAGCCCGCAAAGGCGCTGACCAGCATCATCAGCGACGACTTGGGCAAATGGAAATTGGTGATGAGTATGTCCACCACCTGGAATGCAAATCCTGGTGTGATGAAGATGCGCGTGTCACCCGTGGTCTGCCCGGTCTGCGCCCACGATTCGAGCGTGCGCACCGTCGTTGTCCCCACGGCAACGACGCGCCCCCCCCTGGCGCGGCAATCGGCGATGGCTTGCTGCGTGGCTGCGGGCAAGTCATACCACTCGCTGTGCATCTGGTGCTCAGCGAGGTTCTCGGTTTTGACGGGCTGGAAGGTGCCCGCGCCCACATGCAACGTGACGCTGGCCCGCTGCACGCCTTTCGCTTCTAACGCGGCCAGCAAGGCCTCGTCGAAATGGAGCGCTGCCGTGGGTGCCGCCGCCGCACCGGGGTTGCGGGCAAAAACGGTCTGGTAACGCTGTTCATCCTCGGCTGAATCGGTATGGGCGATGTAGGGCGGCAGCGGCACATGGCCGTTGTCCCGCATCAAGCCGTGCGGCTCGTCACTGAAGCCAAAGCGGAACAACGCGCCCTGCTCGTCTGGCCAGCGGCCTAAAACGGTAGCGGTGTACCCGCCGATCATCGCCAACGTACTGCCTACAGGCGGTTTTTTGCTGACTTTAATATGGGCCACGACTTCGTTGCCTGGCAACACCCGCTCCACCAACAACTCCAGCTTACCGCCCGTTGACTTCTCGCCAAAGAGACGGGCTTTGAGCACTTTAGTGTCGTTAAAGACCAGCAGATCGCCGCGCTGAAGCAGGTTCGGGAGGTCATGGAAGATACGGTCAACCGGTGCACTGACATCAATGCTTGTGCCTGTGTTTGTGCCCGTGCCGTCCAGCAACCGCGACGCACTGCGCACAGTAGCGGGGTGCTGAGCGATGAGGTCGGGTGGAAGAACAAAATCGAAATCGCTAAGGGTGAAGGTGCGGGGTACAGTGGTCATAGAGGGGATTTTCGCAGGAGAGCCACTTTGCGCAGGCAAAATCCCCCCATGCCCCCCGCCAAGCCCCTAAGTCCGCCGCAAAAAGCCCTCCACAAGCTAGGCCTCTTCCGCCCCATCGACCTCGCGCTGCACATTCCGCTGCGCTATGAGGATGAAACCCGCATCACCACGCTGCTCTCGGCACGCGAAGGCGATACGGTGCAAATCGAGGCCACAGTCACCCAAAGCGAGGTGCAAATCCACGGTAAGCGGCAACTTTTGGTAACGGTGGACGATGGCAGTGACACCTGCCTGCTGCGGTTTTTTACCTTCTACCCTGCCATGCAAAAAGCGCTGTGTGTAGGCAGTCGTTGGCGCGTTCGAGGTGAGTTGCGCGGTGGTTTTTTGGGCTGGACGATGATGCATCCGGTGTGCAAGCCCCTGACGGGCGAGCTGCCCACCGCGTTGACGCCGGTCTACCCCAGCACAGCAGCCTTGCCGCAAAACTATCTGAGACGGGCGGTGCAAATTGGGCTGGACAGGGCAGACTTGTCGGAAACCTTGCCCGACGATGACGGGCTGCTCGATGCAGACGAAATTCCAGCTCAAATACGCCTCTTACGCTCATGGAATCTGCGCGAGGCGCTCTCTTTTTTGCATTACCCAGCGCCCGATACCACGCTCGCCGCACTGGAAGACCGCAGCCACCCCGCGTGGCAACGCCTCAAAGCAGAGGAGTTGCTGGCCCAGCAACTCTCGCAATTGCAAGCGCGGCGCGAGCATGACCGGCTGCGGGCACCACGGCTTGCCATACCCCTCAAAAATAAGAAAACAGGCCTCCCCTCCCAACTGCTGGCCGCACTGCCGTTTGGACTGACGGGCGCACAAACACGGGTAGTCGCAGAGATCGCGCAAGACTTGGCACGCAAGGCGGACACTACCCTCGCCTCTGGCCATGACTGGAATGGAATTCCCATGCACCGACTGCTGCAAGGCGACGTGGGTTCTGGCAAAACCGTGGTGGCAGCCATGGCGGCGGCGCTGTGCATTGACGCCGGCTGGCAGTGCGCGCTGATGGTGCCCACGGAAATTCTGGCGCAGCAGCACTTTGCCAAGCTGGTGAGCTGGCTGGAACCCTTGCTAACACCACGGGGCCAGCGCGTAGCTTGGCTTACAGGCAGCCAAAAGAAAAAGAAACGTACAGAAATGCTGGGGCTAATCGCCAGTGGCGAGGCCGCGCTGGTGGTCGGCACACATGCTGTCATCCAGACGCATGTGCAGTTCCACAACTTGGCATTGGCCATCATTGACGAGCAGCACCGCTTTGGCGTGCAGCAGCGCCTAGCTTTACGAGAAAAGATGCATAAAGTGCCAGAGGCCAAGGTCTCATCTGCACCTAACGCTATTGATAATGAAGTAAATACCGCCCATGAAGTTGACTCCATGGCCATCCAGTGCGAACCCCACCTGCTGATGATGACTGCTACGCCCATCCCACGCACCTTGGCGATGAGCTACTACGCTGACCTGAACGTCTCCACCCTCGACGAACTGCCCCCAGGCCGTACCCCCGTCGTCACCAAACTTGTGGACGAGCACCGACGCGACGAGGTGGTGGCGCGCATCCGTGCCCAAATCGCCCAAGGGCGGCAAATTTACTGGGTCTGTCCGCTGATTGAAGAAAGCGAACACATCGACCTCATCAACGCCACGGCCACCCACGAGGCGCTGTGCGCTGCCTTGCCCGGATTACTCATTGGCCTGTTGCATTCACGCATGACCAGTGCCGAAAAGCAGGCTGTGATGGCGATGTTCACTGAGGGCCACATGGCGGTGCTAGTCAGCACCACCGTGATCGAGGTGGGCGTAGACGTGCCCAATGCCAGCCTGATGGTGATCGAACACGCCGAGCGCTTTGGCCTCTCGCAGCTGCACCAGTTGCGTGGCCGAGTGGGCCGTGGCGCGGCGGCATCCGCCTGCGTGCTGCTGTACTCCAAAGGCGAAAACGGGCGCCTGAGCGACACCGCCAAAGCCCGCCTGAAAGCCATGGCGGAAACCAGCGACGGCTTCGAGATTGCCCGGCGTGACCTTGATATTCGTGGCCCTGGCGAGTTCCTGGGGGCTCGCCAATCAGGCGCGCCACTGCTGCGTTTTGCCAACTTGGCAACCGACACGGCATTGCTGGAATGGGCCCGGGCGCTAGCCCCGCGCATGCTGGACAGCCACCCGGAACTGGCCGATCGCCATGTACAACGCTGGTTAGGGGGAAAATCGGACTACTTGAAAGCCTGAACCACCATGACAACCTCCCCAGAAGATACCGCTGCTGCTCCAGATACCAATGCAATCGACGCCATCGACGAGAACGCCTATACCGTCTGGACAGACGACGACGCCCAAGCATTCAACGACACGTTGATGCACCCCGCTCTGGTCAATGGCCCATTGCCAGAGTTACTAGAGGGCTTCATCACCGGCGCGGTGATCTCACCCTTTAGCGGCTTGGCCGATGAGCTGCTCAGTGCGCTGTTTGAAGTGCATGACATGGACTGGGCCACGCTGGACGAGGCGGTACGCGCCCCCTTAACCGCCCTCACCCAAAAACGCATGGATGCGATTTTGGATGGCCTGGACCAAGAAATGACGGCTCAGCAGACGAAAACTCTGCTGCCAGATGAAGCCTACTTTGTACCTCTGCTAACGGATTGGGCACAAGTCGGGAATGAACTTGCCGAAGAAGCCGGCGAAGAGGCTGCCAGTGACGCCCTGAACGCAACCCACTCCACCACCGCAGCCCCAACACCACCAGAGCCCGTTGCCGCCAACCTACCCCGAATGGCTGAACTCTGGGCACGCGGTATGGCACTGGCCTATTCCATGCTGGAAGATGACCATTGGCAACTGCTGGACAAACGCGAACGCAAAGAAGTACCACGCCTCTACGCCCCCATTGACAAACTGCACGCAGAGGGCAAAGCAGCTATTACCAACGACCGCCAGCGCCTCAAGCTGTTTGACGACAGCATGGCCAACATTGGCGCGTTGTACATGCTGTCGCAGAAACTGTACGAGCGCATGGCCGTTACGCCTGCCCCCATCAGCAAAACCGAAGTACCTGGACGCAATGACCCGTGTTCGTGCGGAAGTGGTAAAAAATATAAAAAATGCTGCGGAGCTTGATGCAAGTCGCAACGACGCCCGTCAAAATACAACTATGACTCTCACCGAACTCAAATACATCGTCGCGTTAGCACGAGAAAAGCATTTCGGCCATGCTGCCGAAGCCTGTCATGTCTCCCAGCCCACACTGTCGGTCGCTATTAAAAAGCTGGAAGAAGAGCTCGAAATCAAGCTCTTTGAGCGCAGCGCAAACGAAGTCACGGTGACGCCATTGGGCGAAGAAATCGTACAGCAGGCGCAAAGTGTGTTGGAGCAGTCCGCCAAAATCCGGGATATCGCCAAACGCGGCAAAGACCCCCTGGCTGGCGCGCTGCGGCTGGGCATCATCTACACCATTGGCCCCTACTTGCTGCCTGATCTGGTGCGCCATGCCATCGCCCGCGTCCCTCAAATGCCGCTGATGCTGCAAGAGAACTTCACCGTCAAACTGATTGAAATGCTGCGCACGGGCGAGATCGACTGCGCCATCATGGCCGAGCCCTTCCCCGATACCGGCTTGGCCACTGCCGATCTGTACGACGAGCCTTTTTTAGCGGCTGTACCCAGTCAGCACCCCTTGGCAGGACTTGATAGCGTGACCGCAGAAACGCTCAAAAAAGAAACGCTGCTGCTGCTGGGAAATGGCCACTGTTTTCGTGATCATGTACTCGAGGTTTGCCCTGAATTCGCCCGGTTTTCGAGCGACGCAGAGGGCATCCGCAAAAGCTTTGAGGGCTCATCGCTGGAAACCATCAAGCACATGGTGGCGGCGGGCATGGGTGTGACGCTGGTACCGCGTTTGTCGGTGCCCAAGGAAGCGCTGGAAAGAGACCACCCCCGGCGCCGCAAAACGGACGAATTTTTAGTCAATTACCTGCCCATCACTGATGCCCAAGGTTCACCTCCTCCCATGCGCCGCGTCGTGCTTGCATGGCGCCGCAGCTTTACCCGCTATGAAGCGATTGCCGCGTTGCGCAACGCCATTTACGCGTGTGAACTTCCTGGAGTAAAACGCTTGTCATGACCGTAAAGATCCACCCGCCGCTGCAAGGCAAGCTGCTCGATTTGCGTCAGCTGGGCATGTTTGCCTGACGGACAAGTAAACCCACTGCGTTGGGCCATATGAAGCGCTACCTCGATTTAATCCGCTGGAACCGGCCCGCAGGCTGGCTGCTGCTACTTTGGCCCACCCTCAGCGCGCTGTGGATCGCGGCGGGCGGCTTCCCTGGCTGGCACTTGCTGACGGTGTTCACTCTCGGCACCATCCTAATGCGCAGCGCGGGTTGCTGCGTTAACGATGTGGCTGATCAGGACTTTGACCGCCACGTCAAGCGTACTGCCCAGCGTCCCGTCACCAGCGGCGCACTCAGCGTCAAAGCCGCGCTGACGTTTGGTGCGGTGTTGGCGCTGGCTGCCTTCGCACTGGTGCTGACGACCAATCGCGCCACCGTACTGTGGTCATTCGCAGCACTGGCGATCACACTGATTTACCCTTTCGCCAAACGCTTTGTAGCCATGCCACAGGCCGTTCTGGGCGTGGCGTTCAGTTTTGGCATCCCGATGGCCTTCGCCGCAGTACAAAGCAAAGTACCACCGCTAGCATGGATGCTGCTAGTGGGCAATTTGTTTTGGGTGATCGCCTACGACACTGAATACGCCATGGTAGACCGCGATGACGACCTCAAAATCGGCATGAAAACCTCTGCCATCACGCTGGGTCGCTGGGATGTTGGCTTTGTGATGGTGAGCTATTCACTATATCTGCTGATTTGGATTTCTGCGCTTTATGGACGAGCCTGGAATGCTGCGTTTTTTATAGCGATTGCTGTCGCAGCAGGACAAGCACTATGGCATTTTCAGCTGATCCGAACCCGTTCTAGAGACGGCTGCTTTAAAGCCTTCCGGTTGAACCACTGGGTGGGCTGCGCGATGTTTATAGGCGTAGTGTTGGGATTTCTTTAACGCAGCACACCATTGAAACAGAACCCCGTGCACAGTTCCTTGAAGTCGCTATGCTGACCTCAAGGTCATTATTGCGACAGGCCTGAAACTTTTTGTCACTTGATGCTTAATTGCATTTGATGGATGCAAAATTCAAATCAATAGGTTCATACCGTAAACCGCTTGAATGGGTGTTGCTTGCGACTGCCCTGACCGCGGTTGGAATGCTGTTTTTGGACACCAGCTGGATTAATCGCAGCGCCAATCCGTCTGCGGCATTGGAAGACTACAAGCCCATTTTGGTTGGGGCTGGTCTTTACTCTGTGCTACTCGTGCTGGCTGGTAGCTCGCTGTTTTGGATTCAAAACCTGCGAGCTCGAGCCGAAAAATCAAATGTAACCAACGACCAAGACAAGCTCCAGACGGCTGAGCGCTTAGCGTTGGCGCTGCAGGGTTCCAGTTTGGCCATGTGGCGGTTTCACGTACCCAGCATGACACGTTCACTTGATGAGCATGTCTTCACAATGATCGGTTTCCAGCGCGGGGATGCAGCCTCTGACCCCGATTTTTGGCTCCACCGCATCCATCCCGATGACCAGCAGGCATTCATTCAAGCTCAGGATACAAGCATTAACTCCGGTCAAGCGCTGATTGAAACCACCTACCGTGTTTTGCACAAGCAGGGTCATTGGATTTGGCTCCTCTCACGTGTTCAGACCCTTGAGCGCGATGCCAATGGTCGTACCATTACCCTCATTGGGACGTACCTGGACATCACAGCACTTAAGACGGCGGAGCAAACGGTGCTGCAAGCGAGCAATGAGTTACAGGCGATTTTCGAGAGCACGACGGAATCGGTCTTTGTCTTTGACAAAGACCGAAAAATTGTTCGCGTAAACAAGGTTGGACGCAACTTGCACGGTCTTTTTGACACGTCCATGCCCATGGCCGACATGATGGCCCTCATTGAACTGGTACAACCTAACGGCGAATTGCTGCCTCCCGATCAATGGCCAAGTCGCCAGGGTATGCGTGGCGAGTACGTGAAAGATTTTGAATACAGAAACCGCCGCAAAGATACCGGAGCGTACGTTGACTTAGAGAGCAGTGCTATTGCGATTCAAGTGGACTCAGGTGAACGCACCATGTTCGTCATCACCAGCAGAAATGTGACAGAGCGCAAAAAAAACTGGCTGGCGTTGCAGGCCAGTGAAGCGAATTTGCGCCAAAGCCATGCCGAACTAGAGCAACGCGTGGTGGCACGCACCACGGAGCTGGAGCTGACGGGCGAGCGCCTTCGTGAAGTGTCCGCGCGCGTGACCGCCGTCGTGGGCACTATGGCCGACGGTGTTCTCACGATTGACGAACGCGGCACCGTGGAAACCATAAACCCTGCGGCAGAACGCATGTTTGGGTATGTAGCGTCCGATGTGATTGGCATGAACATAAACATGCTGATGCCAGAACCCTACCGCAGCGACCACCATGCTTATCTCGAACGTCGCAAAACCTCCACGGCAACACTGGAAGCCCCTTTTGAACGCGAAGTGTCAGGCCTGCGCCAGGATGGCAGTATTTTCCCGCTCGAGTTGGCCGTGAATGAAATCCAATTAGGGGATAAACGCAAATTTGTAGGCATCGTGCGCGACATCACCGCGTTGACTCAAGCCACGGCCCTCCGTAAAGAAGCCCTCAAGGTGGCAGAGGAAGCCAATTTGGCTAAGACGGATTTTCTGGCCAACATGAGCCACGAGATCCGCTCACCCTTGAATGCCATTTTGGGCTTGGCTTACCTGCTGGAACAAGCTAATCTTGATCTGAACACACGAACCATGGTGCGCAAGATCAGGGCATCTGGACGCATGCTGCTCAGTCTGATCAGCGACATTTTGGACATGTCCAAAATTGAAGCCGGTCAGATGATGATTGAGCAAGCGCCTTTTCGACTACGCGATGTGATTGACAACGTCGCCGTTGCTTTGGGCATAGCGGTCGGTGAAAAAGACATTGAACTGATCGTCGCTCCCCTGCCAGCAGGGGTTTTGGCTATAGTTGGCGATGCCTTGCGGCTGGAGCAGGTGCTCATCAACCTGTGCAGCAACGCCATCAAATTTACGTATACAGGACGCATTGAAGTGCGCACCGAGTTGCTGACCCGAGCCGATAGCCCCCCCATGCTGCGCTTTCATGTGCAAGACACAGGCATAGGAATCGCACCTGAGTTACAACGCGGCATCTTCTCGGCTTTTACCCAGGCGGATACCTCCACGACCCGCCGTTTTGGCGGCACAGGGCTTGGATTAACGATTTGCCGCCAATTGGTAAGCTTGATGGGGGGCGAAATTGGGGTGATCAGCACCCTCGGCGAAGGAAGTAAGTTCTGGTTCACGCTGCCCCTGGTGTCCGCGAAGGATACCTATTTCCCCTTAACTGACCTCACGCAAATTGACGCGCTGATCGCTGACGACAGTGATATCGCCCTGAAAGCCATCGGTGCTGTGGCTCAAAGTTTAGGTTGGCAGGTCAGCACCGTAGATTCAGGCGCAGCGGTGCTGGCACATGTTCTGGAGCGTGAAAGTGCCAAGCTGCCCAACGTGGTCATCCTGGACTGGAAAATGCCAGGCATGGACGGATTGGCGACCGCCCGCGCCCTTCGAGAGCATATTCCACAAAGCGCCTGCCCCATCGTGATCATGGCCACGGCCTTTTCCTTCACTACTTTGGCCAGCCAGCCCGATGCAGAGCTGGTGGATGCCCTTTTGTACAAGCCGGTGACGGCATCAGGCCTGTACAACGCCGTCATGGAAGCACAGCACAGACGCGCCGCTACAGTGGGTGTGCTTCCCACTTTGATGCAAATGTCCCGCGATGGTCTTGCTGGTGTCAGGGTGTTGGTGGTGGACGACAGTGATATCAACCGTGATGTGGCTCAACGTATTTTGATGGGGCAAGGCGCCACCGTGTCCCTGGCTGTTGACGGTGAAGATGCCATTCTCTGGTTGCTGTCGCACCCTGATGAGGTAGATCTGGTGCTGATGGACGTGCAAATGCCTGTGCTCGACGGCATTGAAGCTACTCGCAGACTGCGTCGCATGCCGCAATTTGACGATCTGCCCATTGTTGCCTTGACTGCCGGGGCCTTCAAATCACAGCAAGACGCCGCAATAGAGGCCGGCATGACGCACTTTGTCAGCAAACCGTTTGATGTGCCTTCTACCATCGCGCTGATTCAACGCTTACGCCGGCGTGCGAATGCGACGCCGGTCATGCCCTCCGCTGACATAGTTGCCTCACTAGTAAGCCCACCCCATCATGAAGCATGGCCAGAGGTCAACGTGCTCCACGTGGGCCAGGGGCTTCAATTGTGGTCAGATGTGATGACCTATCACTCATACCTGCGCCGTTTTGTTGACGGATACCGCCATGCCGCCGCAGACATAGCCGCAAACTTGGCCAAGGGCGACCGCGCTGCTGCTGCTGCGCTGGCCCATAAGCTTTCTGGGGTCGCCGCCAACTTGGCTTTACAAGATACGCGTCGCTTGGCCGGCGAGCTAGAAAAGGCCCTAATGGGCGATGACGACCCAGCATTGATACTGGCTCAATTAGTGCAAGCCCTAAGCGCCGCGGTGACTGCAATTGACCAGTACGCTACATCCAACCCCCGTGGCACTGACGCACAGCCCACACCTGGCTCCGCGCCCTCAGCCCCACCCTTGTCGTCTGAGCAGCAAGCCGTCCTCAAAGTACTGCTGGTCAATCTGTTGGCTGCGCTGGATACCGACAACTCAACACCTGCAAAAAAAATCTTAATGTCGATTAATCCTCTGTTACCTCCCTGGGTGCTGGCGGATATTTGGGCTAACGTAGTGGACTATGATTTTCGAGGTGCCGAAGCCAGCACGCTGCAACTTGCCAGTGGATACAGTATCCATATAGGGGATTAACCATGAACCTTCGCACTATCTTGGTCGTTGACGATGATCCCGCCAACCTGGCCATCATGGACACCATTTTGGCGTCCAAATACACGCTGGTATTTGCGCGCAACGGCGTTGAGACACTGGCAGCGCTCATCAAGCACAAGCCTGCGTTGGTGTTACTTGATGTGGGCTTGCCAGACGTAGACGGCTACGATTTGTGCCGTCAAATCCGGAAAACTGACCCGACGCAGCGTGTGCAGGTCATTTTTGTGACCAGCTACACCGGTACCGCGCACGAAACAGCAGGCTTTGAAGCGGGATGTGTTGACTACATCGTCAAGCCTGTATTACCCCAGATTGTCTGTGCCAGAGTAAGCGCCCATCTCGCAAGAGTACAGGCTAGCGCCCTAGAGCGGAGCTACCGCGATGCCATTTTGATGCTTGGTCATGCCGGTCACTACAACGACACCGATACCGGTGCCCATATCTGGCGCATGGCCGCTTATGCGAACGTACTGGCACGAGGTTGCGGGTGGGATACGCAAAGTGCCAATCAGCTGGAGCTGGCTGCCCCCATGCACGACACTGGCAAACTTGGCATTCCGCAATCGATACTGCGCAAGCCTGGGCCACTGACTGCAGAAGAATGGATCATCATGAAAACCCATCCGCAAGTTGGGTTTGAGATTTTGAGCAAGAGCAATGCGCTCGTTTTTCAGTTAGCCGCGGAGGTATCTTTGCGCCACCATGAAAAATGGGATGGCAGTGGCTACCCGGATGGCCTAAAGGGAGAAGACATACCCATGTCTGCACGCATAGTTGCAGTGGCTGATGTGTTTGATGCGCTCAGCATGAGGCGACCCTACAAGGAGCCGTGGCCCATCGAGACTATTTTGAAGCACATCCAAGACGCTGCAGGCACCCATTTCGACCCAGAGATAGTCAGAGTTTTTATCAAAATCCTGCCTGAAATTCGTGAAATTCAGCATAAATGGGCGGACTCAGATAACGAGAGTCAAGCACAGCAACTAAGTCCTCAGGTAAACAGGAG
>JAYUED010000156.1:0-3724 GCA_043739385.1 Betaproteobacteria bacterium | reverse complement strand
CCCGAACGTGACTGCGTCATCAAGGCCCATTCCGGTTGCAACGATATTCAGCGGTTGGCCGCATGAATGAGGCGACAAGTAGCTTGACACGCGCCGATACCCTGGAAGGAAGGAGGTCCACGCCTTTGATCAATTTCGCTAGGGATGTCTCATTCTTACAAAATTGGGCAACCGGAATGCGCTATTGCAAAGGGGATGAGGTGTTGGACAAGTGGGTCGACTCCTGGTCGGCGCAGGCTAGGCAAGCCGTCGCGTCCATTGGCACTTAAAGGTCTGATATGCGGATTTGCTTTGACGACAGCTTGCCCAAACTCATTGCAGTTATCTTGAAGGAGCTTGGAAACGATATGCTCGCTTCCGGTGTTCTGCTGCGAGACATAAGTGGGCGTCTGGCATTTGTGGCTCCTGCGGAACTCGACGCGTTAGTTGAAAAGCGTGTCACCGCGCAAATTCGGCGTGCATTGGGCTCATATGCACGCGAAGATCGCGTTCTTATGAGCAAGGCTGACTTTGGCTCAGACGGCTTACTCTCGTCATCCTCCGCGTTCACTATTACGGTTGCTGGTCATGCAATCCGATTGATTGATCGGAGGTTGGTCGGGGCAGATTGGCTTCGATCACCTGCTGATAAGGCGCCGCCGCCGCCACGATTCGTTTTCGCAAGTCTAAAAGGAGGTGTGGGCAGGTCTACCGCACTTTCGATTGCCGCAGCGCACTTAGCAACATCTGGTAAGCGAGTTCTTGCCGTTGATCTTGACATGGAAGCGCCTGGTCTTGGGTCTTTACTGCTGGATGACGGCACATTGCCTGAATTCGGATTGATCGATGCATTGGTGGAAAATGGACTGGTACCGCTAGACGAGGCGTTTTTAGCAGACTTGGTCGGGCCCTCTGATTTAGCTAGTCGTTACGGGCGCATTGATGTAATTCCTGCGTTCGGTCGACGATCCCTTCGAAATCCCGCTGATGTATTGTCGAAAATCGCACGTGCCTATGCAGAGGATCTCCGTCCAAACGGGACGGTGGCGTCAATTCTCGACCAGATCTCCGAGCTTGTTGATCGATTTTCCGACCCCACCCGGTATGACGCCATTTTGGTTGACGCTCGTGCCGGCCTGCACGAGACGACCGCAAGTGCCATCTTAGGGTTAGGGGCGGAAGTGTTTTTGTTCGGCTTGGACGAGCCGCAGACTTTTCAGGGTTATGAGGTCTTGCTGGCCCACCTTGCACGCTTTGCCCCGTCTACCGATAAGTTGATCCCGGAATGGTTGGAAAGACTTTCAATGGTTCAAGGTAAAGCTCCAGTCGACGCCATCGACCGCGATGCTTTTACCGAAAGATGCCGACAGTTATTTATTAAATGTGGACTTGAAAAGTCAGCAGCGCGCGCTACGGAGCCACTCGCGGCCGCAGCTCCTTTTAGCAATGTGCCTTGGAATGATGAGATTCCGGATAATGAAGTTTTACCAGAGGAGTCGCTCGTGTTCCGTGAGCCCACGGCAATCTTGAACGATGACCAATTCAGGCTGTTCAATCCACGGATTAAGCGGGATTTGCTCTCTGAGGCTCTATACAAAGCATCCTATGGCGCGTTCTTGAATCGTCTGAGCGAGTCAATTCCGGATATGCGTAGGACTGAAAATGTTAAAGAAAACTGACTTTCATCAATTGCGCTTGGCTATCTCGTCGATTCCCGCCGACGTTTCCAACGATGCTGTTGGGGATAACGTTCCAAAGCTTGAAGATATCTTCGCTCCCGAAACGCATGCCGCTGCGCTTGACCCCGCTACGCCAATTGTCGTTGGACCGAGAGGGGCTGGCAAAAGTTTTTGGTCTGGGGTTTTAGGGCAGGACGAGACGCGCAAAGCAGCTTCGAAAGCTTATCCCAATCTTGGCCTTGATAACGTTCGTGTTGGATTTGGATTCACCGGCGGGGTCGGTGGTAGCTTAGGTGTGACATACGAAATGCTGAATTCGGTGGTCGGAGACGGCGCAACTTTAGAAAATGCAAAGGGATTCTGGTGGGCCACCATACTTCGTGCTGCGGGTAAAGTCGCTGGCGAAGCACTGATGCCCCTGAAGGAAGCGGTGAAACTGTCGTTAGATTGGGAGAAAAGAAACGACTATTTGGACAAGTATGAGCAGTACTTTCATAACAAGGGATTAACTCTTCTAGTTGTGTATGACGCACTGGATACAGTGGCCAATACGTGGCCAAGAAGGCGACTACTTACTGAAGCATTGGTTGAGGTTGTTTGGGCCATGCGGGCTTACCGCAGAATCAAGATGAAACTCTTCCTCAGACCCGATCAGATAGACGACGATACGTTGAGGTTTGTAGAGTTGCCGAAGTTGCGGACAGGTGCCGTGCGCCTCACTTGGTCATCTGCTGATCTTTATGGATTGCTTTATTCGAGGCTGATTTTGACCTCCTCTAATTTGGCAAGAAATGCCTTCAATCAGTTGCTGAATTCGCTCAACGTAGCCTCTGCGACTCAAGAAGAAATCTTGGCGAGGCAGTGGGCACTTGCCCATTCTGTAGAAGATCAAGCCCGCGTAATGGAACTGTTAGCAGGCCCATATATGGGTGAAGGCGCCCACGGCCACAAGAAAGGGAAAACATACGATTGGCCAATCAAGCATCTCTCGGATGCTTTTTTTGAAGTAACTCCGAGAAGTTTTTTGGGTCTAATGATCGCGGCTTCTAAGCATGGGGGTGTTCCTGAAGACAGAGCGATAACTTCTGAAGGGATTAGGCATGGTTTGCGGGCCGCTTCAAAGACGCGAGTTGACCAGTTACACCAAGAATTTCTCTGGATTAAGGGCGTCCTCGCGCCGTTGGCAGGCCTACTATTGCCGCAGAACGATAAAGAGGTTTTTAAGGCATGGCGCAAAACAAAAACTTTGGAAGTACTGGTTGCAGATGCCAAGAAGAATAGCTATTTGCCACCATTCGAAATCACTGGGACAAATCCTGGTAGCGAGCGGGACCTGTTTGTGGCGCTAGAAAGAATTGGTGTCATGTTCAGCAGGAAGGACGGACGCTTAGACATGCCCGATTTGTTTCGCGTGGCTGCAAAGTTACTTAAGAAAGGCGGTACAACACCCGTTTAAAGATTGGATGGCACCATCGCGGCCCAGGCCACTATGTCGAGTATCGAGTAGGGCCACAGGACATCGTTGGTCTGCGCTTCAGCGCACTGGACGTAGCCGTGGAACCTCAGCTCAAACAGTGTGGTGAATGCCCGAACTTCAATAGCCCCTGCCGTCCTTGAGCTGCAACCGCAACTGCGCCCTCTGCAACTTCCCCGAAGCCGTACGCGGCAACGGCCCAAAGCGCACGATCCTTGGACACTTGAAGCCGGCAATGCGGCTGCGGGCAGGGGCCTGCAATTCGTCCGCGCTGGCGCTGGCGCCGGGACGCAGTTCGACCACCGCCACCACCACTTCACCCCAGCGTTGGTCGCTCTGGCCGACCACGCAGGCGTCCAGCACAGCGGGGTGCTGGCGCAATGCCTCTTCCACTTCCACCGGGTAGATGTTCTCGCCGCCCGACACGATCATGTCCTTGATGCGGTCGGTCAGGTACAGGTAACCCTCTTCGTCGAGGTAACCGCCGTCACCGGTGGCATACCAGCCATCAACCAGCACCTGTGCCGTCTGCTCGGGCAGGTTCCAGTAACCCAGCATGCAGGTGGGCGCCTTGATCCAGATCTCGCCGTGT